>CAIUPO010000042.1 GCA_903901055.1 uncultured Bacteroidota bacterium
ACTATTGCCCGATATATTATTTCCAGCCGATTGAGAAGTATTGTTACTATTTGCAACTTGAGGATTTTGATTTCCGCTAGTGCTTGCAGGAACTTGATTGTTTCCCGAAGGATTATTATTTCCCGGTGATGAATTATTTCCGCCATTGGTAGTCGTTGCCGCCACCGTATTTTGATTTGCTCCGGAATTATTATTTGCTCCGATAATATTATCTGCCCCTCCCGCATTAGCAGGGTTGGCAGCTACAGTAGCAGGAGTTGCTATATGATTTGGGTTCTTTCTGTAACGCGAATGTTTCGAATGTGCTCCGGAATTTGCTGTGCTATTTTTAGCAGAAGAAGTATTATTTTCATTATTACCATTTCCCTCGTTTCTGTATACATCAGTTATGGTATTATCCGATGAAACAGAATCATAATTCGTTTTATGGGCCGCAACATAATCTTCAATTTCCTTTTGCAATTCAGGCTTTGCAGCAGGGGTTACATTGCCGGAATTACTACCTGTGTTATTGGTTGTAGCAAGATAAATACTATCGGCTTTTTGTGCTTTAGCATTAAGCCAGGCGGTTTCCTTGTGCATTTGCTGAAGGGCTACATTATTATCTTTTATGTCTTCTTCCTTAGATTCCTTGCTTTTTTTCAAATCATCAGCTTGTTGCAGTAATGCAGTCTTTTGTTGGGTATTCTCTGTTTGCCCGGCTTCCGAAACAAAATCTTCCGATTTTTGTTTTAATACGGTTACTGCCTGCGTTAGGTCATCATTGGTACGCGCTACCTGGAATGAATCTTCCTTCACCTGTTGTGCCTGGCGCCTTATTAAATCACCCGGACTGATACGTGATGTAGATGCCTCACTGTTATTATTTCCGGAATTCTGATTGTTTGATTGAGCTTGCCCTGTTGTTGTATTGTTTGCTCCGGCAGAAGAATTCTGATTATTAATCCTATCAATTTCTATTTGTTTTGCTGCAACCTCGCTTTTATATTCTGCGGCGAGTTGGTAGCCTTGTATTCCCTTATCCTCGGCTGTTTTAGACTGGTATGTCAAATTTTTAGCAACAACTGCACTATCCGGATTACCTGCTCCGGTGCTTCCCGGGTTATTTAAAATAATATCGGCATGTGCTTGCAATTGCTGCGCCTCATCCATCTTATCGCTTGCATAATCTATAGCCTTCGAAGCTTTATCATCCAGTGCTTGTTTTTCCTGAATCAACTGTGTTACGTTTGCTGTTCCTTGATTTGTATTTCCGCTATTTGTAGCGTTGCCATTATTTCCTGCTGAGGATAGATTTTGGGTTCCATTTTGCGGATTATTAGCTACCGGTGCCGGATTATTTTTTTCATTCGCGGCGCTTTGAGCAATAAGCGTTTTAATTGAATTGGTATCTACATTAACATCCAGGTTTGCCTGTTCGCGTATTTGATTAAATGCTTGCTGGTAATCCGAATCTTTAGGCATTTCTGTCTGATAACTTTTGATTTGCAGGCCGCCTGAAGGATCGTATTTAATATCCTGCTGCATGGTTTCCATTGTTTCTGAAAGTGGAAGAACAACCGATTGAGACTGGGTTTTCCGGTTTGATGCTTCAATAGTAAAACTATAGCTTCCTCCGTTCGGAAGGTTTAAAGAATATTTTCCATCATCTGAAGAAGACATGAACACACCTACTACATTATTTGTTTTAATGTCTTTAACAGTTATTTTGCAAAGCGCCGGTGTTTTTCCATCGTCCATATAGGCGTTTCCTGCAATTACCACGGACTCGGGCGGATGCAGGTGCATCGCTATTTTATATACATCTATTGTACCCTGCGGGCTTGAACGCGTGGATGAAAAAAATGCTATCTGCCCTGAAGTATCAGGAACAAATAAAATATCATCATCCGGGGTATTGATAGGAAAATCAAGGTTGGCAGGTTCACTCCATGCTTTAGTGTTCTCATCATAAACCGATTTGAAGATGTCATAACCACCCATACTGTTATGTCCCTTAGAACAAAAGTAAAGTGTATGCCTCTGAACATCATAAACCGGATAATCTTCATCAAAAAGGGTATTAATAACAGTTCCGAGGTTTTCCGGTGTTCCCCAACTGCCATCTGCGTTCCGGTTTACGCGATAAATATCTTTCCCGTTTTTTTTGTTGTTTCCGTAGCTTGAAAAATAGGCTTGCTTCCTGTCGGGAGTCAGGTAAATAACATTGTTCACATTTTTATCCTTATCGGTCCGTGTTTTAAATCCATCCGGTTCAGATAGCAGCGTACCGCCGTTAGAATGCATGTCGTATGCTTCAAAATAATCGGAAAGGTTCAATTCCTTTTTTCTGAGCACATCCAATCCATGCAGGCTTGATAATAATTGTTTTCCGTTCGAACACATTTCTATGTAATGCCTTACCGGGTATTTTTTTAATTCAGCAGAGGTGGCTATCTGCTCAAATCGTTTATAGGTGCGAATGGCTTCATTAAACCTGTAGTTCATGTGAAGTGCTCTACCCAGATAAAAATAAGCAAGATCATCAACCGATGTTTGCTTAATGGAAAAACTAAGGTATTCTACGGCCTTGTTTTTGTCTGCTTTGGTAAAAAGCAGGCAGGCACCGAAACGATAATTATAGTTCGGGTCGCGTGGGTAAAGACTTAATAATTGTGAATAGAGTGGGTAGGCTTCAATAAAATTATCATTTTCAAAATATTTATTGGCGGCATTTCTTAATCTTTTTTCAGTTTCGTGGGCTGCAGTGTTCTGTGCTGAATTATCCTGTGCCCGGATAGTTGCCAATGGTTGAAGTAATAGTAAAAACATGAAAACAGAAATTACACGGACTTGAAGTCCTGAGTATTTTTCCGTCAAAAGATCATGCAAAAAGTATTTCTCTTTCATCAACTATTTATGAATCCGTTTTTTTAAATAATTGAATTTTTGATTCCTCTTTCTTCATTAAACGGAGTATATTCTTTCGGTGCATGAATATTACAATCAAAGGCAGAAAAATAGAGAATGCGACAACCCACCCATAATGCATTTTAGAAACGAGGGCCATCCATATTGGAAAACTCATTGCTCCAATCATGGAGGCAACCGAGACATAGTGAAAAGCAAAAAACACAAGTGCAAATACTACAATACATAATAAGCCCACAATGGGAGAGAAGGCAAAAATTATTCCGAGCCCGGTTGCAACTCCTTTACCTCCTTTAAACCCAACATATATAGGCAAAATATGTCCTACTATAGCAGCACATGCCAGCGCAACTTCAAGGTGTATTTTTTCTGAGCTGCCGGATGCGTAAGTGCTTAAGTAAGCCAAGCCTACCACAGCAAGCCAGCCTTTAAGTATATCAATCAGTAAAACAATAACTCCGGCTTTTTTGCCTAAAACCCGCAATGAATTAGTTGCTCCGGAATTGCCACTACCGTGTTCGCGAACATCTGTAGCGTAAAACCGTCTGCCAATCCATACCGAAGTAGGAATAGATCCTATCAGGTAGGCTATTGCAACAAGTATTATGTCTTGTATACTAATCAAGGTGAAGTAACTGCTTATCTACAAAACTAGCAAACAAAACACTATAACTGACTGAGAAATATCAGCCTAAGTAGGTTTTCAGGATTTTACTCCTTGAATTGTGGCGTAACCTTCTGATAGCCTTATCTTTTATTTGTCTAACCCTTTCCGGTGAAATTTCGAGCCTGCGCGCAATTTCCTCTATCAAGAGAGGAGATTGCAGGTTGCTCAGTCCGAAATAATATTTCAGCACATCTGCTTCGCGTTGAGGTATGGTGGATAATGTTCTGGTAATCTCTACTTTAAGCGATTCTTTCAGCAATTCGTTCTCGGGGCTAACGGCATCGTCATCCCGGGTAACATCATACATGTTTCCGTCATCATCATCACCGCCTAAGGGCGCATCCATTGATACAGTTCTTGCATAATTCTGCATCGATAATCGGATGTCTGTTCCCGCAATTTTGGTTATTTCAGATATTTCATCTTCCGTTGGTTCCCTGCCAAATTCCTGCTCAAGGCGGGAAGTTGCCTGGGTAATTTTATGAATGGTGTTAATTTTGTTTACAGGCAAACGAACCAATCTGGAGTTTTCTGCCAAAGCCTGGTGAATTGTTTGGCGAATCCACCACACGGCATACGATATAAATTTAAATCCTTTGGAATGGTCAAAGCGTTTTGCTGCCTTCAGCAATCCTAAGTTACCCTCATTAATAAGGTCTTGCAAACTGAGCCCCCTGTTTTGGTATTGTTTTGCCACCGAAACTACAAACCTCAGGTTTGCTTTCGTTAGCTTTTCCAGGGCACTGTCATCGCCTGCCTGAATTTTTTTTGCCAACTCTACCTCCTCATCCGGAGTTATCATATCTACACGGCTTATATCGTGGAGGTACTTATCTAAACCCGGGGTATCGCGGTTGGTTACTTTTTGTGATATTTTTAATTGTCTCATGGCGAAATCTGATATATGATTGTTTAACGACTCAGTTACGAAATAGTTACGTTAATAGATGTTAATATTTCAATAGCTTTGGCACACTTATATCAGACGAACATAATACCAATTTAGTTGGGTCAATATCCATTTAATATTTCCATTTAAGAAGACGAATGAAACGCAAAAAACCTTTGATACTTGTAACAAATGATGATGGAATTACGGCTCCGGGGATAAAAGCACTTGTAGATGTGGCAAAAAACTTTGGTGATGTATGTGTAATTGCTCCAGATAAACCTCAATCCGGAATGGGGCATGCCATAACGGTCCATTCAGGAATAATGGTTATTCCACAGGATTTTCCGGGTGCTATGGCAGCTTTTGGCTGCACTGGTACCCCTGCCGATTGTGTGAAACTGGGAAAATATCACTTGCTGAAAGAGAAGCCTGATATTTGCCTTTCAGGAATAAACCATGGAGCGAATATGTCGCTCAACGTAATTTATTCCGGCACTATGTCTGCCGCTTTGGAAGGCGCGTTGGAGGGGATACCTTCCATTGGAATATCGCATTGCAATAATAACCGCGAAGTAAGTATTGAAGCTTCAAAAAAAGTGGCGAAAATATTATTGGAAACCTTTCTCCATAACAAACCGGACAATAATTTGTGCCTGAATGTGAATGTTCCTGATATTCCATTTAGTGAAATTAAAGGCCTTAAATTTTGCAGGCAAGGCAAAGGAAACTGGAAAGAATTTTACGAAGAACACAAAGAAGAAAACGGGGCAGAATTATTATGGCTAAGTGGAAAATTTGAAAATTTTGAAAAGCGAAGTACCGATACCGATCTTTGGGCTCTGGAAAACAACTATGTCTCAGTTGTGCCTATCCATGCCGATATGACACATTATGAAGAGCTGGAAAAAGTGAAAAAGTGGGAGGTGAAATGGTGAAAAACGAGCGGTTGTTATTTTATTTTCAAAAATAATTATCTACCAATTAATAAATATTGTTTATTAATAAATAATTAAATACGCAACTGTTTTCACATTGCGAAAAACCAAAACGACCTTGATGATTATTTCTTGCCTGGTGTTTTAGGAACCGGTTTTGGCTTCAGGCTTTCAAAGTAGGCTTTAGCATTTTCATTAGCAGGGTCAAGCGCCAACACCTTTTTATAATTTGAGGCAGTGTTTTCTTTGTCCTTTTTCAAGTAGTAGAAGTAAGCGAGTGTTGAATAAGCTTCAATCAGCCCTGCTTTATTCTTAATTGTATCCGCCCCTACCTTTTGAATATATTGTTCCCATATAGGTTTTGAAAGCGCCTGAGTGCTATCAATAAGGCCATTTGAACGGGCCTTCCATTGGTAGCCTAGCAATAAATCAGGGTTGCTGATTGTAATTTTGGTAAAAGAAGAATCTGCTCCCTGGTACATTTTTGAATTGTATTGTGCTAATCCTAAAAAGTAATAGTCGTTTGCATCAGCAGATGTTCCTTTAGCATGTATCCTCTTTTTGAAATAGATAACAGCATTCGGATAATTCTGGTCCTGGTAATATATCTGGCCAATCAATTGATAGATGTCCTGGACATCTGTTGAAGTTTCGTTATTGAAAATGGTTACTGCCTGGTTAAGGGTAATAACGGCAAGGGAATCCTGGTTGTTTTTGGAAAGTAACTTTCCTAAATAAGAATAATCGCTTCCAAGAATTTTGATTTTTGCACCCGGCGCTTTGTCAAAAAATTTCTTCATGTTTTTTAAGCCATTCAGGTAATCTTTTTTCTCATATTGGGAATAGCCGAGAACCCTGTATAATATAATATTGCTGGAGTCTTGACTGAGTACATTTTGTAATTCCGTAATAGCATCATCATATTTCTTAGCAAGGTATAGGAATGACCCATAGCGAGATCTTGCAGTTAATGAATTATTCAACTGGAGGTATTTTTTGTAAGCTGCAATAGCCTCGTCAAAACGGCCTGCATCTTTAAGCATTTCAGCTTGTTCACGGTAAGCCGGTGCAAAGGTGGAATCGAGTTTGGTGGCCTTCAAAAAGTAATCGTATGAAGATTTATAATCCCTTGCATTCTTCCACAATCTGCCAAGGCGCAACATGGTATTCACATTTTTTGCATCAATCATTTGGGCCTGGTTGTACTCATCAATTGATTTAGAACCATCGGTTGGGTTTTGAGCAAGGTATGCATCTCCCAAGTCAATATGATATGTTGCATTTTTTGCATCGGAACTGATGGCTTGTTTTAACAAGTCCACAGCCTGTTTCAATAAGTCCGAAGCTTGGTCCTTACCAGCAACTGTAATATATGCTTCAGCAATTTTTGAAAGCACCACCGGGTTACCTTTAGCCATTACTTTGGCTTTCGAGAAGTTATCCATCGCATTCTTACTATCGCCATTGCCCATTAGCACTTTGCCCAGCCCAATATAATTAAGCGGTTCTGCGGCGTTTACATTAATACCTTTCTGGTATGTATTCTGGGCCGAATCGGTTTTCCCCCAGTTGTAGAAATTTTCCCCTTTGTAGAAATAAATATTCCCAACGGCAGGCTGTGCAATTTGTAATGATTTGAAGGCCTTATCAGCCTGTTCAAATTCTTCATTGTTGGTAAGCTTTATGGCATCCTGCAATGTTTGTGAATGCGCTGCAATTGAAATAAATAATGCTCCTGCTGACAGAAGTGAAATAGAAATTCCTGAACTTTTCATTTTAGAGGGTTTTGAAAGTGGGCAAAGGTAAAAAGAAAAATAGAGGAAAGATGTGTATAGGTACCCGTTTTTATGGGAAATGTATAATTAGTAAAAAAGAAGTATTAAAAACTTATTATATGCGTTGGTACACTGACAGGTAAAACACCTTCATGATAAATGATACGTTGCCCTTTATCCGATGTTACAAAGGAAAGGAAGCCACTACCCAGACCAACATAAGGTTCTGTTTTTATCATATAAACATCTCTGGTTAAAGGATATTGCCCTGTTTTTAAATAATACTGGTAGGGTTGAAAATACTGGCCTTCCGGGGTGGCAGATACCCATACAATTTTAACTTTATTTAAGAATCCTACAGTAGCGGAATCATGGTCGTTGCTAACCCAGTTAACACCAATTATTCCCAATGCTTGCTTATTTTTCGAAACATAATCTATTACCTGTGGGCTGCTGTTCATGGCAAAACAATTGGCAGGAAATTTGTCTCCCTTCATAAGTTTTTCGCGCAAATAGCGGGAATTACTTGAGTTCTGGTGGTCGAAGACGATGGTCATTTTGCCAGTACCTGGAGCGCCCCACATACTGTCTCCGCCAAGAATAGCCTTTATCTTGTCGATTGTTATTAAAGTATCCGGGTTGTCATTATTTACAATAAGGGCAAGGGCATCGGTTGCAATTCTAACCTCCTCGGGATATAGCTGCTTACTATGAAAGTAATCTACTTCCTGCTTTGATAATTGTCTTCCGGCAACAATAAGTTTAACTGAATCGTGCGTTAAATCTGCAAACAAAGAATCTTCCGGCTCATACCTTACATGGATAGCAGTATTGGCATAAAGCGACGTAAAAACCTGTACTTCGGCATCAATAATCGATTTATACGAATCATCAGAACCTATTGTAATAGCACCGGTAGTTGCAGTGTCGGTATGTCCTTTACCTGTTGGTCCTCCGCAGCCCTGAAGGCCAAAAACAGAGGCAAGTGCGAGCAATAAGATGAATTTATTGGTTTTCATTTCTTCTGTTTGAACGGATTCGTTGATAAAACATATAAATCCTGAAGATCCCATATACACAGATACCACTTCCAATTCCGATACGGTATTTTGGATTGATACCAAAATCTAAATAGCCTGCTATAATCATAGCACCTGCAAGAACATATACAAATGAAAATACCGAACCGGTTAAAATGTAAAAGCTCTTCATTATTCAGAATCCCCTGAAGGGAAAAAAATTATCGCAGAACGAAGTGAACAGGAAGCGTGTATAACTGGCGCACGGAGTGTCCGTTTTGCTGGCCCGGAGACCATTTTGGCATACTGTTAACTTTACGTATTGCTTCATTGTCTAATAAAGTATTTACACCACGTAAAACTTTAACCTGAGACACACCACCGTCTTTTTCAACAACGAATGACAGATAAACGGTTCCCTGAATGTTTGCATCTTTTGCCTGCTCAGGATACTCAAGGTGATCGCCAAGCCACTTATTAATATCGCCTGGGAATTTAGCCTGTACTTGCACAATGGTAAATACTTTGTCCGGATCATCGCCAATAACGTTATTGGTAACAATAGGCTGAATAATCAGGGTATCCTTACCTTTTACGTTTTGCGTGCTTACGTTGGTTGTTGTAATCTGCTTTTGGGTTGCAATTACAGTATCAACATTTATGTGGGCAATAACAGGAGGGGTAACCTTTAATTGGTTTACCAATGGCTTTGGTGGTGGCGGTGGAGGAGGAGGTGGTGGTGGTGGTGGATTAGGATTAACCGGTGGAGGTGCCACAAGTTTAACCTTTACATTAACCACTTCATCTTTCGCTTTATTGTTCAGTATTTTCAATACCAACGGAACGGTTACGCCAATAATTACAGAGGCAGTAGCAACAGCCACCGCAATAAGAATAATAGTAGGGTATTTCTTCCGCACAAAATAAGCCCCATACGATTTGTTCCTTCCTTCAAAAACAATATCATTACGAACTGAGCTCGTAACATCCATCCAACCGCCTAATGACTTTTGCTCAGACATGATGAATTATTTAGGGTGATTTTTTTTATAGTCCGCAATCATTTTATAGTCGTCATCCGTTACATCTATCAGCGAGTATTTACCTACGTTGCAGATATTCATTTCGTCAAGCGCCCGAACCACATTAATATATTTTGTATTCGTATCAGTTTTAATAATTACAAATATGGCATACTTGTCTTCTTCCGCTTTTTCTTTCAGCTTCGCAAAAAGAGTATCAGGTAATTTATGTGCATCGCGTTGTTCTTCAATTGGCTTAATTAGGCTTAATACGCGGTGGTTTCGGTTAAGAACAATCTTACGCAAACCATTATCAGAATAATCAGTGCGCATCATATTATTGGGCGCACTATCCGGGTTAGTTTCAAGTTTACCATTATAATAATATACGGTATCGCTTTTACCTAAGATTACTGTGAGAGACAATGTGTCCTGCACTTTTGTAACAACATCCGATTTAATAGGAGGAGTTAATTCAATAATTTTTGGTTGGCTGAATGTGGTAGTTAACATAAAGAAAGTAAGCAACAAGAAACCAAGATCCACCATAGGAGTCATGTCGATCCTGGTAGAAAGTTTTTTGGCTCTTTTTTTCTGGTGTCTTCCGCCACCTCCGCCGCCGCCTGTGTTTACATCTGCCATTTTATTCCCTCAATTAGCCTTTTGGCATGGATTTTAGACTTGTTATTAAATCAAAGTGCTGAATTCCTAGCTTCTGGCATATAGCAATAACTTCTTTTATCACTTTATAGTGTGCCCGTCCATCTGCTTTTATTGCAAATCTCGGAGGTTTCATATTTTCATTCTTTGCCTTTTTATCAGCATAATCTGCCTGGGCATACGCCAAACCGGAACTAATCCAATCTTCCAGTTCATTGTTTTTCAGTGTATCCATTGGTATTCCCGGAGAAGCATTACTCATTTGTTTGCGCAAAACATCGTCTCCTTCAATATATGCTTTCAATTGGCTTACTGATACCCCAAACGTTCCCATTACCGCAAAACGGCTAAGGTCCACTGTTGTTAAGGTTTTATCCAGTTTATATTTTGTAAAAACAGCCTGCAATACTTTAGGGCGAACATCTTTTCCATCCATATCCCAGAATACCCTTCCGGCGCTGTCAACCGAAATGGTTGTAACGTTCTCAGGTATTTTAGTGTCGGAAACGGAATAAGGCATTACCACTTTAACAGGCTCTTCGGGCCTGAATTTGGTGGTGAGCATAAAGAAAGTAACCAACAGGAAAGCCAAATCCACCATGGGAGTCATGTCGATGGAAGGACTATTTCTCGGGAGTTTTACTTTTGGCATTTTCTTTTGTTATGAGTTATAAGTTATGGGTTTTAAGCAGAGTTACTTTCATAACTCATAGTTTAACCCGGATAACCGATAGACTATCTTTCCTTATGAGTTGCTGAATAGGTTTGAACAATGCTGAATCCGGCTTCGTCCATTCCATAAGTTAATGAATCAATAAGGTTAGTAAACAAGTTATAGAATATGATACCAAGGGCTGCTGCACCAATACCAAGTGCGGTATTGATAAGCGCCTCAGAAATACCATTTGCAAGACCAATAGCATCCGGTGCACCTGCATTTGCCAATGCGGCAAATGCCTTAATCATACCAAACACTGTTCCAAGCAATCCTACAAGCGTAGAGATGGATGCACAGGTTGACATAATCACAAGATTTTTTGAAAGCATAGGGAGTTCAAGTGCTGTAGCTTCTTCAAGCGCTTTTTCAATAGCGGCAATCTTAGCTTCTTTATCCAGATTTGTGTCTCCTTCCACTTGTCCGTATTTAACAAGGCCTGAGCGAAGAACATTCGCAACAGAACCTCTTTGTTTATCACATTCTGCAATAGCTTCATTAATGTTTCCATTGGAAAGCAGTTCCCGTATTCTTCTTACAAAGGTTTCAACACTTCCTTTGCCTTTTGCAGCCTGAATGGTAAGAAAACGCTCAATGGCGAAGGTTAATACAATTAACAGGATACCGATAAGCCAAGGAACGATCGCTCCACCTTTGAACATAATACCAAGGAAGTTGTTCGGAAGTGGTTTGTTATCGTGGTTGCCATCTTGAAAATTACCTCCGTTCCCAAGAACAAAGTAATAAATTAAGTAACCAACTATAACTGCCACAATTATTACTATTCCTGCAAAGGCGGGGATACCAGATGATTTTTTTTCTTGTGCCATAATGGTTTGTTTAGAAAGTGAGGTTTACGGTTTATTTATTTTAAGTTGTTAATTAACTCGGTTAACGGTTCTTTATTGCGGGGGGCAAATATAGAAAAAGATATTTATGCAAACACAAGTCTTTGTATTATGATTTTTTTTTGTGACTAAAATCAGCTTATTCTACCTTTATCATTTCGGCCTGAACTACTGCTTTGGTGGTTGAATTATATACAAAGGCCACAATATAGCAACGGCCCATATTCCATTTGGCTGCTTTGCCATTCTCCCCTTTATTAAAATCGTAGGTTTGATAGGATGTCCAGGTATTTCCAAGGCTTGTATTGGTAATGGTTGTACCATTGCCCAGATAGTCAAATGAACCCCTAAGAACATTATGATGCACAAAATTAGTGTCGTATCCGCTGGAGGAGTTTGCATCGGTCTGCCAGTCTACAATACTGTCTTCCACAATGGCCGTTTCAAGTACATACGTTCCCGGAAGCGATTTTTTAAAGGTGGTTTGGAATTCAACACCGATTAAACGTTCAGTTACCCAGCAACTGTCATGAATATCAATTGCAACTGATTGAGTTGGGTTTGCGTTAATTGCATTAATAATAGAGTCTTGCCAGTTCGTATAAAAAATAAAAGTTGAATTACTTGGCACATAACCCATGCGGTTTACCATTCCCCAGGGCCATTGATTAATTTTGAATTCGCTGCGCCAGGTAACATCCCCGGCTTCACATTTATAATCTTTTCTGAATGCAGAATCAGGAACCCCGGCAATTGTAACGGTGTCGGCATAATTTCCATTATGAATTTCCATTAGCACAAGCTGGTTTCCGTATATTCCCCTTAATGTTTCGCCTTCGGCAACAGCAGGCGGGCAGTTGGAACAGGTATGGCCCATATAATCTTCGAGTAAAATTTTATACGTGTTATTATAATCTGTCGAAGAACTGTCAATAAAATCAGGGTTTCTGGCCGGGAGACTACTATTATGTTGTTTTTGAACTATTGGATTTGTTATCACATCACAACCCGTCAATGCAATTGCTGCTGATAGTGCGCCCAATAATATGTTTTTCAATTTCATCGCTTATGTATAACGCAAGGTTAGTAATTAAATTATTTTAGAAACTGTTGGTAATAGAAATGGTAAAGCCATCCGATGCAGGAATAGTTCTGCATACACCGCCAATACATAAAATACCTGCTCTTTGTTTTCCATATCCTAAAACAATACGAAGGGCATTGTGCATATATCCGCCGGTTACCGTAAAGTAATGTATCCGCAGGTCGGTATTCGTATTTCCATAATTATATTCATCAAGAGCGCCAACAAACCAGTCGGAGCCGAAATTATATTCAGCCAGTGCAAAAGCCCAGTTGCCCTGGTCCTGCTTTGTTTGAAGGCCTTGGAACTCCATGTGTAAAGTATGGGAAGAAGAGAAAGAATAGTAGCCATCCAAAATACCGATATCCGAGATAATATTGGGTGCGCCAATTTCTTGCTGTATCACCGTTTTGTCATAATATTCATGGTCGTATTGTGCTATCAACCTGAAATCCGAAGAGAATTTATGTTGAATTTCAAAGGTTAAATTCTGGAAATAAGCTGTCTTTCCGATAGAAAGGTATTTTGACGTATATCCTTTATCAGCAGTTGTTTTATCATTCAGGTTTACAGTATCAAGTGAATTAATCATCGAGTATTCGGCATTCACTTCGGTTCCATATTTCCCACCAAGGAAACTACCCTTTTTAAATTTATATTTTATTTCACCGTCAAAACCTTCTTCTCCGTTAGGCTGTGTTGCATAAGGATAAAATGCAGCCAATTGATATGTTTCATCGCGGGAAACAACCGGCAGGTAATTTATATCCAAATCATTTTTTATGGCAGTGCGGTCCGATTTAAAACTCATGTTCTCCATTCGTTCTGCTCCTAATGTCAATGAAAATCCTTTTTGGGAATAGCCTGCTCTCACCAATAACGCATTACCGGTTTTGAATATATCTCCATTAATTGCGTCAGGATCGTTAATCTTATAAGCACCTTCGGTATACAATGAAAAGCCTCCGTTAATAATGCTCAGGCGGCCTGCACTGGCGCCCACGTTTTGAGGATAAGTAATTGTCGGGTCACTCGCTGTTTGGAATTTGCTTACAAAACTTCCGCCCAGAATAATCTTGGTTTTCATATTACTCCATGAAGAATCCAACTCATTAATATTTATTTCTCCGTCAAACCCTCTTACTAATCCTGAGCCTGTTGTCCAGTAATAGCGCTGGTCTCCAACAATACCTTTTAAATAAACTCCGGGAGTAGGATTGAATTTTACCCGTACGCCATTTAGTGAATTGTCTACACCCAATGATGGTTGCCAATATGTGCGCAATATAAGCCCAGAGCCAAATTGCTCATAATAGTTACCTACCGTAACTTCCATATTTTCTGATTTGTAATCAATGTATTTATATGGAAACCCGCTGCCATTATAACGGGCGTCATAACCTTGCAATGCATTCTGGTAAGCTTCAAAACGTACGCCGGCCGATATTTTCCCGTTGGTATAATCAAGCTGGTCGTAGGTGTTCATCAGCATTTTTTCCGGAACATTCGGTGCCCCGATAAGTGAATCGGGCCTGTAATATTGGGCATCTACCTCAATGCTTCCGTGTATTTGTCCTTCTCCGTTAATAATCTGTGCTCCTGCATAAAATGCAGAAGAGACCAACACAAGTAATGGTAATATTATTCTTTTCAACGTTGTTGAAGATTAAATTTGATTATGAAAAAAATTACTTTTTAGCAACCGCTTTCAATAAAGCCTCATGGAGTTTCTTTTCATCTCCTTCAAGGTATGAGTTGTGGATATAAACAATCTTTCCGCTGCCGTCAATAATAAAGGTACATGGGCAGTTTGCAACCTGCATAGCATGTTGAAAATCCTGGTTGGCATCAAGGTAAACATCGTAATCCCAACCTTTTTCCCTAACAAATGCCTGTACTTTAGCCATGGTACGTGCATCATCAACCGAAACGGCAATAATTTTCACGCCTGTTTCTTTTTTCCAGTCGGCATATTCATCATTCATTGCTTCCAGTTCAGCAATGCAGGGTTTGCACCAGGTAGCCCAAAAATCTATTATGATTGGTTTGCCATTATTGGTAAATGATGAAGTATTAGCTACGGCACCGCTTATAGTTTTTACAGCTATCGACGGAACTTTTGAATTAAGCATTGTCTGGGCCTGAATGGATGCAGGGAGAATGAAAACGGAAAATAATGCAATAACAAATATTCTTTTCATAATATGAGATGATTAGGGTTCAAATGTAAGAAAATAATAATGAAGAAGGCATGAAAAAAGCCCTGTTGTTTTAAAACAGGGCTTTTTTATAAAAGAGCAATTAATTAATGCGAAACAACCAATTTCTGATAAGCGGGTTGGCAACCGCTTGCTTGTATCTCGCAAACATAAACTCCCGAAGGAATAGATTGTATATTAACCGAAGCTTTGTTTTTTGAAGCATTTAATGGAAGTGTTTGAATACACTCTCCCAGCAAATTAAATATTTTCAGGTTAGCTGCCTGAACGCTGTTTGAAAGGTTATAGTTAAAAGTAACCGAGTTTGAAGCCGGATTAGGATAAGGTGTAGAAAAACTGATGGCTTTATCAGCAATATTTTGAACACCCAAGCCTGGTATTGCATCGTAATTTACTAATACCCAAGCCGAATCTAACGGGTTAATTTTATTATAAAAAACGTACCTGATTGTAGCTATTCCAACATGGCCGTATGGATAATAGTGACCTGAAAATGCGTTTGCACCTTTAGCCGTATCTCCGGTACCCAAACTTTCAGTAAGGGTGGCAGTATCTACAGTTTTCGCGAAGCATAAACCACCCCAGCAAAATGCATTATCAGTATCTTTCATTGGGAGTAGAATAGAATCGCGTTTTACAACCACAGTTATTTTAGGCCCTGAATTAGTAGCATATAGGTCAAAACTAACATACGAAATGTTAGTATTACAGTAAACGTATATGGTAGAATCATTTAATACATTTTTGTTGCTAGGCCTGAGAATATGAATCTGCCCCCAGGAGAAACTACCGAAAGCAACTAAAAAGAGTGCGAGTAATAGATTTTTCTTCATTTTGAAAAGTGTTGATACTGCAAAGATATTAAAAACATTGATAAACATACCTGATATATAAAATAAAAAAGCCCCCGACAGTTAAGTCGGAGGCCTTTCTATTTGTTTCAAAAAAGATTATTTCTGAATTACCAATTTTTTGGTTGTAGTTACATTGTCAGTATTGAATCTAACGAAATAAACTCCTGATTGCAAGTTTGTACCGTTGATTTCAATAACATGTTGTCCGGTTGACATTCTGCCTTGGTTAGCACTGTAAACCTTTTCTCCAAGCATATTATAAACCTCAACATTTACATTCTGATCTTTTTGCAGAGTGAAGTTAATGTTGGTGTTGTTGTTGGTTGGGTTAGGATACATTTCAAAGTAAACGCCATTGGATAACTCTTCCATACCTGTTGTATAAGATACTTGTTTGTTAGCCGATTGGAATACATAGTGTGCAGGAACGCCATCAGCTGGAATTGCAGCGTTGGTTTGTACAAACACAACAAAGTGGAAAGAAGAAGAAGAATCGTAAAGGTCGCTGTCATGTTGTGCACCTTTATCATAAGCGCCCCAAGGGTGGTTTTTCTTCCAGCTTAAGTTAAGGGTTTGTGATTGACCAACTGTGAATGCACCTAAAGAAGTACCGCTACCGCTAGGAAGCATAGCCTGAACTACGTGTTCGTATTTCAAGAGGTAATCGAAATAACGGTCAGGAGCTCCGGCGTATGAGCAGCAGCTTGAACTTGAACCAAGTGGTGGAGCAAATTCTTGTTGAGGATCATCCATGCTCAAATCATACTTGTAAGTCATTGAATCAATCGTCAGAACACAATGAGCTTTTAATCCTGAAGCAAATGCAGCATACGAAGTAATGGTTGCACTTACTTTGAAAGTGTCGGTTGTTGGGTCAAAAGTCGCTTTGGTAATATCGATTTTCATTGGAGAACCGATTTTGTTATCTGCTTGCAAGGTGTATGAAGAATAGTGTGTCGGAGGTGGGCCGTAGTCAGCACCAGGATAAACCTGGGTACCATTCAGGTAACCATCCGGAGCACCGGATACACCATAATACCCTGTACGTGCATTAACAGGAGCAGTGGTAACGTCATACATAAAATCCCTTGCTGGAATTGGAACGTGGTACTTTACAATGTTTGAAGAAGCAGCGTTGTTTACAGCTACAGTATCCATATTTGGAGCAGCAATCATACAGAAAACGCATGATTGACCGGTAAACTCTTCATAAATTGATTGTCTTACTTTAACTGAATCAATTGCCCAGAAACTTGCAGTCAATGTATCATTTGCATTATTGTTGTCAGCATTGCTTCCGTTCAGGTTATCTGCCCAGAATTTTACATTATACACATTTGCAGATGCCGGTGTGTATGGAGTAGTATTCATTGACCAGTTGTAAGTGGTTAATCCATTAAAACCAGAAATAGCAGAAATGGTTTGTGTTTGAGCAGGACCTCCGTTAACTGAATAATTCATATTCATTGAAGTAATTGCTGTTCCGCCAAAGTTGTTGATTGTACCGGAGAAAGTATATGGTTTACCAACTTGCATTAAGTATGGAAGATTTTGGGTAGCCACACTTAAGTCATAGTTAGCAGGAGCATAGATAGAAATATTATCTACGCACATTCCAACTGCAACATAAGTATTGGTAGTTGCATCACCATTATAATAAGTGAAAGCAACCATTACGTTGGCTTGTCCGCCTGCAAGTGCAGAGATATCATAAATAGCACCGTTCGCCCATGCGCTTCCGCCATCGGTAAGGGTAACTGCCTTAGTCCAGGTTGCTCCGCCATTGGTAGAAACTGCAATAGTTCCTGTTTCATGGCTATCATCATTCCAGAACATATAATCAAGTCCGATGTAAACTTTTGGATAAGCTGAACAGTTCATGGAATTAGTGATGAGGGTATCATAACAAGCCTTAGCGCCTGCGTTATTATCCCAGTCATCAACAAATGCACAGTAAGTATGGGTTGCAACATAATTATTCATGTTAGCTCCATAGGTGTTTCCAAACTTCCATCCGCCGTTTACTGGGGAAGTTGTTTGGAGCGTCATATTCCCCGGAAGCGAGGTGGTTGAAGCCTCAAAATTTTGAGAGTAAATAATTGTTTGCGCATTCACACTGTACAAAGTACCCAGTGCAACTATAGCGCTTAATAGTAGTTTTTTCATTTCGTTTTTGGGTTTAGTGGGGTCAAATATATTATTTATTACAATCCAACCCATCAAATCGCTCTGTTTTTTTAACGCACATTCAGGTATTTGTGAGTTTGCAGGGAAATCCTCCACAAAGGATTTGTTTTTGTATGCTCTGTAATCCAAGGCATTACAATGTCGGATTTACTCCATTCAGGCTGTAAAAGAAGTGCGCATTTTTCTTTTACATCAGCGGCATTATTTTTAGCCCATTCAAAATCATCTTTGTTATAAACCACTACTTTCAACTCATCAGCCAATTTTAAAGATTCCTTTAATGGAGGTTTTCTTTTTTTTGGCGAAACACATATCCAGTCAAATTCCCCATCAATGCTATATGCGCCGGAAGTTTCAAGATGGACTGCTAGTTTTTCTTTTTTTAATAAAGAAGTAAGTTTGCTTAATGAATACATTGCCGGTTCGCCACCTGTAATTATAACAATAGGTGCGCCTGAATTTTTTGCATCTTTTACCAATTGGGTAATTTTTATTTCAGCATGCAGGTTTTTATTCCAGCTATCTTTCACATCGCACCAGTGGCAGCCAACATCACATCCAGCAAGCCGAATAAAGTAGGCTGCTTTGCCTGTATGCATCCCCTCGCCCTGAATACTATAGAAACACTCCATTACAGGAAGTTTTTCCTGGTTGGTTTTATTTTTTGCTATCACAATTTTTAAAAATTAAAATCGGGTGGTTCAAGTAAAAGTTCTCTGCCTTTTATTATTGCGTTTCTCCATTCTTCTACTTCAAGATTAATTTCCTTGGAATCCTCAGGTTGATAGGAGATGCCAAGTTCCTGTTTTTGCAGGTAGTCTTCATAAACTAAGGGTAGAAGCTTAATAATTTGTTTCCGCCTGTAATCTTCCCACGCATCAATCAGCGCTTCTCTCCAGTCGTCCGAGGATTTAATGGGCACTTCTTCACTCAACTCACGTAATTCTTTGAATGCCATTTCTGCCAGTTCATCGGCAAACTCCATCGGTTTATGGCTTTTTTCATACGAGAGGAAGTAGCGCAGAATTTCTTTATCTTCATACGTACGGACAAATTTTTCTATAATCCCGGGGTTGTATACTGATAGGTAGTCGTTATCTTTTTTCTCTGCCTTTAATATGTCCGATTTTTCATCGGGCATAACCCGGTTGCTATGTTCATAATACGTCTTAAGGTATTTACTCTCTTTATCGCCCCTTTTATCAGTCAGGTTCATTAATGAATCAGTACCCATGCGGCTATCGTAAAACTGGTACCAGAGCGGAATAATTAATTCATCGCCCTCTTTTACCGTGTTGTAGTCATCCGAGAATCTCAGAAAATCCTGCCATTCGAATTCAAAATCTGCTTCAGCAGGGTCCAGTTCTACCTCGTCGCTTTGAAGATATTCCAGGTATAATTCAAATTCCCATTGGGTTATTGGTGATATAAATGAGCATTGCTTGATATTATATTCCCAATATCTGAAATCAATAGTGGTTACAATACCTGGTATTTTTATTTTCTCTGCCCTCCACTGGCATTGCAGGTTGAATAATTTTTTTTGCTGTATCTGCCATAAGCATTGCTGGGCCTGGTTGTAGAAACGCAACTGATGGTCCTCATTATGCTCATAATAAAACTTACCCCAATTAATCCAGGTTATTTTTCTTCCGGAATATGCTTTAATAAATTCCTCTACATCATCAGGGTGATAACCGGAGAAAAATTCTTTATACTTGGTTTCGTTCCGAAGGTCGTATTCAATTTCCATGCGCGCTATCGCTTCCTTCTGCGCTTCATCCACTTCCTGCTTCAGGTGTGCAGGAAGCTTCTCATTTTCATTATCCATATATTATGTCAAATAATATCTATCGCTTTTTTATTCAGTACCATCATATAATCATGGGTTGTTTGAACCACATAATCAAGTTTTTTGTTTTCAGTTGCTTCTATCATAACATCATAAAAGTCAACATATTTTTCTAAATACTTTCCAATTTTACATTTTGCCCTCGACATGGATGTGATGTACATAATCGGTAATTGGGTTGGTGCTCCAAAATCCATAAGTATATCAAACTCGTCATTTACAAAGTTATCAATAAATTGTGAAGAAGGTTTGAAGTACCAGTTTAATTCTTTCATGGCATAATATTGATGCATCATGGAGCCATTCAGGCCAAGGGGCAATTCCTTCACATTAAAAAAGCCAAGCGATTTTACCTGTTTACCGAGATTCCGCAGAGTTTGAACATAATTTTTTATCAATTCTACTTCCTCCGGTTTATCTGCACAATAGATAATACCAATGTTATTAGCAGCATCAATATTCATAATGGTGCGTTTTCTGGAATATCGGGAATGCTGTTTCAGCAAATAATACTCACCAATCTTTTTCCGTATGTTTTCAAAATACTTCAATTTCTTATTTAATTGCCTTTACAGGGTTGTTGAAAAGACGCAAGATATGAAACTTATAAATTATACCCTTACAATACAATCATTTTAACATGAAACATTCACTACTCATCTGAAAAAAGTTAGAGTATTTACATAAAATACCCCCATTTTTAACACGAAAATTGTTAAAAAGCGATTAAATCAGGTTGGATATTAAGAAAATGCGTTATCTTTGCTCTTGCTTCCTTTAACGAGTAGGGTGGCTGGGAGGAACTCGATTCCTCCCTCCATCCTCTGTTTTACCTATACCCGCGACCTGTTATTTTGTGTGTTTTTTTGCGAATGAGGCTTCTGTCTGTTATGTTAAATATGTGAAGTAAATAGCTTTCATTTAAGGGTTAAACAACTTTCAAATCCATTATCGATTCCGAATTTGTTTCTTCCAGTAAGTCCAAAACTTTTGATTTTGTAAGGGGCTTAACAATATAATCTTTTACCAGCGAATTGGCGTGAGCGTGGTCAATATCAGTTGGATTTACAGAAGAAGAAAGAATATAAATAGATAATTTATCTTTAATTTCTTGTTGAAACCCGCTGAATTTTTCAAGCCATTCCCATCCATTCATATCTGGCATGTTAATATCTAGGAACAAAATTGTTCGTGGACTACTATTCAATAATTGGAATAAATTTTCAAAATAGTGCAGGCCTTCTAAAGGCTTGTTAAAGCATATAGCTGTTTTACCTCCTGTTGCCGATTTAATGGCAGCTTTGCAAACCATGTTGTTGATGGTATCATCATCAATAACAACAAAATTCAAAGCGTTGTTTTTCGTTTCCATATTCAGGAAATTAACGGGAGGGGAATTCAATGGTAATTGCGGTGCCTTCATTTGCTTTGCTTTTTAAGGTTATTTTTCCGTCCAGCGCTTCCACCTGAACTTTGCACATATAAAGGCCCATGCCTTTGCCATCAATATGTGAGTGAAAGCGCTTGTACAGTCCGAAAACATGATCTTTATTTTTTGAAAGATCGATGCCCAACCCATTGTCTTTAAATGTTAGCACAATTTTTTCTCCCAACTTCGAGGCTTTAATTTCAATAACAGGGACGACTCCCGGCTTTTGAAACTTAATGCTGTTCGAAATCAGGTTGTAGAATATGCTGTAGAGGTAGCTTTTAACTGTATACAGCGAATCTACAGAATCAAAATTGGCAACAATTTTAATGTTCTGCTTCTTTACGAGGGGGCGGACTTGTACTTTTATTTCATCTATAAGATTTGATAGAAATATTTTCTCTTTTTGTTGGTTTAATTGGCGTTGTGTATGTAAAATCTGGTTTAAATCCATTATTACACTATCTAATTTCAGAACACTTTCAGACATACCCGAAAGCATTTCTGTCCTTTCATTTTCAGAAAGCTGAATGTTGGAAATAGTATCGCTAAGGGCAATAATATTTGCTACAGGTGCACGTAAATTATGTGATACGATATAGGCAAATTGTTCAAGGTCTTTATTCCTTTCAACTATGTCAGTAGTCATTTTTTCCCGCTCCAGTTCTGCCATTTTCGAGGAAGCAATATCACGCATGCTTACTATCATCCCCATAATTTCATTATTGTTGTCTTTTACAGGAGTTAGTTTGCGTGAATGCCAGCGAATGGTTCCGTCGGGTTTAAGGTAACATCCTTCATTCTGCAGATATTGTCCGTTAATTACTTTCCGGTACATTTCAAGGGTAGGTTCTTTAGGTTCATCCAGAATAAAATTCCCTATAAAAGCGCCTTCCCTCAAAGGTTTCCCAAGAGCTTCCATAAATTCATTTGTGGCGTAATTATTATAGGAAACAATTTTCAATTCCTTGTCAAGCAGTATATAGGATATTTCAATATTGTCGAGTATGGTCCTTAAGTTAGCCTCTGATTTTTGAAGGGCTTCCTCGGTATGTTTTCTTGATGTTATATCCTCTGCAATACCAATCAGGTACTGGATTTTACCAAGCTGATCGCGCGAACATGAAATATTTAAATTAACCCAAATTGCTTTTTTGTTCTTTGCTAGGTAACGCTTCTCAACCCGGAAACCTTCAATGTCTCCTTTAAGCATTCGCTCAATTTCTTCAGAGTCTGCAGAACGGTCGTCAGGATGTGTAATATCTTCGAACGACATTCCCTTCAATTCTTCAATTGTGTAGCCAAGCATTTCGCACATGCTGTTATTTGCATTCACCACTTTCTTGTCTACGGTTGCCCAAGCTATTCCAATGGTAGAAATATTTGTAATAACCCGGTGGAAACGTTCACTTTCATGAAGGGTATCTTCGGTTTTATTTTTTTCAGAAATATCCCTGAGGTTTAAAACAAGCGCTTTCACATGAGAGTCGTTCAGCAAATTGGTTATTGTACCTTCGCACCAGCGGTAGCTCCCATTTTTATGGCGGACTCTTAATTGCAGATAAAATGATTTGCCCGGCGTTTTTAATAACAGGCTCATCATTTCATTCAGGTGCTTCTCCTCGTCCTTATGAATCATTTCAAATAAGGATATACCAATACACTCCTCCTGCCGGAACCCGAGTATCTTGGTAATTGAAGGGCTTACATAAGATAAAGTTCCTTCACCTGAAATTAGCGTTTTAAGATAACTGCCGTGCTCTACCAGGGCCCTGTAATAAGCCTCATGCTGCAGTAAAGTATCTTCCGCTTTTTTCCTTTCTGTAACCTGTTTGAAAATACTTTGGGCATTTACCACATCACTATCAATAACCTTAGTGCTTACATAACTGTCTGCAAATTCCACACTCTTGCTAATAAAGTCTATCTTCTCCTTGCGGAGTACTTTTTCGATAAACTCAGATTCGTGATGTGAATCTTCAAGCATTAGTATTTTCAGTTGCATATACTTTGGTGTTGCTTGGTTGCTTTCTTTAACGAGGAGGTTGTTTTTTTGCTTAACGAGGGGGCTTGGTTACTAACGAGGGGGCTATTTTTCCTGCAATGAACTCATCGACTCTATCACTTCCATTGCATAATTATCTTTTGCCTGCATGTATCCTACTGAATCAACTAATACTGCACCTACTTTCCTTTTCTCAAATGATGCAGAATAGCCGAGATAAACTACTTCCTTACCTAATTCCTTTGCACGGAACAAGGTTTGGTACATAGCTTGCCTGTAAGGTTTGTAGTCATTTTGGAATTCATAATCAATACCAACCATCATGTAGTTGTAAGCTTTTTCTGTAACAAAACTCATCATTACTGCTACGGGCTTTCTGTCTTCGCGGTTGTCGAATTCAGGTTTTAAGGTTAAGGTAAGTATTTCCCAATTGGAGTTTTTAGCCATGCTTTCAAACATCTTATATGGCAAGGTGAATGTGTTTAAATCAAGGCTTTTGCCTTTTACGTTCAAATATAACTGATACCAATGCTGAATTTCTTCAGGGGTTGGGTTCTTACAAACGGTTAATTCGAACTTGTCTTCATGGTGAAGCACATCTTGTCTGATATGTTTTTGCATTCTTTTTGATAAGGTTGTCATAAACTCCTGGCGTGTATTCCACTTTGCAATTTCTACATTATGGCTCTTTGGCATATTCACTTTAAAGTAGCCGTTTTCCATCATAAAACCATCAACGTCGCTGTCGCCTTGTGCCAGGTCCCTGAGCATGGTAGAACTGGTATGATATTCATCCTGCAATGCAGCTATTTTCTTGAGCAGAATATCCAGTGCATCTTTCCAAAGTGGAGAAGATTTATCGAGGTATAAATGGTTGCCGCCTGTTACTATCGAGCCTGTGCAAAGCACTTTTGAAACTAAATAATAGGGGTCACCTGCAGCGCGTTTAGCTTCAATCTGAGATGAAACGCTTTCCGGTGCAAGCATATCATCTTTCCACATAGCAGTGGTTAGGAAGGTAGCAAGAATTGGGGTTTTCAAAGCGTCTTTAACAATCACATAGTCGAAAAGCCAATTGTTTTCTTCGGTTTCATTACCTGTAAAGGTTTGTTCCATAAACTTCATTCCTTCCCAGTTGAATGAGCCTCTTGCACCCAATAATTGGTCCCAGAGTTGTTTATCAATTTGGTTAATGGTTTTGCTATGGATAACTTCAAAGTTGGTTTCGGTAATCTCAGCAGGTGCCAGTTCCACAATAGTGGTCGCTTTTGGAGTCAGTTTAAATGCCTTGTAAATCTGTTCAACAGTGAAGTTTTCTTCAATAAGCACTTCTTTCAAATTCTTGGCAAGGGCTTGTACCATTCGTTCAATTTCCCTGAAACTATGGTTGCGTGTAATAGTAAAACGAACTCCTGTGTTCTTCATCGGAACGGCAGAAAAGATACCAAGATTAAGGAAGAACCCATCGTTGATCATGCGGGTTATCATTTTATATCCAATCTTTGGTAAGCTTACCCCAATAAAAAATACCGGTGAATCCGATTCAGAAATAAGTGGTAATTCATATTTCTTAATCATTGAATTGGCATATCGAATGCTGGCATGCAATTGCTCCTGCATCAGATTAATTTCATCGGAAAGGTGGATTTTTGCCGAAGCAATTGCTGCACCTAATTGGGAAGGTTGCATAGGTCCGGAAAAAATCATTGGCCCTCCGCAGGTCCTGAAACGGCGAGCCATTTCTTCATTTGGAAACACAAGTGCACCTCCACCGGTGGCAAATGCTTTTGCAAATGAAACAGCAACAATCATTTTTTCATGTATAGGTTTTTTACCTAAAACATAGCCGCTGCCATTTTTCCCAAAACAACTCATTCCATGAGCATCATCAACATAAAAGTGGAACTCAGGATATTTCTCCAGTAAGTCATAAACCTTATCGATTGGAGTTGCATCTCCAAACATGGAATAAATACCATCTGCCATGTACCATATTTTTTTATACGTCTGGCGAAGTAGTTTAATTCTTTCCTCCAATAAATCCATACGGTTGTGGCGAACCAATTCAGTATGGATTCCTTTGGATTTAATCAGGTTCACTGCAGTTTGAACAGAGTGGTGAACCTGATGGTCAAGTATAACCGCATCATTGCTTCCTATAAACAAGGGGATGGCTCATATATGACCTAACGTGGTCGTAGGAGTAACCACTGCATGGGCATTGAATAATCTGCCCAGCAAAGTTTCCAGCTCTTTATAGTAGCGGTTAGAAATGTACGTTCGTGATGTTGAAAATTGAGTTCCATAACAATCAATTGCATCTTTTGCACCTTGTTTAAGGCGGTTGTCGAATTCAAGTCCCAAATAGCTACATGAGCCAAAATTGATGACTTCTTTATTAATTTCACCATTCAGAAAAATTTTGCTTCCGTTAATCTTGAAGTTTCCTGTGTTTAAGTGAAATACACCTTTTTTTGCGCCGTAAGTTGCAATTTCGTCAATGGTGTCAATCAGGGAGATTGTTTCTTTCATAATGTGGTATATATTGGTTTAGTACGCAATTTATTAGTTATTTCCATACCGCAAAATTATACCCTCTGAAAAGTTCAAACATCAGTACGCACACGGAATTATTAAAATATATCTATGTGTTTCACGTACGTATTTTTACGTATGGTAAGTGTTTTTTACGTAACTTTACGTACGTGTTTTACGTAGTGAGTATTACGAAAACTGGAATATTAAAAGATGAATTGGTATTTTATTAATTGTTAATGCCATTATAATTAGTGAATAAAGCTCCTTTTACTTCTCCGTACGTAAGTTTAGAAATTGTAGATGATATTTTACATGTAAACTATCTGCATGGAGCAATAATAACCATTAATATAGCTAAGGATATTATTAAACAACGTTTAGATTATACCGGGCGTGTTCCTTATCCTTTATTAATAACGGGTGAAGGAATAAGAGCCATGGACAAAGAGTCACGTGATTATTCCTCAAAAGAAGGCACTGAAGGCGTTATTGCTGCTGCTTTACTTGGAAATTCTGTTTATGCGGAATTTTTTGGAAACTTCTTTTTACGATTGACCAAACCTGAAATTCCGGCAAAAATGTTTACAGATAAAGAAAAAGCCCTGCACTGGCTTGAACAGTTTAAAAGCAACGCATAAATAGTATTCAGCCCCAAACCCCTAAAGGGGCTTTAAATAGCGCTATTCAAAGCCCCTTTAGGGGTTTGGGGCGGATTCTTGCCCTGTTTAAAACCAAATCATAAGCGGTTTTTTCGTATATTTGCAGAATTGCAAACGAAGAAATAAAATATGGATTCCCGGCTAGAGGAGATAAATAATTTATTGATTCGCTATTCGTTAGGGGATTTCGATTACAGTATTCAGCCCTCTGAGAAGTACGATGAGATAGATGCTTTCATTACCAACATTAATATGCTTGGTGAGGAACTTAAAACGTCTGTTATCTCCCGCGATTACTTTAACAACATTTTCCATTCGGTTTCAGATATGTTGCTGGTGCTGGATAACAAGGGCGATATTACCAGCATTAACAAAGCAGTTACCGATAAACTGAGGTATTCCGAAAACCAATTAAGGGAAACATCCATAAATTTTATTTCAGGCGAAGACAGCAAACTATTCGAGTATATAAGAAGCATGCTTGGCAAAAGCAATTTCCTGAATAACCTGGAAGTGGTTTTTCATTCGCTCGAGCTTTCCGCTGTGCCTGTAAGCCTTTCCTGCCGCTATCTTTTCAACCAGCACCAGGTAAGAATCGGCTATCTGATTATTGCCCGCGATCTCTCTAAAATTAAGGAATACGAAAACTCATCGAAAGAAACAGAAAAGAAATTCAGGAAAGTTTTCGAAGATTCTTCCGATTGTTTTTTCATTACCGATGCAGAAGGTAAATTTATTGATTTGAACCGTGCAGGGTTCGAGCTTTTAAAGTGCACCGGCAGCGCCATCAACAAAGATTCTTTTTTCGAATATATATATGATGGTAATGAACGGGAAAGTTTTCTGCGTTTGATTAATGAAAAAGGCGTGGTTCCGGATATTAAAGTAAAAATAAGGGATAAGGAAAATACCATTATTGATTGCCTTGTGTCGGCCAATAAAATTATTAATGAGTTTGGCGAAACCAAGGGTTTTCAGGGTACCATTAAGAATATGACCAAACAAAAGGAAATTGAAAACCTTTTTGTAAGAACTATTGTAGATACCCAGGAAAAAGAGCGAAAACGGATTGTAAAAGACCTGCATGATAGCCTTGGGCAGCAGCTATCAGCTATTAAGTTTTTCCTTAGTACCTTAAAAAGCGTTAAAGGAAAAGTAGCTCCTGAAAAATACGATGAGTTGCTTACCAAGTTAGATAGCGCGCTGAATGAGGTGATTGAGGAATTATCGAATATCTGTTTCAATATCATGCCAGGTACCCTTCAAAAATTCGGGCTAAGCCATGCAATAAACGAACTTTGCAATAAAATACGATTAAGCAACACGATTGATTTTAAACAAGACATTGCATCCGATTTTCCTGTGCTCGATAAAAACCTGGAGGTAACTTTGTTCCGCATTGTTCAGGAATTTATCAATAACTCCATCAAGCATGGTTTTGCAAACAGGATAAATATTAAAATGGTCTCGGATCCCGCTGAGGGAAAGCTTTTCATTGTGTTAAAGGACAATGGAAAAGGATTTGACGTAAAGAAAGTGGAAGAATTTACCGGTTCAGGTTTAAAGAATGTAAAATCGCGGATTGAATCATATACCGGGATTGTTAAAATGACCAGTAAAGAGGGAATAGGCACCATGTATGAAATAATGATACCGTATAACAACTACTTGCCGAAATGAACAGAGATGTACGAATTCTTATTGTTGACGATCACAAAATGGTGAGGGATGGAATCCGCTCGATGCTTGAATTCCAGGAATCCAAATTCAAATTTTTTATTAATGAAGCCGGAGATGGTGAAGAAGGGGTGGAGATTGCAACTAAAAATCCCTTCGATATAATTATGATGGATTATCAGTTGCCCGGCATTGATGGGGCAGATGCTGCACGTTTGATATTGGAGAAAAAACCGGATGCGAAAATTTTAGCCCTCTCGAATTATAATGAATACATGTATATCTACCGGATGATTAAAACCGGCGTAAAAGGCTTTGTATTGAAGAATGTTACTCCCGAAGAACTAATTAAGGCTATTGATACGATTCTTAACGGCAGCAATTACTTTTCGAATGATGTGGCAATTAAACTACTCAATTTTGAAAACAACAATACCGATTCTTTCAGAAGCCGCTTACGGAATTCAAAAACTAAAATTTACGAAGACCTTTCAACCCGCGAAATGGAAGTGCTCAAATTAATTGGCGAAGCAAAATCGAATGACGAAATAGCAGAGCAATTAAGCATTAGCAAGCGTACGGTTGAAACACACAAACAACACCTGCTTAAAAAAATTGGGGTGAAAAACACATCAGGGCTGATTAAGTTTGCCGTGGAAACTTTCCAGGAGTAAATTACCCATTAAATCTTACTTCCTAAATTTAATAAATGCCCTGCAATTCCTTCCTTCATCGCATAGCGCGATAGTTTCATCCGCTTAATGGAAAGTCTTTTTATTGTGATGTCTGTTAGTATCGTGGAATAAGCAAAGAATGGTGCCCGCATTTGTATTAATCCCGGCATTTGCAGTCGTTCTTCCACAGTAGAATTCATCAGTTCATCATGAAGTTTTTCGAATTCATCCAGATCATAAACATAGCCATTCACAGCCTTTTCGCTCGATGATGTCCGGTGAATAAGCATCTCTGCAAAACTATCAAATGAGCCCGAAGAGCCTATCAATTCAACTGGTTTTAATGTTCGGGCTGCTTCAAATAAATCTTCCAACATATCTGAAATATGTTTTTCCACTTCTGCTTTTTTTGGTGCCAACGGGTCCGCCGGTTGGAAAATTTCAAATAAACGGGTAACACCCAATGGGTAACTTTTTTTCCAGAATATTTCTTTGTTGTTTGCAATAATAAACTCGGTGCTACCCCCGCCAATGTCCATAATAACGGCGGTCTCGCTACACAATACGGTTGCATGTTTCACGCCCTCATAAATCCATCCTGCTTCTTCTTCGCCCGATAGGACTTTAATTTCAATACCGGTTTCAATGCGCATCCGCCGCGTGAAATCCTTGCCATTAGCGGCATCCCTTACTGCAGAGGTTGCAAAAGCATAATATTCATCCACATTGTGTTCACTCATAGTTTGTCTATGCTTATGCAGCGCCTTTGCAGCTCTGTGTGTAGCTTCAGTAGTAATTTCTTTTTTATGAATGCCGCCCTTACCTAATTCAACAGGCAACTCTTTTGAATAAATAAAAACAGGCTTCCCATGCTCATCTTTTTCAGCTATGAGCAGGTTAAAAGTATTGGTACCTAAATCAAGAATTGCAATGCGGGACATAGTTAAATCGTTTTATTTCCAAATTCCGTTTGCTCTTTGTCGTTTATCTATTGCAAAAATTGAATCCTCAATTTCCGAAGGCGGTTTTATTAAGATTTCAGAAATCAGTTTATTCGTACGCTGTACTTTTATAAGGTAGGCCATGATCTCTTTGTGTTGTTGTGAATTTGAACACAGAGACCATTTAGCAGATGCACCAGTGAAGAAAAGCATTTTATCTGTTCTTACTGTGTCATACTTCATATTCGAAATAAGGAGATTAATATATTTCATGTCTCCCGTTGCAAAATAGGCAGACCAATTCATATCATTGTATTCTGTAGAGAGCAACCATTTAGACTCAATGCTGTCGATGTTTGTCACAAGAAGGTACACAAAGAGCCTTTTAAAATCTGTATTTGTAATTTCCTCAATAGTACTGGAAAAGTCATTTTTTATTTTAGTGTTGAGTGAGAATAGAGCTCCAAAAAAGCCCGTTAAATGTGGTTTTTCAATATTATAACATACGTTCGGGTCATTTAAAAATGAGATGGTTTCTTTTACAAGATTTGTATCTTTTTTGAGATAATATGTATTTACCATATTGTAAAAGTCATGCCTATAGCCATCATAAGCATAAGAGTCCTGACCAAAGATAGGGCTAATTAAAATAGTTAGAATGAATGAGATAAATAAGCGTTTAGCAGGGTTCATTCACGTTTAATTATAGAGATGCAAAATGAATTACTTGTTAGATTTTTTTAACTTGTCAGCATATCGGGTTTCCAGTTCTCCACCGTATGCTACAAGTAAAGTATCCATTTGTTTAAATTCTTTAGAAGTGATATCAACAGGTTTGGTGCCTGATTTCAACCAATTAATCATGTGTCCATCTGAAAGATAAAACTTTTCATTATCTATTAATTTGTTAGTTACATTATCAGTCCATGTCAGTTCTGTATAAATCATTTGCCCATTTGAAAAATACCAATCTACGTACTTGTCAATATTTTTATCCTTGTAATAAATACTGATTAAAGTAAGTCCGTTAGCATTGTAATAAGAATACCTATAACCTGCGCTATCCTGAACTTCTACAACTTTATGCAGCGTTGAAATGTTATTTCTAATTTCCAGTTTTGTTTTATCAATTTCAATTATTTTCTGATTTTCTGATTGTGCAAATAGCCCTTGCATAATTATGCAACCCAAGACTAAGGTGATAAGATATTTTTTCATAGTATGTATAATTTATTTGTGATTGCTATGTTTTACATCCTGGGTTTCCAGGGCGTTTCAGGAGCATTCAGGTCATGAGCCAGTTTGCGTGAAAGCATAAATAAATAATCGGAAAGGCGGTTAAGATATTTAATTACCAAATCATCTACATGTTCATTTTCTGCCAAGTGATTTACTCTCCTTTCGGCCCTGCGGCAAACGCAACGGGCTATATGGCATTTAGATACAATCTCATGTCCACCGGGCAAAACAAAATGTTTCATCGGAGGTAAAACAGCATCCATAGCATCCATTTCTTTTTCGAAAAGGGTGATATCATCTTCGGTTAAATGCGGTATTTTAACTTTCGATTTTTGTGGATCAGAAGCTAGTGAAGAACCAATGGTGAAAAGCCTATCCTGAGTTTCGACTAAAATTTCTTGTTGGTGTTCATCCGAAATGGAATCTCTCAACATTCCAATCCATGAATTGAGTTCATCAACAGTTCCATAAGCTTCTATCCTGATGTGATGTTTAGGAACGCGTGTTCCTCCCAAAAGCCCTGTCTGGCCTTTGTCTCCGGTTTTGGTATATATTTTTAAAGCCATTCTATTTTCCTTTTTCCAGAAATAAATCTCTTAGTTCAGGAGCTTCGTGAGGTTTTAATTTCCCCGACAATAATAAACTCAACTGTTTTCGCCTGAGTGCTGTTTCAAAACGTTCTTTTTCTAAATCTGTCTCGGGTACTATTTGCGGAACTTCAATAGGCCTGCCAAGCTGGTCAACGGCTACAAATACGTAGGTTGCATCATTCGATTTTACCTTCTTGCCGGTGGTATTATCTTCCACAGATACATCTATAAATACTTCCATAGAGGTAGTAAACGCCCGTGAAACTTTGGCTTCAATAGTTACATAATCACCCAATTTTATTGCCCGTTCGAAGGATACATGGTTGACCGATGCAGTAACAACTACCCTTTTGCAATGCCGGTGAGCGGATATGGCGGCTGCAATATCCATCCAATGCAAAAGCTTTCCGCCCATCAGATTTCCAAGTACGTTGGTATCGTTAGGCAGAACTATTTCTGTTGATATGGTGTAACTTTCTTTCGGTGTTTTTGCTTTCATAATGTCTTTTAATTAATACTCAATTTATGGAGTGACACTCAAATATTGATTCAGATTCGAGAATGTGTTATACTCTTTGCAAGCTTGCAGAAAAGCCTCTCTCAGTTTTCCTGAAAAAGGATTATTTGCATCCATCCTTTCCGGGTGCCACTGCACCAAAAGGAAAAATTCTTCATCACTTTTTTTTGCTTTTTCCAAACCTTCCACAACTCCATCATCTGAAATAGCAGTTACTACAAGGCCTTTGCCTGGCTTATCAGTAGCCTGATGATGGTGGGAATTTATCTCTCCCTTTTCCAATCCAATAATTTGATGAAGTCTGCTACCCGGAGTTAATTTTACTCCATGTACAGTATCAGTTTTTGGTCCTCCGGAATGGCCCGTCTTTCCAAAGCTTGGTAAGTCCGGAATTAATGTGCCTTTGAAATAAACGTTGCCTAATTGAGAACCTCTGCAAATAGCCAGTAATGGCACTTTATACTCTTCAACTTCTTTATAGACTCTAAGTTCAAACTTATCCCGTTCAGGATTGCAATCAGTGATATTATAATCTTTAACGTACTCAGGCTTGCCATACAAGGAAGGAGAAACATCTTCCCCGCCACTAATAATAATTCCATCGCAATGGCTGACAAAGCTGTCTTCGCCATCACCGGGCTTTAACATTACAACTCGAATATCTTCGTTTCCGCTTTTCCCATCGGGATCCCCTTGGATAATCCAGCGTTCGTAGTTGGCCCATTCATCGCAGTCGGTAATACCAATTGTTAAAGGCATAAAGTAGAATTATTATACAAATATATAAAGGTTTTAACCTCTACTTAACCGGCTTCAAAATATATATCTGGCTGCTCCAGGTATTGCCGTTCTTTTTGGCGCTATTGTTGGAAGCCCAACCATGTACCATAGCCCTGCCGTAATTAACGTTTCCGGCTTTATATTTTTCACTTAACATGCAAATATAGTAAGCATCCCAAGGCATTGGCAATACAGTTTCTAGTTTAAAACCTTGCTTTTCAAAAAATAATTTAACGTGTTCAGGGGTAAAATGCCAGATATGTCTTGGAACATCATAAGCCGCCCAATACTCTTTGTAAAATTGTGCATCGGCAGAGTTGCAATTAGGCAACGCAACCACAAAAGTGCCATCTTTAACAAGTTTACTTTTTACATGAGCGACTTCTTCTTCCAGTTTATAAACATGTTCGAGAACGTGCCATGCGGTAACTACATCCAATGAATTATCGGAAACCTTATCCCAATTATTTACATCATTCAAATCGATTCCATAATTCTTTTTTGCTACTTCACGTGCATCTGCAGATGGCTCTATTCCCTGCACTTTCCAGCCATTTTCTTTGCAAATATTTAAAAAGGCTCCTGTGCCGCAACCTAAATCGAGCAAATTACCTTGCGTTTTTTTACTGATTGAACTTACCAGTTTCAGTTTTTTCTTTAAGGTAAATTTACGTGCATAATGATAAAGACTATTGATAAGCCCTTTCTTAGTATCAGAGTGTGAAACATAATCTTCACTCTGATAATATTTGCCGCATTCTGCCTCAGTAGGGCGGGGATTAGTGAAACGAAATCCACATGAAGAACATTTTACAATGGTGAATTTATCTTTACTAACAGTATAGTCTTTGCACTCCAAAAAGGAAGCAAGTTCTGAAGATTGGCAAATAGGGCAATTGGTAAGGGTTTCCATATCAGGCAAGCCTTTCAGATAGTAAACGGATTTCTACTGAAGGCGACATTTTTTCATATAAAATACGATATACTGCATCACAAATTGGCATATCAACTTTGTAATTCTGGTTAAGTGTGTAGATGGTTTTCACAGCATAATAACCTTCAGCAACCATGTTCATTTCCATTTGGGCATACTTCACCGAATAGCCTTTGCCAATCATACTTCCTAGCATCCTATTCCGGCTGAATTGAGAATAGGCTGTTACCAAAAGGTCACCCAAATATGCCGAAAGATTGGTATCTCTGACTGTCGGATATGCTATATCAATAAAGCGCTTTATTTCCTGAATTGCATTTGCCACCAGCACTGCCTGGTAATTATCACCATAGTTGCCAAGCCCATGACAGATGCCACTTGCAACGGCATAAATATTTTTCAAAGCTGCAGTATATTCTATGCCCTGCATATCGTTAGATGTACAAGCTTTAATATAACGGCAGTTTAAAAGCTTCGCCATTTTAGTTGCGGCAATTTGGTCAGAACAGGCAACAGTTAAATAAGAAAGTTTTTCTAATGCTACTTCTTCTGCATGGCAAGGTCCTGCAATCATTCCGAAGGTATTTAAATTCACCTCAAAATGACTTTCAAAATACTGGCTCACCATTAATTTCTTATCGGGTAGAGTACCTTTTATTAAAGAAAAAATCATCTTGCCCTTAAAATCATCTTTGGTTAATCCTTTGAAAGATTCACTCATAAACGCAGAAGGGACAGCTATAAGAAGAATATCTGAACTTGCAATTGCAAGTTTTAAATCTGTGTAGAGATTTATTTTCTCAACCGGTAGTTCAATGTCACTTAAATAATTCGGGTTGTGCCTATATTTTTTAATGTGATCAATGGTTTCTTGTTTCCTTGCCCACCAATTAATTTGGGGTGCATTATTGGAAAGTATTTTAACCAAAGCTGTTGCCCAGCTTCCGGCTCCCAGTATGCCAATTTTTTCTTCAGACATCTATTAACCTTATTTAGATTTTGCAGGTTTTTCCTGTCTTTTTCTCATCATGCGTGAGTAAACAGAAATGTTTCTATCAAACAAAAATCTCAACCAAAGCAAGGTCCATGAATTGTGTGATGCAATGCCATTATACCATTTTTCTCCTGCCTTTTTCACTTTCGGTAGATTGTTCCACGGGACGGAAGGGAAGTCATGGTGTTCATTATGATAACCTACATTGAATGCAATAATATTTAGCGGACCATAGTAACTATGCGTTTCCTGAACTTCATCGCTTGTAAGGAAATGTTCCTGTACCCAACGTGCTCCAAGCGGATGCAATCCTACTGAAAAGAAAAGGGACGCAACAAGATACACAAATGAAATTGGTCCCAAAAAATACCATACGGCCACATCTGCTCCAACCACAACTACAAAGTTTAATATTACCCATTTGTCTAGGTGTTTTACTTCTTGCATACGTGGTAATCGCAATGTTTGAACAATAGGGTAAAACAATAACCACAATGCTTTACCAATAAAAGTATTATTCGCCACTTCAGCTTCATTTTTAGATGGAAGATCAGCATCAAATTCATGAATCCCCTGATATGCGTGATGCTTTAAATGATACCGTTGAAATGAAACTGAACTAGGAAAAAACATAGCGGAGTTCGCAAATATTCCAGCGAGTGTATTCAAGTATTTATGTTGGAAAATCAGATTATGTGAACATTCGTGCACCATTACAAACAAGGCATGGACTAAAAAAGCTCCAATGATATAAGCCGCAATTAAAGCCCCCCACCAGGGTATTGATAAATACTTTACTATAAATGCAATTCCGAACTGCATAAGAACTAGTCCTGTAATAACAAAAAAAGTGGCCGGGTTTTTACCAATGTAATTCCTGACTTCCGGATGTTCTTTTATTATTTCAATCGGGCGGATGAAATGAATATCCTTCTCCTCGGTGTAATAAAAGTCGTGCCTCTTAGCGGTTTTCAAGTTTCAATTTTTTTGCAAAGATAAGGTAATTTAGAGAACTTATTTAAGCTGGTGAGGGTCTGTGATTTGGGTCACTAATCAAGATGGCGCATGACAATTATCCTTAATTCCATTTCTGCCACAAACTTTTAGCAATTAAATATATTTAGGATTGAATAAATATATTATCTTTGTTTTGCTAATCAATACTTTGGCAATAATTTGAAATCAAGAATATTCAACTATTCCTTATTCGCACTAATTATTCTACTGCTTATTTCCTCTATCGGAAATTCCCAAAGTTGCACCTGCTGGCAAAGCAGGGATACGAGTTTTCATCCGGTCCCTTTTGGAATGGACAGCGATGGTTTGTATCTTCCATCCCCGCCATTATATCGCAACGATGATGGTTCAACCGGGGCTATTAAATTGCCTTTTACTTTTTGCTACTGCGGCAAAAATGTTGATTCTGTGTTTATAAATAATAATGGCAACATTTCTTTTCAACAGGCTTATTCTACTTATTCTGCCGACACATTTCCGGTTAATAATTATGCAATGATAGCTCCATTTTGGGGTGATGTTGATACAAGAAACACAGGGTCTGGAATAGTTTGGTATAAAATTACTCCTACCTATTTAATTGTTCAGTGGGACAGTGTTGGTTATTTCAATAAGCACACCACCAAGGCAAACACTTTTCAGGTTATTTTAACTAATGGAACCGATTCAATTGTTCCTTCAGGAAATAATGTAGAGTTTTGTTATGGTACAATGCAATGGACGACAGGGGATGCCTCGGGAGATACGAATGGATATGGCGGCGTACCGGCAACGGTTGGAATAAACAGAGGGAATGATACTGATTTTATTCAGTTTGGTTTGTTTGATACTGCAGGTAGCCAATACAGAGGACAATTTCCGCCCTGGCCTTATGATGGCGTAGATTGGCTGAGTAATAAAATGTTCTATTACAATACTTGCAGCCTCCCTTTGCCACCAATGATTTCTGGTATTACGCACTGTGATACGGAAATTGTGTGTACCAACGATTCATCGATGGTACATCTGAATTTTTTTACTCCAAAACAGAATGATACTGTTATAGCAAACCAATTGTCATCGCTTCCTTCTGGAGTTAGTGTCGTATCTAATACGCAAGGGCATATTGATAGCATTACATTGAAAATTGTCGGGCCACTATCAACTGTTGGATATCATACTATAAGGTTTTATGGGTTTGATAAAAGCAGAAGTAAAGACACAGGGTTCGGTTCCTTTGTTGTGAATGTAGTTCCTTCATGTGTCACTACTTCTGAGCAATCATTGCAAGATGAGAATACAATAAAGATTTATCCTAATCCGAATAATGGATTATTTACAATCGAGTTCCGTAACCCTGAACTTGTTTTAGGGTTTCAAACAATTGAAATTTACAATGTATTAGGTGAAAAAGTATACTGTACCAAATTAACAAGCACCAATGGTATAGTCTCTATAGATATTAGGCAACCAAACGGAATCTATCTTTATAGGTTAGTAAGTAGTCAAAGCCAACTTATTTCTGAAGGAAAATTTGTGATTGAGAAATAGTAAGTTTTCCTTTGATGAATTTAATTTCTTATTCTCACATAAATGAATTTGCTCCTAAAAGAGGATGTGACTTTTATAACCAAGCTTTCAGAAGCAGAGGTGAAAAAGCGATTGCATTTGTCTGTGGAGGATAAAGAATTTTATGAGCATTCCTTTTATGGTTTTTCAAAACAGAGAAGATATCGAGGGGAATCAACAGGGAATACTTTTGAAATTGAACCAAGAATTTCAAACTGGTCGGGGCCAACTGACATAGGAATGCCTCTTCATCACATTTCTGGAACAATAATTAACGATGTTTCCGGAGTGAAAATTAATATGAAAATGAAAATAAATGTTGGTAGAGCGGTAATACTTTTTGTTATAGCATTTGGATTTATGTTTATAGCGGGAATAAACATTTATCTATTTTCTCCTTTATCTTTTAATTCAGTTTTCTTTTTGGAACTTGCATTTCTTCCCATTGTCTACATCTCTATTCTTTTAGCATTCAGATTAGCATGTTCTTTATCAAAGAAATACTTAAAAAAAATATTTGAAGCAGAAAATATTAAGCAGTAACAAATCCTATAAATACTTCACCCCTTCCGGAACATCGTAAAATGTTGGATGGCGATAAACCTTATCATTAGCCGGGTCAAAGAAAGAGCCTACTTCTTCAGGTGTTGAAGCAACAATAGCATTGGCAGGTACTACCCAAATACTGGTTCCTTCGTTGCGACGTGTATAAACGTCACGTGCATTTTCCAAAGCCATTTCACCATCGGCGGCATGAACACTACCCGCATGTTTATAAGGTTGTCCCGATTTTGATTGCATAAAAACCTCCCAAAGAGGCCATTGAGTATCTTGTTCTGCCATATTAAGCTGCTTTATTTCGTTTTTTATTTGCGTAAGCGGTAGCTGCATCACGCACCCATTTACCATCGGTATGGGCTTTTACACGGGCATTCATCCGTTCACGGTTGCATGGGCCGTTACCGCTAACCACTTGGTTAAATTCTTCCCAATTTATCTCACCGAAATCATAATGCCCGGTAGTTTCATTCCATTTCAAATCCTTATCGGGCATGGTAATACCTAAAAAGTCAGCTTGAGGAACAGTCCTGTCAATAAATTTCTGACGGAGTTCATCGTTGCTTTCACGTTTTACCCTCCATTTTGTCATATCTCCGGTATGTGGGGAATCCTTGTCGTGCGGGCCGAACATCATCAATGATGGCCACCACCAACGGTTCAATGCATCCTGTGCCATTGCTTTCTGGTCTTTAGAGCCCCTGCAAAGAGTCAATAAAATTTCAAAACCTTGTCTTTGGTGGAAACTTTCCTCCCTGCATATCCGAATCATAGCTCTTGCATAAGGACCGTAGGAAGCCCTTTGCAGCATAACCTGATTGATGATAGCTGCACCGTCAACTAACCAACCTATTGCGCCAATATCAGCCCAAGTGAGGGTAGGGTAGTTGAATATGCTCGAGTATTTTGCTTTTCCGGTAAGGAATGCATTTAAAATTTGTTCCCTGCTCGAACCTAATGTTTCAGCCGCAGAGTACAAGTAAAGTCCATGTCCGGCCTCATCCTGAATTTTAGCAAGTAAGGCCGCTTTCCGGCGAAGGTTAGGGGCACGGGTAATCCAATTAGCTTCGGGCAACATACCAACTACTTCGGAATGGGCATGTTGAGAAATCTGGCGGAGCAGGTTTTGGCGATACTTTTCGAGCATCCAATCCTTTGGCTCAATATAGAGGTTGTCATCTATTTTCTTTTGAAACCTTGTCTCTAGTTCCAGTTGTGATAATTCCGGCATATCGTGTCTGTTATTAACCTTGCAAATATATGCAAAACATTAAGTCAGAATCAGTGATTTTGGTTACGTTACAATTATCACACCATATAGTCAGCAAAAATTCTAATTTTGTGGGCTTTAAATAAAGAATAGCCCGTGTCGAAATTCCATAAATTAACAGTTGCCGATATTAAGAAAGAGACATCCGACTGTGTGTCTGTTACATTTGATGTGCCTTCTGAACTCAGCAAGGACTATCAATATATCCAAGGTCAGCACCTGACTTTGAAGCTATTGGTCAATGGTAAAGAGGTAAGGCGTTCCTACTCATTATGCAGTTGCCCGATGATTAAAGAACCATTGAAGGTGGCAGTTAAGCGGGTAAAAGGCGGACTGGGTTCCAACTTTATTTATGATAACCTTAAGAAAGGAGATTCATTAGAAGTAATGACTCCTATGGGGAACTTCCATACTGAACTGAAAAATTCCAATCGTAAGCATTATGTGCTTTTTGCAGGTGGCAGTGGAATTACCCCTATGATGTCAATTATCAAAACAACATTGATAACCGAGCCTCAAAGTAAACTGACATTATTCTACGGAAACTTTCATGAAGAATCCACCATCTTTAAAAAAGAATTGGATGAGTTGGTTTCGTTAAATTCAGGAAAGCTAACCGTACATTATATTTTTGATAAGCCTTCAACTCCAAATTATCCTGCTGATAAAATAGGGGTGATGACAAAAGAAAAAACCAAGGAACTTATTGCTAAATATGTTGAGAGGAATCCTGTAATCGAATATTTCGTTTGTGGCCCGGGCCCGATGATGGACAACGTGAAAGATGTATTGGAAAGCAATAATGTAAACAAGAATTTTATTCATATCGAGTACTTTACTTCTGCAGTTGAAGAGCCTAAAAAAGATGCTGCCGATATTCATGGTTCGGTTTGCGAAGTAACTGTAATTGCAGATGGAAAGGAAACCACTTTTCAACTTGCTACCGATGGCGATGCTATTTTAGATGCCGCAATGGACGCAGGTGTTGACGCACCGTTCTCCTGCAAAGGCGCTGTATGTGCAACCTGCCGTGCCAAAGTAATGGAAGGAAAAGTAACTATGACTATGAACTACGCCCTCACCGATAAAGAAGTTGAGGAGGGGTATATTTTAACATGCCAGTCACATCCGTGTACCCCCGTTGTTGTAGTGGATTACGACAGAGGTTAACCAATAAATTAACGATGAAAAAAACAATTCTCACTCTCGGCGTTACATTAACACTAGGGCTTATCCTGTTTTCCTGTGGTGGAGGTGGCGATACCAAATCAACAACAATTAACACACTTGCACCCGATGCAAAGCCATTATCGGCAAGCGATAAAGGCCAGGTAGTTTTCAAGCGGATTTGTTCAGCGTGTCATCAGGCAGATGGAAAAGGTTTGCCGAATGCATTTCCTCCTTTGGCAGGTTCCGATTATTTATTGGCTGATAAATTCCGGGCTGTTCGACAAGTTATTAAAGGTTCTTCGGGAAAAATTACTGTTAACGGAACAGAATTTAACGGAGTAATGCCTCCTCAACCACTTAACGACAGCGACATCGCAAACGTGCTTACTTATGTTTACCATTCCTTTGGTAATAGCGGTCCTGATGTTAGTCCGGCTGAGGTAAAATCGGTGCGAGATACAATTAAATAGTATCCTTTTATTTAAGTTACATCGTTACAAACAGGGCAATTGCTGCTGCTGTCATTACTATTAAAGTCACCCAACCCAAAATATTTGAGAGAATTCCATTCGTGAATTCTCCCATTATTTTTTTATTGTTGCAAATGTGGAGTATGATGGCAATCAAAATCGGAGCCGTAACTCCATAGGCAATAGCTGTAAAAATTAAAGCTTTGATTGGATTAATTCCAATGAGATTAATTACGAATCCTATAGCAATTGAAATAGCAAGTATTAAATAAAATCTTTTAGCCTGATGCCATTTTTTATTGAGGCCCTCTTTCCATCCGAACGTTTCTGCAAGCATATAGGATACGGAACCTGCGAGCACTGGTATAGCTAATAAACCCGTTCCGATTACACCAATTGCAAAAAGCAGATAAGCAGAATTTCCGGCTAATGGTTTCAATGCTGAGGCAGCATCCTGAACGGTATTGATGTTTTTAATCCCTTCTTTAAATAAAACAGAACCGGTGGCAAGAATGATGAAATACATCACAAAATTCGAGAAGAACATTCCGACATTTACATCCAAACGCATGTCTTTAACATCTGCTTTGTCAACCATTAAACGATTCATTCTTGCGCCATGTTCCTCCGTCTCCATAGAGGTTTGCCAGAAAAAAAGATAAGGTGAAATAGTTGTTCCCAGAATAGCGACTAGTATCGCAACATATTCTTTGTCCCAATGTATTTGAGGAATAAATGTGGCTCTAAGAATTGCACCTATATCCTGGTGAACGAGGAAAGGAACAAGGATGTAAAGCATAAGTGTAAGGCAAAGCCATTTCAACACACTTGCAATTTTCTTGTATGGAAAATAAATGAGTGAAACGATAAGTAACACTACAAAAACAAAAGAAAAAATAATGGCGTGAACCGATGGACAAAGCATGTTTGCTACTGCTCCCATCCCTGCAATATCTGCACCGATATTAAGAATTATGGCTGGAAAAGAAATGATAACAAAAACATAGAGTAATGTTTTTGAGTAGTGTTTTTTCAAGGTGGTTGTTAACCCAGCCGAGGTAACAATACCTATCCTTGCGCACATTCCCTGTATGGCTGCCATTAAAGGAAAAGAAACTAACGCAGTCCATAAAGTAGATAGACCGAAACCTGCACCTGCTTGTGAATAGGTAGCAATTCCAGAAGGGTCATCATCGCTTGCGCCCGTAATAAATCCCGGACCTAATAATTTCCAGAAATTTCGTTTGGTTTTTTTAACGGGATTGGGTTCCATACTTGGAGTAGCTTGTATGGAATGTAAAGGTAGGGTTTTAGTATTAACAGAATGTGACGTTACCTGCTAACATGCACAATGCACTTAGGTTTATAATACTCTTCGCTAAACCAAATATCAAGCGGGTAAATAGTTGTTCTTTCTTTTAGTCTTCCGAGGCCTGTTTCTATATCGCCTCCGGCGAGATAGAGTAGCCCGTTGGGTAACGTGTTATCACTCTTTTTCTTGCTTGGCATAATAAGGTGTTGCACACGGCTATAAAAATCTTGTACGCTGCTCACCGCTCTGCCAGTGACAAAATCAACATCTTCATCAATATCTTCGGAGCGGGCATTTAATGCAAAAGCGTTTTTAAGTCCGAGTGAGGTGATAATTTCTTCCACTACTTTTATTTTCTTTCCAATGGAATCAACTAATAGAAATGAACATTTCGGGAACATTATTGCAAGCGGCAATCCGGGTAGTCCACCGCCTGTTCCTACGTCAATTAAACGGGTGCCGTCTTTAAATTGTATAAGCTTGGCAATGCTCAATGAATGCAGAATATGGTGCAAATAAAGATGCTCCATATCCTTGCGGGATATGAGGTTTATCTTTTGGTTCCACTCATGATAGAGTTCCCCAAGCTTTGTAAATAGCTCTATTTGTTTTTCGTTTAATGAAAAATGTTTCTCAATAAGAGATACGCTGTCGTTAACAGGAATTACTTCTTCCATTAAATTTTTTCCCTTGAGTCTTTCAACACTTGCAACAAGATTTCTTTAGCACGATATAGCTGTCCTTTTACCGTACCGATAGGTATTCCAAGGTGAGCCGATATTTCTTCGTAGGACCACTCTTTAAAGTAACGCAACTCTATCAATTTTTTGTAGCGCGGTTTTAATTTATCTACCACTTCACGAAGTATCTTTTCTTTTTGCGCTTTAATAAATTTCTCTTCCGGGTCAAGGTAGCCAGATTTAAGGTCCATCGTCATTTCGCCGCCTTCATCATTTTCGTAGGTATTGTCAATGGAGAGAGGTTTTATTTTCTGCCTGCGCATGTAATCAATACAGTTGTTGGTGGCAATCCTGAAAAGCCACGTGCTGAAGGCGTAATCAGGGGTGTAGTGATGGAGGCTTTTAAATGCTTTACCGAAAGCTTCCATGGTTAAATCATCGGCATCATCCTGATTTTTCACCATCTTAAACATCATATAATAGATGGCATCGTAATAGCGTTTCAATAGCTCGGTATAGGCTTTCTGGTCGCCTCCGGAGGCCTTTTGAACAAGGTTATAATCGTAATACGCTTTGGCCGAGAGATACTCTAAGTTTTCCATGCAGCTTGTTTAAATAAGAGATTGGATATTGCAATCAGGGGGTAAAAGAAAAAAAGTAATAGCCACTCTAACAGTAGCGAAAGTACGAATAATTTGGTTTCGCCTAATCGCTTCATGGCTTTCCATTGGATGATTGACTGGATAATGATGTATCCGCCAATTATCCCTAAAGCGATATACCGGAATCGCGGAAAGAATAATAATGCGATTGCTGCAACCCAGAAAAAATATTGAGAGAAGGTAATTAATCCAAGTATAAATTTTGAAGAAGACCTGTAATACTGGGCAGTTGATACATGCCTGCGCTTTTGGCGCATCCACTCTTTCAAATCTTTCTTAGGTTCGGAAAGGGTAATACAATCTCTATTGGCGGCTATACGCGTATTAAATTTTGTTCCTGCTTTATTCACAAACAAATCATCATCACCGGAAGGGATTTGCGAGTAGGGTGCAAAGCCTTTTTGTTTCAGGAAAAAAGATTTTCTATATGCGAGATTTCTTCCCACTCCCATATAGGGCATGCCTCCCACAGCCAGTGAAAGATATTGCAATCCTATGCGGAACGTGTCCATCCGAATCATTTTATTAATAAGTCCTTTTTTGTTGGAGTAAGCGCCATAGCCAAGCACAATTTCTACATTCTCATCAAAATTTTCCATGATTTGGGTCAGCCAATTCTTACTTGCAGGGTAACAATCTGCATCAATAAAAACCAAATGTTCGTATTGGGCACTCTTGATGGCTATTGTCAATGCGAGTTTCTTCCCATGCTTGTAAACATTGTCTTCTTTTATCTCCAATATCTTAAGACGCTCATTTTCCTTTTGTACTTCTTTTAAGACGTTGAGTGTACTGTCCCAGGAACAATCATCAACTACAATAACTTCAAAGGTGGGGTAGTCTTGTTCTAGCACCAACGAGAGGTTATTTTTGATGTGGGCGGCTTCATTTCGGGCACATATTATAACCGAAGCAGGTGGTTGCACGCTTTTTGCGGGATGCGTTTTTTTGCCTCCAAACGCAAAGCGGAAGTAAGCTATACCGCAAAAAAACAGGTAGATAGCGAAGCAAAGACAAAGTAAACCAAGTACTATTTCGGCAATCATCAACAGTTAAAAATTGTAAATCATGCAAAGCTATCTTTAGTTGAGAGCACTATTCCTTTTACTTTTGGCATCATTTCAACAAAATAATTAACACACTTGAAGTTCAAACTGCTACATACCGACCCAAACTCTAAGGCCAGAGCCGGGATAGTTCATACTGCCCACGGGGATATTGAGACCCCCGTCTTTATGCCTGTTGGCACGATTGGCTCGGTTCGCGGGGTCACGCAGCCTGATTTAGAAAAGGACATCAAGGCTCAGGTAATCTTAGGAAATACCTATCATCTTTATATCAGGCCAGGTATGGAAGTGCTGGAAAAAGCCGGTGGCCTTCATAACTTCATGAACTGGCACAAACCCATTTTGACCGACAGCGGCGGATTTCAAGTCTATTCACTTTCCCCAACCAGGAAAATAAAGGAGAACGGCGTTGAGTTCACTTCCTACTTAGATGGTTCCAAGCATTTCTTCACCCCGGAATCGGTTTTGGATATTCAACTGATAATTGGTTCGGATATAGTAATGCCTTTGGATGAATGTGTGTCGTTGCCGGCAGAACACAGTTATGTGCGTAAGTCGGTTCAGCTTACCCATAAGTGGTTAAAGACTGCAAAAGACTACCACGACAACCGCCCCGGAGAAAAAAAGCAAATGCTTTTTGGAATTATTCAGGGTGGTACTTATGCAGATTTGCGAGAGGAATCGGCCAAGTTTGTAGCAGACTTAAATATGGATGGCAACGCCATTGGCGGGCTCTCCGTAGGGGAGCCTGCCGAGGAAATGTATGCCATGACCGATAAAGTTGTTCCGTTCCTGCCGCATGATAAGCCCAGATACCTCATGGGGGTTGGCACTCCCGATAACTTGTTAGAGTCGGTTGCGCTTGGAATAGATATGTTCGACTGTGTGATGCCTACCCGCAATGCCCGTAATGGTTGGCTCTTCACTAAAAATGGAATTGTGAATGTACGTAATTCCAAATGGAAAGATGACTTCTCTCCCTTGGATCCTGATGGAGAATCTCCCGTTGATCTGTTTTATTCTAAAGCTTATCTCCGCCATTTGCATATGTGTAAGGAACTTTTGGGTATGATGATAAGCAGTATTCATAACTTAGCGTTTTATACATGGCTTATGCAGGAAGCCCGCAGACATATTATTGCCGGCGATTTTGCAACATGGAAAACTGAAATGGTGAAAAAGGTAACGACCCGATTATAGAAATGATAAAGCATCTCAACATATACGTCTATGGCCGTGTTCAGGGGGTATTCTATCGCGCTAGCGCCATGGAGGCAGCCGACAAACTGGGTATAAAAGGCTTTGCCAGAAATGAAAAGGATGGCACCGTTTATATAGAAGCCGAGGGCGAAGAAGATGACCTAAGGGAGTTTATTAGTTGGTGTTACAAAGGTCCTGCAAGGGCAAGTGTGGAGCGGGTTGCAACCGAAGAGACCCCAATGAAAAATTATACTAAATTTACGATTGACCGATAGATGCTTAAGAAGCTTGACATATATATTCTTAAGAAGTTTCTCGGGACATTTATTTATTCCGTTCTCATCATTAGTGTCATCATTATTGTGTTTGACATTTCTGAAAAGATCGATCGCTTTCACAAGCACCATGCGCCTTTAAAGGAAATCGTATTTCATTATTACCTGAATCTGCTTCCTTATTTTGTTAATCTTTATGGAGCTTTATTTACGTTTATATCGGTCGTGTTTTTTACATCGCGTATGGCTGCACGCAGCGAGATTATTGCAGTGCTGAGTTCCGGAGCAAGCTTCTGGAGGCTGCTCTATCCGTATTTTCTGGGTGCGTTGGTGCTGGCTGTAATGTCGCTTTACATGAATCATTTTTTAATTCCGGAAGCCAACAAAACCCGTCTCCGCTTCGAGAATACGTATGTGAATGACCCTTCGCGCAACAATAGCATTAATATACATAAGCAGATTAGCCCGGGAGTGCAAGTGTATATGGAGCACTTCGACAACTTCGCGAATGTGGGTTATCGTTTTTCGATGGAGCATAAGAGCGGGCAAGAGCTTACCTACAAGCTGATGGCGGAGACGATTACCTACGACAGCACCAAAAAGAGCTGGAAAATATTCAACTATTTTATACGCAAATGGCTGCCCGACGGCACTCAGAGGCTCTACTCGGGGATGACCCTGGACACGGTGATAAACCTTAGCCCCAGCGATTTTGAAGAACATATTGAAGACGTAATGGCTATGAACTATACCGAACTGAACACCTACATTGCCAAAAAGCGCATGGAGGGCTCAAACAACATTGCCTCTTACGAGGTGGAGAAGGACCAGCGCACCGCTTTCCCGTTTGCTACATTTATACTCACCATTATCGGGGTGTCGCTTAGCAGCCGCAAAATGAGGGGTGGCACCGGGCTGCACCTTGGCGTGGGACTTTTAATTGCCTGTGCATTCATACTCTTTATGCGGGTCTCGACAACCTTTGCCGCCAGCGGATATGGCTCGCCGCTAATCTCGGTATGGATACCCAATTTTATTTTTGGCATATTGGCTTACTTTATGCTGCGCTGGGCGCCGAAATAGAGTGAAGAGCTAAGAGTGAATAGTGAAGAGTTTTTGTTCGGATGCGCCTTTGCTAAAATCATTAAAAACTACCCTGTTAATAACTCAAAAACGGGCGTAAAATAACAGGAGCATAACAGGAGGGATAACAGGAGCATAACAGGAAAAAAACAGATACGATAACAGGAAAACGAGTTATGAACACTGCTTGGATATGAGTGTGTTACAAAATATCCGCCTGTTATTAACAGGCCGGAACAGGAAATGAGTTTGGAGATTTTTTCTAAAAATGTCAGAAAGATTATGGGCATTTTTGTTTTTCTGAATGGATTCTTTTGGAACATACCACAAAGTTAAATCATGAAATGTGCGTTTCAAAATAGTAAATGACATTAGCATGATTTATTTATGAACAGTGGTTGGAGCCCGACAGGCAAATATTTTTTCGGCGGATAAAAATAACAGGGATTACAAAGAAAAAAAGACACTATTTAGTGGGACCGAAGTAGGTCGGAGCCCGACTGGCAATTATTTTTTTGGTTAAAATTTGCAAGGCCTTTGGAATTACACTAGAGGAATTTTTCTCGGAGGGGTTTCCGAAGAGATAGGTCAGAGGTCGGAGCCCGACTGGCAAATAGTAGGAGCCCGACAGGCATTTATTTTAAAAGGTGCTTATTGGGTTGAACGGATTTCTTTAATCCGGATTAGAGTGGGACATTTTCTAGTTCTTTTAAAATATGAGGGGCAAGGTAGGGGCTTAAACCGCTGCGGGTAATTACCTCAACACGCCTTCCCAAAAGGTCTTCGAGGTAATAGGCAAGATTAATAAAATTGCGGTACTTATATTGTTCTGGCTCAAAATCAACTAAAAAATCAATGTCGCTTTCTTCCTTTTGCTCATTGCGCACAAACGAACCAAAAAGCCCAAGGTCTTTCACACCAAAGTTTTTAATATCTCCGCGGTGTAATGCCAGTAAGGATAATAATCCTTGTTTATTTGAAACTGTTTGTTTCATTTTACAAATATACTACATCTGCAATATTTGCGGGAATTACCCTTGAGGAATTTTTTTCGGAGGGGTTTCCGAAGAGATAAACGGCATATAAAAATTATTGAGATGGAATACGGGAGTTTTCCCGTATTTGTAAAGTATTATTCCCATACTCGTTTATCTCAGGTTTATTTTTACATTTTTGATGAAAATAATGGATAGAAATTTGATATATTACTAAATTTAATTTCCAATAAATGTATTTGTTATGATAATCCAAAGACTTGAGATTGTAGGCCTGTATGGTTACATCGATAAAAAAATCGATTTTAATTCAGATATTACTGTTCTAGTTGGGATTAATGGTTCAGGAAAAACTAGTATTTTAAATATAATTAGTTGGCTAATCAAACCTTCTATTGCTGATTTATGCGTTACGGAGTTTAGTGAAATACGATTGAAATTTATTCATAACAACAAAATAAGTGAAATTGAATGTAAACATGAAGGAAAAATGTTTACTTACTCTTTAGTTGTTGAAAATGAGGAAAAATATCATCCATTAACTGTACCTATTTCCGTCGCCCCTAAAGATTTGACAAATGATGATAACAAAAAAAATGAAAAACGAAATGACTATGCTGATTTAAATCCAGATAAAAAAGAACGTAGAACATGGGATTTCATAACTACACATTTAACAAGTCCAACAATAATTGGACTCGATAGAAATCTAAATTCGAATGCTGTTCCAAACGAAGCATATGAAACAGAAATTAAATTAGGAGCATTTTCAAGAAAATATAACAAGGTTACCACAATTGAAACATTGACTCCTATTGAAAAGGCCAAAGAAATTATTAATTCTGAATATAGAAGGAAATCAAATAAAATTTTTAATCTTACACAGAACCTTAAAAATCAATTAATGCTTTCAGCATTTGAAGGAAATTTATCTGCTGAAGCCCTAAATGCTGGAATTAGATATAAAATTCAGTTACATCAAATTGAAAAAGTTGAGAATAAAGTTATTTCCTATTTTGACAAATATGAAAAGAAAAACTTTTCTTCTGACTACACCGTAATTATAAAGAAATACTTTAATGACATTAAAGCAATTACTCGTCTATTTAAGGATGACCCCGAAGAACCTATTAATAAAGCATTGTATGGTTTAAACTCCAGCCAGTTTGTAAAAATCAAGAATCTTCTGAAACAATTTGAAAGATTTGAGGAAAACTCCGCCAAAGAATTTCTCGTTATAAAACACTTTATTGATACTTTAAATTATTTTTTCAAAGATTCGTATAAGTGTTTAGTATTTAAAGAGGATTCTTATGAGATATATTACAATATCCTTGATAAAGAAAAGAAGGTTGTTCCAGACTTTAAAAACATAAGATTTCTTTCATCCGGAGAACAACAACTTTTGATTTTATTTGCTGCCTTGGCGTTCAATAGTAAAGATGGAAGAATCTTTATTATTGATGAACCAGATTTATTCTTGCACGTAAGGTGGCAAGAAGATTTCTTAGATTATTTTGAAAAAATTGGGCCATTAACACAAAAGAACCAAATAATAATAACGACACATTCCCCAATAATTGCAAATAGAAGGAAAGAAAAAGTCGTTGTCCTTTATCCTTTTAATCAATAAATTTATGGAAATAGGCTTCCCTGAATACTCTCAATCCTTTTTAGAAGGACAAGATGTTTTATATAAACAATTTAATGATATCGATTTTTATGTAGAGGATGAATATCAAGAGAATTTCTACTATATTATCTTGAAAAAATTATTTCCTGATATAAATTTTTCAAAGATATTTCCGCTTGGTGGTAAATATAATGTAATAAAAAATGCAAAAAATACAATTGGAGATAAAAAGAAAGTATATATAGTGGATAAGGATTTTGACGATTTACTAAATAAGAAAGAAAATCTTGAGAATCTATTTTATTTAAAACAATATAGTGTAGAAAACTATTTATTAGAAGCTAATCCAATTATAGAAATTGTTATGGAAGAAAGACCTAAATTCCAACGTTCCGAGATAGACCAAAAATTTATTTTGGGAGATTTTCTTACTGAATGCAAAAATTTATTTTTGGAAATCATTCCTTGTTATATTGTGATTCAAAAGTATGAATTAGGTATACCAAACGTAGATTTAAGCCAAGATAGATATTGTATTCTTAACTTAAATGCTGAAATAAAGAAAACCGAATTAGAATCATACAAAGAAACAATACGTTTAGCGTTGGAAGATAAACATGAAAAGGTATCTTTTATGAGAGAATTAGATTACTATAAGGAATATTTCAAAAACGGGGATTTTTTAAACCATATTCCTGGAAAATATATTATCAAATTCTTGGGGATACGAATCAGTCAATTATTTAATTTCCCTTCTATCAATTTTAACTCCCTTGCATATAGACTTTCTAAATTATGTACGCTCACGAGTCTCTTATTTCTCAAAAGTGCAATAACTGGGTTTTTGTCCTGAAAAGGATTTATTAAAAGAAATACAAATAATAAGCCACATACTTTTAGCGTGAGGGATAGCAGCGGAAAGCCCGCAAACTGCCGAAATTAGGAAGAGATTGCCATACCCGCCCAAAGGGTCGGGTTCGCAATGACGGCAGTGCGTATCCCGAAATAAATTCGGGACAGGCATTGCAGCGAATAGCCCGACGCCCACCCGGCTGAACCGTTCGGCTTGTTAAAATTATTTTGTGTATATTTGAATCATGAATACCATGAGAATAGACATATTAAATCCGAAAGCAACACGGATTCTGAAAGAATTGGCTGACCTTAATCTTATCGCTATTCAAGACACTTCGAAAAACGGTTTTGCCGTTGTTCTGAAACGCCTAAGGGGTAAAGCAAAATCAACGCCATCGTTGGATGAAATTGCCGCAGAGGTTGAGAAAGTAAGGTCCAAGCGATATGGCGGGTAAATCCACTCGAATAATTTTAGATACCAATCTTTGGATAAGTTTTCTTATCACGAAAAACTATTCTAAACTCGACCGAATTTTATTTTCCGGACAAGGCAAGTTGGTATTTAGCGGGGAATTATTGACTGAGTTTATTGATGTGGTTAAGCGCCCGAAGTTTCACAAATATTTTTCGCAAAAAGATATTGAGGATATTATTAAAACCATTGAAAAATATGGTGAATTTGTAGAAGTAAATTCTACCGTGAAAGTTTGCAGAGACCCGAAAGATAATTTTCTTCTATCGCTCGCAATTGACGGTCGGGCTGATTACTTGTTGACAGGTGATGCAGCCTTATTGGAATTAAAGAAAATAGGGAAGACTAAAATCACTACTTTTTCGGAATTCCTTTCTAAAAGAGCTGGAATTTCGCGTGAGGGATAGCAGCGGAAAGCCCCGCCTTCGTTAAAACTACGGCGGGCGAAGCCCCTACCTTGAAGGCGTACTTGCAGCGGATAGCCCGACGGCTTGTGCATCAGCCGGCACGCCCTAATGAAGCTAAGAGTTAAGAACTAAGAGCTAAGAGTTTAAAAGGGAAAAGTGGTAAACCCGAACCTTAAGAAATTAGTACTTTGGCGGCCGATTAACTAAATTTTATGATTGACTATACAAATTGCGATATAGAGCGGGTTTCCATACATCAACTTGGGAACAAAACAAATGGGGAGGAACTGAGGTTATCGAATAACGTAACGGATACCTCCGATTTGCGGGTTGAAGAACTATTATTCAAATTCTTTTTAACGCCTTTTGCCGAGCCGGAGTTTTATATTTTCAGTTATACGACCGGCGATTTTAATTTGAATCCCATATATAAGTTTGCCTGCGAGGTTTTTGAAACTCCAAAGTCGCTGCATAAGGTGTCGGTAAATATTGCCAAGCACCTGTATGAATTATCTACGCATCCGCAAATAAAATCGGGCGATCTGTTTGTGGCCTATTTTACCAACGTATTGATTGACGGTGCAACTACGGATGCTCTGGGG
>CAIUPO010000043.1 GCA_903901055.1 uncultured Bacteroidota bacterium
GAATAAAGGGCTGGAGATTATCGAGGCGGCATGGCTCTTTGCCCTCAAACCCGAACAGATTGAAGTGATTGTTCATCCACAGTCTATCATTCATTCCATGGTGCAGTTTGAAGATGGCTCTATCAAAGCTCAAATGGGTTTGCCTGATATGAAGTTGCCAATTCAATATGCTCTATTCTATCCGCTGCGTGTTCATTCTTCTTTTCCTCGGTTTGATTTTGCTGCTTATCCTTCCTTAACTTTTGAAAAGCCTGACTACACTGCTTTCCCTGCAATACAACTTGCTTTTGATGCCATGAAAAAAAGCGGCAATATGCCTTGTATTTTAAATGCAGCAAACGAAATTGCAGTCCATGCTTTTCTACGCGATGAAATCGGATTTACTGATATTCCTACAGTAGTTGAAAAGTGTATGGAACATGGTACTTTTATTGAAAAACCTACACTTACAGACTATCTGGAAAGCGATAAAGAAACCCGCATTAAAGCAACTGAGCTTTGTAAAAAGAACGTTAGTGCATGAGGATTTTTGCCAAAACACTCTATCTATTTTTAACAATTATATGCCTTTTTCAAAGCCCCTTAAGGAGTTTGGGACAAGCGAAGAACGATTCAGATTCTCATCCTACTCGATTCGATGAACGTTTTATCCTATCGGGATTTTTAGATGCCCGGGATGTGGTTGTTGCACCTTTTCATTGGAAGGGCTCTCAATGGTTAACTTTCGGAGCGATTGCAACGGCAAATGTTGCCCTTATCTTTACTAATGCCGATAAAAGTGTAATGACTTTTGCCCAAACCAACCGCAATAACACCTCAAATTATCTTGAAAAATATGTTGGAGACCCATTTGGTAGTGGTGTTTTTCCTGGGGTAATAATAGGCTCCTCCTATTTAGTTGGATGTATTTTTAAAAAGGACCATCCAAAGCACATGGCTATGCTTACTACCAAGTCTATTGTAATCAGTGGAGTAACTACATTATTACTCAAATCTGTTTTTGAGCGTTATCGTCCCTATCAGGACCCAAACCCCAGGCACTGGTTAGGCCCAAAAGGTCAATTCCAATTTGATTCCTATCCCGGGGGACATACAACTGTTGCGTTTGCTACCGCCACTATGATTGCACAGGAATATCCCCGCCCTTTAATTATTCCAATAACTGCTTATACCCTTGCTACCATAACTGGTTTAGGGCGTATAAATGGAAATTACCACTGGGCTTCCGACATATTAATGGGTGCCGCAATAGGGTATTTTACCTCCCGGCTCATCTTCAAACATGATAACTGGAAGAAGTGCCGGAAAAGAAAAATGCAAAATTAGTTCCGGGCTGTAGTTACTTGCAGAATTCTATCTGAAAGATTTATTGTGTGAATGATGTAATTTACATCCATCCTTGTGTAATGCCTTTTGCAGCATAAGTGACCAACTTTGTGCCTTACGAATTCATTCACACTTTAACACAAAATAAAATGAAAAAATTACGATTACTCCTTGCCGGATTGCTTTTGGTTCTTGCCGGAACAATGCAGTCTCAGGTAATAATAACGGCAACAATTGGCAACCCTCCACCTTGGGGTCCGGCAGAAGGTGTTGGAGTAAGATATTACTATATACCAGATATCCAGGCGTATTATGATGTTACTTCGTCACGTTACATTTACATGTCAGGTGGGCAGTGGATACATTCAACCTATTTGCCCCGCGCCCATCGCGATTATGACCTGTATGGCGGACATAAGGTAATGCTTAGAGATTACCATGGTGACAGGCCTCAGGAAAAATTTAGGGAGCATCAGAAAAGCTATCCACGAGGATATAACAGAGGGCAGGCTCAAAAAACGTATGGCGAAAGACCGGGAAAGGGAAATGAACGTGGTGGCAATGGCGGCCATGGTGGCAAAGGCCACGGCAAGCATTAGTATTGCTTTCGGAGTATCCATTTTAATCAACTACAACAGTAATTTACTTCACTGTCCGTCATCAAAAACGGGCAATGAAGTAATTGCTTTTTAAGAAAAAAATCAATCCAATCTCCGGCAGTTTAAAAATTGGGGTAACTTTGCAATCTTTGTAATCTATCTATGGGTGTATTAGTCCAGATCTCTCAGTTTGTCCTAAGTCTGTCTATTCTTATTATTCTGCACGAGGCAGGGCACTTCTTTGCTGCGCGTTTATTTAAAATCCGTGTAGAAAAATTCTACCTTTTCTTTGATCCCTGGTTCTCTCTTTTCAAATATAAAAAGGGTGATACCGAATATGGTATAGGCTGGCTTCCTTTTGGCGGTTATGTGAAAATATCCGGTATGATTGATGAATCGATGGATAAGGAGCAGATGAAACAACCTCCTCAACCTTATGAGTTCCGTGCTAAACCGGGATGGCAACGGCTTATAGTTATGATTGGCGGCGTAACCGTTAATGTAATCCTCGGATTCGTAATTTTTACTTGTCTCGCTTATTCAAACGGCACTTCATACCTGCCGATGAAGAATGTAACCCATGGCATTTATTGTGATTCACTAGCCTCAAATGTAGGCCTCAAAAATATGGATACCGTAGTAGCAGTGAACGGGAAAACCGTTACCCGTTTCGATTCGGTTACCATGGATATTATCTTCAATAAGGCTAAATCTATTGACGTTCGCCGTGACGGAAAACTAGTTCACATTCCTATTTCGGAAGATAACCTTGCAGCTATATTAGGCGATGTGAAAGGATTTATTGAGCCGCTTTATGCAATGCATATCGACTCCATATTCCCCGGATCGATTGCTGAAAAATCAGGACTGAAAAAGGGCGACCGCATTACAAAAATTGATAGCATTCCTACCTATTTTCAAACCACTGTTCCAACCTTCCAGAAGTTTAAAAACAAAGATGTTATTCTTTCTGTTATAACCAATGGAACTCTTCATTTAATGCCAGTACATGTAAGTGATTCCGGAAAAATTGGCATGGAAATCAAGCCTGATACATTACAACTTGTCCACAATCATTATTCATTCTTCCAAAGTATTCCGGTTGGCATACACAACACTTTTGCAACCATCGGTAGTGTAGCCAAACAACTGAATATTATTTTCACTGTAAAAGGAGCACACAAACAAGTCGGCAGTTTTATTTCCATTACAAAAAGTTACAGCAAAGTATGGGATTGGAGCCGTTTCTGGGCATTCACTGCTTTTATTTCAGTAATGCTTGCCTTCATTAATATCCTGCCTATTCCTGCATTGGATGGCGGCCACGTTATGTTCCTGCTCTACGAAATGATTACAGGGCGCAAACCGAATGAAAAAGTAATGGAGTATGCACAATGGGCAGGTATGATTCTTCTGCTCACCATTATGATTTATGCCAACGGGCTTGATATTGGCAGACTATTCCATAAATAAACATGTTGAACAAAACCCGGAACATAATTGTTTGTCTGGGACTGTTGATTGTCTCATTCACATCTTTTGCACAACAAAAAGCAGATACTGCTAAAACTGCTGCTGCTGTAAAACATAAAATTTTACTCGTCCCGGTTAAGACAACCATGATTATGAGTGAAATTGGGAAAGCAGTGAACACGGCCACCAAACTTAGCTATGCCAAAATAATGGAGGCTTTCCGTTATCGCCTCGATCAGGCTATTTACAATACATTCAAACCGTCTTCTAGTATTACTTCTTTTTTGCAAGAAAAGAAAAAGGGCGATACAACCCTTGCATACATTTATTCAAACATTGGATGCAAGTATGATTTATTGCCAGGGCAAGATTCCACAGGCGAGAACCATGCAGAGTTTGACAGCAAACAAGTTAAGCAACACTTTATTAAAAAGGGGCAGTTACAAGTACCTATTGATTATAGCAAACGCTTTATGAATGTAAGTTTTGCAAACACTCACTTACTAGCTATCCTCAACAAAAATACAGGGGCCGATATTTTTATTTTCGTGAATGAACTGGATATTAAAAATGTTGCAAACACTCCAACGGAAGACCTTACAGCAAGCAATTTTCGGAGAGAAGTGATGGTGCAATATTCCATTGTGAATGCAAAAAAACAATACATTGCAAAGGGAATTTTAACCACCTATTTCCCCGCTAACATAAACGACCCCAAGATTATAGGCGAACAATATTTTAAGGTTATCGCTCAGTCCATGCTCAAAGAATTTATCGTAGGGTTAAAGAAAAACGAGCAAATAAAAAACACACCGGGTGCTGTGCATCCCAAGAAAATTACTCCCAAAAAGAAAACAACAAAATGAAAACAAAAGATAAACACGGTATAGAAAAAGTTTTAAAAAATTTAAAATTAACAGGCATCCAAAATGGTGCTGCAACGGGCGTTGACTGGGTTAAAACCTCCGGGAGTATCTTAGAATCACACTCACCTATTGATGGGAATTTAATTGGTTCTATCAAACAAGCTACAGAAAAAGATTATGATAAAGTAATTGCAAAAGCATCTGCCGCATTTATTGAATGGCGCAAGATTCCGGCACCGAAGCGCGGAGAAATTGTGCGCCAGATAGGTGAAGCATTGCGCGAAAATAAAGAGAGCCTTGGTAAACTTGTTTCGTATGAAATGGGTAAAATTTACCAGGAAGGATTGGGCGAAGTGCAGGAGATGATTGACATCTGCGACTTTGCAGTTGGCTTGTCACGCCAGCTTTACGGACTCACCATGCAATCGGAAAGGCCGCTGCACCGCATGTATGAACAATATCATCCAATCGGGCCTGTAGGAATTATTTCTGCGTTTAATTTTCCTGTGGCTGTATGGTCGTGGAATGCTATGCTGGGCTTGGTTTGTGGCGATGTGTGCATCTGGAAACCTTCCGAAAAAACTCCACTAACTGCAGTTGCTTGTCAGCATATTATTGCCCCTGTTCTGAAACGGAATAATGTTCCCGAAGGAGTTTGTTGTTTGCTTATTGGTGATTATAAAATAGGAGAATTAATTTCAAACGATACCCGCATACCACTTGTTTCTGCCACAGGTTCTACCCGCATGGGTAAGAAAGTTGCAGTTGCTGTTGGTCAGCGGTTGGGCCGCTCTCTGCTTGAGCTGGGCGGTAACAACGCAATCATTCTTACACCTGATGCAAATTTGAAAATGGCAATCACAGCCATCTTATTTGGCTCTGTCGGAACAGCCGGACAACGCTGTACAACTACCCGCCGCCTTATCATTCACGAAAGTATTTATGATAAACTAAAAGCTACATTGGTTAAAGCTTACAAGCAAGTTAAAATTGGAAATCCATTGGTAGAAGGAACATTAATGGGACCACTAATTGATAAACTTGCTGTACAAAATTACTCCGATGCAATTGTCCAGATTAAAAAACAAGGCGGTAAAATCCTATATGGGGCGCAGGTTTTGAGTGGTGGTGAATATTCCTCAGGCTGTTATGTATTACCTACAATAGCCGAGGTTAAAAATGAATATCCGATTGTTCAGCACGAGACTTTTGCTCCGATTCTCTACTTAATAAAATACAAAACCATTGATGAAGCCATCGCTATTCATAACGATGTACCGCAGGGTTTATCATCTTCCATCTTCTCAAATAATATTTTAGAAACCGAACAATTCCTTTCCAATGCAGGCTCTGATTGCGGTATTGCCAATGTAAACATCGGCACTTCAGGCGCTGAGATTGGCGGTGCATTCGGCGGAGAAAAAGAAACTGGCGGCGGACGTGAAAGCGGCTCTGACGCTTGGAAAGTATATATGCGCCGGCAGACTAATACCATCAACTATGGCTCTGTGCTTCCATTAGCACAAGGAATAAAGTTTGATGTGGGAGAGTAAAAGCAGTTATGCTGTCGAATGAAAAAAATTCTTCCCCGCTTTTTACTTTTCATTTCCCTGTTTTCCTTGGTCAGTTGCACCATTACTAAACGCAAATACACAGGCGGGTTTAATATTAGTTGGAATAAAAAAGCACCGGATGCAGTTAGACCTCACCTCCGTCCGAACGGTTCATTAGAGCGGGCTACCCTCTCCTATGAGGAGAGGGAAAAGTCACGACCTCATTGCACTTGCGAGGTTGTACTTCGTGGGCAAGAAAAAAGTATGTTGTGCTTACCTGTGAAAAATATAAGTACAACTTATAAAGATATTAACTCACGAAACGCAGCTTCACAGGTGCAATCGGACTATAATCCAACACCCATGCACGTGCAAAGCATCACAGCCCGCAACCGCGATAATGGCCTCACAGGCTTTGAAATGGGCTTGCTCAATATTATTTGTACGGCCCTGCTCCTTTTCTTTGGTCATATTGGCTATGCTGTATTTGTTATTGGCCTCTTCCTTATTTTTTTGTTCCTGTTTATTGCCGGATTGATCTATAGCTTTATGGGCCTTAACAAGCAAGACAAACACCGAGGGCTCGGATTAATAGGGGTTTTGCTGGAGGCTGCGGCTATTACGGCACTTATAATGTGGGGGTGATGCATTTGTAATATTTTATTACATTTGTTTAAAGGCTTTCAACGAAAATGAAAAAAATCCTTCCCCATTTTTTACTTTTCATTTCTCTTCTTTCTCTTGTCAGTTGCACTATTACCAAACGTAAATACACAGGCGGGTTTAATATTAGTTGGAATAAAAAAGCACCGGATGCAATTCGACCTCACCCTACCCTCTCCTATGAGGAGAGGGGAAAGTCACGGCCTCACACGGCATCAAATAAAGTTGCTCAACCAAATAGTTCAACTGAGAAAATTGTAATTGAACAAAAAACTGAAAAGGCTGTTATCCTGCAACAGGTAATGGTTTTAAAATCTCCATATAAAGTAATTACGAAAAGCATTACCTCTAATCCTGTTGTTAGTATTTATATTTTACCAACAGAGAAGATAGATAACAAAAAAATTACAACTAAAAAAGATGACTCAGATTGGCATTTACCTTTAGCTATTATTTTTTGCATACTTGGTGTTTTTAGTTGCCTAGGTGTTGTATTTATTATTGCCTTGTCGGGGTCAAGTATAATACCAATAACGGGTTTATTAGCTGAATTACTTCCGTTCCTTCTTCTAGGGTCCTCCTTATATTTTTCATCCAAAGCGATGGTTGGTGGTAATAATCAGGGTTTAATTGTTTGTTCTGTTTTTGATGTGATATTTTTAATTCTGCTTATCGGCCTCTCATTTTCTCTCTAATCACCCCCTAAACCCTATCTTCCCTATAAGCAATTGCCAAAACATCAGCAGGTCTGAACCAAAGCTATAGAAAGGGTTTTTGAAGGTTGCAGGTTGGCTATGTTCAAAGAAATAATGCCCGGCAAAGCCAAAAGCATAACCCCATAAAGGAGAAGCCAATGCCCACCATTTATTATTAAAGAAGACTAACACTGTCACCAGGAAAATAATGCCCAGCGATGTACCAATAAAGTGAAGGGTGCGGCAAACCACTTCAGAATGTTACTGCAGGTAGAAGGGATAGAATTCGTTAAAGGAATTGAATTTGGTTGGCATAAAACAAAGGTAGGAAATTGTCGGCGATTTTAAAATGCCCTAATTATGTCCCACTAATAAGTGGAATTTCTCCATTGCTATCATTGTTATTTTGTTTTTATCCCGATAAAGTACAGCTAAGAAAATACCACTGTTCAAAACTATTTTGTGTTTCGGTCAATGATTTTTTTAAAAACACTTTTTGATAGATTAACTTTGCAGTAAGAAAAAAATATCATGGCGATTTTAATAATGATTATGGGTATGTTTTGGGTAATATTTCATTGCAGATTATTGTATTTTGCAATGCTCTATTATTGTAATTATATATTATTCACCAAGTTACAAAATTCGGTTTATTGCATCTCCATTGCTAAATCATTGCTCTTTCATTGCTACGTCATTGCTTTTTCGTTGCTCTTTTTTGAGGTTTTTTAGTCGAAATTTTGATTCTAAATTAAGTTTTCAAGAGGGTAGTTTGTCAATTTTCGTCATTGCGAGGAACGAAGCAACCCCGAAGGACTCATGAACTCCATAAAAAAACAGAGAAGTGAATAATCTTGCCCAAACAGGATACCGAATTTTATGAGATTGCCCGCCCGGATGAACCGTTCGGACGGGCTTCGCAGAGCCTCGCAATGACGATTGGAGTCAGGGTTCCAACAAAACAAAACAGCCCGCAATAAATTGCAGGCTGTAATATAATTGCCAGTCGGGCCCCGACTAGTAAATTCCTCTGTAGCGGATAGCTTTTTCTAACCTTTTGAAAGCTGTGATGTACGCTCCGAGACGCAGGTTGGTCTTATGTTGTTTGGAGTTGTACCAAACTTGTTCAAACGCCTGTTGCATGTATACATCGTGCTTGTTGTTCACTTCCTCTTCTTTCCAGTAGTAGCCTTGTTTGTTCTGTACCCACTCGAAGTAAGAAACGGTTACACCGCCTGAATTGGCAAGGATATCCGGAACCACAATTACACCTTTGTTATGCAGGATTTCATCTGCTTCAACTTCAGTTGGGCCATTAGCGCCTTCCACAATAAGTTTCGCCTTTACATTCTTTGCAATGTCCGCAGAAATTTGATTTTGCAATGCTGCAGGAACCAATACATCCACATCCAGTGTAAGAAGTTCTTCATTGGTGATTAATTCTCCGCCCGGGAAATCTTCCAGGGTGTTACCATGTTTCTTTTGGTGTTGCAAAGCCTTATCTAAATCAATACCACGTTCATTATAATATGCACCGGTATAATCGGAAATGGCAACTACATTAATATTTTTCGAACGTAATAAGGTAGCAGCATAACTGCCAACGTTACCAAAGCCTTGTACAGCAGCAGTAGACTTTTTACGGTCTATACCCATTTTTTTCATGGCTTCCAGTGTGTGTATCATAACACCACGACCAGTAGCAGCCTCACGTCCGCGTGAACCACCAAGGGTAATAGGCTTTCCGGTTACAACACCAGGCTGGTAATGACGGTGAATTTTTGAATATTCATCAACGATCCAAGCCATTTCACGTTTGCCTGTTCCCATATCAGGAGCTGGAATATCTCGGTCCGGGCCGAATACTTCGCACATAGCCAGTGTATATTCACGGGTCAATCTTTCTAATTCTCCGGGAGACATTTTACGTGGATCGCAGGTGATACCACCTTTTGCTCCGCCCAATGGTAATCCGGCAACAGCACATTTATAGGTCATCCATGCAGCCAATGCTTTTACTTCGTCATCATTCACATCTAATGCAAACCGTATGCCACCTTTAGATGGGCCTAAGTATGTAGAGTGTATAATACGGTATCCTTCAAATACCTTAACCTTTCCATTATCCATCATTACAGGAAGGGAAACCTTCACCTGCTTTTGAGGAACCCTTAGTGTGGCGGCCACATCCTCGGGAAGCTTGTATATATCTGCAGCCTGATTGAATCGGGCAAGCACAGCCTCATACATGCTTAATGGTTTATGTTTATGAACAGGGGTAGATACTTTAGGTTTTTTGGATATAGCCATAGTTTTATTTTTTGAGTGGGCAAAGGTAAAAAATTGCAATTACCTGCGATAGTAACTTTGTCATAAAGGGAGCTTGATTTAACATTTCTCCCTGTAAATGTGCTTGTTTATGCCTTTGTTAAACCCCATTTATTATGAGATTTAAGCCGAAAATTTTATCTTATAGTCTTTTATTGCCTTTTGAATTATTTTTTTGGCAGTTCTTGCATCCTGAAAATCCTCCACTTTAACCGTTTTCTTTTCCAGCTTTTTATAATTCTCAAAGAAGTTCCTGAGTTGAAGAACAAAATGCTGCGGTAATTCAGAAATGGAATTGATATAGTTAACACTCATATCTTTTTCTGCTACTGCAATAATTTTATCGTCGCCTTGTTTATTATCGATCATCCGCATTACACCAATCACCTTTGCGTCCACAATGCAAAGTGGCTGCACATCAATTTCAGACAATACAAGAATATCGAGCGGGTCATTGTCATCACCATAGGTTTGAGGAATGAAACCATAATTGGCCGGATAATAAACGGCTGAAAACAAAACCCTGTCCAGACGCAGCATTCCGGTTTCTTTATCCAATTCATATTTCGCATTACTTCCTTTAGGAATTTCTATAATAGCCTGCACAACATCCGGGCAATTTTTCCCTATGGGCACCTGATGCCATGGATTAAAGGCATTATTTTTTGTCATGGTTTAAAATTTTGCAGAATCTCTTTAGTAGAATTATACCCAATATCAAATATCTCAGAAAGCTTATGTATGTCGAACAGGCCATAATTATATAATTGCTCCGGTTCAATAATTAAATAACAACCTTTGGATGATTCCCTTACAATCCTCAGGAAACTTAAATGGATTGAACGGTCAAGTAATTCCATCGTACCCTCTTTCGGATTAAATGGTTTAATGGGATTTACGTAAATGCCTACAACTTCACTTTTGCGGTTGCTGAAAGGTTCAACAGGCAGATTATTCGTCATACCTCCATCAACATAAGGTATGTTATCAATAACAACCGGAGGGAATAAAACCGGAATAGAACTTGCCGCAATAACTTTATCAATTATATACCCATTGCTGAATACCTTTTGTGTTCCGTCAATAAAGTTGGTAGCAGTTACATAAAACGGCATTTGTAATTTCTCAAATTCTGTGTGCCTTAAATTATTTACTAAAAACTCCTGTATGTGTTTCATAGATACTAACCCCGGCTTAAACCAATTTACCGGAAACATACTTAACTTTAACTGGCTGATGAACATTTCCTTAATTTCATCCGGAGTAAAACCATCTGCAAGGAAAGCTCCTGCAATAGCTCCTGCACTTGTTCCTGCAATTTCGGAGGGGGAAATACCAAATTCCTGTAAAGCTTTAACTACTCCCAGATGAGCAAATCCACGGCATCCGCCCCCGGAGAGTACAAATGATTTTTTTAGCATAAATGGTTTCTATTCCTCACCTTTTCCGCCACATGAAAAGATGGGAATTGCTAGTGTAGTTAAGATGAATGTCTTTATTTAATAGTATAAGTACAAAATCGATAAAAGGCAATATACCTAATCCACCGCCAAATGTAGCTATATATAAAAGGGGCACTTTAGCAGACGAATGCAAGTACATACGATGCGCTCCAAAAATGCCAAACGGAACCGGGAATGCAAGTAAAGCAGCAATTAACCTGTGCTTTTTATGGAAACCACCGCCGTTTCGGTCTAATTTTACGGTATCGGCCTCTGCAAGTTTGGTCGAGTCCCTTTTAATTTTTACGTGAACCGCTTTCTTTTCCTTATGCGATTTGCGTGAAGTATCTGCAACCATACCATTAACGTGTAAGGTAGTCAATACAAACAATACAAACCACAAGAAAAAGCAAAACGATTTTCTCATGAAAACAAAGGGGAAATTATCTGCTTAAATAATTACTTAGCTGCATCAAAACGCCTGGAAACCTCATCCCAGTTAACTACATTCCAAAAAGCTGCAATGTAATCAGGTCTGCGGTTTTGGTACTTCAGGTAGTAGGCATGTTCCCAAACATCCATTCCGAGGATTGGGGTACCCTTACATTCTGAAATATCCATTAAAGGATTATCTTGATTTGGTGTTGAGCAAACAGCCAATTTATCACCTGTAACGCAAAGCCAAGCCCAGCCTGAACCAAAACGGGTTGCGCCTGCTTCAGCAAATTTGGTTTTGAAATCGGCAAATGACCCGAAAGCACCATTGATAGCATCGGCTAGTTTTCCGGTAGGTTCTCCTCCGCCGTTTGGTTTCATGATGGTCCAGAAAAGGCTGTGGTTAAAATGTCCACCGCCATTATTTCTAACCGCCATAGGGTGTTTGGAAATATTCTTGCATATCTCTTCAATGCTTTCTTCAGGCTTGCCTTCTAATGCTTTGTTAAGATTGGTTACATAGGCATTGTGATGCTTGGAATGGTGAATTTCCATAGTTTGTGCATCAATATGCGGCTCGAGTGCGTTATACGCGTATGGGAGTTGTGGAAGTGTGAATGCCATATTAGTTTAAAGTTTATAAAGTTAAAAGTTCGTAAAGTAAATTAAAAGCAAATCTATGAAATTCTAAATACTGCTTTGTTACATAATTCCGACTTTATTTTAAAAGTTCGCGGGCAATAACCACTTTTTGAATTTCCGAAGTGCCTTCGCCAATAGTACAAAGCTTTGCATCACGATAGAATTTTTCCACCGGGAAATCTTTAGTATATCCATATCCGCCAAAAATTTGAACTGCATCGTTAGCAACTTCCGTAGATATTTCTGAAGCATAATACTTTGCATAAGCGCTTTCTTTGGTACATTTCAAATGGCGGCTTTTCAAATCAGCAGCTTGGTAGGTAAGTAATTCAGCGGCTTCAATTTTAGTTGCCATATCAGCCAGTTTAAAGGAAATACCCTGAAATTCACTAATAGCTTTTCCAAACTGTTTTCTTTCTTTTGAATATTTAACGGCTGCTTCAAATGCACCTTTAGCAATTCCGATTGCAAGTGATGCGATAGAGATTCTTCCGCCATCCAATACCTTCAAGGCTTGTACAAAACCATCGCCTTCTACTCCAATTATCTGGCTCTTATGAACCCTGCAATTGGTAAAGATTTGTTCTGCGGTTTCCGAAGCACGCATACCAAGTTTATTTTCCTTTTTACCGCTTGTAAAACCGGGTGTTCCTTTATCTACAATAAAGGCAGTCATTCCGTGTGAATCTCCCTTTTCTCCTGTGCGTGTCATTACTACAGCAACGTCTCCTGAGATACCATGCGTAATAAAATTTTTTGCTCCGTTTATGATATAATAATCACCATCTTTTACAGCGGTGGTTGACATATTACCCGCGTCGGAACCGGTTCCAACTTCAGTTAACCCCCATGAACCAATCCATTCTCCGGATGCGAGTTTTGGTAAGTATTTTTTCTTTTGCTCTTCGTTTGCGAATTGTAAAATGTGCCCTGTGCACAGTGAGTTATGTGCTGCAAATGAAAGTCCGATTGAACCATCAATCTTAGCTATTTCAACAATCGCAGTGATGTATTCAAAATATCCGAAACCTGCTCCCCCATATTCTTCGGGAACAAGTACGCCCATAAAGCCAAGCTTGCCAAGTTCTTTAAAAACTTCCACGGGGAATTTCTGACTTTCATCCCATTCCATAATATGCGGGTAAATATGCTCCTTCCCGAATTTGCGGAGGGTATCGGCAATCATCTGTTGGGTTTCGCTGGTAGCAAAATCTATTCCAGAGGCTATGGTAGTTTCAGCAGTACTCATGAGTTAGTTTTTTTGCAAAGTTAATATTTAGGTAGTAAGGAAATTCTAACTTTGGGCTTTTAATAATCATACTTTATATATTAGTAATGAAAACCACACTATTAGCAGGTTTACTTATTGCAGGGTTAGGCACTTCTTTAAGTGCCCAGATCGCCTTTAAACTGGATACAAACGTAAAATCGAATTATAAGATTGCTCATACACTCCATATCCGTGGGGAACAGTTCTGGGACTATCTTTCAGTTGATGAAGGCTCAAATACATTGTATGTTTCTCATGGTACAAGAGTGGAGGTTGTAGACCTGAAATCGTTTACACTTGTTGACAGTATTGTTAATTTAAATGGTGTTCATGGAATTGCATTTGCTCCTGAATTTAACAAAGGCTTTATTACCGAGGGAAGGGATACTACTGTTACAATTTTCGACTTGAAAACCCATGCAGTACAGGCTAAAATTAAAGTTGGACTTGGTCCTGATGCAATAGTGTATGATAAAATTTCCAAACGGATATTCACTATGAACGGACATGATAATACCATAACGGCCATAGATGCAAAATCCAACACGATTGCCGGAACAATTAAATTAGACGGTAGGCCTGAATTTTGTGTTGCCGATGGAACAGGTAAACTCTATCTGAATCTTGAAGATAAGAATGAAATGGAAGAAATTGATGCAAGTGCGATGAAAATTTTAAAACATTGGTCAATTAGCCCGGGCGAAGAACCAAGTGGCCTTGCAATGGATACAAAAAACCGCAAACTTTTTTCCGTTTGCTCCAATAAAATGATGATGGTATCAGATGCTGATAAAGGCAAAGTCGATACAACAATAACCATTGGATATATGCCCGATGCCGCTGCCTTCGACCCTGAAAAGAATCTTGTATATAGTTCAAATGGCGATGGTACTATGACAGTAATTTCAGAAAAAAATGGTTCCTACACCGTACTCGAAAACTTCAGAACCCAAAGCCGGGCAAGGACAATTGCCATCAATACTAAAACACATCATTTATATATACCCGTCGGCGTAATGAAACCACTTCCACCTGTAAGGGCAGGCAGAGAAAAACCCAAGCCGGGTGTTAAGGAAGGCACCTTTGTGGTATTTGATATTGAGGAGAAAAAGAAGAAGTAGTAAATTTATTCCTGAAACCTGTCGCCGCATTTAGGGCATTCATAAATGGAGGAGTTTGCTTTATCCTGCACTAACTCAACTTTGCATTTAGGGCATAAATTCGGAGAAGAGTTTTCCTGTTCTGTTTCATTCGTGATTTCCTGAGTAGCTTCCTGTGAACTGACCAATACGATTCCGGATAAAAAGAGTATACCTGCAATAAACAAATAGTTTTGTTTATCGCTCATAAGCCCGAAATTATTTACCCGCTCTGGCAGACCAGAATCTACCGATACGTTCATAATAAACATGGCATAGGCTCCGATAAGCAGGGCAACTACAATTAGAATTTTTCCAATAAGATGTTTTCCGATTTTCGTTTCCATGTTATTTTGATTTTTCAATATCAAAAACAAATGTAATTGTTTTGTAATAAATACATTTTCCGGATTAAGAAGTCCGAATGACTTACAGAATAGTTGCCCCGGCTTTTAAGCCGGGGATTAATGGATAGCGTTGAATTTGGGCTTTAGCCCAACTGTTAGATTAACTATTCGCCCTTAGCAGGAATAATTCCCGCCTTTTCAAAATATTTACCATTAAAGCGGTATTCAATATACCTTTTCGTCACATGCCCATCATCAAATACAACTGGTATTTTGATTGTCTGTCTTTTTTGGTCAAGTTCAACATGAATATCATAATCTCCTCCACCCTTGTAATGATATTGTCCTGTTGCTTTCCATTCATAAACAATACTGTTTTTCATTCCAGAACTTGTTTTTATCAATTTAACAGTATCATTCAAACCGCTACTATCAATAGTGAATACTTGTACACCATCGTAATAACTGCATGAAGCATATTGATTATGAAAAGCGGCCAGATAGAAGTATTTTTTACCCACTTTAACTGTCAGTAAGTCATAGAATAGCGTACAGTAATCTTTTACCGGTCTTTCATTATCTGGTTTTCCGTTTTCCGCTATATAATAATCTGCCTTTTGAAAGTGTTTACTTCGATAAGAAAGAATATCGTCGTAGCTGCGCATCGTGCCGCCCTGCATATTATCCCAGCTATATAATCTGAAGTTTTTGTCGGTAGAAGTGAGAACAAAAATCGGGGCCCAGGCACTATCAAAAGAGTGAAATCCCCAATTGAATATGTCCGGGCATTTTAGCGAAAGCTCATCCAATTCTAATGCAATTGTCGAATCGTATTTTGCAATAGAGTCGTATGGATTGACTTTGCTCTTTGCTGAGATATTGGAAGTAGAATCAACCCACTGATGAACTATTTTCTGCAAAGAAACAAGTTCCTTTTCCTTCGAAGCTAAATCAATCTGTGCGTTACTTGATAGCGCAAGGATGGAAAGGAGAGTGCTTATTACTGCAAGTTTTGCCATAAGGCTTTTAAATTACAACCCGTTCGCCCAATTCAACCTATCGCTTGCAGGGAACTGCCATGGAGCACCGTTGTTTTCGATATTATTGAGCATCATTGCCAGCTCTTGCGGTGCGGCTGATTGCTCCATAACTAAGAAGCGGCGTATATCTACAATAATAGAAAGAGGATCAATATTCACGGGGCATTCCTGAACACAGGCATTGCAAGAGGTGCAAGCCCAAATCTCTTCCGGAAGAATATAATTACCAAGAAGTGATTTGCCATCGTCTACAAACTTGCCATTTTTCGCAATATTCTTTCCAACCTCTTCCAACCTATCCCTTGTGTCCATCATTATTTTCCGTGGAGACAAAAGTTTGCCAGTCTGATTAGCTGGACAACTTGAAGTGCAACGTCCGCACTCGGTGCAGGAGTATGCATTCATTAATTGATGGCGGGATAAATCAAAAACATCCTTCGCTCCGAAACGCTCCGGTGGAGCAGCATTTCCCGCATCAGCTGGGGCACTTGATGGGTCAAGCATCAACTTAATTTCTTTGGTAACAGATGCGAGATTTGTAAATTCTCCTTTAGGTTTAAGGTTGGAATAATAGACATTCGGAAATGCTAAAAGAATGTGAAAATGCTTGGAGTAGGGCACGTAATTCAGGAAAGCAAGTATGCCGATAATATGGAACCACCAACAGAAATGTTCAATAAATTCAAGCGTGGGAATAGAACAACCGTTCAACATTGGTACTAAGAAATTGCTTATTGGAAAGCCTTTCACGTTGCGCATTAAGATAGTATCCGAAGCATCCAGGAATAGGAAAGCAGTCATCAATAAAATCTCAGTAGTAAGGATAATATTGGCATCTGAACGAGGCCAGGTTGTCATCTCCCGGGACCAGAAACGTTTCAGTTTAGCTACATTTCTTCTCAGTAAAAATATAAAACATGCAAGCCAGACAGCTACTGCCAAATATTCAAATGCGGAAATTAAAAAAGTATAGAATTCCCCAAGGAATGAAAATACACGATGGGTTCCCATCACGCCATCAATAAGGATTTCGAGCACCTCGATATTAATGATGATAAAACCTGCATAAACAAAAATGTGCAGTATTCCTGCAAAAGGGCGTGTCACCATTTTTGATTGACCGATAGCAACCATAAACATGGTTTTCCAACGCTGGGCTGAATCTCCGGTAACTTCAATAGGCCTGCCTAACTTAATGTTATTGCTAATCCTGCGGACAGCAAGCCAGAAAGAAACTATCGCAACTAATAATACTACTATGAAAATTATCTGCGATATCACGATTTAAATGATTTAATCTTTTTTACCAAAAACCGAGAAATGCACATAATGCTTGGGATGTAAACGTACATCTTCAAGTAAAATCCTGAGTTGCTCCGATGCCCCGGAAAGACGGTTGTAAAGAGCAGTATCTTTGGAAAGCATACCCGCATTGCCTTCTCCTCTGTTTATCCGTCCCATAACTTGCGAAGTATAGTAGAGTGCACTATCAGCATTCATGATAACTTTCTCTATATGTGCCTTCGCAATCGTATCGCTAATATTGGAAAAATTGGTAATTATTTTACTAAGGTTTTTGCTGTTGTTGGCAAGCGTGGTGGAAATTTCATCCACCTTTGCAAGGATAGAACCAATATGTGTTTTTTCCGATCCCATCAGATCATCTACGCTGGCAGTAGTATTTTCAATATGCTTTAATGATACCCTGATACTAAGTATACTTTGTTTAAGGTTATCGCGGGTATCCTTGGTGAAAATACCATCTATAATTGCAATAGTAGTATCAATAGAGGAGATAAGATTTTCAATTTTTCTTTTAAGCGGCAGCACTTGTTTATCAACCGTTTCTTTCATTGTTTCTTCCACGCTGGAAGAGAGGGTATCACCATCTTTTATCAATTCTGTACTGTTCCCTAATTGTAACTCAATTGCCTTGGATCCGAGAAAATCGGCACTGTATATTTTAGCAATAGAATTCTTTGGAATTTTTACATCGGTATTGGTGATCTGCATGGTCACCACTATCTTTCCTGATGAGTTCGGTTCAATTTGTATCACCTTAATATGCCCGATATGAAATCCATTTACCACAATCGGGTTAGAGGGAACTACACCCTGAACATCATTATAGACAGCATATATCTTTTTGTTATGGTTGAACAGGTTAACCCCTTTCAAAAAGTTCAGCCCGAATATGAGCATTGCTAATGCTACCGTAACTATAATACCTGTTTTAACCTCTTTTTTTAATGCCACAATCTTTCTATAAAGTTGCAAAGGTAAGGATTATAGAATAATTATGGGTCACAATGGCATTCCTGCCAATAATATTGCCTTTGGCAGGCTTAATTATTAATTGCCGCTATTTTAATTTTATCATCATATAGGTTAACCCAAATATCGCCATTTCCAAGCATATAACCTTGATTATTACCCCATATATTGGAAGCAACATCACTCTTTATTTTCGCTTTGAACGAAGGAATAAAAATCAAATCAAATTGTTTAATCAACTCCTCCTTATTCTTAATTTCTATTCGCATGTCCGCAATTCCTATTTTACTCCGCTTGTATGCTTTAATTGGGTACTCTATGTTATTTGCAATCCAGTCCTTATCACCTTTTATAATAGATTCTTTCACATGTTTCATAAAATTTTCCAATACCACATCCGAATCAACTTCCGGGTATCTATGATCGTACGATTGCCCTCCATACCCTGTTGATTGCATGGTGAATTTAATCGGGTTGCCCTGGTTTGAATCTGTCCAGGTTCCCTCGCAATAATTACTTGAATACGAATCCCATTTTTTACTTATAAAATAGCCATTTGGGTTACCATTCATCAGTTCTGTTAAATAGACTTCATTATTCCTGTAAGTACCCACTACCAGGATTTTTTTATCGTACTTTTTATATACGTAATTACCTTTAATATCGCCATTTTCAAAGAAAAAGAGTGACATCTGAATTTCGGATTTGCCTATCTTACCTTCATAATCGTGCCAGGTATTTTTTATAAAACCCGTATCCTTTGCTTGCCCAATTAAACAAAAGGGTAAGAACATCAAACAACATAATAACCGGACTGCATTTTTCATTATACAAATTTAATAATAATGCTATAATTGAAGTAAGCCGCCCTGAATATTGCACTAAAATTAGTTTAGTTTGCCAACTATTAATAAATTAAACTATCTTTGCGCCTCCCCTTCAATTTTATGGCAGCACAAGTAAAGCAAACTATTTTTGATTTTGAGGATTTTTCCTTCGGAAGGAAATTTGGAATGCTCGGGAAACTCTATGTTACCCAATTGGCGAAAAGCTTAAAACACTTGGGTATCGAAAGACAATTTTCGGTATTGGTTTTATTGGAAAAAATGGGAAACCAGTGCAGCCAGAAAGTAATTGGTGAGATGCTTCATATAGATAAAGCCATGATGGTTGGGGTGATTGACGACCTCTCTAAAAAGGGATTTATCAAACGAACGCAGAATCCTAATGACCGTAGGGAATACTGGATTCAACTTACTGAAAAGGGAAAAGAAAGTATGCCCGAAATTTTAGCGACAGTTCGTCGTCTAAACAAATCTATTATGAAAGGAATACCCCAAACGGAAGTGAAGAAACTTCATAGCCAGCTTGAAACGATATACAAAAACTTGAAAGATATTTCCAAATAAGACTTAGGTATGAAACAACTTATTATATGGATAGTAATAATAGGCGCAGTGGTTGTAGCACTGATATTTCTGCGGCCTGTAAATAAAGATGCCGTAGTTGTGGGACCGGCTTCCTCCAAAAAAATTATTCCTGTAGATGCACGAATTGTAAAGGCTATGCCCTCGTCAAATGTAATTAAGGTCTCGGGTAATATTATGTCGAATGAAGAAGTGAACTTGCAAAGCCAGATTGCAGGCGTTGTGACGGATGTGAACTTTACAGAAGGGGCACATATTAATAAAGGAGAGCTTCTTATTAAAATAGATGATGCACAATACCAGGCTCAGTTACAGAAGGACCAGGTGGCTAAAAACTTAGACCAGATTACCGTTGACAGGACTAAAAAACTGCTTGATATTAATGGCGTTTCTCAACAGGATTATGATATTGCCCAGAACAACCTCAACACCGTAATTGCCGATATGAAATTGATAGAAGTATCTATTGGTTACTGTAGTATCCGTGCGCCATTCGATGGTGTGATTGGTTTGAAAAGTATTAGTCCGGGAAGCTATATTACAACAGGAACTGTGATAGCAGATATTGAGCAAATCTCTCCGGTTAAAATTGATTTTTACGTACCAGAAAAATATTCGGGACAATTACAAAAAGATGATTCCATTCACTTTAATGTGAGCGGGTATGATGAAACATTTACAGGAACTATTTACGCAATTGATCCTAAGATTGAACAGACATCCGGAGGAATGCATGTACGGGCCTTGTCGCCAAACAAAAATGGAAGATTATTGCCAGGACAGTTTGCAAATATTTTGATTGTCTTATCCCATACCGATAATGCAATTATGATTCCAACCGAAGCCGTAATTCCAAAGGTTATCGGACAAAATGTATATGTATATAAAGGTGGAAAAGCTGTTTCAAAACCTATTGAACTTGGCATCAGGTCCGATTCAACTGTTGAGGTAACAAAAGGACTTAATCCCGGCGATACTATTATCACTCGTGGAATGATGGTTATTTACCCCGGAAGTACAGTAAAACTAAATTCTCTGAGATAATTTAAAAGAATGAGCCTTTCGTCAGTCAGTTTAAAAAGACCGGTTTTAGCAAGTGTAATGTCTATCATTATTGTCTTGTTTGGCTGCATTGGCTTCAAACGGCTTGGTGTTCGGGATTATCCAGCCATTGATCCTCCTGTTATTAATGTTAATACTAGCTACACAGGTGCTGACCCTAATGTTATTGAATCCCAGATCACTACTCCGCTTGAAAAAGCTATTAATGGTGTTCAAGGGATTAAAGATATTACCTCTTTTAGCGCACAGGGATTAAGCAGTATTTCAGTTGAGTTCAACCTGGGGTATGATATGGAAACTGCCGCAAACGACGTTCGGGATAAAGTGTCTCAGGCGTTAGCACAGTTGCCACAAAATTTAGATGCCCCACCCGTAGTTACAAAACTGGATGCCAACTCCGATGCTATTGTGGCTCTGCTGGTAAAGAGCAAAACTAAAAACGCGTTGCAGGTTACCGACTACTGCGAAAACGTATTGATGAATACCCTTCAAACCATTCCGGATGTGAGTACCATTCAGGTATGGGGAGAAAAGAAATATGCCATGCGGATATGGATGGACCCGGCTAAGTTGGCAGCTTTCAAAATGACTCCGCTGGATGTTCAAAAAGCCTTGATAGCTAAAAACGTATATCTCCCTTCAGGTTCAGTAGAAGGCTCGGCAACTCAGTTGACAGTTAATACACGCGGCAACCTTATCTCTGAGCAGGACTTTGATAATATGGTAATACAAAGCAGCGGTGAAAAAACGATTCGGATAAAAGATATTGGGTATGCTGAACTCGGAGCTCAAAACCCTGAAACGATTATGAAAGAATCGGGGACACCGATGATAGGACTAGGAATTGTGCCTCAGCCGGGAGCTAACTATGTGAACATTTCCAATGAATTTTATAAACGGTTAGAGATGCTCAAGGCTACCGTTCCAAAAGATTATGAACTGGATGTTGCACTTGATACCACCAAATATATCAAGAACTCAATTTCAGATGTGGAGGAAACACTGGCCATCGCTTTCGCACTTGTTATACTTATTATTTTCTTATTCTTCCGTGATTTACTTATAGCCTTCCGTCCGTTAATTGATATACCTGTTTGTATCATTGGTTCTTTCTTTATAATGTATGTAGCAGGATTATCAATTAATATCTTAACAATGCTTGCCATTGTATTGGCAACCGGTTTGGTAGTGGATGATGGTATTGTTGTAACCGAAAATATTTACAAAAAAATTGAAGAAGGCATGTCTCCAATGGAGGCAGCTCTGAAAGGTTGCAATGAAATATTTATGGTGGTAATCACTACCTCCATTACCCTCGCTATTGTGTTCCTGCCTATTATATTTTTATCAGGTTTCACCGGAAAATTATTCCGCGAGTTTGCAATAGTAGTCGCAGGTTCGGTACTTATTTCTGCGTTTGTTTCTCTTTCATTAACACCTGTATTAAGTGTGAAACTGGCACGCAAAGGCAATAAGAAAAGTAAGTTCTATGAGAAGTCAGAACCATTCTTTGTAGGCTTGAATAATGGTTATTCAAAAATGCTGAGAGGTTTTATGAGGCACCGCTGGGTTGCTATTATTATTATTGTGGTGTGCGGAGGGGTTATTTATTTCACTGGCGGAGCTCTCCACTCTGAATTAGCACCCCTTGAGGATAAATCATTATTACGTTTTCAGGTATTAGGCCCTGAAGGAGCATCATACGATTTCACATCCAACTATATGGATTCCCTTAATCGTTTTGTGCAAGATTCAGTTCCTGAGAAAAAAGTATTTCTTACTATTGCCGCCCCATCATTTGCAGGTTCAGGAGCATTAAATACAGGATATGCACGTATGGTGTTGCCTCCGCCCAATGAGCGCAAACGTTCGCAAGCTGATATAGCCAACTATATGTCTGCCAGGCTGGGTAAATTCCCGTCGGCCCGGACATTCCCAATTCAGGAACAAACCATAGCAGTTGGTTCCGGCAGGCTTGCATTGCCAATACAATTTGTTATTGAAGCCAACACGGTTGGTGAATTACGAAAGGTTATTCCGAAATTCCTTGCTCTTGCCCAAAAAGATTCACTCATCACAAAAGTGGATGTGAATCTTAAATTCAATCACCCTCAGCTTGACCTTACTATAGACAGGAACAAAGCTGATGCATTGAATGTTCCTATATTGAATATTGCTCAAACCCTTGAAGCAGCAATGAGCGGACAACGATTCCAATATTTTTATTTGAATAATAACCAGTACCAGGTAATTGGTGAGTTAATGAATCAAGACCGTACTAAGCCTTTGGATATTCAGTCCATTTATGTAAGAAGCGATTCCGGTCGTGGCAATTTGGTTGAGTTGGATAATCTTGTTCATATAAGAGATACTGCAAACCCAGCCCAGCTTTTCCATTACAACCGTTTTGAATCGGCTACTATTACAGCAGATATTGCTCCGGGACATACGATAGGTGATGGTATTAATGAATTGAACAGACTTGCAAAATTGGTTGACACTACCTCTAAAAAGCCCTACCTGCCTGATAATATTAGAACTGAATTAGCAGGCGCATCACGTGACTTTATGGAAAGTTCTTCCGACCTGTTGTTTGCTTTCATTTTAGCACTTGTATTGATTTACCTGGTTCTGGCAGCGCAGTTCGAAAGCTTCATAGACCCTTTTATTATTATGATTACCGTACCAATGGCAATAGCAGGAGCTCTTCTATGTTTATGGTACTTAAATCAGACCTTGAATATTTTTAGTGAAATTGGAATCATTACCCTTATAGGTCTTGTTACAAAGAATAGTATTCTGATTGTAGAATTTGCCAATCAATTACAAGAAAAAGGTGTGGAGGTAAGGGAATCTATTTTACAGGCTGCAGAAGCACGTTTGCGCCCTATTCTTATGACCACTCTGGCAATGGCACTGGGTGCTTTGCCAATAGCACTGGCATTGGGCGCAGGTGCTACAAGCCGTAAATCTTTGGGTACGGTAATCGTTGGTGGTTTGCTATTTGCTTTGATACTTACCCTATTTGTAATACCTGCTGTTTATTCATATAAAAAGTATATTAAGTTTTTTGTAATGTTGGTCCTGTTATACCTACTGAAATGGTTACTTATTAGTATATCAGCATTGGAGCATTTCAAAATAATTATCGATCTCTTCACATACCTCTGTACTGCCGGAATTGTGTTATTAGCTGTAAGATTTTGGCAACGGCAGAGGGCACAAACTAATCAGACATAAATAGATTTAGCAGTAGCAAATGAAGAACCGCTTCCTATATATATATGTATTACTACTGATATTTTGTTCAGGCATTCAAGCGCAGCAAATGCTTACACTGGATAGTGCGATAGCTATCACGTTAAAGAACAATTACAATATAATGTTGGCGCAGAATGCGTACAAAACGGCATCAAATAATTATGCACCGGGAGAAGCAGGTATGTTGCCAAACATAAGTCTGAATGCGGGTTTATCGGGTTCCAATAATAATATTGACCAAAAATATAGCTCAGGACTTGAGATAAAAAAGAGTGGGGTTACAACAACTACCATCAACCCTTCTGTCGGATTATCATGGACACTTTTCGATGGCACAAAAATGTTTATCGCCTATAAACAATTAGGATTATTGAGGGATGAAAGTATGTTGAGTTTGAAAGCATCCATACAGGATAATGTAGCCTCGGTTATTGAAGCATATTATAATATAGTTCAGCAAAAAGAATTGTTAGTTGTGGAAGACTCCAACCTTGCTGTTTACAAAACAGAAATGGAAATTGCAAAGAGACAATATGAGATTGGGACCAGTTCCAAATTGAATTATTTACAGGCGGAAGTAAGCTACAATGCACAGAGTTCAGCCTATCTGAGGCAAGAGGTGGCAGTAACAAATGCCATCATCTCTCTCAACCAACTATTAGAATTGCCACTGGAAACTACCTATAATGTCCGTACTGATATCAACATTGAAAGAACACTGAAATATGACAGCCTGAATAATTTAGCGGCAACGCAAAATCCATCACTTGCATTAGCAAAAACAAATATGCGTGTTGCAGAAAATAATGTGAAAGAAACCGATGCAATGCGCTTGCCATCACTTGGCCTTGGTGTAAATTATGGATTAACCCGCACGCAATCAAATGCGGGATTTACATTATTCAATCAGAGCAATGGTTTATCAGGAGGATTAACATTATCATGGACCTTATTCAATGGCTCCATTATTAACATACAACATGAAAATGCCGAATTGGCGCAGCTTTCAGCAAAATTCCAATATGATATTGCAAGTTTCCAGGTGAACACTGCATTGCTCGAAAATTTTAAACAGTACGAAGTAAATCTGAAAATTTTGAAGATGGATGAAGATAATTTTTTACTCGCAAAAGAAAATATTTTCATTGCTTTGGAACAATTCAGAATTGGCACAACAAACATAGTTCAATTGCAGCAAGCCCAGCAGAGCTATGCACAGGCCGGAAGCCAAGTTGTTAGCGACCGCTACGCTGCTAAGGTCAGCGAAACCCAACTCCTGCAACTGTCGGGAGAACTGATAAAATAATTTCTGAATTAACTACACTTTTTTTTCATTCCGCGAAGAAAAATATTTTTTTATTTTTTGTGCGGAGATTGAAAATTATTCTTTATCATTGCCGAAGAATTCCAAAGTTCATAAAAAGTTAGTACCTTTGAAAAAACTTGAAACTATTGGGATTCTCAAAAGACCGAAATGCAAACAAAAAACACATACGAATTATTCTTAAAAAAAATCCAAAAGATTTTTTCCGGTAATTCAAAAAGAAATGTTTTTTTTGCAACCCCAAAATTAAAGCCGTAAAAACGTAACCATTTAAACTTTCTATAGTAAAGAACTATTCATCCCCTTGTCGACTCTAATGGAAAAAAATCACTTAAAAATTTGGGAACA
>CAIUPO010000044.1 GCA_903901055.1 uncultured Bacteroidota bacterium
CTGCTACAGCATCCTCATTTTTTACACTTTCGCCGGCAAGATTATCAATTTGATTTATAACCACATCTAAAATTCTTAATTTTATATGCCTGTTCATATTTGGAATATTTTCAATCATATATTTTTTTTGAGCCGCGACCGGGAGGGATGTAGTATGGTCACTCATTTTTTACTTCTATATTAAGCCTTTTAAAAAAAGGCTTTACCCAAAACAGTCACTAAAAAATCTTTTGGTAAAGGTTTTCTTTAGAAAAGCTTGCTTAATGACCGCACCAGCAAACAAAGATGCAAGTATTATCTATTTAGATGTGGATTTATCTACGGGAGGGTATGGGATTACACCCTTAGCGAAAGTTGTCTCAAGAAGTGGCAATATTTTGAATTCAGTTTCGGATTATAAATGTGCAGTAATAAGAGCAGTTATTCCAATCAGCTCAGTCAGTGTGTATATGTGGCAACCAGCTTTTAACATCTCAGGCACAGCATCAGCAAATGGTTATAATACGATTTATTCGATTACTCTAACTTACGGGGCTTTCGTTTCAACAACTGTATATTTACAGTCAATACAGACAGATTTAACTGTCTCAATTCCTGCTTTACCTTTGAGAGTTCAACCTAATAATAAATGGGGAGCCGTGTATGATTATCAAACAGTTGTGGATATGTTAAATATCGCTTTATCATCCGCTTATGCTTCTTTAGTGTTGCAGGTTCCAGCATTAGACCCAACACCTCCGTATTATAGCTTTGACACCACAACCGCAATATTTAGTCTGCAAGGCAATACTCCAGCACAATATGACCAAAACCAAGCAAATGTGGTAAAAATATATTTTAATAACGAAAGTATGACACCATTTTTACAAGGATGGCAGACAATTAAACTATCGAATGCGACGAATTCCCCTCGAAGTAATATGTTAGTTGTTAAAAATTTGGGGACGAATGCGACATGGTCAATAAGTCAGCAATTTTCCTGCTTTTATGCATTTACCGCATTAGCGAGTATTCAAATAATTTCAACAATTCCGACAGTTCCAGAATTTACTGACTTACCATCTTCACAAGTGGGATATTCCCCCAATAATCTAACAACAAGTATCTTATGTGATTTTGAACCTGATTATACACAGACGAATAGCGGAGGGTGGAATGCCCCTCTAATTTACAGTGCAAGCAGTATAATTACGGGTGCCAGATTTTGTCAAATGATTGGGAATAATGCATTAACGGAATTCAGTATTGCGGTAACTTGGACGGATAGCTATAATAATTCTTACCCTGTGATGGTCAGCTCTCCAAATCAAAATGCAAGTTTGAAAATAGTTTTTGCGAGAAAAAGATTATTAGACCCAATGTCAGAATTACCCACATTACTAAATACGGCACACTTATCACCCACAACTGTAACAAATTATAAACTTTAATTATATTTTTCTCATAAAATATGGAGTGCCTCTCCCGCTAATTTATTTTTATGAGTAAAATATTTACGGTCGTCGGCCATGACCGACAATTAATTAATTAAATTTAAGTTTATTTTTTTTACTATTAATATAAAAGCTTTTTAAAAAAAATCTTCACCAATAATTAATTTTTAAAATTAAAAAGCGAGAGAAGCACTCCCATGACATCAAAAATTAAAATCATAAGGGCTATAGACCCAAGAATCGCAATCGATGAACCCCAGTCGGTTGTCGCACCACTTGGACCAATTGCACAAACTTTTACAACCGTTCAACCATCAGCAAAAAGTTTCTCCCCAACATATACTATTCAGTGTCCAAGTCAAGGTATGGGCATCAATAGATTGATGTATCAGAGAGTTACAGGCACCGTCACACTAACTGGAACTAATATGGGGGCTTTTACAGCGGAGTCGTGCATCGCAATGAGGTCATGGCCGTTGGCAAGATGTATGTCGTCACTTCGAGCAACTATTAATAATTGTTCAGTTTCTATTAATCCAAATTTGTATATGTCTGCATTGGCATTTGTGGGAAATGATAGTTATGAGCAATACGGAGTTCAATCTGGAACATCAACCTCACCTGACATGCTTACTACCCCCTTTGATAATCTGAGTTGGCAGAGTTCTCCATTCGGTAATCCTCTACACTCACCCCAGAGTGACCATATTAGTAGTAGTCGAACTCAGCAAATTACTGGTATTGTTGCAACAGCTACAACTCTCGATATATCATATGACATTATTGAACCTCTGGTAATTTCCCCATTTGTGTATAATAGTCAAGATAACCAAAAATCATTCTTTGGTGTTAATAATTTAGTTATTGATATTTCTTATGTAAATAGTATGTGTCAATTATTGGACTATTCAATTCCAATTGGCTCGACAGTTACCTCTTCCGTAAATCTTTTGGGCACGATGACTCTTTTAGTTACTTATGTTGCCCCTTCAGATTTATCTTTATTGGCAATCCCAAGAGCTATTAGTTATAATTATACTAATCTTCAGCAATTTCCTACCACTATTCCGATTTTACCAGCATCAACTATAGTTGGTGGTGTTTATACACTCGGTGCTGGTGATCAAGTTACAAGTAATGCCTGTCAATTATCTACTATTCCAAGAGCATTCTTAGTATTCTGTTCTCCAAGTCAAACAGATTTGAATAGTGTTTCTAAAGAATTTAATACTTGTAGTACAGCAATCCCAAAAGCATCTGGAACTCAGCAAGATGTTTTCTTTCAATTATCAAACATTAATGTGCAATTTGGTAATTATTCAGGTATTTTCTCATCTGCTAAGCCTATGCAAAACTGGCAAGTTTCCGCCCGTAACGGAATTGATGCGAGTTATCCACGATGGGCAGGCCTACCAATTATTGATAGCATGGGCTTACATGGTATTTATGCTGGTGCCCCTCTTCTAATCGTGACCAGCAGAGATTTGCAATTACCTCAAGAATTAACTTCAGGCATGCAAGTCATGACACAGTTTCAGATTTCCGCAACGGTTACTAACCAAACTTTGGATGAATATACCAATGCACAGCTTACAGTTGTGGCAATCACTGACGGTTTCTTTGAAATTGAAGCAGGTGCCTCTACTTCATACTTGGGTGGCATTACTCTTGAAGAGTTGAAGAAAGCAAATGATGCAACTCCTACTCAGATGGCACAAATCGACTTGAGAACTCAAAAGAGAGGATACTCGGGAGGAAAATATAGTTGGGGAAACTTCAAACATGATATGAGAGGTGTGCTTGACTATATCGCTCCAGTCTCAAAACCAATCTTGGGAGCTTTGACGAATAGAGCCGTGAAAGAAATTGGAGCGGGTGGAGCTAAAGCGAGCAGAGGACATGTTCGTCATGCACTTGACCATTACTATTAGGGTATTTTAAAAATACCCTAAAACCCAAAAATATATTTTAATTTAGCGATGCCTATGCAATGGCAATTATTTAATTAAATAAATTATTTATTTTTTTTGATTAATATAAAAGCTTTTTTTAAAAACCTTCACCAAAAAGAAAAAAGAAATTCACATAAATTAATTTTAATTTAAGAACCATGAGAAGAAGAAGTTTAAACAGTGTCCCCGTAATTGGGATGCAACCATTGCCATTTGGAGCATATAACAGAGCAGTAACCCCTCGCCGTGGAAGAGGTGGCAAAATTGATTGGCATCATCTCGGTTCTGAAGCTTTACACATCGCACAATCAAAAGAATTAGCACCCGTTCGTGATTTTCTTTTACATAAAGCAATGCAAAAAGTAGGAGCTGGGTATTCTATGGGTGGATTACTCGTTGATGGGGGTATTATGGTAGGGGGCGAGCCCCCTTACCCCCACCCGATGCACGGAACAAGTCGCAGTCATTCCGCATCAAGACATCACCCGCTAAGCCATCATCATCACCCACTATACGGACATCAACCATCTCACCCTGTCCATCCAAGTCATCATATGCTACATCCTGCTCATCATTTACACGGCACACATCATCATTTGGGAGGAGCACATCACGATAGAGCAAAGTCGCCACACCACGGAAGAGCCAAATCGCCACATACCCCGAGGCACGGAACCCATCATAAGAAAGGAGGCACTAAATCCCCAACTGGTAAATCACAAGAACAAATTTATGCTGAAAGATTACACAATCTCGCTAAGGCCAGAGCAGTGAAGGCATCTCATAAACATCACGGTGCGGGATATAGTATGTACTAGACGGTCGTGGCCGTCAGCCGTTAATTAATAATTGCGATGCCCTATGCAATGGGCATTAATTAATTATTTAAAAATTTATTTTTTTTTGCTTTAAATATACAAGCTTTTTTTTAAAAAAAAACCTTTACAAAAAAAATAATTAAATTAAAGTTTTGGGTGAAGTTTTCTCTCGCTTGTCGAAATTAAAAGGCTTAATGATCGGTAATCCTTGGCAAAAGCAGTTTAATCAACTGGAAAATAGAAAATTAAAAAAAATCGCACAACATACAGAAAAACGAGCTGAAGATTTAGTATTTGGTTATTTAGCTCATGGTGAAAAACATGGGAATTATTTGCAACAACCAAAAACATTTACAACAAGCAAACTAAAAATAGATGCAGTTAAAAAGGCATCATTAAAAAAAATTATTGACAATGTAGTTGATAATATGGTTGGATTAGGAATTACGGAAAAAGATACATTGGCTGCGGTAGATGAAGCTCTTAATGAAGTTGATTTGGATACTCCAGATTATGGAAAATTAGAATCAATATTATCCATAATTGATGAAACACACAAAAAGCCATTTAGAGTTCCTGATATGAAGGAACAATTAAGATTATTAGGTGAAATTGTGAATGAAACAAAAGATTTAAAACAATCTATGGCTACAAATTTATTACCTTCTTCATCAGCTTCTACCAATATCCCATTTAGTTCAACACCTCTCATAACAAATACTCCCACATTTTCCCGTCGTGATTCCTCCCTAATAACATTTCCACCCTCAGACTCATCCGCATCCCCACCAGCGATGTTATCGAATTTAGAGAGATTAAATAATAATATTCAAACTTTAGAAGATGATAGACAGCGAATAGAAACAGCGAATCCCTCCCCTAAACCAAAATCCGATGAAGCTAAATTACGGGGGAATTTGTTGCGTGCTAACACAAGAGAACAAAAAAAAATAATTGAACAAATTAACATTGCAGAGGGAAAAACAACAACAACTGTAAGAAAAATATCAGGTAACGGTTTATTCGGTATTCCAAATATGGGGATTTCAAAAACTGCCGAAGCTATGGTTTATGGTCGCAAGACTCTTCCGCCCCCTGTATTAAACTTTTTAGCCAAACACGGCACTGAGCCGATATCTCAAATGTTTGTTCAGCGAACTCCTTTAAGTAATTTATTAATGAATGTTATTAATGTCGGTTCTGTTTTTACTTTCAAAAAAGGAATAGAAAATGAAGCCTACGACAAACTCTATCATTTACGGCTTCTAATAAGAACTAAACAGGGTCATAACTTTATACTGGAGAAAATTGACCATATCAACATTATGAATGATAATACTCTCGACCGCAAGGATTTAGAACAGCGAGAAGTTCATGGAATTCCCAATTTTCTTAATACGGATATATTACTCAAAAGAACTGAGCAGGCAATGGGTTCTGAGAAGTTTTTAAAATACTCATCAAGAGATAGCAATTGTCAGGATTTTGTCCTTAATGTTTTGCGAAGTAGCGGATTACTAACTGCTGATTTGCAGGAATTTATTAAACAACCCGTTAAGGCTATTATCAATGACCGCACATCAAAACTTGCGAATACCTTGACCGATTTGGGTGCCTCTGTTGATGTATTGCTACACGGGGCTGGTAACCCTTTTAAGTTCGACAAGCGAGAACACTTCACCCAAAACAAACACGGAAAAAAAAGAGTTTATCGCTCGCCTGTCGAAATGCACGGAACAAACCATTTAAAAAAAAAAGCTACTAAAGAGCCTTTTGAAAAAGGCTTCACCCAAAACCACGGCCGACCGCCAAGGTCGTTGATAGATTTGATTTAAACACTTTTTTAAAAAGCATTTATTTTTTTGTTTCTTTTTTGGCGGGGTTAAAGGGGTGCAACCCCTATTTATGCTATCATATATGAACCACTTATCGCTTGCCCATAGAAATTTGCTGGTGTCGTATCTGGAAACCATATATAAAACTGACCATTATTGACAATTGAAAAATACCATGGTATTGCCACATTAGGATTAAGATTTGATTCTAATATCGTTAAACCATTATAATCCGCACCACCATATGGGGTTGGTAATGCACCTACACCTGTTGCAAAGAAAAATCCACCAGCAGTTGCCCCTATTGCTATAAAATCATTAATAGGGAATATAACTGTAAAATAGCATATACCATTGGAAATCATAGTGGTTATCGATACGGGGACAGGATTAGCCGTTCCGCTATCAGATGTCCCCATTTGGACACCTGCCTGAGTTGCCCGCTGTGTTGTTATAAATGGAACAGTTTGTGGTGTTGGATTTACTCCAAATAAAACCCCAGCAGTGCAAGTAACCTCACCAGTTAAGGTTGAAGTTCCGAGAACAGTTAATGTCCCGCCAATTCCAGTTGTTAAATTACCAGCAGCATTTGGTGGAGCCGTATTCATAGTTGTTGCATCCGCAAATGTTATTGTTCCTGCCGATAATAGTGGTAATCTTGCTATTCCCGTAGCCTCAAAAGTATTGTTACAAGTAACTGCACCCATTAATGTCGAACTACCAGCAATAGTTAAATTTCCATTAGCTACACCTAAATTTCCAGCCGTTATGCTCGCACCTCCAGCCGTCACGACTAAACCTCCAGTCGTTATGGTAGCACCAGCCCCACAGGTTACTAACCCATTTAAATTTGATGTAGAATTATTGATTAATGGTGCAGTCACGGTTAAACCAGCTAAATTTGATGTGGCATGAGTGGAGATACCCCCTTGGGATACAACTAAGGCATAAGGGGCAGCGGATGCACATGTAACAACACCACCGATTTGTGCAGTTCCATTAGTAACTGCCAAATTTCCAGCTTGTAGTTCAATACCTGCTTGCGATAAAACCATATTGTTTGCAGATTGATAAGAAAATCGACCAGAAGTGGCTGTCATAACTAAATCTCCCGCAGTAATCGCAACACCGCCACAATTCGTAATTGTTCCTGTTCCTGCACAACTAACAACTCCATTAAATGTTGTCGGCTCTCCTATTGGAACAGATAATCCCGCATCACATTGCACCAAAGTAGTAAAAATACTACCACCTCCTCCTCCCCCGCCGTATGCTTGTGTTTGAATATCATTAGGGGCACTATTAAAGGCTATACCACTAACCAATAACACATTTGGACTTTTCATTATTGAACGAACTGACATTTTTTTATTTCTTGCTTTTGTATTTAATTAAATTTAAAAAAACTTTTGTTATTATAATATAGAATTAAAATAATTTTAAAAATTAATTAATTGCAAAACACCTTTTAAAAAAACACCTTTTTTAAAAAAAGGCTGACCCAAAAAACTTAAACAAAAACAATGTCGATTCGTTCTATGTTAAATAATGGGGCTTGGAATTTTGCTATCCCCTCAACTGCTGAATTTAAAGTTAATAGTTTAAATATTGTTTCTGGCAGTATAACTTTTCCCGATGGTTCCACTATTGATTCGGCATCTGGGATTGGTGCTACTGGTGCGATGGGTGCTACTGGTGCGATGGGTGCTACTGGTAGTCAAGGCATTGCAGGCATTCAAGGTAATCAAGGTATTCAGGGAATTCAGGGAGTAACTGGAGCTTCTGGGGTTGGCATTTTAGATGGCATTATTGGCTCTGAGTTTATTAGTATTGATAATACCGACCCAGCTTTCCCGATAATATCCTTAATCGGTTCAGCAATTGGGGCAACTGGAAGTCAAGGAGAAGTTGGAGCTACTGGAAGTCAAGGTATTCAGGGAGAAGTTGGAGCTACTGGACAGCAAGGAATTCAGGGAGAAGTTGGAGCTACTGGACAGCAAGGAATTCAGGGAGAAGTTGGAGCTACTGGAAGTCAAGGAATTCAGGGAGAAGTTGGAGCTACTGGAAGTCAGGGTATTCAGGGAGAAGTTGGAGCTACTGGAAGTCGGGGTATTCAGGGAGATACTGGAAGTCAGGGTATTCAGGGAGATACTGGAAGTCAGGGTATTCAGGGAGAAGTTGGACAGCAAGGAATTCAGGGTATTCAGGGAGCAACTGGTGCTTCTGGGGTTGGTATTTTGGATAGTATTGTCGCTGGCACAAATATAACTGTTGATAACACTGACCCCGCTAATCCTATCATTTCTTCGTCTGGTGGTTCTTCATACTGGGTTCAAGACCCTACTACACTGGCAGTCAGTTATATGGATGGGAGTGTTGTTGCTAATGATTTTCACACCCCAGCATTTACAACACATATAGATGGTAGTGGATTAACCACGACTCTTCCTTTACAAATTAATAATGGTAATAATAATTGTTGTATTTCAACCAGTTCTGATTATACAAATGCAAGTAATAATTCGTTAAATGTTATTATTAATTCAGAATGTTATAATATGGTAAATGGTAGTTATAATGTTGCTATCGGTCAGGGGGCAATGCAAACAAAAATACAAGGAAATTCTAATGTTGCTATGGGAAGTAATGCATTAATATTTAATCAATATGGAGATAATAATATGGCTCTTGGAAATTGTGCATTATTTTCTGCAAATAATAGTGGTGGTAATGTTGGTATTGGGTTTAATTGTTTAAATCAGATGACACTCGGACAAAATAATGTTAGTATTGGTGAGAATGTTGGTGCGAGTTTTCTTATAGGAGATAATAATACCTTCTTAGGTAGTGAAGTTAATGCTCCTAATAACTGTAATAATACTATTGCTATCGGATATCAAGCCGTCGCAACAATTTCTGACCAAATTATGCTCGGGACTACAGCAAACACATCTTTAGTAATTCCCTGTTTAGGTTCGACTGGTATTAGCTCAACTGGTAATTTCCTTTTCGTCTCCCCAGATGGTGTGGTGGTCAATAATGATGTTTTAACTTTTAGCGGTATGATGCCTCAATATAACAATCCTAATTTAGTAAATACAACAATTGTAAATAGTAGTTTAGTTCCGTCTTTAAATAATGTTTATGATTTAGGTTCTCCAGATTTCCAATTCAGAGATTTACATCTATCAGGAAACACGATTGTGATGAATGGTGTTCAGGCTGTTAAGGTAAGTCAGGATGGTAATGTTGTATTACCCGCTGGAGTTCAGATGGCACTTAGTGCGGGAGTGACGGCATCGCTTGGAGGTTTGCAAATACAGGGTGTAGTATCTGTTGCTTTAGATTTACCACTTACGGGAGTCAATGGGGATGCTTGGGTGGTCACTAATCCGCAACCTGCTCAACTTTATTCTTGGTCGTCATCTAATAGTTGGGTGTCAGTTGGAGACTTTCAGGGGGCTAATGGTGTTCAAGGTATTCAGGGTATTCAGGGTGCGATGGGTGCGACTGGTGCTTCTGGAGTTGGTATTATAGATAGCATTGTCGCTGGCACAAATATAACTGTTGATAATACTGACCCCGCTAATCCTATTATATCAGCATTTGGTGGTATTGGTGCGACTGGGGCTAAGGGTGATACGGGAAGTCAGGGCATTCAAGGAGATACTGGAATACAAGGAATACAAGGCGATACTGGAGCCCAAGGAATACAAGGCGATACTGGAGCCCAAGGAATACAAGGCGATACTGGAAGTCAGGGCATTCAAGGTATTCGAGGAGACCAAGGTATTCGAGGAATTCAGGGAGACCAAGGATTGCAAGGTATTCAAGGTATTCAAGGAGACCAAGGATTACAAGGTATTCAGGGAGATACTGGTATGCAGGGTATTCAAGGAATTCAAGGAGTGCAAGGTGTTACGGGTGCGAATGGTGACCATTATTGGATACAAACACCTATTACAAATAAATTATCATATGATGCGGGTGATATATCAGTTGTTAATATAATTTCTTCTGGCACAGTAACAACTAATGGAATGTCTTTAAATAATGGTTCGAGTAATTTATTATTATCTACAGTCCCATCAAGAGATTTTACAGGAATGCCTGTTGGTCTAAACACATTTATTAATAGCAATCCCGCTTCATTTACTGAAGGAACAAATAATGTGGCACTCGGTAGTAACTCAATGCTAAATACAACTATTGCCTATGGTAATTGTGCAATAGGTGCTGGTGCTTTAAATTCAAAAATAACGGGTAATAATTGTGTTGCTATTGGTGGTTATGCTGGAAGCAGTAATTTAACTGGAACGAGATTAATATCTATTGGTGGTAATGCACAGAGTTGGAATATATACGGTGATGATAATATCGCAATAGGTTGTTTAAATGGCCAACATTTTGTATCAGGTAGTCAAAATATATTAATCGGAAATAACTCTGATATTATCGCACCCGAAATTACTCCAGTTAATAATAGTATTGTAATTGGGCAAGATGCGATTTGTGAAACGAGTAATCAAATATTATTAGGAACTACTGCCCACACAAGTCTAAACATTCCTTTACTACGAAGTGGCGGATTTTTGAGTGCGGATACTTTCGGTAATATAACTGCGATTAGTGGAGTTGTCGGAGCAACTGGAGCGACAGGAGCAACTGGGAGTCAGGGCATTCAAGGAATTAAAGGCGACCAAGGTATTCAGGGAATTCAGGGAGATGTGGGATTGCAGGGTGCTACTGGTAGTCAGGGTGAGATTGGTATTCAAGGTATTCAAGGTATTCAAGGTATTCAGGGAGATGTGGGATTGCAGGGTGCTACTGGTAGTCAGGGTGAGATTGGTATTCAAGGTATTCAAGGTATTCAGGGAGACCAAGGTATCCAAGGAAATCAAGGTATAGCTGGAACAAATGGGGCTGTTGGGGCGGTCGGAGCACAAGGAATAGCAGGAACGAATGGAGCTGTAGGGGCTGTCGGAGCACAAGGAGCACAAGGAGCACAAGGGATAGCAGGAACAAATGGGGCTGTAGGGGCTGTTGGAGCACAAGGAATAGCGGGAACAAATGGCACAAATGGAGCTGTTGGGGCTGTTGGAGCACAAGGAGCACAAGGAGCTCAAGGGATAGCAGGAACAAATGGCACAAATGGAGCTGTTGGTGCTCAAGGTGTAGCGGGAACGAATGGGGCTGTTGGGGCTCAAGGAATTCAAGGGATTCAAGGGATACAAGGTATTTCAAACCCCAATGCAACAGCAATTTCAGTTACATCTGATGATACGAGTAATATATTCTATCCATCATTTGTTTCATCAGCGGGAAGCAATCAAGTTATTTATGCTGATACAACATCTACTCCATTTACATATCAACCAAGCACCTCAACATTAACATCATCTATATTTGTCGGATCGCTATCTGGTAATGCGAGCACAGCGACAACCGCAATCACCGCTAACAATGTTGCTATAACTCTTATTTCAACTGGAACATTATACTATCCCGCATTAGTATCCGCAGATACGAGTTCGAGTATTGCGGTTGATGGTGATGCAAATTTAACCTATAATGCAACAACTTCAACCCTTTCAGCAACAAATTATGGAGGTGGAGCTATGACATTAACTGGTGCCTTAACCTCTGTAGGTATAGCAAGTAATGCAAGAAATACGGGTAAAGATGGAGGCTCTTATTGGTGTTCGGTTTCTGGTCAAACTGGTGTGATTGGTACTAAAGCTACTTCTACGGCAATAATATACACAGGTGGAACTGTATTTGGTGATAATACTGCGGGTGGTCTTACAACTACAAACTTAGTAACGACTGGTAGTTGGCAAGTTCCTTCTACTGCCTGTTATAGGGTAAGATGCACATTTAATATTTCTGGATTAGGTGGTTCTATAACTTCAATTACTTTAGGATTATGGGGTGGAGCTACACCTGCATTGATTGCAGGATATGTTTATACCGCTGGACAAAGCACAGTAAATACTGGAGGGTCAGTTACAGCTGAATATATCGCATCTTTAACCGCAACAACAAATTACTATTTTTATTATACGATTCCTACTTGGTCGGGTGGATCTGGAACCTATACGGCGAATATGACCGTGGAGAGATTGATGTAAGGGGCTTGTTCCGTGCATCGGTTGGGGTTTAAGGGAGAGGCACTCCAATTAATTAAAAAAAATAAAAAAATAAAAGTAATATAATAAAATGACTGCTTTTTACATTGGATTTCTACTATATTTTTTATATATTTATATTAAAGAAAATGGATAGCTCTACATTTAACGCTGTATTCTTTCTATCA
>CAIUPO010000045.1 GCA_903901055.1 uncultured Bacteroidota bacterium
AGCTTTGCCTTCTTTTATTCTTTGTTGCTTATGCTCTTCCATAAATTTCACAATCTCCAATGCAGCACTTACTACATCTTTGGCATGAGTTTTATTGGCAACAGGCAAACCACCTACAGCCATGTAACTGTCTCCAATGGTTTTTATTTTTTCTATGTTGTATTTATGAATGATGTTGTCGAACCCTTTAAAACAATAATCAATTTCAGCCACCAATTCTTTTGCGGAAAGTTTTTCAGCAATCGTTGTAAAGCCTTTGAAATCGGTAAACATAACCGTAACTTCATCGAATGATTTGGCTTCTGCACTTCCTTTTTCTTTTAATTCTTCAGCTACTTCTTCAGGTAGAATATTCAATAGCAATTCATCACTCCATTTCTTTTCTTTTGCAATCCTTCTTCGCTGAAAGAAGAATACCCCTGCTGCCAGAAACATAATGGAGAACCCGCCAATGAAGGAATTTCGAATTACTTTCTGTTTTTGGCTTTCTTTTTCTGCAATGGCATTCAGCTTATCCTGCACTGCCTGCGTAGAATCTGATTTATGGTCAAACGAATAGTTCATCTCGGCCTGAGTCGATTTTTTAATTGAAGCTTGGTTTATTAAACTGTCCCGAAAGAGAATATAATTTCTATAGTCCTGCCAACCTTTTTTATAATCGCCCTTTGCACTATCAACCTTTGAATAATGATGGTAAATATCCCTTTCAACTTCTTTCAATCCCAATTTTTTTGAAGCAATTAACCCTGAATCAAGGTATATTTCTGCTTCTTTCAGATTTTTAAGATAATAATAACTAAGTCCTATGTAACTATAATCGTAGCACATACTCCTAATACTTTCTATTTTTCTGTTTAATGCTAACCCCCTAAAAGAATAATATAAGGCGGAATCATATTTGCCCAGATTATTAAATGTATTGCCCAGACAGCCCAAATATCGGGCAACTCCTTTGTTATCAGAAATTTTTTGGGATAACTGTAATGCAGTAGAATAATATTGCAGGGCACTATCATATTTATCCATACTTTCATAAATAAGGCCAATGTTGCCCAAGGTATTCTCCTCACCATGTTTATCTCCTATTTCTTTACAAAGGGGTAATTCCTGCAACGTATATTCTAACGCTTTGGAATACTCTTTTTGCTGTTGAAATACAAGACCAATATTACCCAAGTTATGGGCTTCAGCTTCCTTATATCCTATCTTTTTACAGGTGTTTAAGGATTTAAAGAAGTAATCAAGAGCCTTGGGTAAATCGCCTTGCTCCCAATAAATAAGACCTATATTACTTTGCAGTTTTGCAATACTTTTTTCATCTTTGCATTCCACGTAAATAGCTAAAGACTTTGCATAATAATCAAGTGATTTACCAAAATTGCCTTTATCATCATATACAATTCCTAGGCCTCCGTAGTTTTTCGCCATCCCGATTTTATTGCCAATGCTGCTGTTTATGGCCAGGCTTATGGAATCGTATTCAATTGCTTTTGAATACTTACCTTGTTCATCACTAATAATCCCGAGATTAGTGTAAGCATACGCCAACCCAATTTTACAGTCCATTTTTTGGGCAATCTGGCGCGCATTTTCTGCATACAATGTTGCCGAGTCATAATTACCCCTTCTCCAATATTTTTCACTGAGAGTATTTAAAGTAGATACTTTACTTGTATCCTCCTTTTCAGTTACAAGTACCTTATTTAAGGAATCAATAACGTGCCTTTGTGCAAGTAAAGAGAAAGGGATAAGTGCAAAAAATATAAATACACCAAATTTAAATTTCATTATGCGAAATTACTATTTGCTTACAAAGTACATATCCACCTCACCCTTATTTTTAGCCTGTATCTTGCCACGATGAGTGCAAGTAAAATCATTCTTAACCAATTCATACGTGCTGCCTGAAATATTAATCTTGCCAGGCTCTCCGCTGCTTTCCATACGCGATGCAAGATTTACCGTGTCACCCCAAATATCATACGCAAACTTTTTCACACCTACTATTCCTGCTACAACGTGTCCACTGTTAATTCCAATACGTATTTCAAAAACAGGTTTGCCTTCTTTTGCTCTTTGTTGTTTGTGGTCTTCCATAAACTTCACAATTTCCAAAGCTGCACTCACCATGTCTTTTGCATGGGTTTTATTGGCTACGGGCAAGCCACTTGCTGCCATATAACTATCACCTATAGTTTTAATTTTTTCAATTCCGTATTTATGAATGATATTATCAAATCCTTTGAAGCAATAATCTATTTCCGTTACCAATTCTTTGGCTGATAGTTTTTCTGCAATGCTTGTAAAGCCTTTAAAATCTGTAAATATAACAGTAACTTCGTCAAATGATTTTGCTTCCGCACTGCCTTTTTCTTTTAATTCCTCTGCAACTTCTTCAGGTAGAATATTGAGTAGTAACTCATCGCTTCGTTTTTTACCGAGCTTGATTTTATTCCGCTGCCGATAAACAACAATTAAAAAAATTAGCGCTCCTGCAAGCCCTACTGCAATTGCATTACGGATGGTGCGTTGACGGATATCTTTCTTTTCTTGTTCTTCTTTGGCGGCTGTTTCCTTTTTATCGAAGTCATAATTCATTTCCTTGCGGGTAATTTGCTTGCCCTTGTCCACGTTAAACAAAGTATCTTTCAACACCATTGCTTTTTTGTAATGCTCGAACGCAAGCTCAGGCCTGCCTGTGGTGTCATATAATTGAGAAATGCATAATTCAAAAAGATATGATTTATCGTTAATACCAAGACTATCTCCTATGGCAATTGCCCGTTTCAAAAATTCTTCAGCTTCTTTAAACTTCCCAGTTTGGCCATAATCAGAGCCTATAAATCCAAGAGTGGTAACTTTCATAGGATTATCTCCGATTTCTTCAGCCATTTTTAAAGCCTTAAACTGTTGCTCTAATGCCTTGGCGTAATCTTTTTGCTTCTGATAAACGATTCCAATGTTACTAAGTACTTTTACTTGCAAATGACTTTTCCCATTATCTTCAGCCATCTTCAGCGCTTTAAAATCGAATTCCAATGCGTTGGAATAATCAGATTGCTCTTGATAAACAAGTCCGATATTGCTGGATGTGTTTGCTTGCAAAATTTTATCTCCAATTTCTCCTGCTAACTTTAATGTCTTAAAGTCATATTCCAATGCTTTTGGATAATCGGTTTCTGATTCATAAATCATTCCGATGTTACCAAGCGTGTTCCCTTGCAAACGTTTATATCCATTGTCTTCTGCCAGCTTTAACGCCTTAAATTGATATTCCAGCGCTTTGGGATAATCACCCTGGTCCGTATAAAATGTTCCAATGTTGCCAAGCATACTTGCTATTTGCCTCTTGTCTGATAATTCTTCATAAAAAGTAATGGCTTTGTTAGTGTATTCGAGCGCCGAGGGATAGTCCCCTTTTGTGTAATAATACCAACCCATATCGTTGGTCAATTTTGCCTCTCCGTTTTTCCATTGTATATTTTCTGCAATCTGTAATGCCTGTTTGTCCAGCTTAATTGCGGTGTCAGGACTATTCTGGCTAAGTTCCCAAGCCATTTCATATAATGTATTTATCTTATTGGTATCTTCTTTTTCGGTTTTAAGAACCCTCGAAAGCGAATCAATCTTGTGATTGCTCTGCGCTAAGGCCTCTAATTGAAAAACAAAAATGAGTAACAGAGATACTAAAAAATTACGCATTTTCGGTATGTGACTTAATAAGTTTTTTCAGAGGAAGGTCGCGAGTAGGAAAGTATTATGCAACAAATATGACGTTTCCCAAATTCTTAAAAATTGCCTTAAGGCAATTTCCTATAGAAATGAAATTATTCCTGAACTAAACGGCCTTTAATCCTCGAAAGTGAGGTTGGTGTAATACCGAGAAAAGATGCAAAGTGCTTTTGTTTTATTCGCTGCTCCAAATCGGGAAAGGCCTTACAGAAGTAAGCATAACGTTCTTCCGGTGTAAGAAGGTTCAATAATTTTATATGCTCAACATTTGCTGTTATAATTTCTTTTAAGCCTTGATTTTGGACTTTAAGAAAACGCATATTATTGGTTGTTATTTTTTCAAATTCCCTGAAATCAAACCGAACAATAATGGAATTCTCCATTGCCACGATATTTTCGGTTGAAGGCTTATTGTGAAAAACAGTATCAATCATGGCTGTTACTTTCTTTTCCGGAACGAATAATAATGTTCTTTCTGTGCCCTGTTCATCAATTACATAATGGCGAAATAAACCTTTAACTACAAATGAAATATTGTAATTCAAATCACCAA
>CAIUPO010000046.1 GCA_903901055.1 uncultured Bacteroidota bacterium
CCTTCACTGATTTGGCTATTTACCCGGTTTTGTTTGTTACCTATATCTCTTTTTTCTTTCCGGATATTGCGCATTATAAATTAGCGGTCTGCCTTGTTGTAATATGGGGAAGTGCAGGCCTGAACATACTCGGCATTGTGCCTGTGGGAAGGGTTTCATTGATATTAGGGACGGTTGTTCTGATTCCATTCTTTATTTTATTCGGAGTGAGTTTCTTCAGTCCGCAACTTCATTTTGCAATGCCTGCTTTGTCATTAAATGGTATTGGTTTCACATCAATAGGGATGGGTTTATACACCGTAATGTGGAATTTTTTAGGCTGGGATAATACTACAACCTACGCCGGAGAAGTGGATAAACCCGTGCGTTCCTATTTAATTTCTATGATGATTTCTTTTGTTTTGGTTATAGCAATTTATCTCATCACCACATTCGTAACATTAAATTCAGGTGTCGATTTAAAAGAATTAACTGAAAAAGGATACCCCTTACTTGGTGTTAAAATGGCCGGGCACTGGCTTGGTGTGCTGCTCTCTATTGGCGGCATGGCAAGTGCTTTGGGTATATTTTCTGCGGTTATGTTATCCATTTCACGCGTACCGAAAGAGTTGGCAAAAGACAGACTTCTCCCAAAGTTTTTGGGCATAACCCACAAACGGTTTGATACACCTTACGTGGCCATAATAGTTTGTGCAACCATCATTAGTTTTATGGTATTGTGGACTTTCACCGATCTGCTGGTGATTGACGTAATCCTTTATGGAGCCGGTTTATTCCTTGAATTTATATCGCTTATTGTTCTGCGCATAAATGAACCTGATGCACCCCGTCCGTTTAAAATTCCGTTAAATACATTCGGGCTATGCCTGATGGTATTATTGCCGGTTGGTGTTTATACCGTTGCACTGGTGGCTGTTTTCAGCGAATCCGGAATCGTTTCTACTCCGGCCCTTTTTGCTGTTGTTGCACTACTTACTGCTGAAGTAGCATGGCAGATAAGGAGGTTAATAATCAGTAATTAATAATGTATAATGACTGCTTTATTCATTCTACATGAAAAAGTATTTTGATTACTAATTCCTGATTAAGTCGCTGCTTTACAGTTCAAACTTCTTCTCCAAAATCCTTTTGTCATCCTGGGTAACACGTACGAGGTATTGGCCTTTCGACCAACCTCTAACATCCAGTGCCATGGGGTAGGTGTAGGTATCCGGGTTTGCGGCACCTTCTTTAATGGTTTTAACAAACTGCCCCTTGGTAGTATAAATGCTGATGTTTACCACACCGTTATTCGATAAAAAATAACTCAGTTTGCCCGTAACCCGATTATGATTTCCTGAGAAAACGTGGGCAGTGTCTGCCTTGTCGTAGTATATCCTGTACCAAGGCACTTCAATATTCTTGATTTTCGCCAGCATATCAATCAAATCGTTTATGTCCTCATCTTTATCCGGGGTAACCGAAGCCAGCTGATTGTTATCCGACAATACCCAAATAGCATGCTGCATAGGTGAAATTGGGTATTGGCTGCCATCAAGAAATTTGGCAAGCATCACAAGGCTCGGGTCAGCCATATTGCCTACCGAATAAGTTGATGTATCCTTTGGGGCATGGTGGTGCAACTGGCAGCAGAAGCCAAAGATGCTGATATGTTTCTTTTCTCCTGCTGCCAGCGGAATATGATTTTCTTTTACTACTAAAATATCCTGTGTGTTCGAGTCTTTGGAATCGAGCCTGCGGCCGGACTCCAGCAGGTAGTAGCCTGAATCGTGCAGGGAGTTTGAAATCTCCATATCGATGCAATAACCGGAATAGCCTCTGCCGTTTCCGTGTATTTTAAGTTTAATGGAACCTGCATCCACAGCATCCTGAATGGAAATATACCTTCGCACAACAGTAGCGGGTTTGGCGGCTAACAACATTATTATGGCAGGGCAAATAGCCACACAAAACCAAAGCATTTTTTTCATCATACAAATTTAATTTATTTCATACGCTATATTACAAATAGTAGAACTTCGTTTGTATTCAACATACTCCGAATTATCTGAATCCGTTCTACGATGAGGGGTGCGTTTATGTTTCACCGGCCCGCCCATTGATTTAATTGAAGCCACTTCGTTGGTCAGCGAATCGGCACTCGCTTTATCCCGGTCTGATGCCAGGTCTTTAATTTCGTCTATGGGCATATTGTCTGAGATAACCCAAACGGCATCCTGCATCAAACCTACTTTAAAATTGGCATGTTTGCTGAGGTATCGGGCTAGTTTAACAAGCTTCAAATTAGCCATGGTGCCTACCGTGTAGCTTGAAGTAAGACCCGGGCCATGCCTGTGCTCATTGCAGCAGAAGCCAAATATTACATAATGCTTTTCCTGATTTTTTGCAATAGGGATATAAATGTCTTTCGTAACAAGGATATCCTGTGTACTTGTATCGTTTGAGTGAAGCCTGCGGCCTGCCTCCACCCAGTAATAGCCTGAATCGCCTGTGGTGTTCACAATGGCCAGGGTAAGGCAATTTCCCGAGAAGCCCCCGCGCCCGCGTATATCCATGTTTACTGCGCCTTTCTTTAAAGCCTTTTCAATAGAAATAAATTTGTTGTTTGCTGATGTGGGTTTAGCAGGAACTGTAACAACCAAAACAGAACCAATAGCGGTTAATAGCCAACTTGACTTTTTCATGGTTTTAGGGTTTAAAAAGTTCAGTAGTTGTTTGGCAAACCGTTTTGTCTATTTTATTTTAGTAATAAAAAATTTAATTAATGGTAAAGATTGTTCACATCCAACTTGATTGTTTGTTATAAATAGTGTTCGTTACTCAATACGAGTTTCCCTTAAAAAAGATACAAAGAGAAGTTATGCGTTATTAGTTATGTGTTATATCCGAATTGATACTGTATTTATCACCCTAAAATGTAATTAATGATTAGGTAAAACACTTGTCTTATTATGTATAACTGATATCTTAAATAGTGTTAACTTTTTCATTAACGCATCTATATCACCCTGATAAATGAAAAAAAGTGCTAACTAGCGGCGCTTCCTTTAACGAGGCGGGTGGAATGAGGAACTCGTTCCAATTTCTGCCCGCTTTTTATAAAACCCGCGGCCTGTGGAAAAGCGAAGCATAATTAGCAGCAGGAAAACTCGATTTTTCTGCTGTTTTTTTTTGCCTGCTGTTTAATTAAAGTGTTGTTTACAAGCTTATTGTGAAAAATATGATTTAAATCAATTTTTGTTTTTTGTTCTGATGTATCATTGTTAAACCCATGAAAAGAATTGCGGTTGCGAAGCAGATTAGTCTTCTCAACCATATACCCTTTACATGGTAATTTATTAAAATAATCGAATGATATAACTCTACGCTGCAATGTCATCAGATTTAACCGCCCCCATAGGTGAAAAAACGGTTTATCCTGCATGGGTAAGCGACGAAGAAATAATTGATATGGTACTTAATGAATTGATTGCTAAAAGCGGCAGGCTAGGTTACTATACGGTTGTTCAGCCGGAACCTGCTTCCGAAAACTCAGAGCGTATGAGGGGAATCATAAGTGTAATGATACATGAAAAGCTGCTGGCCCCAATTGTGAATAGGAACGACAACCTGGATTGACTGTAAGCGGAAGGCTTGCGGCAGATTTAGGTTATATAAAATATAAGCGGGTTAAATGGTGGAGGGAGATTAATGGCAAAACCGGGAATATTTTAAGGCGGTTATTTATACCGATTATTATTGTGGTATTTTTAATGCTGCTATATTTAGTTTTGCATTTAATTAAAATACTTTAGTACATTTGCCTCGTTTTCAGATGAGGCCCTCATGGGTGGAAGGAGTGATTGTCCTTCTGCCCTTTTTTATTTCAGGGCATTACAGTATATTTTAATTAAAGTTTGTATGAAAAGCGTATACTCTCCGAATCAACCCAAATCTACTATATAAGGTTTTAAATGTTCCCTGATACGTGTTAACACATCTTCGGGTATTTTTTCCGGCTTGTGAATCCTGAAATAACGTTCTAATCTTTTGGTTTCGTTGCTTATAAGGTGCGAAAGCTGATGTTTTTCTTCCTCAGCAACATTCCAGATTTCAATCATGCAGTCATGCAGTTTTTCCTCATTATGTTTAAACCATTCAACAGCCGATTCTATTTCAGCCATGTTTTTATCAGATAGTTTATACCAGTGACTCATTCTGCAAAAATGAAAATAATTAATGAAAGACAAATGGATTATCTCTCTATAGGCTATAGATGAATAAAAAACCCAATAGTTGCTCCTATTGAAAAATTAAATGGAAACGGTTGAATAAGAGTTTAAAAGGGTAGATAATCAGCACTAAAAATCAGTAAGAAAGCGTCTTTTCTAATAGGCTGTTTCAGTCCGTAATTTTTTTAGATGAAACTAGCAAATCGGTTCATCGTTGTAAAAAGGAGGATTTATTAAAACCTCTTTCTGCACCTCATTCATCAGGAGGACGGAGTTTTGCGCCAAAAGGGCAGATTGAGATGCTTTATGGTAATTCCGCTCATTCAAATAATGCAGGGCATTAACATGATGCATTTCGGCATTTTCTGCATGAAGCAGTTTCTTTTGATTGAATTCCTCGGTCTGACTTTCAAATGAAGATAAACCTAGTGTTTTAGCCTTTAGGGTAGTTTTATTAGTTCTCATTTTATACAAATAATAGAATGTAAAGATGCCTTCATAATCTTTTAAAAGCGTTATGCTTTACTAAAATAATCTTACATAAGTTACAGGTGCAGTGATAAATCAGGCTATGCAGTTGTTTCTTTAGTTAAAAGTTATAAGTCGTTATCGTTACAATTCGAAATATGTATTGCAATGGGCACAACTTATAATAAGATCAATCCACTGCTAAGTTCCGGATGAAAGGCTTTTATTGGTTTTTGTGGTAGGATATTGAAATTTTTTAAGGAATTCTTCAAGTGTTATCCCTCCCTGGTTATAGCCAATAGATTCCTTTATTTGAGTTTCGGTCATAACATAAACTGTTAAAGGCTTATGAATCCATGCTGTCTTACTAATATAATCTGCCAACACAAGGTTTTGAACTGTTGTGTTTGCTTTCGACTTCCATTCCTTTAAAAAAAGCAGAAAATCAGTTAATTCGGAAGGGGCAATAAAACAGTAAAAACTATCCTTAAGCGGGTGCTGTAAATAAAATTTTTCGCATTGCCTGAAAAGGGAATCAAAAGTACCTCGATTCATAATTATACAACCAAATAAAATGCTTTATTAATTATGGTAATGTCATAGTTAAAGGTAGTAAATTACTATAAGTAAATTACTATAAGTAATTCACGTACTTATAAATACAAATGTATTCTTTTATCTAAACAATAACGAGGATTAGCCCAAGAATAAGTAATATGACACCAATCAAAATACTAACCAGCCAAAGGACTATAAAACCTGTAAGCAATAGTATAATACCAAACACCCTTATACCTGTATTTGCAGGGTGAGGAGGTGGGCTGTTATCATTATTGTATTGAGGTGATGGGGTTGGTACTGGTTGATATATAATCGTAGGAGGTGGCTGGTTGTCCTCTTGTTTTGTTTCCGCACTATTTATAACAGTTCGTTTGCCATTAGCGTAACGAATCATAAATACAGTTGATTTATCAGCGTCAATAATCGGGCCGCTAAGATTGTCGCAATCCTTATACTTAATCTCATCTACTCCAATTTCCTCAACCTTGCCTTTGATTAACGTACCATTTAGCAATGTGATTTCATCGCATTGCGGAGTGTCAACTACTGCATAAGGCGGTGGAGTAGCTATGATATCTGACTTGGTATCAATAGAAGCTGTTGCTGATTTATCCGTAGGCGTATTGTCTTTATGTTCCTCTGTTTTCGGAACAACTTTATGTTTATTCCATTGAATAGAATAACCAGGGAGATACTTTCGTTTTGTGATGGAGCAAGAAGATAATAGCAGCGTGATAACGGATAGAAGGAGTAGGGTTTTTCTCATGTTGGGTTTATGTTGTGCCAACAGTCCCCAGTGGCGGTTAATACAAATCTGCGAGGGATTTGTGTGTAACTTATCGCTGTTAAGGTGTCTGAAAACCTGCGCATGAATAAGTTACTCCCTCGCATTGGGAGTACACTCATTCCTCATACGCTTTTTAAGTTTCAGACTTTTAACAGCAGGTACGAGTTATCGCAAATATTAGGACAAATGTAAGGAAATATCAATCCGTAATATCTTCATCAGGGAAATTCATGTCTAATTGATCGCCGAATTTAGGTAGCGCCCGATTAATTACCCTTAGAAAATTACGCCAGTTATACCCTACTGATTTTGCCAGCACAACTACAGATGCCAAATGCTCTTGGAGTTTTGGGTGTCCTACATCTTCGTTAAACCATTGCTGATGCTTTGATTTACGGTTTCCCTTTTCATCTTTGGGATTTCTTGCCCTTAGTTCAGTCAGAACACCCGGAGCAATTCTCGCATAAACAAAGTTGTTTATATAATGCCCTATAACACTCGGTTTTTTTGTGCTGGCATAATTCCATGTCCAGCCTCTCATTCTAAACATAGCCTCAAAAAACTCATCAGGAAAACGCTTTGTCCATTTACCGTACTCATCCCTCAAAAATTTATCGAAGTATTCTCTCAAGTCATTTTTAGCCCTGTATTCTTGGTATCCTGTGGCTTCATCCACCAGCGCAATGATACCAACCTTTGCAGATGCTCTAACTATTATATCAGCACGTACAGCCAAGAACAAATGTCGAGCCTTTAGTTTACCAGCATTTTTTAGGTCGATAAATCCATTGCATATATCAATGAACATGGTAGCCTCATATCCGTATGTTGCTGGCTGTGAACCACCAGCCCCAATACGCTTGAATTTTATGGGCGAATTTATTCCAGCATTTATTTCCTCTGAAAAATCGTTTGATGCAATGATTCTCTTTAGCCAGTCACCTGATGTTCCCTTAAATCCTAATGCTTTTTGCATACCGTTTAAGGATAGTACACGGGTTTTATTTTCCAGCACATAACACGGTAGCTCAATTTCACCGCCCAATAACAAGGGGGTTTTATCTGAACTGAAAGTTGCGTTTAAAATCTTCTTGGTGATATTGCTCATGCTACTGCTTTTTGAAGGGTTAAGTTGAAAATATCTTTGTTGTCTCTATTGTTATAACGGAAACAAAACTCGTCTATGTACTTATTGAGGTGTTCATGGGTTACATAGTGGAATTGACCGATAACTCCACGCTTCAAGAGCGACCAAAATCCTTCCAGCGTATTAGTATGGGCTGCACCATTCACGTATTCACCCATTGAATGAGTTACTATTTGATGTCCGTATAAAAGACAAAGACCGTTATAGGAACGAAACTCATCGCTCATTATAGTAGAGCCCTTTTTAACATTGGCTCTAATTTCAGTTTGCAGGGTTTTACGAGTAACATCTTTTACTTTACCAGCCTTTACCTTTCCATTGCGTTGCAACATTCCAAATACAGATGTTTTATCTTCACCGCCTCTACCTTGTCCACCTTGCGTTTTCTTATCGTTATGCCTATTCTTGTTCTTGCCGCCTACATAAGTCTCGTCAACTTCTATAATTCCTTCCAGCAATTCTCCATACTCTTTAAAAGCCTTACGAATACGCATTAACATAAACCATGCAGTATCTTTGGTTACTTCAATATCCCTTGCTAACTGGCGAGAAGAGATGCCTTTTTTTGCGTTCAATACTAAAGTAATGGCAAGAAACCATTTTTGTAAATCGCATTTTGTTTTGTGAAATATTGTGCCGACTGTTACGCTATAAGAAGTATTGCAGTTGTTGCAATGATACCTATGTGTGTTCTTTAGCGGTGTTTGGTTCTCCGACTGGCAGTAAGGACATTTAGGTTTGTCATTCCAGCGTACTAATTCAAGATGCTTTACGCAATCTTGTTGAGTTGGAAACCTTTTGTAAATTTGGATGAGATTCATATTTCTGTATGTTATATATTTCTACCTTTGAACGATACAAAGATAAACACGAAAACAATACGAAATACATTTTGACTAAAATATTTTTCTACCTGTATCTATGACATTACCTTAATTATTTCTGAAATTGCCTTCTATGAAGCCATAGACGTAGAAATAAAGAATAGGGTTGTATGGCTTTGAAAATTTATTTTCCGGGATGAAGATTAAGGGATAAGAATATCTTTAAAATCTGTTACTTTTACTGCACCACAATCGTACTCTTACCAATAATAATTTTGCCAGTAGGGTTTACAATGACCTTTAGCGTCAGAGCTTCGACTTATTGCACAACAATTTTACTCGTACCAATCAAATTTTTATCTTTATCTGAAACACGAATAAAATACATTCCTTTTGCCAAGCCTTCAGCAGATAAGTCATATTGTTTGCCCGTGTATTCTATCGATTGCAGCTTTCTTCCTGCCAAGTCGAACAGTTCAAGATAGTGTTTGCCATCATCATTCACCACAACCGAAGTAATGTTGTGGAAAGGATTAGGGAAACACAAAATATGTTCCGATGGTGATGTAATGTCCTGCAGGGCTGTAGTTACACTTGTAATTTTACTGCTTGTGGTATTGGTAAGAATGGCAGGGTTCTTATCGAAATAAATATCAGCCCTGTTAGTAATTATAGTTCCTATAGGGTCTGTCGCCAAAGGCAAAATACTATAGCTGAATGTCCCTACACTTTTCGTTCGGCTTACAGTACTATCTACCAGGTTTATCCCCCAGAATGAGAAACGTATAATATTACCACTTATAATACTGGTTGTCATTGGGCTGCTGCTATTCAGAATGTGAAGTGTGGTAACATCGAGATAGGGGCTTAAGGTGTCAAAAATATCTACATTGGTTGCCGTTGCAGTGCCTGTGTTTTGGAAGTGGATGTTATAGGTGAGTTTTTGGTTAGGTGAAATATCTCCAACCGGGCTAACAGTTTTTCCATTAGGGTCGTAAGGATAACCGAGGCAATAAGTTGTTGAAGGTTTAATCCAGTAGGTAAACGCATTGTTGGCCGGAACCGAATCGCCCGCAACGGGGGTTGCCATGAAAGTGGCCCGGATACTGTCTCCCGCAGGCAGTGAATCTATCAGGGCTAACACCTGGATGCATGTATTTTGGGTATGTGTTGGCCCAACCGTATCGAACGCCCAGGTTAATGTATCGCCGCTTACAGTGTAATTGGTGTTGTAAAAGTAAAGAGGATGTATGGCCGTATCTAATACAAGCCTGAGAGAGCCATTGGTTGATTTGCACCTATAGTTGTCGAGGCACGCACAAATTGTGGCTGTTGAATAGCTCACAGAATTGTATACACAAATGCTGAGTGTTCCGCCCATGTCAAATCCTCCGTTGCAGTTGAGTGCGAAATTATTGCCTCTGCTATTCGACGTGTCAGTAATTATTCCGGTAACAGGGCAGGAAATAATATAGCCGGGGCATGAAGCTGAATCTAATTCAATATTGAATGTATCGCGCGCTGGAAGCGAAAAGAATTCGTATTTGCCCTTGACATCAGTCATTGCTCCGCTATAAAGGTGGCCATTATGCATAAGTTTCATCATCATATTGGCTAGCGGAGTATCGCCTCCATCATATATACAGTTATGGTTATTATCTATATATGCATAGCCTGTAAGGGTATCGTTTCCGCCCAGTCCCTGTATTTTTCTGATAACGTAATTACCTTCGTCACAAATAAAAATATCACCATACTTGTCTGTATTTCCAAAGGAAGCGCTTCTGAATTCTGCCGCAGTTGCAGGGCCACCGTCGCCCGAATAGCCGGAAGTAGGAATACCTGCTACATACTCTATTATACCTGTATTGGTTATTTTACGCACATAGTTACTTCCCTGCGTAAAATATAAGTTATTGCCGGGGTCCATTTCCATTCCATAATAGTTGTAGATTTTTGCCGATATAGCCGGGCCTCCGTCTCCTGAAAAGCCATTAACACCTGTACCCGCGTAGGTGGTAATAATTCCCGAGATGCTTATTTTCCGGATGCGGTAGTTAAGCACATCATTGAAGTATACATTTCCTGTATCATCGCAGGTAATTCCGTAAACAGTGTTTAGTTCGGCAGCAGTGGCGGGACCTCCGTCTCCACTGTAACCTGCTTTTCCACCCATCCCTGCAATGGTAGTTATAATTCCTGAAGAGCTTATTTTCCGTACAACATTGTTATAATCGCCATAATACATATTGTCTGACTTATCGAATGCTATAAAATAAGGGTTTTCAATTTCGGCTGCCGTAGCTGGTCCGCCATCGCCACTATAGCCGGGGATTCTGTTCCCAGCAATGGTACTTATAATGCCCGAAGTATTGATTTTGCGAATTACGCTGTTCAAAATATCAGTTACATAAACATTGCCATGGCTATCCAGTGCTACCCCCGACGGGCTATTGAAGGTGGCAGCAGTGGCCAGGCCTCCGTCGCCACTGAAACCTGCAGCGCCGGTGCCTGCAAAGGTGGATATTATGCCTGCCGTGTTAACCTTGCGTACAACATTCTTTACTGCGTCTACAATGTAAAGGTTTCCTGCCGAATCGGATGCGGTTAAAAGTGTACCGTGTAATTCTGCCGCCGTGGCTGGACCTCCGTCGCCACTGTAACCTGCAATGTGGTTACCTGCAACAGTGCTAATTATTTGGGCTGTACCAGGCAGGAAGTAAAAAATAGCTGAAATTAAAACCGGCAGTGTGATTCGTTTTTTCATAGCGAGGGAAATTAAAATTGTATTAAACAAAAATAACAATAAAAAGCAGAGAAACAACCCAAAGGGCTATTTATTTAGCGGATGGTAACTTTTAGCTTGCAGATGGTAAGAAATGCCCGATGGATAGCATTTGTTGTTATCTTATTTGCCAGTCGGGTTTACAATGACCTTTAGCGTCATAGCTCCGACTTATTGCACCACAATTTTACTTGTGCCAATTACATTTTTTTCTTTACCAAAAACCCGTATAAAATACATTCCCTTTGCCAAGCCTTCGGCAGAGAGGGTATAAGTGTTTCCTGTAAATGAAATTGATTTTAGTTGTCGGCCTGTGAGGTCGTAGAGTTCTAAATAACTTTCACCTTTCACCTTTTCACTTTCAACTAGTATGGTTGTGGAGTTTGTGAAGGGGTTGGGGAAAATGGAAAAAGTTTCATTCTTAATTCTTGTATCTGTTATATCAGCTAAAATGCAATCTGGATTCCATTTTGAAACAAAGGTTCCATAACTTATAGTGTCTGGCCCGAAAATTGTATTATTACCCTGTACACCACCTAAATAAATTTGCCTACCGGAAGGACTTGATGTTAAAACACGCCCACCTATTGTTGAATCTAATATCAATCCACATTTGGCAGTACCATTAGTATCCAGTTGTACAAGTAGACTGCTTGCTGAATGACTTATTGAACTAAAGGTATCATTTCCAAGTTCTATATTTTTTTTTATATAATTAGCATTTCCACCAAGTAGATAAATATGCCCATTCTCATCGCAAGAAATCGACATGGTACTCCAGGCTGTGGGATTCGGTATATACCCTCCTTCGCACCAAATAACATGGCCATTTGCATCATACTTCACAAGGAAGATATCTTCCGAAATATTACTGATTATCCGAAACGTACCAATTGTAAGTGTATCCATAAAAGCACCCCCTATATATGTGTTTCCAATACTGTCGGATGTTAAATAATAATTGGGAGTTACAACATTCCTGTTTTTTGAGGATTGTGTTGCCCAAATAACATTTCCGCTTGAATCATATTTAACTACAAACATGGAGGAAGGATTAGTTTGAGCATTCAATGTGTAACTTCCGAATCTTACAGTATCCCAAAAATTACCAGTTTCATAAATATTATCATACTTATCGGTTGCAATGGCATGTCCCCATGCACGACCTGATTTCCCGCCGTTTAATGATTTCCTGAACCATTTTTCATTACCTGATGAATCGAATTTAGCCATAAATGCAAAGCTATATCCAAGCGAATCAGAAACTCCCGTAACATAGATATTGTAATTTTTATCCGTGGTAATACAATACGTTTCACAACCATTACCCGGAATAACTAATTTTGCCCACGACACCGTTCCAGTTCGATTATGTTTTACTAAAAATGCGCTCCAATTAGGAGATATCAACGTATAAACACCAAATTGAACTGTGTCAAGAAATGTACCTGTTATATAAACATTTTGCGAACCATCCACAGCATTGTAATTAGAACTTATTAGGCCAAAATGAGGAGAAACAGGTGATTGGACAGCCCATTTTAAAACTCCCATCGAATCGTATTTAACTAAAAAACAACTACCATTGGAATCGGTAGTCAGATGCGTAGGTCCAAAGTCTAATGTGTCTTGGAAAATACCCGATTCATATGCGTTGCCATTAACATCAGTATGAATGGAAAATATTTGGGTTGTAGTTGGACCTTTCCCCTGTGTTGCCCATTCCCAACTTTGCCCAAACAAGAAAGAAGAACTAAAAATGAAAAGTGAAAAGCAAATAAATAATTTTATTTTTTTCATTGCACCACAATTTTACTCGTCCCAACCACATTCTTCTCTCTATCCAACACCCGTATAAAATACATTCCTTTTGCCAAGCCTTCAGCGGATAGGGTGTAAGTGTTTCCTTTAAATTCAATGGTTTTAAGTTTTTGGCCTGTAACATCATATAGTTCTAAATAATTGTCCATTGTTAATTGTCCATTGTCAATTGAAATGTTAGTGGAGGAAGTGAAGGGGTTTGGAAAAACTTTTAATTGTTCATTTTTACCTTTTACCTCATTAATTCCGTCGGTTGTGTAACCGCAAGGCAGCCAACGGGCAATAAATGGATTCTCTCCCTGAATAGCAGGTAATATATCACTGCCGAAAATATCCGTATCCATTAAATCACCTCCAACATAAACAAATTTACCTGACGGATCAGCAGCCATACCAATATCATCTTCTCCACCATCATGAATTATTGAACCGCAAAGGGTGTTGCCGTTGGTGTCTAATTTGAATAGTACGGCAGGATAATAAATAGCATGTGCAGGTGGAATTAAACTCAGGGTATCGCTACCGAATTTTACCTTGTAAAAAGTATCATTGTTTGGGAGCGCGTCATTACCATAAATATAAACATCGTTTGAATTGCCTGCAGCCACATATCCTCCGCTCCAACCAAATGTTGAGTCAAGCCCTTCAGATTGTTCTGCCCATAATACATTTCCATTTTTGTCATATTTTGCAAGGAAAATATTGGTGTAAGGCGATTTTGTATATAAATGATATTGGCCAAAATCGAGCGAATCACGAAAGCTGCCAATTAAATAAATATTTCCCGTATGATCTGTTACTATAGAATTACCCATGGCAAATCCGGTTGTTGGCTGTCTCACCCAAAGTACATTTCCGTTCGAATCATACTTAACCAAATTCATTCCGGTATTAGTGGTTTGCACGGTGTCATTTCCAAATATAATCGGCTGTGAGCCGCAAGAATAAAGTACATATTCATTTCCCATTGCATCTGCAGTAACCCAATATCCAAGGGTTTGAGAATTTGTACTAACGGGTTGCTTAGCCCACAAAATGTTTCCATTCAAATCATATTTAACAAGAAAACCGGTTTGTTGAATTCCACCGCTTATTAAAGTATCTGTTCCAAAAATTGCAGTATCGATAAAATATCCTGTTACGTAAACATTTCCGTTTCCTTCCGAAAACACATTTGAGGGATACAAAGAGGAATAAATGCTAGGTGTTTTAGATTGTCTTGCCCATAATACA
>CAIUPO010000047.1 GCA_903901055.1 uncultured Bacteroidota bacterium
TCCTGGACGCTTCGGATGTAGTAAGACATAAACTGGTAAGGAAGATTCTCAGCATTTATGCCGATCCACCAAAAAGGAAGAAACCGGCTGAGAAGTAGGCTTCTTTACTTTTTATTTTCCATGACTTTGTCATTCTGAACGCAGTGAAGAATCTGTTTTTAAATTCAGATCCTTCGTTCCTCAGGATGACAAATTCACGTTCTTGCTATTGGGAACCCCAAAAATGTTTTTATTAACATTCATTTCACAAGCCTAAACTCCGATTTACCTTTCCTCTATATTTGCACTCCCCTAATTACTAATTGCTAATTATTAATTACTAATTATAATACCCTATGCAAACCCTAACAGCAACCCACTTTAACTTCCCCGGACAAAAAAGCTTTTATAAAGGTAAAGTCCGTGATGTATATAATATCAACAACGAACTGATGGTAATCGTTGTAAGCGACCGTATCTCGGCATTTGATGTGGTTCTTCCAAAAGGAATCCCATATAAAGGCCAGGTGCTAAATCAGATTGCCGCTCACTTTATGAAAGCAACAGCCGATATTGTTCCAAACTGGATTATGGACGTGCCTCATCCAATGGTAAGCGTTGGTAAATTCTGCCAACCTTTCAAAGTGGAAATGGTTATCCGTGGCTACCTCTCAGGCCATGCCTGGAGAGAATACAAAGCAGGTAAAAGGGAAATTTGCGGTGTGCGCTTGCCTGAAGGATTGCATGAAAACGACAAGTTCCGGGAGCCTATCGTTACACCTACTACCAAAGAAGATGTAGCACATGATGAAGATATTTCAAAAGAGGATATTATTAAACTTGGCTTGGTTTCTAAAGAACATTACGAACAATTAGAAAACTATACTCGCCTCTTATTCCGCCGTGGGACTGAAATGGCAGCCAAACAAGGTTTGATATTAGTAGATACCAAATATGAATTCGGACTGAGTGAAGGCAAAATCTATTTGATTGACGAAGTTCATACACCTGATTCCTCACGCTATTTCTACTCCGAAGGATATGAAGAGCGCCAGAAGAACAAGCAACCACAACGCCAACTCTCCAAAGAATTTTTACGCGAATGGCTTATTGCAAATAACTTCCAGGGCTTAGAAGGACAATCAGTACCGGCAATGGATGATGAAATTGTAAATGCTGTTTCTGCCCGCTATATCGAGTTATTCGATAAAATTACCGGAAACAAATTTGTACCAACACCAGGCGGCGCCAATCTGGAAGCGGAAATTGAGAAGAGTGTAGTAAGTTATTTGCAGGAAAGGACTGCGGTGAAGGCCTAATAGGCGTTAATCACCTACTGTCATTACTACTCCCTGAATGGTATCATGAGTTGTGTTATTAACTACAACCTTTTTAATAATTATAATTTCCCCTTTTGTTAATTGGCTTAGCTGCTCCTTCATTTCGTAAGTAAGCATGTTTGCAGTATTTGATTTATCAAATACTGTTCCATCTTTCTTATGGATTACCATTTCGAAAGATTCAACAGTTGCTGGCATATCAGAGCCATCATCATATCTTGCCTGAACTTGTGTTATAATTGACAAGGCCTGTTGGCTAATTGTAAAGTCTCCATTTTTATTCGCCACATAACACACAGGAATATGGTAGCTTTTAGCCTTCAACTTTACCGAATCTTTTTGAGATTGACCACTTGCATTAATGATAAATATAATGCTGAAACCCGCCAGCCAAAAAGTATTTCTAATTTTTTTATCCTTGAACATATAGCAAAGATAAAGATATTTTCAATTGATGTCCGCTTTAAGTACTCCTGTTTTTTTAGAAATGGCAAATACTTCTGAAGACTTTTGATGCCGAAACAAGTTCGGCATGACAAGGGTGCTCATTTTTAACGGGTGGGAAGGAGGGACGGCGAAGCCGCCCCTCCTTCCCCTTCTCATCAGAAGTCAATTCTGTCATGCCGAACTTGTTTCGGCATCCCAACTTTCAGAACGTAAGCCAAAGCAAGCGGAAATTGAAAAGAGTGTGGTAAATTATTTGCAAGAGAGGACGGTGAAGGTGTAGAGCCTTTATACATCCAACTATCTAAACTGAGACACAAGTAAAATAAATGGACAAAGAAATAAGCTTATTAACCCAAATAGAATTCCTATTACTTTTATTTCTTTTTGGGGCCAAATTCTCCAATTTACAATGAACATTATAAATACATATAACCCCATAAAAAATCCTAGACCAGATATAAGGTTTGCTATCGTTTCAAAATTATGACCGGAAGACCAATCCACTATTAACCATAATGGAGAACTAACGGCAAACAACGCCAGCCAAAAAGTATTCCTTAGTTTTTTATTGTTGAACATACTGTACATATTTTCAGAAACCAAAAATAGGCCATTTGTCTAAATAAAAATTACAAACAGCTAATACTCCGGCACTAATTCCTATCAAGGAAATAACTATTCCGGTAATCTTTATAATAAGCGGTTGCCAATTTTTCCAGTTTAAAATAAAAACCGTTAACGCATAAATAGAAATAATTTCAGCGATTCCAGAAATAGCAATCATTTTATAATCGTAATAATTTATACTTATAAATAGCGATGCAGCAGAGATACCCAACAAACAAAATGGCATTGTGGCTGCCAACACCGCCAGCCAAAAAGTGTTTCTTAGTTTTTTATTGTTGAACATATAACAAAGATAAATATTCATTCATTAGCCCTGTCATAAATGGCGGGGTAAAAATTGAACTAAACCATAAGAAAATAGAGGGCTTTAGCCCTTTAATACATATTACAAACACCCCGAATAATTTTCATTCATTAGCTAGGGTGCAATAAAAGGGCACATCCTTATCCATTTTATATCCCATTCTCCACCCCGCCATAAATGACGGGGCAAATGAATGAACACCTTAACTATTCTTGATTTGATAATTATATAAGGGCTAAAGCCCTCCTTATTTTTAATCATTAAAACAGCTTAACGGCATCCGCACCACTACCAATAAAATAATTGATCAAGTACCATGAACCATGGATAAAAAACAGTCCAACCAATATCCCTATTATTGAAATAAGGATTATACAAATTTTCAAAACCGGAAAGTCCCAGGCTTTCCAATTTTTAATTACGCGGATAATTGCATATAGGCTTAATAAACATGCAATAGAACAAATACCAATTTCAACCCAATACAGGGTGCTTTCTAAATGACCCGTATTTGATATTACAACCCAATAAAGAGTTGGCAAAACAACAGCTAACACAGCCATTGAAAAGGTATTCCTTAGTTTCTTGTCGTTGAACATATTGCAAATATAAGGTAGTACTAAATTACTTTCTAAAAAACAATTGTTCAAGGGTATTGATAAAACGATGCGGCGGAATAAACAACCGAACCGACATGTAAATCGACACCTAGCGCAAATAATGCGAATACTATTCCTATTACACCAACAAGGAGTCCCCAGTCCTTCCAGTTTCGAATTATTTTTACTAAAACTTTTATTGCGGCAATAAATGAAATAAGGATACCGATTAATAAAGCCAGACAAACGAATGGTGAATTGATCTTCTCGAAGAACAGCAAAAAACATATTGGCGGGACAATTGCCAATGCCGCCAGCCATATCGTGCTCTTCAGTTTTTTATAGGCAATCATTCAGCAAAGATACCCCTATTTTATATCGCACAGAAACACGGTCCACACGTCTTCAGTCCGTGAGCCAAATTGCTTTACAGTAAGATAAACCACAATAGTTATTTCCTTAACAGCTGCAGGTTTCCCACCTATTGAAACATTAGCCGAAAGTGTTCCCATAGAATACTTGGTATCATTTGATAATTCACGTTTAACTTTCACATCCGAAACTGAGATATACATAGTCTGTTTAAGCCCCATGCAACTATCTAGCAATGCGGCAACTTTCACCCCGTCTACCTTGCAATCGGCCGAGCAAAATAAATTGACTGCATCCGTTTTCGCAACCTCTTTAAGTTTTTCATTATACCCGGGCATGGAAAGTATATTAAGGTAATTATAAAAGTCATAGACCTTCTCAATTGCCCTGTCGTTAAAAGCAAAGCCGTTCAAATCAAGGATAGTTGAGGTGAATTGCTGAGCCCCTGATGTGTTTATAGCACTGCTTTGCGAGTACACTTTAATCCGGCTCGCAAAGAGTAAAACAATAAATAAAAGTATTTTCACTTCGTTTTTCATGGCTATCAGTTTTTGCCTTTTTGAATAAATCGCAACAAGGCTATTTTATTTCCTTTATATACCGTTTGAATTACTTCAATATTTTTCAGACTTGCCACCGGCATGGTCATCTTATCAATAAACTCTTCTTTGTTGTAAAGCTCCATACCCCGCATGTCTTTGGGGCTAACCTGAATTACTTGGGCATCATCTGTAAACATCATATTGAGTTGGTTCCTTCTCTTTTCAAAATCAGCAATATCAGAGTGCGAGAAAATACTAATCATCATAGCATAATCATCCCTGTCGAGTTTAATGGTCTCAGGTTTAAATCCTTCGGCAATAAGGCGGGTAATGGTATCAGGATGATAATATTCCGCTTTTACAATGAAGGTTATTTTCCCCGGATGGCAATTCAGTGTCACACAACCTGAATCATTGCACTGTATGTTCTGCGGCGATTCTTTGTCTCTTAGTACAGTAATATTGATTTTGGTATTGTTTACCGATGTGCCGAAATCGGCATCCACAAAGCAAAACCGGCAATGTATTTCGGTGGGTTTACGCGTACCGGCCCAAATACCCGTTATTATTACAATTAATACCACCATTACTGCCGGAGAAAGCCAACGTTTACGTTTCTTTTCAATTATGGTACCTTGGTTAGACTCCTCTTTATCTTCAAGAATCGGCAATATACCCTCGGCCTTTTTCTTCTCTATAAAATCTTCCCAACTAATATATCCCGCATAGCGGCAAAGCAAGTTTAATACATCGGTGCGGGGTATTTTATCCTCATTAACCGATTTAATATGCATATAAAACCACCGCAAACTAATAGCACTCTTCACCTCCTGTTGTAAATCATTTTGGAAACCCTCAATTGTTTTTCCGTTCCAGTCTTCAATTCGTAAAGGTGCATCCGGATTTTTTGTCCGGTAACGGGCAGCTATCTCCTCTTTCAATTTATCGAAGTATGGCTTGTCGGGGTGTTTCATGCAAAGCAAAGATAGTGTGCAATTGCTGAAAACGATTGTGCAAAATGGTTTTGCAAACTTGCAAATCGTGTTTCAAGCCTTATGCACGGCTTTTATTTGGATAAGGGTGGGGTCATGACTGATTATTGCATCAGAAAAATAACCCATGACAAAACAAATCCAAAAATTTCAAGAAGAGCAAACGAGGTTAAAATTGGTAGTAAGAATAATTTTCTCGGCTCTTTTTATTCAATTACTTATATGTTTCAGGTTATGGATACCCGGCCTTAGGTCATTCCCCATGATTTCATTATTTAAATGGTTGCCTGTTTTATGGGGGAATATTCCAGATATAGTCCTCTATTTGGTAATGTTAGGCTCTTGTGTAACCATTATCATCCGCCCACTGCTTCAAAAAGCGTTAGTCTGTCTTCTATTCGCTTATTTATTACTCTTAGTCGAAGATATTGACCGCCTGCAACCCTGGCTCTACATCTATTTATTAATGGTATCCCCCCTACTCTTTGGCGGCAGAAACAAAACCGTTTCAACCATCTTTTTATGCAGGCTGGTACTTACCTCCGTTTATTTCTGGAGCGGCTTACAAAAGCTGAATGTCCATTTTGCAGGCAATGTTTTTCCGTGGCTGGTTGATTTTACCGGAGGACGTGAATATTTTGAAACGCACACCATCTATGCCTATATAGTGGCATTTTCTGAAATGAGCATGGGCATTCTATTATGGATTAAGCCCCTCCGGAAAATGGCTTGTTTTATGGTTTTTGGCATGCACCTCTTTATTTTGATAGCCCTTTGCCCTTTGTGCCATAACTGGAATTATGTTGTCTATCCCTGGAACATTGCCTTTGCTTCACTTGTTTACCTGCTATTTTTCCGTTCAACTCCAACGGTTATTAAACTTTCAAAACAACAGTTTGCAGCTAAACTTTACCTTGTTCCGGTAATCTTTTTAGCAGGTTTAATGCCTTTTTTCGGATTAATGGATAAATGGGACCATTTGCTTTCCTATGGCTTCTATTCAGGTATGCCGCCAGATCCTGAGTATTATTTACCAGCATCTAAAAGAGGGCTGCTGCCTTTGTCATCATTACATTCTCAATACTTATCCGACAATAAAAACACATGCTATGTACAAATAGATACCTGGGTAATGGATGAAATGAATGTACCCCTATACCCTGAAGACCGCGTCTATTATGAAGTGGCGAAAAAATTAAGTACAACGGTGGTTCATGATGAACAACACACAGGGCTTACCATTAACCGTAAAGCGCGGTTCAGTGATGATGATAAAATGAGCTATTATTCCTTTGAACAGATTGCGGAAATGAAATAAATCCATCTACCTTACCCCAAGCTTCACCCTATACTTCCGTTCCCTGTTCATGATTAAATAGATTGTCAAATCACAGGTAAAGAAAGCCAGCGAAGGAACCATTACTTTAAAATAGCGGCTTGAGTTAAACCCCCAATGGCGGTAATCGATAGATACCACAGGAGCAGCTACCAAAGCTGAAAGACAGGACAAGCTAATAAGTGAAACATTTAACGTATTATCAGTAAAATTTCCAGACCTGTCAAAAGTTACATAATCTATTTTGTTAAGGCTGATAGAACGAAGTGAATCCCCCCAATAATTCGCATTTTTAGTTTCTGTGTAAAGCGGGTAATATTCCATAGTTTCATCGGTTGCGTCTACCCTAAACGTTGTATCCCTTGTCCAGACAGGTGTTGGCAATGAATCCGGAAACATTGGCTCACCTTTCTTATGGGTAACTGTAAGCTTATGAGTAACCCCAATAACCCTCGAGTTTGAGTCCGGAGCATACTGGGTTATTTGAGAATTCTCCTCCTCGAGGTTTATGCATAAAACGGAATCGTTTTTGGTACTGAGAACTCCTCTATAGGTAGCTTCAGATGTACTTGAATCAGACATTACCTCATTACCATAACCATCCCTGAATTTATTGCTATACCCCCTGAATGGCGTAGTTTTTAAATGAACTTTTACTTCGGCATTCTTATGCCAATACTTAACCTTACTTGGGTTTTTATATTTATAAAAAGGGAATTTATAGTCTAATTTCGGGTTATCCTGCACTAATTTATAGTTTAATACAGGGCTATTCTGCGCCACCACATGCATTGCAGTAATAACCAATAAAACAATAAACAATCTCATTTTTTTCATACGATATATGTAACGGCGTTTTATCAAATTAATTTTCCGAGCAAGATAAGATTGTAATAAATACAAACAGAAATGATACCAATGAAGAATCCTAAAAAGGCCAAGGCAATAATCATTCCTAAAATGATTGCAGGTAGCTGCTGCCAGGTTTTCCAGTCAACCACCATCTTCACCAGGGCATAACTGCACACCACTATTGTAAACCCTGACAATATGATTCCTGCCCAGTCAATAGCTCCCGACTCCTTTCCGAAAAAGATAATGTATATCCAAAAAAAGATTGGCAAAACCGTTGCCAGAAGAACAAGTAGGAAGATATTTCGTTGTTTTTTATCGGGGAACATTAGTTTGTCTTTTAATTTCGTAAAGTTACCTCATCCATGCATTAATGGCATACACACAAAAAAGCGCATACACGTTTATTAACAGACCTAATATTAATATTATCAGGAAGGTAATTTTCCGGGAGACGGGGCTCCATATTTTCCAATTCCGGATAAAGAATAATAAGTGCGTATATTCCTGTGAAAAAACCAATAGCAGTAAATATAATGTCGACAATATCGAGCGCAAAGGAGTTGTGAACAAACTCCAGATTAATGAACCATAATAATGCAGGTAATTGCGACGCAAAAGCGGCCAGCAGGAACCTATTTTTTAGTTTTTTGTCCGGGAGCATTTATTTATGTATAATCATAAACTTCTTCTCCTCTTTAATATCCTTGTTTTGCAGACGCATGAAATATACACCCGCTGAGAGGCTTCGCATATCCAATTGCTCTGTATTGCTGCCCAACTGAGATTGCAATTGCCCTGAATAAATAAACTGCCCTAGTTCGTTTACTATACTGATGTTTAGCGTCTGGGCACCGGTATTATTTACAAACCAGTTGAGGGTAATATTTCCGTCTCCGGCGGTTGGAGTCATGTGTATATATTCTGTAGACGGGTCAATAGTCAGACACTGTACTACCGAATCAACGCAACCGTGTAGATCCATTTCTACCATAGTGGCGCAATATGTACCGGTATTATTGTATGTATGCACCGGATTTTGAATGGTATCTTTCCCTCCATCGCCAAACTCCCAATACCAGTAAACCAAACCATACCCGTCGGTAGATTTATCTGTGAAAGTTATAGTTGGCGTCAATATAGTTGTGGGTTGTGGAGATAATGTGAAATCAGCTTTGGGAGGGCCATAAACATTAATCATATTTATAACTTTTAAGGAAGAACTGCAACCACTATCGGATACTTCAGTAAGGGTAACGGAATATGCCCCACTGTCCCAGTAACAATACATTGGGCTTTTGAGATTAGTAGAATCCCCATTTCCAAAATTCCAATGCCATTGGCTGATATGCCCGGATGAAATAGTGGATAAATCTCGGAATTGAATACATAGTGGTTCACATCCAGATCTAAGGTCCGCTGTAAAACTTACGTTTTCAACAGGGTTTACATAAACCGTTTTATACCCCGGAGTAGAATTACACCAATTTGCATCTATTAAGGTTACTGAGTAAGAAGTGGTGACCATTGGGTTAACCGTAATACATTGGGAAGTTCCGGCCGGAAACCACGAATATGTAAAAGGTGGTGTACCTGAGGTTGGATATGCACATAAGGTTGCAGACCCGCCGGGGCATACCGAACTGACTCCTGAAATATTTAAATAAATGGGTGGAGGTACAAGAACCGTTATTGTGGTAGATGCATTAACTCCGCAACTGTCAGTTGCCGTTACCGTATAGGTTGTAGAAACAGTTGGGTTATCATAGGCGCAAGATGAGTTACCACCTGTAGGTTGCCACATATACTTATAAGCCCCTGTGCCTCCGCTTGCGGTTGCGCAAAGGCTAACAAAATCACCAATACAATTAACGGAAGCAGGCCCGCTTGCATTAACAGATACTGCTGTTGGTTGGGTTATTGTTACACTTGCAGTTGCATTACATCCGTTACTATCGGTCACAATCACCGTATAGGTTCCGGAAAATAGCGAGGTTGCGGTGGCGCTGCTTGCCCCTGAAGGATACCATCTATAGTTATATGGCGTGGTTCCACCTGCCGCAATCACATTTGCCGTTCCAGTACCACCTCCATAGCATATATCATCAGTATGACCAGTTATTGTGGCGGTCAAAAGCGGCGGTTGGGTTATTGTAACACTATCTATTATAGTATTACTTAAAGCATCGGTAACTGTAACCGTATATGTTGCCATTGCCGCAAGCCCTGTTGCAGTTGCTTGTGTTCCTCCTGATGGAGTCCATTTATAAGTATAAGGGAGACTACCTCCTTTTGCTTTTACATACGCTCGCCCGTCACTTAATCCATAACAATTCACATTAACCGAGAAAATTATACTCGCAGAAAACGAACTTGTGCTATTCTGCCCAAAGCCCGAAAAGCTTATTAAAAGAGCAACAAAAGCAGAGAGGATTGCAAGTTTGCTTTTCATGAATTGTGTTTAAACAACTAATTATCAAACACAAATGTAATAAAATTGGGAATATCTAAGCCAGATAATTGAAATAAATTTCGGGTTATTTTTGGAAAGAGATTGCTTCGTTCCTCGCAATGACGAATTGCCGGTCTATAAGGCCACAAGAACCCAAGCTCGATTGCGAGGAACGAAGCAATCTCTGCAACACCCAAAACAAAAAAGCCGAAACTTTTATGCTTCGGCTTTTCTAAATTAAATCTGGAATATATTACTCAGCAGAAGGAGCGTCAGCAGGTGCTTCGTTGATGGCTTCTGTTACAGTTGCAACGGTAGCGGCATCAGCAGCGGCTCTTTTATCTGCAATTGCTTTTGCTTTTGCATCACGAACTGCCTTTTCGGCTTCAAAACGTTGTTTGTATGCGTCTTTATGTGCAGATTCTTTCTTTTCGTTATGAGCAGCAACAAGTGCATTTTTTTCACTTTCCCATTTCACAAACTTAGCATCAACATCCTCCATCTTGAATATGCCTTTTTTTACACCTCTAAGCAAATGCTTTTTGAACATAATGCCTTTATCGGAAAGTAAATTACGGCAAGTATCGGTTGGGGTTGCACCCTTTTCCATCCATTCCAGGGTCTTTTCGCTGTTAATTACTACTCCATCGTGTTCAAACTTTGGGTCGTAAGTTCCAAGCCTTTCAACGTATCTTCCATCGCGGGGAGAGCGTGAATCGGCAACTACAATATGATAAAAAGGTTGTTTCTTTTTTCCTTGTCTCTGTAAACGAATTTTTAATGGCATCGGTCTGTTTTATTTTTTTAAGGGCTGCAAATATAGAAATAAATGTTGAATGTTGGATGCCGAATGTTGAATTATTTAGATACCTATGTCAATGCCGTTTTTCAATTTACCAACTGCAGCCAAAAAAGAGCAATCTGCAATCAATATACTACCAATGGCTAAATAGCACTTTTTTTAGAAGGTTTATTGATTATCTTTGTATTACAAAATAAGTATCGTTAAAGATTTACTTTTCATATTGGCACAATAGCTACCGCTTTTATTCGTTTGACTTAGTTAATAATAATCAACCAATTAACTCCGGCTATAATGAAAAAATCCCTGTTTTACACTGCAGTAATGGCCTTACTCCTTACAGGAAAGGCTTATTCCCAAGGGGCTTTCAGCCTGATTAATGCGAACAAAATGGTTTTGAATCCGGCATTTACAGGGCTGGATACTACTTTTAAACATGAGGCATCACTTTATGGTAAAACATATTTTGACGATTTAGGGGCAATAAACAGAAGTACCACCGGGACTTACCAGATGAACCTGGACAAAATTCACAGCGGGGCAGGTATAATGGTAAATTACAATTATGTCAATTTATCAAACTCGGAAACTTTAAACCAGATAGCCACCAGATTATATTACCGTTATTCTATCCTTCCTGGGCTTTCCATTGGTGCCGATGCCGGTTTTGTTAATATGAACAACCACTATCAATTTCAACAAATAACAGGCTATGGGTTTTCGCCCGCCCCTTATAATAATATGACGTTCAGGAATTTTGATTTTGATGCCGGAATTGGTTTTCTGTACCAATTAAAGTTCCTATATGCCGGATTTTCGGTTGACCACTTAACGAAACCACTCGAATCATTTCCAGGCACTGATCCAATAGGAAATTTTTCAGATAACATGCTGTTTCCAATGCTGAATTATAAAGGCATTGCTTATCATGGAATTATTGGCGGAACTATTCCTTTAGGTTGTTGCGACTTTGATATTAAAGCATATTATTATTCAGAACAGGTGAATTTCAATGCCACCTTTGAGGCCCCTCATTTCTTTGTAGGAACTTCAATCGCTTTTGTAAACTACCTGGATTATTCCATTCCACAACTACTCAGCATTAATTCTTCTTACAATGCAGTAATGGCAGGGATTAAAGTATACCATAGCAAAATGAAAGTATCATTCTGTTACAATTTCATGCCTCCCCATAACTCTCAGTATGCAATATTTAACTCAGCAGAATGTGCCCTTAGCTATTCCTTTTAAGACCCTCCATTTTAGTAAAAACCTTATTTTTAAACCGATAAGCAATTATTTTAACTTCGATACATGAAAAAAATAATTTACCTGGTCGCTTTGATGGTTGGATTAGTTACATCAAACGCTTATTCCCAGCCTGCTTTCAGTCTTATACGAGCCAATAAAATGGTTTTCAATCCTGCATTTACCGGCCTTGATACTGCATTTAAGCACCAGGCTTCCCTCTTCTCAGAATTTGATTACAACAATCCAGGCAATTATCAATATGTATACAGTTCTTCTATTGCTACTTTTCAAATGGGACTCGACAAGATTAACAGCGGTGTCGGCATAATGGTTAATTATAGTTATATATCCGATCCATTCTCAGAAACCGATAACCAGCTCGCAGCAAAACTATATTACCGCTATACCTTTCTTCCGGGGCTTTCTATTGGGATTGACGCAGGTGTAGTTGATTTGAAAAGCCATTATCAATACGGGCCGATTATGGAGATTTTCTCTTATGTCCCTTATACCAATGCGACTATAAATAATTTTGATTTTGACGGCGGGGCAGGTATTTTGTATCAGCGCAAATCATTTTATGCCGGGGTTACTATAGACCATATTACAAGCCCTAAATCTACTTACCCAGATTATATTTATTACACAGAAGGGCCTATGCTATACTATTCAGGCATATCTTATAACTGGATTGTGGGTAGTTCCTTGCGCCTCGGACATAAAACCACGCTTGATTTTTATCTTTCTTACCGTTCAAATATTACCGACCTTAACCTAACTTTCAGGGCATCTCATTTTTTTATTGGGATTTCAACTCTGTTTGAAAGCTACACCTATTCTGATATGTTAATCAACACCGACTTCCCAAGTGCACTCATGTGCGGGCTTAACTTATACCACAACAAACTAAAAATCTCCTTTGCTTACGACATATATACAGACCCGTATTATTCAGCCCCGTTCGAAGGTGGAATCAGTTTCTCTTATTAAGTTATTTTATGGTAATGAATACTTTACACCCAACATTAACAAAACCCTATTCGTTGTAATACATAAATCAGGAATTCTTTAATTTATATAGCATGAAAAAAACAATTTACCTTTTTGCCTTCGCAAGCACCTTATTCATAGGAAAAGCCTATTCCCAGCCAGCTTTCAGCCTGATTAACACCAACAAAATGGTTTTCAACCCTGCCTATACTGCAATAGATACTGCATACCGCCATAGCGCTTCCCTTTATTCACAGATTAATAGCACCGCTTATCAAAGCCCCTATAGCTCATCTATTGGAACTTACCAAATGAGGCTTGATAAAATAAAAAGCGGCGTTGGCATAATGGTCAATTATAATTACGATGTCTTTCCGAGTGAAACAGATAAGCAGATTGCGGCTAAATTATACTATCGCTACACTATTCTTCCCGGGTTTTCAGTTGGGGCCGATGCTGGGCTGGTGAATTCAAATAGCAATTTTCAATTCACCTATAATTGGAACAGGGGTTTCGTTTATCCGGCAATAGTTTATCAAACCTTTCCTCAACAGGCAACAGTTAACAACCTTGCTTTTGATGGAGGCTTGGGCATTTTATACCAACATAAATCATTCTACGTTGGATTTGGAACTGACCATCTAACAAGCCCTAAATCTACCTACATTGCTTACAATTATGAGTCTGGCAGTATTGATAATTTCCCAATTCCTATGCACAATTACAGCGGAATCAGCTACAACTGGATTATCGGCAGTTCCGTTCATGGAGAAGCAGGAGGAGTAAATTTCAGCGCAGCTTACCGTTCAAATATTCTGAGCCTTAACACCAGCCTTGAATCGTCGCACATTTTTGTAGGTTTCTCTATGTTTTACGATGTAAGCGGAAACAGTCTTCAGGATATGTTTATCAATAACGGTAATTATTATGCCCTTACAGCAGGATTAAAGCTATGGCACAATAAAATTAACGCCTCCTTCGCCTACGACTATTCAGGCAGCTTTTTTTCTTCAGCCACACTGGAAGGTGGGCTGAGTTATTCTTTCTAAGGTGTTATCCGTTGAGTTTAGGGCTACCTAGGAAAAGATTTTAAATATCAAGAAGTATCCCCAAGTTTTTTCTCAATACTTTCTTCTGGTTAGTATTTAGTTTTCCTAGTTTTTTAACAAGTCTTCTATTATCAATTGAACGCAACTGATCCACGAGAATATCACTTAGTAAATCAAGTTGGTCTTTTATCAAGTGAACCCTCAATATTCCTAAATCAGGCCTAACATTAGTGGTAATTGGACAGATAATAGTTGACGGATGAAATTCATTCAACAAATCAGTCTGAACAATAACTACAGGCCTGACCTTACCTGGTTCCGTACCTTTCTGTGGATTAAGGTCAGCAAGCCAAATATCATATTGCTTAATCCTCATCAATAAGTCTTTCGAATTCAGCTAAAACCTCCAATGAATCAGATGCAGTTGCAAAGGATTCCTTTCTTAATTGCTTTTTTAAAAGTCGCCTTTCATTATACAGGTTATATATATTAATGGCTTCATTAATATACCTGTTTCTTGCTAGTTTTAATTCAGATGTTATTTTCTCTGTATCTGCGAAAATTTCATCATCCAGTTTTAAAGATATATTCTTCATAACTGCAAAGGTATATCATTTTGGTATATACCCAACATATTTATTAAACTATTTACCTGCTATAATTCGGAGCCTCGCTGGTAATAAATATATCGTGAGGATGGCTTTCAGCAACCCCTGCAGGTGATATACGTATGAATTTAGCTTGTTGCAAAGCTTTAATATTCTTAGCTCCGCAATAGCCCATACCTGCACGTAATCCACCAACTAACTGGTAAATAACCTCAGCCATAGTGCCTTTATATGGAACCCTTCCGGAAATACCTTCGGGAACTAATTTCTTAACATCATCTTCTGCATCTTGGAAATAGCGGTCTTTCGAGCCATGTTGCATAGCCTCCAATGAACCCATTCCGCGGTAGGTTTTAAATCTTCTTCCTTCATAAATAATAGTCTCACCCGGTGATTCTTCAACCCCTGCAAACAAAGAGCCAATCATTACAGTTGATGCACCTGCTGCAATTGCTTTTGTAATATCGCCTGTGTAGCGGATGCCACCATCGGCAATAATTGGGATTTTATAACTCTTTAAAGCCTTGGCTACATTGTAAACGGCAGTCAACTGGGGAACACCGATACCCGCTATGATACGGGTAGTGCAAATAGATCCCGGCCCAATACCCACTTTAACACCATCGACACCTGCTTTGGCAAGGGCAATGGCAGCTTCTCCTGTTGCAACGTTTCCGGCAATTACATCCAGTTTAGGGAACTTGCTTTTTAACTTCTTAACCTCTTCAATAACCCTTTTGGAATGTCCGTGAGCGGTATCAACAATTATCGCATCGACACCTGCTTTTACGAGTGCCTCGGCACGTTGGAGCATGTCGGCGGTAACGCCTACAGCTGCGGCCACCCTCAAACGACCGAATTCGTCCTTACATGCATTCGGGTGAAGGTGAATTTTCATGATGTCCTTATATGTGATAAGTCCTACAAGTTTTCCATCGTTATCTATTACCGGGAGCTTTTCAATTTTATATTTCTGAAGAATCTGTTCGGCCTTGCTGAGGTCGATTCCTTTTTTGGCAGTAATGATTTGATCTTTGGTCATCACCTCCTTAATTTCGCGGCTCATAACCTTCTCAAAACGCAGGTCGCGGTTGGTGACAATTCCTACCAGCCTGTGTTTGGAGGTAACCACCGGAATTCCTCCGATTTTATTATCACGCATCAGTTTAAGCGCATCACCTACTTTAGCTGATTCTAAAACAGTTATAGGATCTTGAATCATGCCACTTTCATAACGCTTAACCCTGCGCACTTGTTCTGCTTGTTGGGCTATAGTCATGTTTTTATGGAGCACTCCAATGCCTCCCTGTCCGGCAATTGCAATAGCCATTTTGTATTCGGTAACCGTGTCCATGGCAGCGGTTAAAATTGGTACATTAATGGAGATATTCCGGGTAAAGGAAGAA
>CAIUPO010000048.1 GCA_903901055.1 uncultured Bacteroidota bacterium
CAGAGCCAGTGAAGGGACTCGAACCCGCGACCTGCTGATTACAAATCAGCTGCTCTAACCAGCTGAGCTACACTGGCATGGTTGACGAATTTTTCTGTCACCAGCTTAACTATTTTCATCGTTGAAAGAACGTTCCTTTTTCCTTGTTTACCGACAGTTTGGTGCTCCCGATTTTCTAAAAAAGGTTGCAAATTTAAAAAACTTTTGATTGCCGGGGGAATTAATTTTTGAAAAGCCCCTTCCATACGTTTTTATAAATCCGTGCGTTAATTGCCTTTATAGCTTAATTATATTTCTACTTTTGTTTCCCGATGGCAAAATCTACCATAAAAAACCAGCCCAAAGCTGCCGCTAAACCTACTAAAATCTATTTCAAGAACCTTGACTCCATAAGGTTTTTTGCTGCGTTGATGGTTTTTTTAGAGCACGTTAAGAATGGTATTTTCTGGGCTTTCAAAATAAAACTGGAAGGTTGGGGTAAATGCGTGTGGAATATATGTGATGGTGGAGTAGGAGTCTCTATATTTTTTGTACTCAGCGGTTTTTTAATCACCTATCTCATTTTATCGGAACGGAATATTACCGGGGAATTCTCCCTCAAAAAGTTCTATATACGGCGGATACTGCGGATTTGGCCTCTCTATTTTATGGTGGTACTAATTGTGTTTCTGATTTTCCCTGCCATAGAACCTATGATGAAAATCCACATTAACCATGTGGCAAACCCTGCTTACCAATTGACTTTCCTCAGCAACTTCGATATCATGCATATTGAACAAAAATGCCGCGATTCCGAAGAACTCATGCAAAATATAACCTGGTCTGTTTCAATAGAAGAACAGTTTTACGCCTTCTGGCCTCTCCTGTTTTTCTTTTTGCCCAGAAGGTTCTTTTTGCCTTCCATTGCAACCGTTGCCATCGGTTCTTTGATTTTCCGTTACTTCCACCAGGACGATTTCTTTGTAAGCTATTTCCACACCTTTGCCATAATGATTGACCTAGCAACAGGCGCACTGTTTGCTTACTTTATCATTGCCAGCGCCAAGGTGAAAGCCTTTTTCCAGAATACGGGAACTATTACAATTCTTGTATCACTCATTCTGTTCTTCCTTTCTATGATGTATCACGATCAGGTGTTTACTTCCAAATTTGGTAAGTTTATTGAGCGCCCTTACTTTGCACTCCTGTTCGGCTTTATAATTGCTTCGCAGGCTATGGTAAACAAACCTTCTAAGTTGGAACTCGGTAATGTAGGCTTTGCAAAATACTTAGGCAAATACACTTATGGTATTTATTTGCTTCACCCAATTGCATTGGAACTGGTTTATAGTTTTTATAACATTGCTAACATCCCACGAAACACAACCGGGCCAATTATATCTTCCGCAATACTCGGGCTTGCATTAACCATAGGGCTTGCATGGGTAAGCTATGAGTTTTATGAAAAACGTTTCCTGAAACTCAAGAAAACATTCGAGTTGGTAAAAACGGAATGACCTTAAGATAATTGGATTGGTTTGTTTATTAACATCCCTAACCTTAAAAAACTAATTTGTATCATTGGTAAGGTAGTTTCTTTTTCATACATTTGCATTACAAAGACCTGAATAGAAATAAATGAAAAGAGCCTTACGTTTTGTACTATTTATTTTATTTATCTGTGGAAGTTATTTCGACCTCCATGCCCAATTGGCAGGGCAATTGTATAGTTTAATTTATGGCGGGGGGAGGCCACCAACCGACAAGTATGGCAATCTGAATATGTTCGACCCCATAAACAGAAAGGATAGTTCCATTTTTGATTTTACTGGGCTCAATGGAATTCATCCCTATGGAAACTTGGTGCAAACCAACGGTGGAATGCTTTGGGGTATGGCACCTTACGGTGGAAAATACGGCAGTAATGCAACCGGTGGTGTAATTTTCCGATACAATATATTAACAGGGCTAGATACCGTTGTGTACAATTTTAATCCTAGTGATACATCCCTTCCCTCAACTTCCTATGGTTCACTGCTGCTCGCAACTGATAGTAATTTTTACGGGTTATCCTATGTAGGAGGTTATGCCGGCTCAGGTACCATTTTTAAGTTTAATCCGCGAACACTTGTATGCACTAAACTTAATAGCATGTGGGGAAGAACAACAGGCTTTCTCCCAACATCAAGTTTTATTCAAGTTAATGACAGTATGCTTTATGCTACAGCCCAATATTGGAAAGGATACCTTCCGGGTTCAATTTTATGGTACAACATTAAATCAGGGGTTGCTGATACAGCGCACGTATTCAGAGCACCGACGGATGGTGCAATTCCGAGAGGTGGTTTAATTAAAGCAACAAATGGTTTACTATATGGATTAACAATTAATGGGGGCACTAACAATCAAGGAGTAATATATAGTTATAATACTTCCACGAAAGTTGAAAAAGTAGAATATAATTTCGACCGTGTTCACGGAGCATTTCCGCAAGGCTGCTTATTTCAGGCAAAAGATGGTTACTTATATGGCACAACTGACCGAGGTGGTGCGCATGACAGTGGCACTCTTTTTAAATATGATATAGTGGGAAAAACCTTAACAACTGTAATTAGTTTTACCGGTCCTTTAGGAATAAGCCCTTATGCTGATGTTATTCAGGCAGGCGATGGGAAACTATATGGCATGTGCGATTCGGGTGGAGTATATAACCTTGGAACTGTTTTCAGTTACGACCCTACTTTGAATATTGCAAAAAACCTATATAGTTTTAATGATACCAATGGTGCATGGCCTTATGGCAATTTTCTTGAAGTAATGAATGCCCGCGATTCGGTTGCAAACAACAAATGCCCCGGCGACAGTGCGGGCTCTATTACAATTATTGTTCGTGGAGGAGCTGGCCCATTTACTTACCATTGGAGCAATGGCGCTACAACAAGTTCTATTACAGGGCTTAAATATAGCATCGACACAGGCACTGTAATTGATTCACGTGGAATTGCATTCACATTTATTGATACTGTTGGCCCTGCCCCTATGAATGTTACGTTTAATGTTTCCAATGCCTGTTATGGGGGAGGAGCAGGGACTGCTTCAGCAAATGTCTCCGGTGGATTAGCCCCATTTTCCTATACCTGGAGCAATGGTAACACTAGTGATACGGCAACAAATTTATCTTCGGGTACTTACACCTGCACAATTAAAGATGCGAATGGTTGCCCCGGAAGTGGCGTAGTTACTATTGCACAGGCTGCGCAATTAAAAATAGACACAATTATTGCTAAAGTGCAATCTTGTTATTATTGTCACGATGGAACATTAACTGCTGTTGTCTCTGGTGGAGTTCCTCCCGGTGATACAGTTTGCTACCACTACCTGTGGAGCAATGTTGGTAACTATACGGGTTCTGATTCGAATACAATTTCTGGACTTGATTCCGGCACTTATTATTTATGTGTAACGAGTTGTTATGGTTGTGGCAGTGTGTGCGACAGTAGTATTGTGTATACAGGTATTAAGAATATAACTAATGCTGCTAATTCAATAAATGTTTACCCTAATCCGAATAATGGCAAATTCACCATTTCTTTCAGTCATCAAGCAGATATTGCGGGAGCCAAAGCAATCGTAGAAATATATGATATTATGGGTCAAAAAGTCAATGTTGGGACCCTGAAACAAGTTCAGGGTGACGTTTGTATTGATATGAGCGGACAACCGAATGGAGTTTACATCCTTCGCGTCAACACGCAACAGTCGGTACTAACACAAAGAATTATTATACAGAGATAGAAGAGTTCTTTAAAGAACAACTTCATCACTAGGCGCATTTCCACCCGGGCCGATGTATTTATCTTTTCCAAAAGCAAGAATTGGATAAAAAACAAAAGGCAGTAAAATCAATCCCACAGTGAAACCTGCATCTTTACCAAAACTTTTAGAAAGCCCGTTGGTAATGATGATTGCAAACACCAATATGGCAACTGCCGATAATAAGAACAAAAACCCTGTGATAATATTTGGAGCACCCACAAATAAAAACTCGAAGAAAATAACTTGTAAAAACCAGAATATCCATGAAACAGGCCTCCCTACAATTTTGAGCAAAACAATAATACTGTAAACTGGTATAATACATGCCCAACCGGGTTGCCCGGCTTTGCTGTATAGTATCCAATTGCAGATGATCATAAATACGGCAAAAAGCAGAATGAATCCCATTACTGCCAAAAATACTCCTGACTCTAAAGCCATAAAACCTCTTGTGTCCATATTGATTAATTTAAATTTCGATTATTAATAAACATTTGGTTGAATAGTAGTATCATCAATAGTTGGTTTGCCGCCCGGCCCTTTGAAAGTTGCCTGTCCGAAAGCGAGTATTGGGAGAAAAATAAAGGGCAGGAAAACTAATCCAACGGTATAGCCTTCATCCTTGCCAAAGGCTTTAGATATGCCGTTCAGGGTCATTATGGTAAAAATTAATCTCACTACGGCAGAGGCAAAATAGATTAACGCGAAAAATGGATTTTGGGTATAAAGAAACAGAAAATAGAAACCATAGCCAAGATAAAACTGCATAAGCCAGATAAGCCAGGTCATAGGTTTTCCTGCTACTTTCAGCCTGATGATAGTTGCATACACAGGGATGATTGCGGCCCAGCCCGGTTGTTTGGCTTTTTCCCATAGTATCCATTCGCTAATAACAACAATAATTGTAACAATTGCAGCAAGCGCAAAAATGAATATCATAATTCCTGCAAATGCGCCTGCGAACGGGTTGATGGGTGTCATAATTAAATGGGGTTAAGGATATTTTTAAAAAGCAGTTAAATTTAATAGAGACAAATATATAAAAAAGCTATAAAGAATTTAGTTTATTTAGTTGTTCGTTTTTATCTTGAAAGCACTAATTTTTTCACAGTCATGTTTTTGTCGGCAATCATTTTGCAATAGTAAACTCCATCGGCAAGTTTGTTGCCCGAATCGCCCGTTCCATTCCATGTGAATTCATAATTTCCTTCCGGCAATCGTTTATTAGTAAAGGTTTTCACAGCCACTCCCTGCATGTTATATACAATCACGGAAAGCTCTGAACTTTTATCAAGATGCACATTAAAAGTTACGTAATTCGAAAATGGATTTGGATATTCCCTTGCTGTTAATGATGAATTCTTAACCTCATTTATAGCATTTGGCGAAGGATTACAAACACAATTGCTGCGAGTGTAATCATGTTGGAACATGGTCCAGTCCGGTCCTTTTCCAACGCCTACTTTAATTGCATAAGCCCTTCCGAAATCACTATCAATATTAGGATAGAAGGTATGTCCACCTTCCACAAAAATATCCAGCGTGTCATCTTTCTTGAAGCTTGCTATCAAAGGTCCGTGTTCAAGCTGGAAATTTGAATCTCCATAATCAGCCCTCAGATTAATTTCCCAAAGCAGGTTGCCACGGCTGCCGTTAAGGGCATATACTTTTCCGTTGGTACAAGCGAAAACCACATCAAGCGTGTCATCATTATTTACATCTGCTAAAGCCGCTCCGCGGAAGGAAGACTCATAAGAAGGCATAAAGAAACTCCACAACAAATTTCCGTTTCTGTCCAGTGCATCTTCTTCTCCATAACCGCCACTGTAAACCATTTCAAGGTGTCCGTCATTTTTCAGGCTGCCTATTGTAACTGGGTCACCAATGTATGCTAAACCAGTTGTAGGGTATGCCCATTTCAAAGCACCATCTGGTCCATTCAGTAAATAAACGTGTCCGTCGTAAGAGGTAATTGCAAGTTCGGGATGCCCGTCTTCAATCACTGGCCCGAATGCTGCGCCGTGATATATCCAATCAGATGGAACTGGATTTTTCCATAGCAGATTATGGGTTAAGCCATCGTAGGCATAAATGGCGGTGCTGTCGTGGAATCCGCCAAAACTCCATGTGCAAACAATTATATCCGGATGCCCGTCGTTATTAATATCTACCAACGCGGGGGAGGCTTCTATGGCAGCACTGTCGTCAACCATTATCTGCCATTTGAGTTTGCCACTATCGGCAGAAAAGCAGTTGAGCCGCCCTTCAAAATCACCAACAAGTATTTGTGGTTTGCCATTACTATCAAGGTCAATCGATGGTGGTGAATCCGTTCCACCGAAAGGCGTTTGCCAGATAATATTTCCATTTGCACCATCAAAACATGTAAGCACGGGATTGCACGATGATGCCAGAATTATTTCCTTTTTTCCATTCCCAAACACATCATAAATGATGGGCGCAGCATCATTACAGCCGCCCATGTTTGCCTTCCACAATAAGGCGCCATCTTCTGCATGAACAACATAAATATTGCTGTCGCCCCAATAACAACTGAAGGCGATTTCGAGTTTGCCATTGCCAAGTAAATCATCAATGGCAGCATTGCCAAACGACATATCATGTGTGTTGAAACGCCACAAAACAGAGGGGGTTTGGCATTTTGCAACAAAAGGAAAAAAGAGAAGTAAGAAAGTTATTGTGCGGATAATTTTTTGCAACAGATGTAATTTAGTTTTCGAATATACTAATTTAGTTTTTAAGTTTTTCAAGCACTTCCTGTTTTTTCCGGCGGGATACTTCAAATTGCCGTCCGTCGCGCATTTCAATCACACAGGGTTCTCCTTTCGTGTATTCTTTAATATGCTTAACATTTATCATACAACTCTTATGGATCCTTACAAAATCGCAACTGTTTGAAAACATTTCTTCAAAATCTTTCAGGAGTTTAGCTATTGTATAATTTTCATTGGTCACTAATTTTATTTTGCAATAACTGTCGTCGGCTTCAATGTACGCAATCAGATTTACGTTAATCAGCTTTACCTTATCATGCACATGCAATGCAATTCTTTTATCCTCCACTTTCGGATCAAGGTTATTTAACAATGCAACTATTTGCTGTTGCCTGTTCAACCTGAATTGAATATTCCGAAGAGCTTTATCAACGGCAAGTTTCAAATCTTGCCTTTCTACAGGCTTTAACAAATAATCAAGAGCGCTGTATTTAATCGCATTTAAAGCATACTGGTCAAATGCAGTTACAAAAATCACATCAAAAGGAATTTCCTTCCACATCCGCAGCAATGTAAATCCATTGCCTCCGGGCATTTGAATATCCAGAAAGACTAATTGCGGATGCAGTTCATTTATCAGCCTGTAAGCCTCATCCACGCCCTGGGCTTCCCCCACAACTTCTATCTCCGGGCCAACTTCTTTTAAAAGTGTTGTAAGAATGGTTCTGGAATTCCTTTCATCATCTACAACAATCGATTTTACTTTTTCCATTGTAATGTTCATTTTAGCCATTGCTAATGTACCCGCAAATCTTTTACAGGCCTTATAAAAAATGCTATACGTGCAAAAATATTGGTAAACGGTAAGGGTTACAGGGCTTGTACTGTATAGTTTTGTAGTATCATAATATGGTCTGAGTCATTTTATCCAGGGGGGATAAAGTGATGGCTTAGTTAACGCTTATGATTTAGGTTGGAGAAGAGGGAGCACAGTCTCCCTCTTCAAATTTAAAAAGTTTAGGCAATATAAAATCAGGAATGATAATTTTACAACCTGTTATGTTAGATAGTATGATGAAAACCAGAGCATGTATTAATACTTTTAAACTAAGTTTACTTCTTGTTTTTTTATTCTTCTTTCAAATCGGCGGAATATGCGTGGCACCAGCTGATACAACAGCTTTAAAGAAACTTCTCCGGCAAGCGGAGGACAGTTCAAAGGTGAATATTCAATATACATTAAAAGTGGCAGCGCAGGTTCTGGATGAATCAAAAAAACTCAACTATCAAAAAGGGATTGCAAAATCCATGTTGGATTTAGGTGTGTGTAACATGCGCATGGGAAATACCGATGCAGCTATGAGTTACTATAACCGCGCCATTGATACATGCGCGCGCTTTCATTTTGAAGGACTTAGAGCCACTACTTATAATAATATGGGTGTGTTGTACAGCAGCTTGGGCATTTATGATAAGGAGTTTGAATGTTTTACCAAATCGCTCGAGATTCGCAAGGCATTACATGATTCAAACGGCATAGCTGATTCGTACAACAATATCGGAAACTGCCTTGCTGTGATGGCACATTATTCCGATGCCAATAAATATTTTTTTAATGCACTTGCCATTAACAAGCTATTAAACCGGAAACAAGCCATTGGCGCTGATTACAACAATATAAGTGCAAATTTTATTAACCAAAAAAAATACGATACGGGATTATATTACCTGCGAATATCTTCGGCAATTTATAACGAAATTCACGACACCTTTTCAATTGAATATAATACTATCGGTACCTGTTACTGGTATTTGGGCAAGAAGGATTCGGCGTATTATTTTTTCTTTAAAGCGCTTCACCTCGCAGAACAAATGTCTGATATGATGCATGTGGTAAGGTCACTTGGTAACCTTGGCGGCACTTACGAACTGGATGGAAAACATGACCTGGCGGAGAAATATTTACTTCTGACGGTGGAAAAGGGAACTCAAATTAATGACCGGCCTGAAGTGAGGGATGCCTGTATTGCTCTTGCTGGGATTGATTCAGCAAAGGGCGATTTCAAAAATGCTTTTATCTTTTTGCAAAGGGCATATCAGAATAATGACTCAGTATTGAATGATGAAAAAATAGCAGCCCTTGCAGAAAAGACTGCTCGGTTTAATCTTAAGGAAACCCAGGCTCATGACTCCACCCTGCAAAATGAAAACAATTATCAGAGGCTTCAATTGCAGCATAAAAACAGCTTAATCTACGGGGTAACACTTACTCTTATTTTGCTTGTAATAATTGGATTTCTATTATTCCGCCAGAATAAGATAAAATCCTCAAAGCTGCGGCTGGAGCTGGAACAGAAACAGTTCAGGGCTCAGATGAATCCGCATTTTATTTTCAATTGCCTTAACTCTATCAAGCACTTCATAATGCAAAAGGATATTGTGAACGCTGATAAATACCTTTCCGATTTTGCATCACTTATGCGGCAAACACTTAATAATTCGGCACGTGATTATATTACACTTCGCCGGGAGAAGGAGTATCTGGAGAACTATATTTCATTGGAACGGATGCGGTTTGACAATAAGTTTGATTATAAAATTATTTGCAGTCCCGATATTGATCTGGATTATTTGGAAATTCCTCCGATGATTATTCAGCCATTTGTGGAGAATGCTATACTGCATGGGTTGTGCAACCTGAATGGCAAAGGCGGAATATTGTCGATTCAGTTCTATTTAAAAGAGAAAAGATTGTACTGCGAAGTGGACGATAATGGAATTGGCAGGGACAAATTTTTGAAAATAAAACAGTCAACTAATTTTCCGCATAAGTCTATGGGTATCGAACTAACAAGTCAGCGACTTACATTAATAAGTAAAAGAAATAATACAGATTCAAGCATTGATATTATCGATAAATCGGAAGCCGGTCATCCAACAGGAACCACCGTAATGATAAAGTTTCCGGAATAAGGTGTAAAATTGTTGGTAAACGGTGATAGTTGCAAATTGGGTCTGAGTTAGTTTTGCCTTTATAAATCAGGTAACATAACTAAAAACTCAAATTATGAAAAAACTAATTACCCCCTTGCTTTTAGCTTTTATAGCTTTAATGCCAAACCTTAAATTACAAGCACAAGATGATGCACCACCTGCGGCGTGGCAAAGTTTATGGGGTATGCGGGATATGAATACCTGCAGATGCATGTATTTCAGAGACGAACAGAATGGCTGGGCGGCAGGCAGAAATATTATCATGCATACCTCTGACGGAGGTAAAACCTGGGAAAAGCAATTTGACGGAGAGGGCAGAATTCTGGCTATTTATTTTAAAAATGATAAAGACGGATTTGCCGGCGGCGAAAGTAATTTATACATCGTAACCCATGATGGAGGAAAAACCTGGAAAGCCAATTACTCCATGTTTCAAAGTGCCAAGTTCACCAAGATTTTTTTTACAGACGCCATGCATGGCTATATGTTAAGTACCGGCTCGGTTTACAGAAGTACCGATGGTGGAGCTACCTGGAAAGATATGGGACCTAAAAAACCGGACGAACATTCTACGGAAGATTTTACCGGACTTGCTTTTACCGACGCCAAACATGGAATATTGGTAGGTGGAGAGGAATTGATGTACGCTACCAGTGACGGGGGCGCCACCTGGACCCAAAACACCAAAGACTATTTCAGCGGCCCGCGCAGGCACTATCACAGTTTAGGATTTATTAATGCAACCACCGGTTGGATTTCTTGCTCAAAAGGCAGCGAAGAGGATGCCGGAATAGATTGCCTTTATACCAATGACGGCGGTGCCACCTGGACTCCTAAGAAATGTTTTAATGGGTACCAGATAACCGGATTCTCTTTCCACGGGAATTGCGGATCTTGCCATTATGATATGAATGACCACACCATTATGGTTACAACTGACGCCGGTGCCACCTGGACAGAGCAAACCGTTTGTGAAGGAAGAGAGAATAAGGTTTTCGGATCGGATATATTTTCGGCTACTTCGGGTTTTGCAGGGGTAAATGAAGATTACTACTTCCATATCTACGTGCCTAAAAAGTAAATTGGAAATAATAAAGTACATTTGTTACTCAACCCAGGTTGGGTAACAAAGTATTATGAATGCACTTTTTAATGGTGACGGTTGGTCCTCATTCGAGGTATTGGCCTATATTCTCATCTTCGCCTATTTAGCGGCACCTATAGCCTGCATAGTAGTTTTTATACTCCGGAAGGAAAAATTCTGGTTTAATTATGTTGCACTGGCCGGGGAGTTATTATTTTTCATAAAAATCCTTTTCCACATACAGCATTACCCGGGGCAATTTGAGTTATCACTGGCTGGTACACCGTGTTTAGTTGTGGCCTTTATTGCCAGCCTAAGAGCTGAAAAACAAGGCAAAATCCGAGCCTCTATGAAGTTAGGTGTCATTCTATGCCTTTATGGACTTATGTTTCTGAACCTTTCATCAGGCATTTTCAGCTATTACCATAATGCATTGCCCGATACCAAATACCTTAGAAGGGACTTAACGCCCAATGACACACGCTTCATGGATTCAATTCGCAAGCTATATAAGTTGGATTCACTACACGGAGACGCCAAAAATTAAAGTATCTAATGCAGGCAGGCGTCTCCTAAAGCATGGTTTAGTAAATCAGATTTTGTAAACCGTAAATGCATTATATTCGTACGTTCGTTTAATAAGTAAACTCCTTAATGGTAATTCTCATATTCTTTCTTGCACACTGGTTCCTGTCGCTCTTTTGCCAGACCTTTTTCCTGCATCGGTATGCCTCGCATAAAATGTTCAGCATGAGCAAAGGCTGGGAGCGGTTTTTCTATTTGCTAACTTTTCTAACACAAGGTTCATCGTTTTTGAATCCGCGCGCGTATGCCATTATGCACCGCATGCACCACACCTATAGCGATACACAAAAGGACCCTCACTCTCCGCACTTCTTTAAGGATATTTGGAGTATGATGATTCAAACCAAGAATATGTACATGGATTATGTACACCGTAAAGTGGAGCCTGAAGAAGCATTTCGCGGCAATTACCCGGAATGGCCGCTAATAGATAGAATTGGAGATTTATGGGTTACCCGTATCTTCTTTGGGGTTGCTTATCTTCTGTTTTATATAAAGTTTGCAACCAACCCATTTCTCTTTTTACTATTGCCAATTGATTGGTTGATGGGCCCTGTGCAAGGTGCTATTGTAAACTGGTGCGGACATAAATATGGTTATTCCAATTACGATAATAAGGACCATTCAAAAAATACTTTACCCCTTGATTTCTTCCTGATGGGTGAACTTTTCCAGAACAACCACCACAAAAGTCCTAACCGTCCGAACTTTGCTAAACGCTGGTTTGAGTTCGACCCTACTTTCCCGGTTATGATTTTACTGAGCAAACTGGGTATTATCAAAATGCGAAGGATCAGGTCGAAGTAAAAAACATTTCTTTATTGTATTTTTACCCACATGGGTTTTTATAATCTCTCCAAGGAAGAACGTATAAAACGTGTTGAGCAAATCACGGCAGATATTCTTTCTGATATAAAAACAGATTCCCGTGCTAACATCATTTCTTTCTTTTCAGATGAAGATACTTACATCCGGAAATCCGCTTACATAGCCATAGGCAGGATATATTACGCTTATAAAAATTTACAAAAAAAAATAATCGGATTGCTTGCTGAGTTACTTCCTGCGCCCGACTTTAAAATACGCCAAACGGTTATAAATGCTGCCGGAGAGATTGGCATTATAGAATTTGAACCTGTTGAACATTTCTTTGATAAAGGAATTTTTGATGTGCATCATTCTCCAAGAAACGCTGTGATAGGCTCAATTAAGAAGATGGGAGAGAAAAACCCCAAACCTGTTTTACGCTGGGCCACGAAATATTTGCATCATCCGGATAAGGAGATACGCCGTGAAGTATGCCATGGCATTGAGTTACGGGGCAGAAAATACCCGCAGGATATCTTACCATTGCTGAAAGAATTAGAGCATGATAAAACAGCCAGAGTAAGGAATACTCTTATTCATGTACTCGGACAAATAGCCTATAAAGAAGGATGCCTTGCGACAGTAATAGCTGAATTAAACGCCTGGACAAATAAAGACTTAACCGACAAAGCCGTCGAGGAAATTATTGATGTACACGACAGGTATAAAGACTTTTCAATCCTCACACAAGCCGAGGCGATAGCATATATCGGCAAGCATTACAGGACATAAATAATGCCACAGATTTCACAAAACTAATCTGTGAAATCTGTGGCATATAGCATTTCTATTTCTTCGGATAATCGTAATTCACCATCCAGATAAAGCCAAACTTATCTTCCAGCATTCCGAAATAAGCTCCCCAAAAGGTATCTTGAATAGGCATGGTAATTTTACCACCTGCTGAAAGGCCGTTAAAAATTTTGTCGGCTTCCTCTTTGCTATCAGTACCAACAGAAATTGAAAGATGCTGACCCATAGTTACGGCACCCATGGTTGGATTCGCATCACTGCCCATTAAGCTGGTTTCTTTACTTATCGGTAATGAAACATGCATTACAAGGTTGCCTGCACTTGAATCGGGCATTCCCGGCCCTGTCGGCGCATCTTTAAATTTCATCATCATCCACTCTCCTCCGAAAACAGATTTATATAATGTAAAAGCTTCTTCACAATTTCCATTAAAAACTAAATAAGGGTGTACTGTTGCCATGGTTTAAAATAATTTAGTTGGTTAAATAATATAATTCTGTGGGCAAATATAAGGATGTTTTTTCATGGAAAACCGGAACAAATAACCGTAAAAAAGCGCCCAAATAACAGGGAAAATAACAGAAGCATAACAGGAGAAGAACAGAGACATAACAGGAAAGATAACAGGAATGTGCGTTTTTAACGCTACTTGAATATGAATGAGTTACAAAATTTCCGCCTGTTAATAACAGGCCGGAACAGGAAATGAGTTTGCAGATTTTTTCTAAAAAGGTCAGCAGGATTATAGTCATTTTTGTTTTCATAACACAAAGGTAATTCATCAAATGTTGTTTTTTCAGAAGTCAATGACCTGAAAAAATGAAGAATGAAAAATGAAGGGTGAATAATGAATTTTTCACAGGGATAACACAGAATAAATTCTACTAAATAGGGAGACCGAATTAATGTGATACAAAGAGCATATTTTTTGTACATTTGTAATAAATACGCTCGCGATGAAGAAATTAGTTGTTGTAATTTTCGCTTTACTTTCTTTTGCTATGAGCAGCTACGGCCAGCAAAGTATTGACCCCGAAAACTATTGCGGTTATTGGAAGTCGGATGGGACTACCGAGCGAATTGTGGTGTTTAAGGATGCAAATGAACATCTTCAATCGGTAGCATGGGACGCGATGGATGGGGAAGTATTGAACGTATACAAGCCCGCATTTGAAAATAACATGCTTACCACAACCGAGTTTTGCCCCTCAACACAATACCTTACTTACAACTACTATACATTAGTTAATACAAACATGCTCAAGGATTCTATAGTAGGTGATGGGAAAGCCACACTTGTTTATTTTACGAGGGTTAAATAGCTATCCCTGGAATAAACTGAGCATAGTTGGGGCTTATATATAAGGTAAGTTTTCAGGCCGTTTCTCTGCTCTAGCTTGAAATCCGGGGAAATTATTTAAGTCATAAACAAAGTTGTCATCAATTGCTAATGCATATTTACGATGTGACAGTAAGACAATAGGTATATGATTGCGATCCTTTTCGTTACAACCAAGATTTTTGAGAACCTTTTTTGTAAAATATATTCTGCGAAATTCCTTTATCTTGTCGTTAGTGATAAATACTCTTCTGCCTTGCCTAGTAAGCACATCTATAATTACAGGGATACTAGTTCCCTTGTTAGTATTTTGTGCGGAACCATTATACTCCTTTAGCAATTTATGAGAAAGTACTAAAAACGCATCATTCGCAGGGTCAGGGGCAGTCTCATTATACGTTAGAAGCCACTTAATAAGTTTTTTATATTCAGGATCTAATGGATTTGTAAAATTTTTGGCGATATTATTATCAATAAAGATATCCTTTTTCATTACTCAGCATTCATTGCAATTTCCATTACATCAATCATATAAGTTTTAAAGAAGTCTTCAGGAGCATTTAGAATTTGACCATTCTTTGCAAATGTAATTTTATGAATTTTAGCATCATTCTTATTATTATCCAGATAATAAACTGCTAAATCATGTTCTTCTAATTCTCCCTTTACTATTGCCAAGCGAATACGATTTAAGAAATATTCACTATGAGTTTCTATTACATAATTCTTTTGTGTTGATTTTATTTGATCAGTAATAAACCCTCCGAAAGAAGATTGAACGCTAGGGTGCAAGTGTATTTCTGGTTGTGCAACAAAAAGGGTCGAATCGCTAGGCAATTGTAAATCTGATACTATAATGGGCAAAAATTGGCTTATTCCAAATCCAACATCGGTCAATGAGGCTAAAGTACCTTTGTCTTTTGTTTTTACTAACATTTCAAATTTGCCTCCGTCGGACCGTTTTGTCTTTATATCAACAAGCAAAGAGAGTTTTTTCATAATAGAAACAAGCTCTTCAAATTTTTTAGGGTTCTTACTTTCCCAATAAATAATCTGATCTAGATATCCCTCACCAAATTTCTCAACCTTCAACTCCCATTTTGATTTTTCCAAATAACTTCTCTCTGGATGTAGCCGAAACGAACTGATGTAATTTACCTTTTTATCATAATCTACAAAAAGCTTAGTTAGAGACTGAAAAACTTGATGTAGTCTAAAATTACCTTTTGTGAGAAAATAGTTATTAAGCTCCTCCAATTCAGTAAATTCCATATTTACGATATCCTGTGGCTTATTGTAAGTGGCTAATACATCGTCGAATTTTGTCTCATCCTTCTTCTTATCGCTTGTTTCAGTATCTTTAGGTAATATTTTTTTGTCAAGTAACGTAGAGAAGCTTTCAAAAAATCCTTTTAGCTCGTCTCCTTCAAAGAACCCTTTTATAGGGTCTTTTTCAGGAAAATATTTAAAATTAAGTAGATATTTTTTGCTTTTATTTATCGAGAGTTCAAAATAATCTGATTCAACCTTAAGAGTCTTTAACTCCGGAAGGTTATTTTTTCTATCCTCAACCCAAATTGTTTTTATATTTTGTACTTTGCCATTCTGGAATGTAAAGCCAAAAGATATTTCGTTTTCGGTATTATGGTTATGTGAAATTTCCTTAAAGTCACCCATGTTTACATATTTTCCATTAGTAGAAAACTGTAGAGGAAATTCACCTGATTGAATCGAACCCAATATGCTATATAATATGGAACTTTTTCCGCTACTATTAGCACCGGTCAATATAGTCAATCGTTCAAAATCAATTTCTTGAGGTTTTTGAAAGCACTTAAAGTTTTCTATTTCAAGTTTTTTAAGTTTCATTTCATTTCAAAATTAATAAAAATTAAATATCCTTTTCGCCTTTTGAAATTTATTGTGTAGTCTACACCTTCCCCACCCCGTGGCAGTTCTTATATTTCTTTCCACTTCCACATGGGCATGGGTCGTTACGGCCAATTTTCTTTTCGGCTACAGCAGGTTTCACTTTTGGTGGTGCAGGTTTTCCATCTGGTCCGGTAGGAGCTTCATCTCCCGTGCGGTTAGTTTCGAGTGGAATATCTTCTTTCACTTCGCGTGCTTCCTGAATTTCTCCGCCCGGAGCATCACTCACAGGGAGGCATTTCATCAGGAAGGATGTAATATTTTTATTCATCCTTACCAACATGCTGCGGAAAAGTTCGAATGATTCAAACTTATAGATAAGTAAAGGGTCTTTCTGTTCGTAAACTGCATTACGCACCGATTGGCGCAGGTCGTCCATCTCGCGTAAATGTTCTTTCCATTCATCATCCAGCACAGCCAGCAGAACGGTTTTTTCCATTTCGGTTATTACCGCTTTGCCATTGGTATTGTAAGCATCTTTCAGGTTTGCTACTACACGCAACACATGTATTCCGTCTGAAATAGGAATTTGTATATTTTCAAAGCTGTTAGCATTATTCTCATAAACATTTTTCAGGAATGGATACATTTCCTTCGAAAGTTTTTCACCTTTATTATGGTAATGCTCCTGCACTTTTTCAAAAATCTTTTGAGAGATTTCCTGTGTTGTTAATGACTGGAATTCTTCAGCGTTTATGGGCGGTTCAATAGCCAGTACGCGGAAAAGCTCGAGTTTAAAACTTTCAAAATCTCCATCCGGTCCGTGGAATTCACCTACGATGGTTTCGCATACATCCATAAACATATTGGATATATCAACCGAAAGCCTTTCACCAAATAATGCATGACGGCGGCGCTTGTAAACTACTTCACGCTGTTGATTCATCACGTCATCGTAATCTATCAGGTGCTTACGTGTGCCAAAGTTGTTTTCTTCTACTTTTTTCTGGGCTCTTTCAATGGATTTAGTGATGAGGGAGTGCTGAATTACTTCACCCTCTTCTATACCCATCCTGTCCATCATTTTTGCAATTCTTTCTGAGCCAAACAAACGCATCAGGTCATCTTCCAGCGACACAAAAAATTGTGATGTACCCGGATCGCCCTGACGACCTGCACGGCCTCGCAACTGCCTGTCTACACGGCGTGATTCATGCCTTTCAGTACCGATAATGGCTAAGCCTCCTGCATCTGCCACACCTTTCCCAAGTTTAATATCTGTACCACGACCAGCCATGTTGGTAGCAATTGTAACCGTTCCGGGATTACCCGCTTCTGCAACAATTTCTGCCTCGCGCTGGTGCATTTTTGCATTCAACACATTATGTTTTATGCCGCGCAATTTAAGTGTGCGCCCAAGTAATTCTGATATTTCAACAGAGGTTGTACCAACAAGTACTGGCCTTCCATCCTTAACGCATTTTTGTATTTCTTCAATTACGGCGTTGTATTTTTCACGTTTGGTTTTGTAAACCAAATCCTGGCGGTCTTCACGCACCATTTCTTTATTGGTAGGAATATTCACTACCTCCAACTTATAGATGCTCCAGAACTCACCTGCTTCCGTTTCCGCAGTACCAGTCATGCCAGCCAGCTTGCTGTACATCCTGAAATAATTCTGCAGTGTTACGGTTGCGTAGGTTTGTGTTTCCGCTTCAATCTTAACGTTTTCTTTTGCTTCGATAGCCTGGTGCAAACCGTCGGAATAGCGCCTGCCTTCCATAATACGGCCGGTCTGCTCATCCACAATTTTCACTTCGCCTTCCATTACCACATACTCATCATCTTTTTCAAATAATGTGTATGCTTTCACTAATTGGTTAATAGTATGAACTCTTTCCGATTTGATAGAAAAATCGCGTAGCATTTCATCCTTGCGCGTTGCTTTTTCTTCATCCGGAATTTCCATTTTCCCAATCTCAGCAATCTCGCTGCCTACGTCAGGAAGAATGAAAAATTTAGGGTCTTCACCTTGCCCTGTAATCAGGTCGTAGCCTTTTTCCGTAAGTTCAACGGTATTGTTCTTTTCGTCGATTACAAAGTAGAGTTCCTCATCGGCCTTTTGCATTTCCCTGCCCTGGTCGGCCATATAAGTAGCCTCTGTTTTTAACAAGAGTGCCTTATGTCCTTCTTCACTCAGGAATTTTATAAGCGCTTTGTTCTTTGGCAAACCACGATGGGCGCGCAAAAGAGCCAGGCCGCCTTCTTTAGGATTTCCTGCTTCAATCTGGGTTTTAGCTTCGTTCAGGAATTTGTTGGTAACGGTTCTTTGAGCATTCAGCAATTTTTCCACACGTGGTTTCATCTGGAAAAACTCGTGCCTGTCGCCACGCGGAGTTGGTCCTGAAATGATAAGTGGGGTACGTGCATCGTCAATCAACACAGAATCGACCTCATCCACAATAGCGAAGTAATGTCCGCGCTGAACAAGGTCTTCGGGTGAACGCGCCATATTATCACGCAAGTAATCGAAGCCAAATTCGTTATTGGTTCCGTAGGTAATATCAGCCAAATAAGCTTTTCTACGTTCAGGGGTGTTGGGTTCGTGTTTATCTATAGTATCAATTCGTAATCCATGAAACTGGAAGAGAGGGCCCATCCATTCCGAGTCACGTTTAGCTAGGTAGTCATTCACCGTTACCAAGTGTACGCCACGTCCGGAAAGGGCATTGAGGTATATAGGCAGAATTGCAACAAGGGTTTTACCCTCACCTGTTGCCATTTCAGAAATTTTACCGGAGTGCAACACTGCGCCACCAATAAGCTGCACAGGGTAGGGGACCATATCCCATTTAACTTTGTGACCACGTACCAACCAAGAGCTGTGCCAGGTGGCTTTGTCGCCATTAATTACAATATGACCATATTCTTTAGCTAACTCCCTATCAACATCAGAAGCAGTTACTTCCAGGGTTTCATTTTCTTTTAAACGGCGGGTGGTTTCGCGCATTACCGCAAATGCTTCCGGAAGAATTTCATCCAGTTCCTCCTTCATTTCCGCAATAATTTCCTTTTCAATAGTATCAATCTCGGTATAAAGGGCTTCTTTTTCCTTAACAGGCAAATCTACCTCAAGGTCAGCACGTTCCTTTAGTTCTTTTTTATGTTGTTCCTTTCCCTCAACCCGGTCCTGAATCCGTTGTTTGAACTCAGCAGTTTTTGCCCTGAGTTCATCATTACTCAGGGTTTCATACGTCTTTTCAATTTCAAGACTATTATCTATAACGGGTTGAAGTTCTTTAACATCGCGCTCGTGCTTATTGCCAAATATTTTTGATAAAGCTCCAACAAAGCCTTCTAACATAGTTCTGTATATTTAAAATTTAAGATATCTGATTTAGTGTATAAGTGAACAAAAGTAACTCAATTTCCCTATTTGGGACTCATTTAACTTTTAGGAACTTAAAACCAGGGGATTTTTTAATGAACCTGATTGTAAAAATGGTAGACGGGAAGGGTATCAGATTATTTTGATTTTATTACTTTTGGATTAGTTATTAGCTATACTTCCTTCCACTTAAAGCAATTACCACATAATAAAATGAATGAGTTAATAGAAAAATTGAACGAACTTTTAAAACGGCTTGAGAATTCAAAAGGATGGGATGTCGAGTTACTAATTGACGTAAAAAATAAATTACGTTTATATGTCTCCAAATTTTTTGCTAATCGCCAAGAATATGGGAAACTCATAGAAAAAGTCAATACAAGTCCAACCCAAGATTGGGAATTTAGTGAGAGTAAAATAGCACTTAAAAGTATTGTAACTACCTTGATTGAGGATACACAACTTTCAGGTAATAATAATGCAATACAAACTGAAGAGGAAAGACAAAAAATTCTTGCAGAAGCAAGAAAGGAAGCAGAGATAGAACGAGAGAAAATGAAAGCTGAAACAAGAGAAATAGAAAGACTAAGGGAACAATTGCAATTTGAAAAATCAAGGATTACAGAAGAGGAAAAAAAATTCAATACTTTTAAAACAAAACTTGAAGTAGCAGATAAAGAATTAGATTTTCAGCAACTAGCATTCAAGAATAGAAAAGCAGCATATTTTTGGGCGGTAATTGCTTGTATTCTTATTTGTGGGCTCATTGGTCTCTTATTAGATAATTTAAGTGTAATAGATACCTTTATTAAAATGGCTGACCTGGTTAAAAAAGGTTTGGCAGGTGTATCCCCCTCCAATAATGATGAGATAATTTCTAAAACGATTTATTTTACTTTTTTCAAGTACATTTTTACAAAGCTGCTTTTATATTCTATGTTTATTTACATTATTATTTTTTGTGTTAAGAACTACAATGCACAGATGCATAATAATATAATAAATTCTCTTAAATCAAATGCATTTAAGAGTACATTAAGCTTGATTAATACAGCTCGTACTGATGATGGTAATGATAAGTTGCTTATTCAAGCTACACAGGCAATATTTTCTAATCAACCGACTGGCTATAATGGAAAGGAAAGTGAACCAAATAGTCCGAATTTAGTTACAAACATTATTGACTCAGCGGCTAAAAAGGCATAAGCCAATGGCCGCAGAGACAATACGTTGAAAACTATCTAATAACACCGTTGCCTTTTTTACTATTTTTGGCCACAATACCACACCCCATTATAGTAAACATGAAGAAATTATTTATATTATTTGCAATTATACTTGTTAGTTTTTCACTTGTTAAAGCCCAGGACACTATTGCTTACAGAAATGGTAAAAAGGTTGTGGGCCATGTTGTTTCAATAGGGAAAGAGAAAACAACTTATACCGAACCACCTGATACGGTTGCAAAAAAAATACTGAACTGGAGGCTTGACTATGTGCGATACCATGGAGGAACCCAGTTTAATTTCCCCGAGAAGAAGAAACCCAAAGCATCACCAAGCGAATGGTTTTTGTCAGTGGACGGTGGTTTTACGGTGCCTTCATTAAGTTACCGCGATGCAATTGCGGGTACCTATTTTGGCATCCGATCAACCTATTATTTCAATAGCCGGGTTGGCTGGGTTGTAAAGGCAGGCCTTGATTTAAACGGTACCGGGCTCAGTTATATTTCCGATAATTATTGGGGCGGGTTTTATGCTTTTCAGGAATATATGACAGGCGTATCCTTTAGGTCGGGCGGGTTGCCGGGCTATCCATTCCTTGATTTGGTAGGGCTTGTGGGATATTGCAATGCCAACAGCCCTGTTTCAGAATCGGGCGGAGGATATTATGGAAATACAGTGAAGACACCGGGTAACGGTAATGGGTATGCGTTTTATTTTGGTATGGATTTTACCAGCAGTTCCGATCACACTTGTTCGTTTACGTTTGGGGTTGGTTGTTTAGGAGCGCTGTTCTCGTATTCTAACTATGTAACATCTTATTCCAAATACGATCCCTACTCAAATACAACAGCAAATACGGTTAGTAAATCTACTTTGAGCACAACGTTGTTGTTGCCCGAGGCCTATTTTGCCATTAACTTCAGGGCGAAAAAAGCTACGAAGTAAGGAGACGGTTTTTACAATCTAAGTAATAAATCATACCATCTGCAGGACAAAACCTGCAACAGAATAAATTGCCCAACATCGGGCAGTGTTATTTATTATATTTGAATTGCAATTAATTTCTAAATGGAAAAACATCTCATCTATTTTTCCTTTGTCCGCCAAAACTTGAAGTTTTTAGCGATTGCGGGATTTTTAGTTTTTCACTTTTCATTTGTAAAGGCCCAGGATACTATTGTTTTCAAAACAGGCGAAAAGCTTCCGGTGAAAGTGATTTCAGCCGGAGAGCAAGTAGTTTGCACAACCACCCAGGGTGGTATGCAATTATCCATTGATAAGAATAAAGTATTGTACATAAAATATGGAGATGGCTCAAGATATACGGTAGAACAAGCCGCTTCTCTGATTAAAATTGTTCCTAACCTGAATGGCACCACTCATGAAAACGACTTGACAGGTCAGGTTATTATAAATATTGGAGCAGCTTATAGTCCTGGGTTTGATGGGGATTTAACAATATTCGGACTATTTTTTCCCGTAGGTAGAAATTTTGGGTACTTCACGTGTTCATCCATAATCCCTAATCTGAATGGGATAATTGACTTTGGGATAGACAATAATGTATCTATTGGACTGGCTGCAAGCTATCAGAGTGAAACAGTTGTTCCGCAGGAAAAAATAGGCACAGATAAAATTACGAGAATTAATTTGGGCTTCCGGACGTTACACCATTTAAATAAAACGAATACAAAGTTTGATAATTACATTGGGCTTCGTATTGGTTGTTCTTACTGGAAAGATTCACCTTCATACGTCAGCAATAACCCGTATGCTCCTACTGCCTATTTTCTCTCCGCCCCAAATTCATGGGTTCCCAGTTTTCAGTTTATATATGGATTATGCATGTACCCATCCAATTATTTTGGAATTCATTTTGATTTTGGAATAGGTTCGCCTTACCTTTTTGAAGCAGGAATAACATTCAGAATTAATCCGCCAAAAGCCAAATGAAGAAACTCTTAGTATGTTTTTCATTTTTGGTTTTTCACTTTTCATTTATGCAGGGGCAGGATACCCTTGTTTTAATAGCAGGTGAAAAGCTTCCTGTTAAAGTAATTTCGCTTGAAGGTCCCTGGGTGGTTTATACTATTCCACAAAACGATAAGCAGCAATCCATCAGCCAATCAAAACTGGAATACATAAAATATAAAGACGGTTCAAGGTACACTATTAGTCAAATGAGCATCGAAAATAATGTATCAAGTATTGAACAGAAACCCCTGAATAAGCGCCCGATAACATTAAATGTTGGAATAGGACAAAGTATTATGTCAGCCGCAATTATTTTTATTTATTCAAATGATTTTATAGGACAAGGAGCTGGCTCGATTAATTCGCAATCTGCAGTATGCAATGCCACCATTGACTATACATTTAGTAATAGATTAAGCCTGGGGGCCGGTGCTGCATACCAATGGGTTACGGATAACCCGTATGCAAAACCAACTTATAATCTTGCAAGTATGACCTGGGCATTAGAAAAACTGACGCGTTATAATGTTTCAACAAGGATATTATATCATTTCAACC
>CAIUPO010000049.1 GCA_903901055.1 uncultured Bacteroidota bacterium
ATGTCGTTGCTCGATTAGTCAATTTTAAAAATCAATACTTATTTAGGAAAGATGTCTAATGACTTTATAATGCAGCCTGCTCCTGACTGATTGCCGGTCCGGCTCGGACGTGGGCTGTGGCGGGCTCGAACCGCCGACCTCTGCCTTGTCGAGGCAGCATTCTAAACCAACTGAACTAACAGCCCTTATTTTTTTCTTTCAAGTAACGCTCCTGTAAGGGCAAGCAGAATATCTTTCTCCGGAGTTTTTATAGACGAGAGTGCCTTTTTAGCATTGGTATAGTACATCTCCATTTGCTTATTGGCTATTTCTTCTACCCCTAAATCATTATATATCTTCTTTACCCTTTCCACTTTTTCCGAAGAAGAAATCACTAAGTTTCCAATTAATGTATTGAGTTCAGCTTTTGTTTTACCTTTTGCTAACTCAAGTGCTTTGAGCAGTAAAAATGTTTTCTTATCCTGAATAATATCCCCGCCAATTTGTTTGCCAGTCTGTGCCGAATCTCCAAACACATCTAGCATATCGTCCTTCAATTGGAAAAGCATTCCGAGGCTTTCACCAACTACTTGCATTTTTTTGATATTACTTTTTGAAGCACCTGCAAGAATGGCACCCATCTCCATAGAGGCGGAAAACAAAGCAGCTGTTTTCATGCTTATCATGTTGAGATAATCGTCAATAGTTACTTTGCTTTTAGTTTCATAGTTCATGTCAAACTGCTGTCCCTCGCATACTTTCAGGGCAGCATCATTAAATACCTGAAAAATTGCGGGCAAATATTTTGCAGGTGTTTTATTTAATTCCTGATACGATTTTATCATTAATGCATCACCACTAAGCAATGCAATATTCAAATTCCATTTTTTATAAACCGTTGGTTTACCACGCCGGAGTGGGGAGTTATCAGTTACATCGTCGTGTATCAACGTAAAGTTGTGAAAGAGTTCGATGGCAATTGCAGCAGGAACAGCATCATTTATTTTTCCGCCAAGCATTTTGCATGTCAATAAAAGCAAAGAAGGACGCAAATTTTTTCCACCTAATGCAAGCATATAGCGCATCGGCTCATATAGCTCTTTCGGCTCTTTAGGAAGGCTTTTGCAGAAAAAATCTATTTCTTTCTTAACTCGTTCCTGTATTGAGTCAGGTATATTCACTGAGGGTATGTTACAGAATGAACTTTGTATTTGCCAAAACCTTTTTCAACCCTGCTTCCAGGGCTAATGGTTCTCTAGAGAGTAATTTTTTCATTCTGCTAAGATCAGGCTTCCTGCGTGTCATATCGCCTTCAGGGAGTGGAGGCAGGTTAATAATTTCAGATTTTGACTTAGTGAGTTTAATGATAAGTTTCGCCAAATCAATAATCGGCACTTCATCGTCTCCGCCAATATTTACAACATCATTTATGTAAAGATTCTTCTTAAATGCATTCAGGCAGGCATCCACATTATCATCAATATAACAAAAGGTACGGGTTTGTTTGCCGCCACCATAAAGCTCTATAGGTTCATTTTTTAAAGCCTTCGCTATAAACTTCGAAACAACGAAGTCTTTTGATTGACGTGGCCCGAATGTATTGAAAAACCTGAATATAGTATACTCCAAACCATATTCCTGCTGATAAGCTTTAAGATATGCCTCACTAGCATTTTTCACGATTGCATAAGGAAGACGGGAGTTTAATGGTGTGGTTTCTTCATGTTGAGGAAAGTGGAAAGACTCTCCATATACTTCAGATGATGACGAAAAATAAACTCTTTTTACTCCGCTGTTTTTTGCGAATGACAACAAGTGTTTAATTCCGGAAAGATCACTCAAAACCTTAACAGGATTTTCCAGAGTACGTGTAACTCCAACTACGGCTGCGTAGTGAAAAACATAATCAAACGATTCTGAGTACATGATTCCGGAAACATCCCTCCAGTCGTTTACATCGCATTTAATGAAGCGTACATTTCCATGAGGTGACACAGGAATTTTGCTGAGACTACCCGTTGTAAGATCATCAACAATAACAACGTAATTATTTTTGTCAGCGGCTAATTTTTCTGCTACTGAACTGCCGATAAATCCGGCTCCGCCTGTTACAAGAATTCTATTCATAATTTTTTTTAATCATTAACTGGTCTTTAATTTTTTCTTCCGTTCAACGTATTTGGACACAAAAATACTCACTTCGAACAGTATAAACAAAGGAATTGAAACTATTATCTGCGAAGCCACGTCGGGTGGGGCTATCAGGGCGGCGGCAACTAGAATTACAACTGCGGCATGGCGACGGTATTTTTTCAGGAACGCGGGAGATATAAAACCAATACTGGTAAGGATATACGAAACAACAGGGAGCTCAAAAATAATACCAGACCAGAACACAAGTGTGGTAACCATTGAAATATAATTCCGGACATCAATGAAGTTATCAACTACAGGGCCACTCATTCTGAATTTGCTTAGGAAAGTTACTGTCCACGGTACGATAATGTAATAGCTGAATAAGGCGCCCATTAGAAACAACACGCTGCTTACCAATACAAATCCACGCGCTGCTTTTAACTCTTTATCCTTTAAAGCAGGCTTTATAAACCGCCACAACTCCCATAAAATATAAGGGATTGTTACAATAAGTGCCGCAATAAAGGTGCCCCAGATGCTCATCATTAATTGACCGGCCATAACTGTATTGATAAGATGAAGCTCCGGTTTCTGCGAGCATAAACTATCACCAAGGTGAAACACTTTAGAAAGGTGGCAGAGGGCACGGTAGGTAAAGAATGTGCCCTTGGTTGGTCCAAAAAGGACATCAAAAACAAAATCGTTGAAGAAAAACATAACTCCGGTTACTATACAAAGCACCAAAACTATGCGGATAATATGCCATCTTAAGGATTCAAGATGATCCATAAAGGTCATATTATTTTTAGTACTAAAGACGTTTTTGAGCCGTTCCAGCATAATTTGTGATAATTTTATCCCGTATTTCTAACCGGCAAAAAATCAATGGACAAAAGAACGAAAAAAACGCTTTCGGAAGTCGCTATCATGCTCAGAGTGCGTAAATATTGTGCGTTGAGAGAGAGGAGTATCAGGGAAGTAGAAAAGAAATTGTCTGACCTTGATGTTTTGGAAGACAGAGCCCAATTAATTATTGAAAAGCTAAAAGCAGAAGGATTTTTAAATGAAAAAAGATACGTATCTGCCTATACAAGAGGGAAGTTCAGGAATAAAAAGTGGGGCAAGATGAGGATTGAAATGGAGCTAAAAAGGCAAGGGATTGGTAAAGACTTACTCGAAAATGGGCTGAAAGAGATAGAAAATACGGAGTATTTAGAGGCTTTGGATAAACTGCTAATTAAGAAATGGAAGCAGGTTCAAGCTAAAGCGGGTAAATCAGATTATTCAGAAAAAGACCTCTTCACCCCAGAAATGCAAAAGCTGGTAAATTATGCAATGCAAAAAGGATTTGAATATGATATAGTTATCGATAGGGTGAAGAAGATACTCTGATCCTATTATTGCTTTAACATGTCTTTTACATTCGGAGCCTTAGATGCAGCTGCATCTGATTCAAAATATGCCCTGCTTTCATAATGAAACATACCCGCAAACATACTGTGAGGGAAGGTTCTGATGTAGGTGTTGTAATCCTGAACCACTTCATTAAACCTCATCCTTTGAACAGATACACGATTTTCTGTGCCTTCTAATTCAGTCATCAGTTGCGAATACTGTTCGCCTGCTTTTAAATCAGGGTATTTTTCCACAACTACCATCAACCTGCCCAGTGAAGACTCCATTTGATTGATAGCATTAACTTTATCATCAATCTTAGCTCCCGGTGCATTATAATTTGTGCTTGCCTGACCCATACTAGCCCGTAAGGAGGTTACTTCGGTAAGTGTTGACTTTTCAAAGTTCGCGTAACTCTGAACAGTAGCTGCAAGGTTAGGAATCAAATCCATACGACGCTGGTATTGGGTTTCAACCTGATGCCATTGGCTTGTTACAGCCTCATCTTTGGTGGCCATGTTGTTATTAATCCTTACTCCCCAGGAAAAAAGGATAATAATAAGTACTACTAACGATATTAGAAAAATATAACCTGCTTTCATTGTTTAATTATTTTGTGCAAACTTACAATTTATTTCGGGAAGAGCATAAAACACCCTTCACACGAAGGGAAGACGTCCGATTTTCCGGTTTACCTGATTTTAGCTTGTATTATTTGTAGCTTTGAGACAAATTAACAATATGAAATTCATAATAATTCCGATGGCAGTAGTGCTTTTAACTTTCGCAGAGTGCACTCAAAATCAAAATAATGAGAAAGAAACCGAGGCGTTATTGCAAACAGATAAAGACTTCAACACCTATTGCAGCCAGCATGGGGTAAATGTGGCATTTCTGCAATTTGCCGATTCATCGGTAATAGAATCGAGTGAGGGTGCGCTACCAATAATGGGAAAAGAGGCTTTCAGAAAGGCACAGAAAGATGATTCAGGAGTGAAACTCACTTGGGGGCCCGCAAGGGGCGAGGTATCAGGAACACTAGGTTATACCTTTGGTTGGTGGAAATTATTTACCAAAGGCAAATCAGGGAATGACACTGTATATCATGGAGACTATGTAAATGTCTGGAAAAAGCAAAAGGACGGCTCATGGAAATACCTTATTGACATAGGGAATAATACCCCTGATCCTGAAGGGAAAAAGTAAAGAATACCCTCTTTTAGATATCCAAAGACAAGCCTAATGTTCCCTGAAACAGACCTACACCCATTTTCGAATCGTAGGTGCTCGACTGTACAAGCGAACCGTTTACAATAGTTTGTGAATTAATACCCTTAAAATTTATATTTGAGCCAAGGTAATTTAATCCTACTCCAAGTCCGAGCATACCACCAACCATCATATATTTAAGTTTGGCCCCAATAATATATCCGAATCCATTACCTGTTTTGAATGAACTTACAACTGAAGTTGCAATTCCGCCAACATTTGAACTGCCGGAAATAGTGGGATAATTACTTGTAACTAATCCACCCAATGCTTTTCCTTCAATTTTAATTTTTAAAAGCTTTACTGAAACATAAGGACCTATGAGATATTCGCTAAGATTGTATCCCCCGTTGGAGGTAAAAGTAAGACTTGAAGTATTTAGTTTTGAAGCATCATAGGAATGGCTGTTACCACCATATTGGGCCATCACGCCAAGTAATTTGAAAACTTTAACTCCGGCATAAATATCATAGCAGAAGCCAAGTTTTGCAAAACCACTGGTAGTACTACTGCCGGTAGTGGAGCCTGATGTACTTGTAGAACCAAAATCACCTGAAGGTATGGATAACCCTCCATCAATACCAATGGTAATTTTGTTGCCGATAATCGGGATGTCGTTTACGCCTTGAGCGAATCCGGTATAGGAAGCTATTAATGTTGCGGCTATTATTATGTACTTTTTCATAGGGTTATATTTTAAAGATGTCTAATTATGTTCAGGTTAGTATAAGCAAAGATACTACACTTTTTTCAAAGCGGTTAATATGCAAAATTAGAATAGGAGAGAAGGTGATAGTTTAATAAGATTGTCAGAATTTTTCGAAAACTCCTAGTCCGAACAGTGCGAAGTCATATTTAACAGGGTCTTTAGGGTCGAGGGTTCTTAGGTTTACCGTTAATTCATGAACGGCTTTCCAGTCATCTTGTGTTCTATGCAACAAGCCTAGTTTGCGTGCCACCCTGCCCGAATGAAGGTCGAGAGGGCAATACAAAAGAGCAGGAGAAATACTATTCCAGATGCCAAAATCTACACCAAGTTTATCTTTACGAACCATCCACCTTAGGAACATATTTAGTCGTTTAGCAGAGGCATTTTTCTCCACATTGGCAATATGTTTGGCGGTTCTGCTGGTCGGATTTATTTCTAAAAATTGTTGCCTGAAATGGTGAATGCCTGTTTTTATATCTTTTTTGCTTTTTTCAGAAAATGTACCTTCAAGTCCGCGGTGATGGTGATAAATATTTTGCAGGGATTGAATAAAATAAACCACATCTGTTTCATTAAATGTGCGGTGGACAAACCCTTTAAATATTTTCCAATCATTCTTATTTGAATTCATGATGAATTGATAAGGCTCATTATCCATCAAGTCCATAAGTTTGGTAGCATTCCGCAGGATAGTAGGCCGTTGGCCCCAGGCAATAGTGGCTGCAAAAAATGCAGCAATTTCAATGTCTTCTTTTTTAGTAAATCGATGTGGAATACTAATCGGGTCGGACGCAATAAAAGACGGACGGTTATAAAGTTCATACTTTTCATCTAAAAAATCCTTCAGATCTTTTTTTGATAAATTAAACTTGTCCTTCATTGAGTTTAAAAGCTACCGTAAAGGTAGAACCCTCATTTTGTTTCGATTCAACCGTAATTTCCAGTTCATGAAAATCTGCAATGGTTTTAACCAAGGCTAATCCAAGCCCGTAACTTTCGGTATCTGAATTATTGAATTTTTTAAAACGGTTAAATATGGATTTAAGGTTTTCCGGGGCAATACCTTTGCCTGTATCACGAATATGAACAAGGTATTCATCTTTTAATTTTTCAGTGGATACAATAATCGAGCCATTTTCTTTATTGTATTTTACGGCATTATTTATAAGGTTGAAAAATAAAGTAAACAGGAGTGAACGGTTACAGGGGCTGTATTCAAAATCATTCGGTAGTTCCAAATCTAGTGTGATATTCTTTTCAACAAGACGAACATCTATTTCTGATTTCACTTCTTTCAAAAGTTCGGGAATGTCAACTTTATCGGCCTTAGGTGTTTGGTTGTTTTCAATTTGAGAAATAAGGAGTAGCGACCGTACAATCTGCTTTAATCTACCGAGGGTTTTTTGAGATTCAATAATTTTAGATTCGGCTTCTTCATCCAGATTCCCCGCCTCCAACATGTTTTCCAGGCGAGTCTGCAATATGGATATAGGGGTAAGGAGTTCATGCGAAACATTGGCAATAAATTCTTTTTCAATGTAAAAAGTATTGCGGATTTTACGCATCATATTCCGGATAGTGCGGTCCAGATAACGGAAATCAGTTGTGTTGGTTTTTACCAGTGTATAATCAAATTTCTCCGGCGTTCGAATCCCTTTTAATTTGGCTTCAATCTTTTTCAGGGGCCGAAGTAAATATTGGGTTACAGAAAGGTCTACGGATATAGTAAGTATGATTACCCCTATCAATATCCACAGGGCTATTTTATCAAGAACTGCTTTCAGATCTTTTACATACTGGACACTTTCACCAATTTCCAGTAAATAAATTTTATTATTATTTTTGAATGAATGTTTTAAAATACGTGCCTCTACTATATCCCCTTCTATATCCCTCTGGTCTGTTAAAAAAGTATCAGGCAACATAGTTTTAGCCGGTTCAATGGAGACATATTTTTCTTTAAAGATGGTGTAGTCAGCGTATGTACTGTCGGCATACGTGCTGTCAGATTCTTGCTGAATAAACTTATCCATACCCATTTTATTCATTATATGAATAAAATCCGTTTTCCTCTTCTCCAAAAGGTCATCCGTATTCACAATAGCTTCCTTGTAAATAATTTTTGGGACAAAAATTAAAAAAGCAGCTACTATCATAATGCGCGAGAGTGCATTAATAAGCGTAAGCTTGTAGTAGAGCTTCATTGGATAATTTGTTTACATTAAATTAAGCCTGTACCCGATTCCGCGCACGGTTTCAATCCAATCTACCGGGGCATATTGGGTTAATTTTTTGCGCAGGTTTTTTATGTGAACGTCTACATAATTAGAGTCATAATCCACTTCCAATGCATTATCCCAAATATGCTCAGTGAGCTGCATGCGGGTGATAACACGGCTCTTGTTTATAAGCAAATATTGCAGAATGTCGAACTCTTTTTTTGTAAGGCTAATAAGGTTATTACTGAAACTTACCGAGCGATTTGTCAAGTCAACCTGGAAACCGTGGATGTCTAAAATATTTTTCTTCAACCCATGTTTACGGCGTGTTATGGCCTGCATACGTGAAGAAAGTTCGAGCAATGAAAACGGTTTTGCAAGGTAATCGTCAGACCCTAAATCAAGCCCTTTAATTTTATCATCCGTACTTCCACGAGCAGTAAGAATAATAATTGCAGCTTCCTGTCCGGCTTCCTTGGCTTCTTTCAGTAATTGCAAGCCATCATAGTCAGGCAGACCCAAGTCAAGCAAAACAAAATCATAGGGATTGACAAATATTTTTTCCGATGCTTCCTTGCCATTAAAAGCCACTTCAACAGTATAGCCTTCTTTTTTCAGGAAGTCCTGAACTTCTTTCGATAGCGATTTTTCATCTTCAACAATCAGTACGTTCATAGGTTATTTATTTGATGTTATTTCTTTTATGGCAGAAACAATTACTGAACATGCATGTTTAATTTCCTTCTCTTTAATAATAAGCGGAGGAGCAATCCGCATGGCTGTGGGACAAAACAAAAACCAATCTACAATTATACCTTTTTTGAGGCACTTATCAATTACATTTTTGCACAATTTTTCATTATTGAGCTCTATTGCCATCATCAATCCTTTACCACGTATTTCTTTAATGGCGGGGTGTTTAAGTAAAGTTCGGAATAGTTTTTCCTTCTTTTCAGCCTGCTTATGAAATTTATCTTTTAGTAACACTTCTAAAGCAGCCAAGCCGGCAGCACAGCAAAGTGGATGCCCTCCAAATGTGGTAATGTGTCCAAGTGGTGGATTATCGGAAAGTGTTTGCATAATTTTTCGGTTTGCAACAAAGCCTCCTAAAGGAAGTCCGCCACCCATGGCCTTTCCAATGGTTATTATGTCAGGTATTACACCGAAATGCTCTAAAGCAAATAGCTTTCCGGTTCTTCCAAAACCTGTTTGTATTTCGTCAAGAATAAGAAGTGTTTTTGTTTTCTTGCATTGTTTCTCCAATGCTTTCAAAAATTCTGTTGAAGGGACAATAGTGCCGCCCTCGCCTTGTATGGGTTCAATAATTACACAGGCTGTTTTTTCTGTAATGTTTTTCAGTTCAGCAATATCGTTGTAAGGTAAAATCCGAACATCTGGTAATAATGGCCTGAATGGTATTTTCAGCACCTCATCTCCCATAACACTCAGTGCGCCATGTGTTGAGCCATGGTAGGCATTTTTGAAGCTGATTATTTCGGTTCTTCCGGTAAATCTTTTAGCCAGTTTTAAAGCACCTTCCACTGCTTCACTGCCTGAATTTACAAAATAAACGGAGTTTAAATTTTTTGGCATAAGGCTGCAAATTTTCTTCGCAAACTGCACCTGTTTAGATTGGATATACTCCCCATAAACCATTATGTGGGTATGCCTGTCAGCCTGCTTTTTAATAGCTTTAATAACTTCCGGGTTTCCATGCCCGAGATTGCTTACAGCAATGCCTGAAATAAGGTCGAGATACTTTTTGCCTTTCACATCTTTCAGCCACAACCCCTTTGCACTGATGATTTCCAGGCTAACAGGGGTCTTGCTTGTTTGTGCAAGAAATCCGTGAAAGTCTTTTTTCAGGTTCGTCATATTGAATAAAAAAACCGGCTTAAAGATACTTCAAGCCGGTTAATCTTTTTAAGGATTTATTTTATTGTTTAGGTAAAATTTGGTTTAACACATCCTGGTTTACATGAACGGGATATTTAGTATGCAGGTCACTTAACCATTGTTCCATAAGGTAATTCTGGTAGTCGGTGGTTGCAAGTCCACGCACTTCATCCAATGTTTTTTGCTGGGGCGGAAGGGTACCTCTTACCACAACGAAAACAATCTTACCATCTTTTTCAATATCCTGCGAAACACCTTTCATACGCCAGTTAGCATCTACCATTTCGTTATCTTTCTTTTCAAATTTACCTGAACTGATAGAGATAAGTTTTCCATTTTTTCCATTAATAGTTTCCAGGATTTCTTTATCGGTTTTACCGTCACTTATCATTGCTTTGGCATTCTTGGCCACTTCTTTTGTAGCACAGGTGCAAACAGTTGCATCGCAACGTTCGCCCCACATGTAATTTCCTTTGTGCATATTATGGAAATTATTCAATCCTGTTGTATCTTTCAAAGCTTTTGACCACACCATCTGATCTGTTATATCAAACAGCAAAATGCCATCCCTGTATTGATTTAACATGGCAGCAAACTTCGGATCTTCAATTTCGAGGTGATCGTTCTTAAATTTCAACACACATTGTTTTACAAATTTAGGATAGAGCATATTTACAGCAAAATCTGCACCTTTGTTTTCTCCCGGCATTTGGTTTTTTGCAGCAAATGCAGCAAAATCTTCAACGGTAAAGTTGGTTCCGCCAATGGTAAGCATGGCCGAAGTATGTCCTTTAGCTTTATCAGCTGTCCATTTTCCCCTGAAGAATGAATCATCAATTAACGAAGCTGCTTCTTTTTTAGCTTCCGGATATTCCTGGTAGTTGTATTTTGCTTTGGTTTTATTTACCAGTGAGTTAATGGATATTTCAAAACGTGGATCTTTTATAATGCGGGCAGTAATTGTTTCTTTAACTGAATCAAACGGCTGCACCGGTTTCTTTGCAATCAGTTTAATAATATGCCATCCATATTCTGTTCTGATAGGGGCGCAAATATCTCCTACATTTTTTAAATCGAACGCGGCCTTTTCAAATTCAGGAACTTGCTTCATCTGGCCAATACAGAACCATCTTAGAACTCCACCCTTTTGACTGGAAGACTGATCTTGAGAAAACTTTCTGGCTAGACCTGCAAAATCCTCTCCTTGTTTTGCCAACTGGTAAATGGAGTCAGCTTTCGCTTTCAGACGTATAGAATCTGATAGTGACATTTTAGGTGTAGGGCGAAGCATAATATGTGCTACCTCTATTTGTCCAATATCAGGTCTTTTGTCCAGCACCTTAATAATGTGGTATCCGAACTGGGTGCGAACCGGTTTTGAAACTTCACCGGGCTTGGAGGAATAAGCTACTGTTTCAAAAGGATAAACGGTTCCCATACTGGTAAAGTAACCTAAATCACCGCCTTTATCTTTTAAATAAGCATCCTCGGAATATTTTTTTGAGGCCGCATCGAAACTGGTATCACCTTTAACAATTTTATTCCTGATTTTCATAATCTTGTTATAGGCTGCAAGCGTGTCCGCAGGAGTCGCATCGAGGCCAACTTTAATAAGAATATGTTTCGCACGGATATCAAATTTTGATCTTTCGTAAGCTTCTCTGATCAACTGGTTTTCAACAATGGTATCACGCATTTTAGGTTCGGCAAGTTTACCACGGTATTCGCCCATCTCCTGCCTGAAGGAAGGGGTAGTATCTAAACGTGCATCAATAGCTGCATTCACTTTAAGCCTGAAATCGATAAAAAGCTTGAGATAATTATTAAGTGATGCAGGGTTCTTAATTGAGTCTTTAGACAGATTATTGTAATACATATCTTTAAACTCACTCAACGCCACAGGCCTGTCGCCAACAGTCATCAGGATTACAGGATCGCTTTGCTGTGCGCTTGAAATGCTAAAAAATGCTACTAAAAAAGTGCCGAGAAGCAGGTTTCGTTTTATCATAGTTAAGATGCTTTATACTATAGGTTAATAAAAAAGAATCGCAAAAGTAATAATTTTGGTGAATTCGGTCGGAAAAATCATGATAAATGCATTCTTCAGATTATTTGGCGATAGGCTCTTTATTTTGGATAGTTTGCCAACCCGAAAACAAAATGCAATAACTTAGCCCTCTCAAGTATTTCATTTAGTGTAAAGAAAAAAGCCCAATTAACCTGATATGTCGAAACTAAAATTAAACCGCCCCATAGCATTTATTGACCTTGAAACTACCGGAACTAACATTGCCTCTGATAGGATTGTTGAAATTTCTATCTTCAAATTAATGCCGGATGGGGCAAGCCAAACGGATACATTCAGGGTAAACCCGACCATTCCAATTCCGGCGGAAACATCTGCCATTCATGGAATTTTTGACAAGGATATAAAGGATAGCCCGACATTCAAACAATTATCGCATGAGTTGCTAACCATATTAGAACATTGCGACTTGGCCGGGTATAACTCCAATAAGTTTGACATCCCTTTATTGGTAGAAGAATTTTTACGGGCCGATGTTGATTTTGATATTGAAAACCGTAAATTCATTGACGTTCAGAATATATTCCATAAAATGGAGCAACGTACCCTTGCTGCCGCTTATCGTTTTTATTGTAATAAAGAACTTGTTGGCGCCCATGGCGCCGAAGCAGATGTGAAAGCTACTTATGAGGTATTAATAGCCCAATTGGAAAAGTATGATAGCCTTGAAGGAAATGTGGCTTATTTGCAAAAATTCAGTTCGGCAAATGATGCAGTTGACCTGGCCGGACGTATTGTTCGTGATAAAGCTGGGGTGGAGGTTTTTAATTTTGGAAAGCACAAAGGCAAACCGGTTGCCCAAATATTTAAAAGTGAACCATCATACTATAACTGGATGATGGACGGAGACTTTCCACTATCTACCAAAAGGGTAATAACTAAGCTGAGACTGAAGGCGTTTAATAAATAATTTCTGCTACTCTTTTATCAGTCTAAAGCTTATTAAGTCCGTAGGAATACGAATAGCACTCTTCAATACTTCTCCTGTTGGATTTGGGAAATATTTTTCCAATAAATCTCTGTAGCCTTGTTCAGTTCTTACATATTCCCCCCGATCATTTTCGAGGATATATTTTGCCGCTTTTGATTGTCCTTCCCAAAAAACACCATCAAGAGTAAGCAAAATTCCGCCTTGCTTAAGCCGGCTATGGGTAAAGTGAACCAGATTACCGACTTCTGTATCATTTAGGTGATGGAAAACTGAAAATATCAGGATAAGGTCAAAAGAGTTCTCGGGAAAAATGGACTCCAGGTTTTGATTGACATCAATACATAGAAACTTGCCCTTGCCAGCAAACTTTTTGTTTGCATAGTCAATATACTTCTGTTCCATATCAAAGCCTGTGTAATCAATACCTGAAGGCAAATAGGGGAGGAGTTCACCGGTTCCGCAACCAACATCTAGCACTTTGGCTCCGGGCTTAAGGTTACTTACCTTTTGCAATAAATACTTACGGACTTTAGGTATGCCTACCCCATTCTGCATCAAATTATGCATTTGAGGTAGTGACAGAAAAGCCTTTAATCCTTTTGTATTGTTAGACATTAAGGCAAAAGTATTAATTTAAGTGCTGGCATCTACGCTTAGGTAAACACCCGTATAGGAAAAAATAAGTAAATTATCCTAATTCAAAAACCTTGGAGAAGTGGGGCAAAGGTATCAATTATCTAACCTATTTATAGAAGATTTTAAGCGAATAGTGGAGTTTGCGGACACCTACGAAAGCGAATTACTGGCAATATAAGTATAATAAGGGGCTTTTATAGCCTTCTTTTAAAGACAATACCTGTTATTACTCTAACAGATAAAGAAGGGAGCACAAATGCAATATTTAATACCTTGAGGAAAGTAATTCTTTTTGTTTTTGCCGGATGGATTTATACAGAAATTTCCCCTTACTAAAAAGAGGTAGGGCGGCATTTGTCAATAGTAGGAGGTACAAACACAGGTTTATTATTAATAGGCTTTATTAATTACCATAATAAAGCATTTCATCTAAGTTCAAATGGTATATATCGGTTTTAATTCTTGGGATGTTTTTTATAATCCATCCCCCGGGTTCAGGAATTTGCTCAACGAGGTCAAAATAACGGCATTCTTTGGGAAGACCAGTAAAAATAAGAGTGAAATTAAGGTCACCCCCTATACGAGTCCATACTGGATATAGTGTGATACCATGAACGTGGATTAATTCGCTTCTACGACCAGTTCCCTTTGGAATGAGGTAGGTGGTTTTCCAGATTCTTGCTGCTGGGCAACGACAAAAGCAATGGATAACCACTTGTCTCTCTTCTTGGAAATTGTTTAGCAGTTTAACCTTTGAAATTACGTCAAGGTCAATTTTCCTTGCTGGTAACGTTGGATAAGCTATTTCTATTTCGTTCATACAAATTTAATGAAATGTTATGTGCTAAGTTAATGTCCTTTTAAAGCTATGTCAATAGTAGGATGGCAAATAAGTAAAAGAAAATTACTTTTCAAACAAGCCTATACATTAAATATAGGAACAGGGGTATAAGAATTAAACTTTTAATGGAAAATAAAGAAGAAACCGGATTAATTAAAACATTTCCTCCAATCTTTCCAAATTTTTTAAAAAGGGCGAAAAATATTTCTTCATTTATTATTGCCAGTAAGAAGAACCCCACAAACTGCCATAAGACTACTTCCCGATTGTTAAAGTACCATATAGCTGCGGCAATAATAATGGCAATTACTGCAATATAGTATAGTTGAAATATCCAAGCCCAAGTTTTAGCATTCCTTAGTTTTTTTTCAGAATACATTTTGCCAAGAAAATCAAGTTTTTTTGATAAAAGCGATATAGTTTTAATCATTTCTATCCTTAGAAATAACAAACAAGCTGAAAGTAATAGGGATAACATGGCATTGAATTTTTAGATTACAGTTTATCAAATACGTTAATAATAAACCCTAAAATGATAAGGGGTTCTGCTATCGCAAAAATGAGCACTGAAAGCCCAAACAAAAAGTGAGTGCAAGCATCAATCTCTTTATTTTCTTTCCTAAGTAGACCAACTTCATCAGGTGGATTTTTATCACGTAATTTAGCTATCTTAGTTGTTAGTCTAAAACCTTTAAGCCTGTTTAAAACAAGTGATAAAAGAAATATTACATGAAATAAAAGCAAACAAGTACCTACCGCAATCAATATTTCATCGCAACAGCATTTAAACTTAAAATCGGTTTTTATTAATTGGCTAATGACAAACCCGATGGTAGCAAATGACATGCTAAGAAAAAGATTAATAGCTTTTCCTCGTTCATTTATACTTACTTGTTGCCATCTAATAAAACTGACTTTGTTAATTTTTTTTGGTTCATCTTCCATAATTATTTTACATTAAGGTAACAACCCCAATGCCCCGAATAGGTGGTTATATAAAAAATCAGCGTGGGACATTTAACTTATCCGACACAGAGGTACTGGTGACCTATAACCGAAATAAGAGAAAGCCCACGCTTTGCGTGAGCGTTTCACTTTTTCCTCGGTTAAATTGAAAATTACCAGTTTTCTGTATCGAGAATTAGCTTAACGCTGATATGTTAAATAAACATTACATCATAGTTCTATATTTAATGACAAATATAAGATTTTACTGATATTAATAATTGGGCTTACCTTCGGTGGAAGGGTTGGTTTCTTTAGGCGCAGGTGGTATAAAGGGAACTGGTCTCCCGAACAGGAGAATTAAGTAATCTGCTATAAACTTATATTCACCGGAATAAGCAGCCCTTTGGAAAGCACGGGCTATCGTTTTTCTTATTGTAGGTTCAGTATATGAATTTGCCAGTTCCCTTACTTCCTCATACGACATAAACATTATCTCAGCAACCATGACACATAACATTGGCTTAGAATAGCCTAATTCCTTCAATATAGTTATGTAAGATTTAGGTCTGCCTTTGAGGTTGCCTGACTGCCCAGACTTATACTTATATACTTGTAAATGCTCATATCTCGGATTTCTATTCATTATGACTGTTATTAATGGTTGATGGAAAGGCTGATTATGAATTATATTTGTGAATACTATCACTTACGGTACTTGAAGGCATAAAATAAATATTGTTAAAACAATACGCAAAGTTAATAAAAAACATTACCTTTGTGTAATATTTATTATACCACCTGAAAATATGAATGAGCCTGTTGCAGTTATCAAAGTTAAATCCCCGAAAATGAATGAAGTTATTGGGGTACTGGCAAATACCCTTTTTAGAACTGAACACGCACCCCAAAGTACCAGACAACTTACATATTATCAAGAGAAAGGCGTAATGCTTACTAACCGGAATGAAGGTGATGGATGGCGAGAGTTTAACGCAAATGAGTTGATTTGGCTTAATATAATTGCTTATTTGAGGTTATTCGGATATCCAATGGAAAAAATAAAAGACCTGCGTGATAACTATATCGCAAAAAGGGAGCAAGGTGTTCTGATTAAGGGGGAGTACAAAACAAGGTTTTTTGAAATGCCTGTAGCAATGAGTATAATTTCCAAATCGGAGCTATTCTTCATAATTACCTTAGACGGGGATGTTACATTTTATGATGATATTTCTTATAAGCAATGGAAGGATAAAAACTCATATATGCGTCACCCGCATATCAGCATTCCACTTGGTGAAATGATAAGAGACCTTTGGAATAATATACCGGATGAAGAAAAGATAGAATTTGATTTACCGGAATTTGAATATTTGTCTGCGGCAGAAAAGAAGATAATTAAGGAAGTAAGGGAAGGTAAATATCTTACCATAAGCATAGTATTCAAAGGAAGACAACCGATTTTACTTCGCAAATTTGAACAGGCAGATACAAGGCAGAGATTAATTGATATTTTGAATAAGCATAATTACGTTAATATGAAGGTGGTAAAAAAAGATGGCAAAATCATACACATTGAGAACGAACTAACTGAAAAGTTATGATTTATAAGCAAGACTGGAAGTACCAGCGAACTATACGAATGACGAAGCAACCGAAGGTCTCGGAGCGGAGTGCATTTGTTTACAATGAACCCCAAAAAGAAATTACCGGAACAGAATGAAATAACTACTGATGAATTAAGAAAATATAAAGGGTTGGAACACCTTACCGATAGCGAATTAGAAAATATTGCAAGGACGCTAAAGGAATTTTCACTCCTTACCTATCAGATGTACGAACGCACAAATAACAAACAAAATGAGCAACCTTGAAGCCTTTAAACAGTTTGCTAAAAGGGGGAAGTATAGCCCCGCAGCACAAGCTATTAAGAACGCCGTAATATATACCCGTGTATCATCCAAAGAACAGGCGGAAACGAACAAAAGTTTGGAAACGCAGGGAAAGTATTGCAGGGAATACGCTCAAAAAAATAGCATAAATGTACTTGAGCAATTTGGTGGAACGTATGAGAGCGCACAAACCGATGAACGCAAGGAGTTTAAAAGAATGTTGCAATTTGTAAGAACCAATAAAGAGCCTATTGATTACGTTATTGTTTATTCAGTAGATAGGTTTTCCCGTTCCGGAGAAGGGGCAATTTCAATCTTATCGGAATTATCAAATATCGGGGTAAAATTGTTACCTGTTACACAACCAACCGATGCCAGTACTCCTTCGGGGAAATTGCAACAAAATATGTTATTGCTTTTTTCACAATTTGACAACGATTTGAGAAGACAGAAATGTGTTGCCGGAATGATAGAAAAACTACGGAGAGGTGAATGGTCATGGAGAGCCCCAATAGGTTATAATCAAATTACTATAAATGGGGAACAAAAAATTACTGTAAATGAAAAAGGTGAAATATTAAGAAAGGCTTTTTTTATGAAAGCAAATGAAGGGCTTAGTAATGCTGAAATTATTAAAAGGTGTAAGGCACTCGGCTTAGTTATTGCCAAACAAAGGTTAACAGAGATTTTCAAAAATCCCTTTTACGCTGGGCTTATCGTTCATAGTTTGGCAGATGGGGAAATAATTAGGGGTAAGCAAGAAGCAGTGGTAAGTGAGGCAATATTTCTTAAAGCTAATGGTCAGGCAGCCCTGAACCCGCATGGATTTACCCAAAACATAATGAATGAATCATTGCCTTTAAAAAGGTTTACGAAATGCGCTGAATGCGGAACTCCAATGACAGGATATATTAACCGGAAAAAGAAAATATACTATTACAGGTGCAATAAAAAGGGGTGTAATTGTAACGTAAATGCTAAAATAATGAAAGAGGCATTTGAGGAACAAATCGCACAACATTCAATTGATACAACTTTGATTGAACCGCTAAAGGAACAGCTATCCTTGACATTTAGTTACCTGAACAGGCAGAACGAATCAAACAGGAATGCTATTCAAACCCGTTTAGCGGAGTTACGAGGTAAAATAAATAAGGTAGAGGAAAAGTTCGTAATAGGTGATATAAACAAGGAACTGTATGAAAAGTATATAGGGCGTTTTAAGGAAGAAGAAAGAGAAATACAGGGGGAACTAAAGAAAGTTGATTTCAACTTATCTAACCTTCCAAAATACGTAAAATTCTCGGTTGATATAAGCAGCAGCCTCAATAAAATGTGGCATTCTGGTGATTACATCTTTAAACAGAAGTTGCAGTACATGATATACCCCGATGGAATGACATATAGTAAAATGGAAGGGAAATATCTAACCCCAAGAGTTAATTACGTTTTCTCTGAATTAACAAGATTATCAAACAGTTTGAAGGAAAAAGAAAGCGGACTGATGGTAGAAAGTACCAATTCGTCCGCTTTGGTGGGCCCAGTAGGACTTGAACCTACGGCCAACGGATTATGAGTCCGCTGCTCTAACCGTCTGAGCTATGGGCCCAGATTTTTGATTTGGGTTGCGAATTTAGATATTTGCACCTTATTATGACTAAAAAGATTTCTAAAAATATTACTACCGTCATTTTTGACTTAGGTGGAGTGCTATTTGATATTGACTATTCATATACCCAGCAAGCCTTTCAGCAGTTGGGTTCTAATGCTGACTTCAGGGAGGTTTATTCCCAACAAAAGCAAGCCGGCATTTTTGATGAATTTGAAAAAGGAAATATGTCACCGGCTCAATTCAGGGAAGGTTTAAGGAAATGGCTACCCTCAACTGTTACCGACAAACAGATTGACGAGGCATGGAATGCTTTGCTGATCGGTTTCCCTTTGGATAAAGTGGTTCTTCTAAATGAACTTAAAAAGAAATACAATCTTTTTCTTTTGAGTAATACTAACGAAATCCATTTGCCTGTTGTACTCAATATGATAGATACGGCCCATGCTCCGGGGCAATTAGGCAAATTATTTATTAAAGAATATTATTCATGCAGAATGGGTTTGCGCAAACCAGAGAAAGTTATTTATGAAAGGGTTGTATCTGAAAATAAATTGGACCCTTCAACTACGCTTTTTGTAGATGATCTATTGCACAATCTGGAAGGTGCACAATCAGCAGGGCTGCAAACTTTGCATTGCACAGCTGAACTAAATTTGAAAGAATATTTCGGGGAATGAGCCCTCACCCCCGACGAAGTTGTCGGGACAAGCCTGCCCTCTAACGAGAAGATTAATTAGTTTGCGACATTTACCAGAATATCGTCTCTGAAATAGAGGAAACTTTTCCAACTGTATAACCATTCCGAATTATATTGTGAATCGCCACTACCGCTAATGGTCTGGAAAACATCGTAAGGCTCGCCCCAGGCCGCTTTGCACATATCCTTGGTCATTCCACGAACAACTTTATGTTCGGCAATAAAGCCCCCATATTTGCTGCCCCATTGCTTTATGCATTGCTCTTTGTATTGCCTTTGTACTTCCTTTTCCTTAATTGCCAAAGCTTCCAATTCTTGTTGGGTTTGGTTATATTTTTCTTCTGTAGCGAATTTATACATCACACGTGTTCTTTTTATCTCGTCCCAGGCGCCTCTCAGGAGCATTACCGGCGGATTTTCCCCCGGAATAAGTAATTCATTGGTTCCGTTGCTCAATGTATAATAGAGGCAATATTGGTCGTAATATGTATTGGGAACAACATAATCTCGCATTATATGGTGTTTTGGATCTTCTCTATAAGTGGCCTGCGATTCCCTTATTACAGATACTTTGCATTTCCACTTGCTGTCTTTTACTACAGAAATCTTATCACCGGTTTTAGTGTCAATCATTTCTGTGTCTGCACCGGTATAAAAAACATTCTTTCCATCGTACATCTTTTGCTGTTTGATGAAATAGGGAACCATAATAACATGCACACCTCCATATTGACCGTAATCGGGGGAATAGTAAATCAAATCCCCTGTCTTATTATTTTTAAGCAGGAAAAGATAATCTACAGGATATTTAAGCGAGTCCCTTAAACAATCGAAAGTGTGGAGAAAAAGATAAGGGTTATTACTTAAATCGGGAAAATTATATAAGTATTTTTGGTCATAAGGAGCCATTACCACAGGGTGGGGTTCAAGCTTGGTAACTTTAATATAGTCCTTCATCAGTTTATCGGCATCTTCGTTAGCGGCCCATGAAGTATTTCGCAAATACTTGAAAACATAATATACATCCGTTATTTTATAATACCCGTCTCCATATGTAGGCACATGCGGTGGAATATATAAATCAAGGCCAATGTATGAGTTGTATAAATTTGAATCGTTTTGAGGATAACCATGATCATTCAGTGGGTAAGGGAAATTTTTTAAACTGTCATAGCCCTGGGGCTTTTCTACAACAGTAACTTTGGTTTCAGTAATACCGAGGCTTCCCACGGTTATCTGGGAATAAAGAAAAGGAATCCTCAAAAAAAACAGGATAAAAAAAAGAACCTTGATTGAAATTTTGTTAAACATACTAAACTGGTTTTTAGTTTTCTATCAGGACTAAACTGCCATTTCTGAAATAAAGGAATGTTTTGTACCCATACAACCATGCTGCATCGTATTTCGTTTCATTTACGGAAGTAATTACCTCGAAAGGTTCTCCCCATGATGCCTCGCATAGTTTCATCGGCATCCCGATATCAACCCTGTGGTCTGCAATCAAAGCACCATATTTTGCACCATATTTTTTTATGCACTCTTGTTTATATTCTTCAAGTTTGGCATTTTTCGCGGCTTCCAGTTGTTCCTTTTCCATCAATGATTCCTGATATTGTTCATCGGTCAGGAATTTTGAAATATCAGTTGCAGTTAAATTCCTTATTCCGGTTGCAGTTAAATCCGAACCTACAACAGGTTCTGCTGAAACTACAATTTCATTATCTCCACTGGTTAAAACGTAATTCAGGAAATATTGGTCGTAAAATGTATTGGGTTTTATTTTGGGATTATCCCTTATTCGTTTATCACTCTGCGCGAGGCTTACTTCTCTTTGCCTGAGCACAGTTACCTGCTCGCATTTCCACTTACGACCTTTTTTCATTACCAGCATTTCTCCTGTTTTGGCATCGTAAAAACTTCCAGATGGCCCGCTTCCGCGCTCATAGGTTAATGTTTGGCCTTCATACATTGCTTTTTGTTTTAAGAAATAAGGAATCATTATGGCATGCACATCGCCATAACGACCATGATCGGGCGAATAATAAATAGTATCTCCAGTTTTATCATTTCTTAGGAGGAAAAGATAATTCACAACTGCGCCGGAATCGGTAAAACATTTAAAAGTGTGATAAAACTGGTAAGGTTTAGTACTGAGTTCAAGTTCATTATTTGAGTAATAGTCATCATAGGGCGCAAAAACCACAGGGTGGGGGCGGAGATGCTTAACGTTAGTGAATTGAAGCATCGGAAATTTCCAATTGTTTTGACTTGCCATTTCAGGATGTTTTTTGAAAAAAGCCCTGATGTAATATACTTCCACTATTTTATAATTGGCATCACCGGCCACCTGAACATGAGGAGGGAGATATAAATGCAGGCCTACAAATCCATTATAAAGGTTAGAATCTTTTCCATAAAAAGTTGTACCGCTATTATTATACGGATTAAAATTAATTGGGAAAGGGAAATTTTTTGTGCTATCATATTGTGGAGGCCTGCTGTATATGTCAAATGCCGTAACGCCAGTATTTTCCACAGTCACTTGGGCGTAACCATGATTCAAGCAGATTAGAAAGAGGGCAGGTAATGTAATTTTTGTAAATAATTTTTTATACATCGCAAAATGGATTGATTATAAGTGCAACAAATGTATTATAATTTCTTTCTGAATAACAGGATATTTTGGGTCCAAATAAAGTATTTCACTTCTAATAAAAATACTTTAAATGGTTGAAGAAAGAACCTTAGTGCATCTCCTGCGATATTCTACCGGCATTCCATTTGCATTTTTCGGATGAACAAAACTTATATTACCTGTCTCGTACTGGCTGATTCTGCCATTCCCATTTTGGTCCGAGTATTAGCCATTTATCCTTAATACGCATAAATGAATACATTTTAAGATTGTAATGTTTTTGTTCCTTTGTAATAACATCTATTTCAGCCCCGCCTTTAATAATAGTGGTACTTCCCTTAAATTTTTTTGATGGGACTGTGTCAATTTTGAACGTGCATGTTGCAAGGTCAACATTATCAACGGAAATCATTTGTTGGAGGCTTTTGAGTGATGTTTTATAGGCAGGGATAATTTTATGCGTCAATTCTTGTCTTGCGCGATCCACCTGCTTGTCAATAGTGGTCGAGGTGTCCGGAAACTCTTTAGCTATTTCGGTTGCAGCATAAGCGATTTCTTCATCCGTAATAAGGTATTGCATCATACCGGTGTCATGTTGTGCAAAACTGTTTAAAAAGGCATTTGCCAATTCTTGTTCAGTGGAAAACCTTGATAAATGTGGTGTATTTGTTTTAGTTGATTCCTTGCTTTTTGTGTTACTGCAACATACTGCTAAACATAGCGTGGACAATAGGAGTGTAGTCTTTATTAAATTCATGAATTTGTTTTTACAATGATATTATGGGCAAAAGTTTTTTTATTTAATCTCCTGGCAAAGTTCCACAAGTACTCCATTAGCACTTTTCGGGTGGACAAAACATATTAACTTATTGTCTGCGCCGCGCTTAGGTGAATCTGATAATAAGGTGAAGCCTGATTTTTTCAAATTAGCCATTTCGGCAACAATATCCTCCACCTCAAAAGCTATGTGATGCAGGCCTTCTCCTCTCTTCTCAATAAACTTTGAAATAGCACTGTCTGCAGATTTTGCTTCTAACAATTCTACCTTACTATCCCCTGTTTTAAAAAAAGAAGTTGTAACCATTTCGGAAGCTACTTCCTCGCTTTTATACGGATTGATTCCAAGCAGTTTTGAATAAAGTTCATTTGCCGCTTTTATGTCCTTAACGGCAATACCTATGTGTTCAATTTTCTTTATCATACCCTTTTAAGATTAAGTAAGAAAGCACAAAAATGACTATTTTTTGTTTGCTTATTGCAAAACTTTATACATTTGCCGTGATATGCCAACGAAAATAGGGTTACCAATTTATATGCGTACCATAGCATTCATAATGCTTTTGGCCATGTTTCATTATGTGGCCGGATACCGTTTAATGTATTCTATTGGTATATTTTTAGCCAAACAAGAAGCGAAAGAATGTATGGTTGAGAAAAAAGACCATGTTAAAAAAATCACTCTTTCTGCATCTGATTATTCTTCCTTAAAATGGACTGAAGACAATAAGGAGTTTTCGTTTAATAATGAAATGTATGACGTGTCGGCTATCCAAAAATCAGGCAGTAACTATATTATAACTGTATTTGTGGATGATAAGGAAACCCAATGGGTAACCTCGTATCATGATTTTGAAAAACAGATTTATCATGCGGACCAATCTAATAAAGGTACAAAATCCGCTGAAGAATTATCCTCAGCATTCCAAAAGGAATTTGCACCTGAAGTACAATTGACAATTGACAATTCTGAATTTACAGTTGTTAAAATGCCTGTTGTTGCTATTATGCAACACACTTTATCCTTACCGGATAATATTTTCCATCCTCCATCTAATTGCTAATCTGTTTTTGATTTTATCGGCCCCAAACCCCTAAAGGGGCTTTAAAGTCATTAACAGATTTATTTGTACACAGTTATCCAAAGACCCTTTAGGGGTTTGAGGCTGACAGTAAAGGAATTTTTTCTATCACATTTTATTTAATTCTATTCATACCATGAAAACGTTAAAATTATTTTCATTATCTATATTCTTACTCTTTACCACAATTACCTTTTCTCAAAATTCTATCTCCGGTAAAGTTACCGATTCAACCAGCAAAGCCGCGTTACCTGGCGCTGTTGTTTATATACCTGACCTTAAAGTAGGAGCTCAGACAGGCACCGATGGAACGTATTCCATTACCAATTTGCCTAAAGGCACTTATATAATTCAAGTGCAGATGATAGGATATAAGGAAACAAGTCAATCGGTAAAAATTGATGGTGCTGTTAGCCAAAATTTTGAAGCTCTTCAATCATCTATCGAGGAAGATGAAGTTGTTGTAACCGGAAACTCAAGAGCAACCGAAATTCAAAAAACGCCTTATTCTATTACAGATGTATCGCATCAGGATTTAAAGGAAAATGCTTCAACTAACGTGGTAGATGCTGTTGCCCTAACCCCCGGTGTATCTGCAATGACAGATGGACAAAGTATTTCAAAGCCTGTAATTCGTGGCCTCGGGTATAACAGGGTTTTAACAATTAATGATGGTGTTGAACAAATTGACCAACCCTGGTTTGACGAATTTGGTATTGAAGCTGATCCGGACGCTGTAGACAGGTACGAAATTTTAAAAGGCCCAGCTTCATTAGCTTATGGCTCAGATGCAATTTCGGGAGTATTGAATTTAATTCCTGCTGCCCCTTTGCCAAATGGTGTAACCAAGGGAGAAGTGCTTTTTGATTATATGACCAATAATGGATTATTTAATACCATGGCCAGTATGGCAGGTACTTCTATGAAAGGAATATCATGGAGTGGACGGGTTGATAATATTATGGCTCATGCATATCAGAATCCTTATGACGGTTATGTATTGAATTCACAATTTAGTGACTTTAATATGGATGGTACCATTGGTGTGCACAAACAATGGGGCTATTCACAATTACATGCCAGCTATTTTGATATGGCAACCGGAATAGTAGATGGAACAAGGGATTCAGCTACAGGCAAACAGATGCGTGGAATGGCTTTCAATGATACAAACGTTTATGGTGCTACCCCTTTTTATGAATTCCCTACGAAACAAGAACTCACTTCCTACACTCCTTTAGTAATTAACCAACGCATACGCCACACAAAATTAGTTTGGGATAATAGTATTGCGGTTGGTAGCGGACGGATTAACGCTATCTTCTCATGGCAGGAAAACCAACGCCAGGAAACCAATGACCCAACTATGCCTGATACACCGGACATTTATTATTATTCAACCGGTGAAACATTTGACGTGCGTTACAACGCTCCTCAAATGGGTGGATTTAATCTGGCAATTGGTACCAACGGCGTAGCCCAAAACTCGCAAAGTTTGGGCACCTTAATGCTTATCCCTGACTACAACTATGTGCAGTTTGGTGGATTTGCAGTTGCCAGTGAAAAAATTGGCAACCTTAATATAAGCGGTGGTGTTCGTTATGATACCCGCAGTTTTAATGGGATAGAACATTGGATTGACAGCGCAACTCAGGTGCCTGTAGCGGCCAATACTCCGGGTTCTTTCCAGGAATTTTCCGGCTTCTCAACTACATTCAGTGGCATGTCGGGCAGCATTGGCGCGACTTACAACTTTACCGAAAATGTGTATGCGAAAGCAAACGTAGCGAGGGGCTTCAGGGCACCTAATGTTGCGGAATGCGCTGCAAACGGAGTGCACGACGGAACGGTGGTATTTGAACTTGGTGACCATACGTTGAAGCCTGAAACCAGCATGGAAGAAGACTTTGCATTTGGCATCAATTCAAAAGATGTAAGTTTTGAAGTAGACGGTTTCATGAATAATATCAGTGATTTTATTTATGCAAAAGGATTGCAAAGTGTATTGGGAGGAGACTCTTTGAATAGTTCACTTTCCTTAATATTTGGCCCAAGCCCTGTTTACAAATATGAACAAACTGATGCCGAACTGATGGGTGGAGAATTGGCCTTGGATATTCATCCTTCCACATTACCCTGGTTCGATTTTAACGCTACCGTTAGTTATGTAGATGGTGGTTTGAAAAATGTACCTGATTCTATTAAATATTTACCTTTCGTTCCGCCTATGAGAATAACCGCCGGGCTAAAATTCCACATCAAAAATATTGGTAAGGGCATCCATAATGCCTACATCAAAGTTGGTGTGCTGAGTGTAGCCCAGCAAAACCATGTTTACCAGCAGTATGCTAATTATAGTGGCCTAACAACTGCTAATCCTGAGTTTGCAGTGAGCAAGGCCGCACAAGCCGGATACACCTTGTTTAATGCAGGTATTGGGGGAGATTTGATGGCTAAAGGAAAGAAATTTTGCGAACTATATATTATGTGTAATAACCTTTTGGATGCAGGGTACATGGACTACATGAACCGGTTTAAGTATCTGCCAATTAATTATACTACCAACAGGGTTGGAGTATTTAATATGGGCAGAAACGTTAGCATCAAGGTTGTTATCCCATTCAATCTTAAGAGCGGTTCCTGATAGATGATGTGAAGTTTATAGACGAGGAAACCCTGCTGGTAACAGGGTTTCCATTCTATGCTGTGGTACATGATGATAGAAGTGTTTTGGTATGTTAGGGGCTCCGCTGGTAACGGGGCTCCTTTTTTATAAAAAGCTTACCACTTCAAACCGTAATATTACGAATTATTAATATTGGCAGGATTAACTTATTTTTGCCAATATTGTAAAATGGTAAAGAAGCTTTCCGGTATTTTATTCGTTCTGTTTATTACTGTGCAAGGTTTTGCTCAGCAGTATCCTGTATTCACACATGCTGATTCGGTAAGGGGAAAACTTTCTGCTGCAAGAAGTTGCTACGATGTTTATTTCTACGACCTGCATTTGAAAATTAATCCCGAGCAACATTCTATTGAGGGGTATAATATGATTGCATTTAGTGTGGTTAAAAAATTTACTGAGATGCAAGTGGATTTATTTAAGAACATGACTATTGACAGTATTGTATGGCATAACAATTTTCTTAATTTTAGGCGAGACAGTAATGCAATAATTATCAGTTTTAGTGGGGGTGGAAGAAATGAAGAAAAATCTTTTATTAAATCCGGATTTTATGCAATAGAGCATGAAGGGATAAAAGATTCCATCAAAATTTATTATCACGGATTTCCACAAACTGCCAAAAACCCTCCCTGGGACGGAGGCTTTGAATGGAATAAAGATTCATTGGGGAAAACATGGGTTGATGTTTCCGATGAGCATACCGGAGCTTCGCTATGGTGGCCTTGCAAAGATCATCTTTCCGATAAACCGGATAGTATGAGAATGACTTTTGATGTGCCTACCGGATTAACATGTGTAAGCAATGGGAGGTTGCGTTCTGTAAAGAATTTGGAGAATATGTACACTCGGTTTACTTGGTTTGTATCTAACCCGATTATTAATTATGATGTAACACTCAACATTGCTGACTACGCTCATATTGCTGATTATTATTTGAGCGGTAAGGATACGCTTACTCTGGATTATTACGTCCTTAAATATAATGTAGAAAGAGCACGGAAACATTTTAGGCAGGTAAAAACAATGCTGGGTTGTTATGAACATTTTTTTGGCAAATACCCGTTTTACAAAGACGGCTACAAATTAGTCGAGACAAGCTATTGGGGTATGGAACACCAGAGTTGTGTGGCTTATGGAAATCATTATAAAAACCTGACTTATGGGTTTGATTTTATAATCATTCATGAAAGCGCCCACGAATGGTGGGGTAATAGCCTTAGTTGCTCCGATGCTGCCGAAATGTGGTTGCATGAAGCTTTTGCAACTTATGCGGAGGCACTGTTTATTGAATACACACAGAATTATAAAACAGCAGTTAGGTATTTGCATGGTCAGGAAAAAAGGATTGGAAATAAGTATCCGGTTATTGGTCCGTACAATGTAAACTTTGAAGGAACAGCCAATGATGACGATGAATATTTTAAAGGTACATGGATGCTGCAAACTTTAAGGCATGTGGTAAATAACGATTCGCTATTTTTCAAAATATTTAAAGGACTACAGGAAAAGTTTTATCATTCCAATACTAACTCAAATGAAGTGATTGCCTATATCAATCAGGTTTTAGGGAAAGACTATACACCTTTTTTTAACCAATATCTTCGCAATCCATCGCCACCGGTATTTCAATATACCCTGAAACAAAAAGGTAAATCCACTATTCTCAAATATCATTGGCTTAATGTTGTTAAAGATTTTCAAATGCCTTTGAAGGTTACATCTAAAGTGAAGGATAGCATTAATACTTATATTACAATAACCCCAACTACAGAATGGAAAACAATAAAACTCAAACACCTGAATGCTGCTCAATTTGCAATTGATATTGATGAGTTTTATGTCATTCCAAGAAAAGAGGAAGTGGAGTAAGTAATACTTATTAAAATGAGGAAGCTCTTTATTTTTCTATCTTTCACTTTGTTGATTTGCTCCTGTAATTTTAAAAAACAGCAAAGTAATTACAGAGGATACAGTACATATTCGGCTGGTATTTATTTCAAGTTTGCTGATTTAGGACCGAAAGTCAGGAGGATATCACCCGGAGAGACGATTGAACTTTACCTGAATTACTCGCGAATGAATGACTCCGTTTTTTGGGATTCCCGGAATTTATGGTTTCCCTTTACCATCCTTATTTCGTATGATTCCCTTTCAAAAAGAACCGGTTATGAAGGAGTGCTTTTGAAATTGAATGAAGGTGACAGCATCAATTTTATAGTAAGAAAGGATATGTTGTTTAAATCCGGACTCCGGACTCCATTTCCTCATTACTTGGTTGGCGATAGTTTATTAAAGGTGAATGTGCGCGTTGCCACTATACTCGATTCAACTCAGCTTAAGGCAAAATTGGAAAAATATCATGCATTTGCCAAGGACAAGGATATGCAAGAACAATTAGAGCTAAATCGTTATATAATGTTAAACAAAATTCCTGATTCCGACCAAAAAGGAAGTATTTATCTTATTCCAATGGTTGAAGGTTCGGGACCCGAAGTTTCCTCAGGTTCTAATGTAAGTATTTCATACAGAGGATATTTCATGAACTACCGAACGTTTGATTCGATACCTGTTAATGACCCTATGAACTTCACAATAGGGGATTCGGGACAGGTGTTATCGGGGCTGGAAACAGGGATTAAAAAAATGAGGGAAGGTGAGGTTGCAAAAATTATTATACCTTCGCACTCCGCTTTTGGAGAAAAAGGGTCCTCCACAGGTATTGTACCACCTTATACTACGTTAATATATGAGGTTACAATGTTAAAAGTAAAACCGACTCTGAAAAAATAACCAAACAATAAAGTTCCAATGAGAACAAGGAAATTTACAGTATTATTCTTCGCCGTTGCATCAGTTGCTTATTTGACCTCATGTGGTGGTCATTCTTTTCAAACAGATTCAAAAACCGGTGTTGTTTACCAATTTATCAAGCATGATGAAAGCGGAGCCAAAGGCAGCGATTCAGATATTGCCAAAGTAGTGTTGGCTTATTCTACCAAAACAAAATCTGGTAAAGATTCCGACCTTTTTGATTCACATAAAAGAGGCGGCGATTCTACCGGCGTTATCCCACTTCGTTTGAAAAAGACCTTTTACGGCTGTCTTGAGCAAGGTATTTTAATGATGTCGCCAGGCGACAGTGCTTTGTTCCAGATTAATGCCGATTCATTATACCTTAAATTTTTCCATGCACCTGCTGACAAACTGCCTCCTGGAGTTCATGGAAGCATCTATACTTTCCGCATAAGGTTGAAGAGCTTTATGAACACCAAGGATATGATGGAAGAGCAAAACAAGCAAAGGAATAAATACATGCAACAATTAATGGCGCGTAAAGCTACCGAAGCTCCTGCAATTGCAGCGTACCTTACTTCACATCATTACGAAAACGTGAAACCAACCGAAGACAGTATTTTCTTACTTGAGGATAAAAAAGGCAATGGAAAAGCGATTAAAGATGGTGATTCAATTGTAGTACGTTACAGAGGAACCCTATTAAATGATACAGTGTTTGATCCGGGAGTTGCTCCTTACCGGTTATTATACTCTGAAAATGCTCAGGTTATTAAAGGCTGGATCAAGGTTCTTGGCCAAATGAGTCAGGGAGAAAAAGCAAAAGTTTTAATTCCATCTGCTATGGCATACGGACCAAGAGGGGGAGGACTTATCCCTCCATTCAGTCCATTGTTGTTTAACATGGAAGTTCTTTCGGTTAAATCCAATAAATAACCCGGCTCTCTTTAAATTTTGTAAAATTGAAAGGTAGAGGTCTTGTTTTAATACTTGCTGTGTTGGCAGTTTTTACTGCCAACGCACAGCAAAAAGGTTTTAAAACCGATGCTGCCACAGGGGTACAGTACCGCTTTATCAAGCATGCCAAAACGGGTGTTAAAGGTACTGATTCAAATATAGCGCATGCTATACTGGCCTATTCTGTTATAGGAAAGGATGGAAAAGATTCCGATGCATTTGACTCCCGTAAAAAGGGAGGCGATTCAACCGGAGCCCTGATGCTTCGTTTACAAAAAACCTATACAGGATGTCTTGAACAAGGTATTTTAATGATGTATCCCGGCGACAGTGCGGAGTTCCTTATTAATGCCGATTCATTATACCTAAAGTTTTTTCATGCACCGCCTAACCGTATTCCACCAGGAGTTACCGGAAACACCTTTTATAAATTCCGCATTAAGCTGATACACTTCTTAAGCAAGAATGAAGTTATGGCGGAACAAATGAAGCTGAAGCAAAAAATGATTGGGAAAATGGCAGCGCGCAAAACAGAGGAAACTGCCGAAATAGCTGATTACTTGAAAAAAAATAATTACAGCATTACTCCCGACGACGATAGTATCTTTTACCTTAAAAGACAAGCCAGTGTGGGAAAAACTCCTCAGGAGGGCGACTCTGTTGAAGTTAAATACAGAGGTACATTCATGGATGGAAAAGTTTTTGACCCGGGAACTCAAAACTATAAATTCAAGTACGGTAAAAATGCCATGGTTATTAGAGGATGGATTAGTGTTCTCGGCAAAATGCATGAACATGAACGGGTAACTGTGCTTATCCCATCAAAAATGGGCTATGGAGCCCAAGGTATGAGTATTATTCAGCCATATACACCGCTTATTTTCGATATGGAGATTGTAAGTATTAAATCCAATAATTAATTTTACTAATATGAATTATTTTACAAAGCTTTTTTCAGTTCTGTTATTTGTAGTTTTGGCTACATTTAATTGTATTGCCGGCGGACCATCAAAGAATACATATAGTACCGACCCTGCAACAGGAGTAAGGTATTATTTCATTAAACATGATAAAAAAGGGGCAAAACCGGTAATGGGAAATATTGGTTTTGTACGTATTGTATATAGAAGAGCAACAGATGATTCATTGTTATTCGATTCACACGGAGGAGGACGCACAGATTCTACAAGTATTATTCCTCTTAACTTGCAACCAAGTTTTCATGGTTCAATCGAAGAAGCAATTACTTTGATGGCTGCCGGCGACAGCGCCAGTTTTTTGGTAAGTGCAGATTCCATTTACCTGAAGGCTTTCAAATTGAAGGTGCTTCCAATGTTTATCAAACCGGGATCGGACCTTAAATTTTATATTAAACTGGTGAAGTTTCAAACCTTGAAACAATTAAAGGACGACCAGTATGCAATGATGGAAAGTAAAAAGGCCGAAATAAAGAAGATACAGAAAGCTGAAGCCCCGTCTATTGCAAAATATTTATCCGATAACAATATCAGGGTTAAGCCTATAATGCTCGACAGTATGTATGTATTGGAACGCACCGGTACCATTGGAAAACCTGTTAACGAAGGAGATTCTGTTGAGGTAAAATACAAGGGTATGCTATTCGATGGAACTATTTTTGACCAATCTGACAGGGGTGACGGCGGAAAAGGAACTTACAAAATGCAGTATAAACATAATGCCCAAATAATCAGGGGTTGGATTGAAGTGATTGGTACTATGCACGAAGGTGAAAAGGTGAAAATCCTATTACCATCGTCGGTTGCTTACGGTCCTTATGCTGCAGGTAACGATATTAAACCATATACTCCTCTTTTATTTGAGATAGAGGTTGTAAAGGTTGTTTCCCCTTTCGATAAATAAGAATTGTTTTAGATTTCTTGTACCCTCTGTGCAGAATTGCACCAGACTTTGTGTGCTTTAAAATCGCTTGAATAAAAAAGGGTAAGCTACTTACATCGCACCGCTCAACCACGGTACCCTTGCTTTCTTCCGAATCTGGGGGAGTTATGCAGGAGCTGGTCGTATAAGGCTTACCCGCCGCAAAAGTAGCCAAATTTACCTATACAAGCATAAACAATTATTTTATTACAATGTAGGTTGGGATTAAAAATAATAATACCCTGTTTGTTTCTTATTTCATTATCTTCGAATTCTACCTCCCGAAAGACTATGCATAAATTTACTGACAAACCACCTTTGGTTACAGGCCATATAACATACGAGATTAAAGAGGGAATTCTTTTTATTGAAAGAGGCGAAAGGGCTATCTACAATGAAGACAAAATAAAGGAATACGTAGCTAAAAGACTTAATTATGCAGGTAGCCAATCATATCCTTGCATAATCTTTGGAAGGGATTTGCTTTCCCTCGACAAAGGGGCACGGAATTATTTAGCCGGAGAGGGTGCTAAAAATGTTTTGTCCAGGGCATTTGTGGTAGAAAAGTCACAGGGTAAATTAGCAATCAATTTTTTTATAGGAACAAATAAACTACCAATACCCACACAGGTTTTTGAGGACTTTAATGAGGCCGTTGAATGGTCGAAACAGTTCAGGAAATAACTAAGAACTATAAACGATGAACGAAAAGCCTTACTTTTCAAAAAACTGAATGGTATTCCTCAAATTATCTCATAGTTTATAGTTCATAGTTCATAGTTTAATCTTTATCTTTGAGGCATGAAAATTAATCCGCCTCAAACGCTTAAACAAATTGCATCCATAATTGGGGCAGAGTTTGACGGTAATCCTAATCACCTCATCACAGGGCTCAATGAAATCCACCGGGTGGAAAAAGGAGATATTGTTTTTGTTGACCATCCAAAATACTACGACAAAGCACTTGAATCAAATGCTACTACCATAATCATTAATAAAAAAGTTGCTTGTCCTGAAGGCAAGGCATTACTATTTTCTGACGATCCGTTCAGTGCGTATAATAAAATCATCCGTCATTTTCATCCTGAAGATTTTTCTCAAAAAGAGATGTGTAGCCCGTCTGCCAAAATCGGGAAGAACACTCTAATTATGCCTGGAGTTTTTATTGGCAATAATGTTGTGATTGGCGATGATTGTGTAATTCATCCGAATGTAACAATTTACGATGAAACGATTATTGGTAATCGGGTTACCATACATTCCGGAACAGTTTTAGGTGCCGATGCTTTCTACTATAAAAAGCGCAGTACACATTTCGATAAAATGCTTTCATGCGGCATTGTTGTTATTGAAGATGATGTTGATTTAGGCGCAATGTGTACTATTGATAAAGGTGTATCAGACAAAACAATTATTGGAGCGGGAAGCAAATTAGATAATCATGTGCATGTTGGGCACGATACCCAGATTGGCAAAATGTGCCTTATTGCTGCACAAGTCGGCATAGCCGGATGCGTTAAGCTGGAAGATGGTGTTACACTCTGGGGACAGGTTGGAATTCCAAGCAATATTCATATTGGTAAAGGGGCTGTTTTGTTAGGTCAGTCAGCGCCAAGTAAATCTCTGGAAGGTGGAAAAGCCTACCTCGGAAGCCCTGCGGGAGAAGCAAAAGATAAAATGCGTGAACTTATTACCCTGAAACAAATTACGGAAGAAAGGGAAGGGAGGGAAATCAAATAGTTGATAATTAGTTTATCAGTACAGCTGATTAAAATCAATTAATTTTAAGGAAGGGGAATAGGTTTATGATTAGGTTTTGCTGCATGGAATTTCCAGCTATACTGCGCTTTAATTTTACCCAAAATATCTTGTCCTAAAGCAGCCGAATCAGTACTGGGTTTAATTTCAGGTTGAATGCCCGGGTTCTCATTAAGCATGTTGCCATGTTTAATGTGAGATATAGTAACAGATTTGATTTCCTTATTTGGTAGAGAATAAGAGTTTAAAATGTTTAACATATTTTGTGCGGAATGAAATTCTTTATGCTCCTTCACTGCATCTGTAAAATTTTTCTTAGCGGAATCTAGTTTACCTAATTGCAAATAATGCAATCCCAGTTGTTCTGAAACATAAGCGTTTTTTGCTCTTTTTGTCATGGGATCTTTTTCAATGGAATCCATAAGCACCTTTCCTTCCTGTTTAAAAGTTTTAGATGCCGTGTATATCTTTTCAAACACACTGTCGTTTCCTTCACTTGCGGCTTCCTTGGCCTTTTCCAACCAGAAGTTGACTACTAGGTTTGTAAGTGTTGTAACAAATTTTTTATCAGTAACCATTTCCGGAAGAAGTTCTACACGTGCCATGGATTTTTCAACATTCGATGTATCGAAAACTTCTGTTATCATTTGATCAGAGAATTTGATTTTGTCAAGTGCCTGTTGGTTTTGTTGCAATGAGTTATTAATAAAATAACCTACAACTGCAAGCACTATTGGAATGCCCAGTGAAGATATCCAGAACTTTATAGAATCGCTCATTTATCAAATGATTTGGAGGGTAAAATTAAAAAAAATAGTGCGCTGAAACAAGTTCATTGATTCTTTGTTTTGCTAGATCTTGTAATGATGCAAAAAGTAATCTATTAATGGGCTTACAAAATAAAGCCATAGCCCAAATATCAATTGTATGTGTGCAATGGTGGCGGTAGTGTGCCGCACAAAATTATCGTGCTTGGTAAATAATTTATTGCCAAGCCA
>CAIUPO010000050.1 GCA_903901055.1 uncultured Bacteroidota bacterium
AGCAATATCGGTAGTTAATGGACCCAAGGTATAAAATGGAGCTTCGCCGCAAACAGCCAATTGCTTATCCATATTTTCTTTAATCATATGCATGGGCACATGTCCAGGACCTTCAATCATGGTTTGCACTTCATGCTTCCAGGCTATTTTGGTTAGTTCGCCTAAAGTATCTAGTTCTGCGAATTGGGCTGCATCATTGGCATCGGCTATACTACCGGGACGTAGCCCATCACCCAATGAGAATGACACATCGTATGCTTTCATTATTTCGCATATTTCTTCAAAATTGGTGTAGAGGAAACTCTCTTTATGATGCGCCAAACACCATTTTGCCATAATGCTGCCACCTCGGGAAACTATACCGGTAGTGCGTCTCGCAGTCAGCGGAACATATCGCAACAATACTCCTGCATGAATAGTAAAGTAGTCCACGCCTTGCTCAGCTTGTTCAATTAATGTATCGCGGAAAATTTCCCAATTGAGTTCTTCGGCTTTGCCGCCAACTTTTTCGAGAGCCTGATAGATTGGCACTGTGCCAATAGGTACAGGGCTATTGCGAATAATCCATTCACGGGTTTCATGAATATTTTTTCCGGTAGATAAATCCATAATTGTATCTCCTCCCCAACGGAAGCTCCAAACGGCCTTTTCAACTTCTTCAGCAATACTTGATGTGACTGCAGAGTTACCAATATTGGTATTTATCTTCACCAAGAAATTGCGACCAATAATCATTGGTTCACTTTCAGGGTGGTTGATGTTTGCAGGAATAATAGCTCTTCCTCGTGCAACTTCTTCACGAACAAACTCTGGAGTAATAGCTCCTTTATGAGGTACTGCTCCAAAATTCTGTCCCGCATGTTGCTTCCATGAAACATTATTTTTATCGTACAATTCTTCCAAGCGTTGGTTTTCACGAATGGCGATATACTCCATTTCAGGAGTAATAATTCCCTTCAATGCATAATGCATTTGAGATACATTGTGTCCTGCTTTTGCTTTAAAAGGCTTATATATATTGGGGAAGCGTATAGCGTCCAGACTTGTATCAGCAAGGCGTTTCCTTCCATATTCCGAAGAACAACTTTCCAATTCATTTACATCTTTCCTGTCTTTAATCCATTGCTCACGTATGCGTGGGATACCTTTATAAATATCAACATTTGCACTAGGGTCAGTAAATGGCCCGCTAGTATCGTATACTGTTACCGAAGGGTTTGGTATGGATTTCCCATTACCTGAAACGTGCGTATCGGATAAGGAAATTTCCCTCATGGCCACTTTAATATCATGCATCTTTCCCGCCACAAAAATCTTTTTGGAAGCAGGAAGAGGTTTTGTAGTTGGTAAAGTTTCGTTTGTTGGTGTTTGTTCTTTTTTCATAGAATTAATTTTAACCGCCTTGTGTAGCACGGATTATAGTAATAGTATCGTTTTCTTTCAATGCAAAATTTTCCCAGGCAGTTCGTGGAATTACGGTATCATTTACAGCCACTGCCAAGCCTTTCAAGTCATTTATACCGGAACTTGACAAAGCCAGAACAAGTGATGAGCCACTTATTTCAATGGGTGTATCATTCATGATTATCTTCATAGCACTTAATAAAACTTTAAGGGAGGAGCCGGGCGGAAATTCTTCTCATTTATCCCTTTCGCAGGCATTATCCTGATCAGGTTGTGAGGGTATAATCTCAGTCCGTTTTTCACGAACACCCCTTAATGTTTCGCAAAGATAAACAAAAATAGATAGGAGATATAAACTATAAGATATGAGCAGGAAACAGCCTGTTTCTCTCTAGTTTGTATTCTAAATAGAGTGTTTTCATGTAGGCTTCGCAATAGAATTGCAGATGAAAAAGTGAAGATGGAGCCAACCGGTTTGCAATAGGGTTATTAATTGAAGTGAGCATGCCTGCAATAAACCACGGAAAGTTGATATCTCCGGGCATTTCAATCTCTTCAATATTTTTTGTTTCGCCTAACCAAATTAGCGAGGTATTGAGAATAACCCTTTCCATGGGATGATTCTTTTCCGACAATTCATGGAAAATATCTGCTTTCAATTTTTCTTTCATACTGAGTAAATCCGCATTATCTGCAACTGTTAAAAGTCGAGATATATGATAGAGAATAATAGAGGTCCTTGGATAATATGGGGCAACCCGGAATGGTTGAGATTTATGTTCATTGTTATTAATAACTGAGCAAATAAATTTGATGGAATCCAAGTCATATTCATTTAAGGTTGTATTACCTTCAGACAGCAAGTAAAGCAGATTCGCAGTTACACAGATATCAACTTCAATGGGGATATTTTTTCCGAACCAAGTAGAATATAATTTCAGGTTTCTGTATTGTGGTAAGGTATTACTTGAAATCTTTACGGGTAGACTCGAATGATGTATTAACTTCTCACACAGATGATTTATCTCATCCTGAGAATATCCTTTAGTGATGTATATAAGGGCAGTACAATCAGCATCATCAGCCAAAGCGAAATAATTGAATTTTGAAAATATATTCCCATTAGGGAAATGAGCATTTTTTTCAGTACGCCAAAAATTATAAGTGCCTTCAACCTTTTTGCTTTTATACCTAGGGAAGGCTTTTTGCGCTTGATGTTTGATATCTTCAAAAATATTTTTTTCTCCATTGGAGAAATATTTTTTAAGCCTGTGAAGAGTAAAAACAATCAGAGCCGTAAAAAATGAATTATCATCTTCCCACACAATTCCGGTTGTAGTAAGGCATCTCTGAGAAGGGAATATCCCCTGTGGATAAACACCCTGACTTTTAGATTGAAAACCCTGTATTTCTTTAAGAAGTTGAAGCATGTGAAAAACAAAAGTAACGTAAACAGGCTTCGGAATAATTTTAATGAAAAAGCCCGGCATTATTACCGAGCTTTAATTTGATGTGACCCCGGTGGGGATCGAACCCACGACCCAAAGATTAAGAGTCTTTTGCTCTACCAGCTGAGCTACGGAGTCAAAAAGGGCTGCAAAGATATAAAAAATGAATATCCAGAGAGTTAGGGAAATTTTTGAACACAGAAAAAACTAACCACTGCTCCCAAGAAAAGCAAAAAACCGACCAAAAAATGCAAATTAAATGCAATGTTTATTGAACAAGTTCTAGCCGTAACCCTCAGTGTTTATGGCAACTCTAAAATTAACAATGGATTCCAGAGCTAAAAAAAATGCAACAAGAAACCCAATCATCATTCGCTTAAGCCATAATGGTAAAAGCACTTCTATCTCAACCCAAGTCAAGCTAGCACCACAAGAGTGGGACCAGAAGAAGGGAAAAGTAACCAAGGTTCACCCTGATTACATTACGTTAAACCTACATTTTAAGAAGAAACTCTTGGAATACGAAAAGAAGGTCCTAGGACTCCCCATGAATGCAGATGAACTAAGCATCGTGGAACTAAGACAAATCCTCTTGAATAAGAAGAAGCCCGCTGAAATTACTTTCTGGGAGTTTGCTCAGGAAGAAATAGAAAGTCAAAAGCAACAGCATCGTTATGGTAATGCAAATTCATACCATGAAGCATTAAATAGATTAATAAAGCATACTGGTAAGGAGTTACGATTAAACAAGGTTAATTATACCTTAATAAGTGCGTTTGATGCCCTCTTGTTAAAAGAAGGGTTAAGTAAGAACACCGTAGCTTTTTACATGAGAGAAATAAGGGCGTTATTGAACAAAGCAATAAAGAAAGACCTATTGGATAGAACACTTTATCCTTTTAACAAGTATATTATTAAGGGTGAAAAAACTGTTTCCAGAGCTATCACAATGGAGGACCTTGAAAAGTTAAGAGTAGAACCATTGGAAGAAGGAAGTAAGTCGTGGAACGCTAGAAATATCTTTTTTCTTACCTATAATCTCATTGGGATTAACTTCATAGACCTGTCCTTATTAACCACTGACAATATCCAGAATGGTAGGATAGTTTATCGGAGAAGGAAAACACATAAAATTTATTCGGTCCGATTAACCCCAGAAGCGGAACGGATATTCAATACTTATAAAAATGATAATTCTAAATACCTCTTACCTATCTTCAACCTTGATGGAGTTACTAAAGAAGGTGAGTTGGACGCTATCTACTTAAACCTGAAAGTCTGCAATAAATACTTGAAAAAATTGGGGACTAAACTTGAATTACCTGTTAAATTGACCACTTACGTAGCTCGTTACTCATGGGCAAACGTGGCCAAAACCCTTGGATTCTCTAAAGATTTAATTGCGGAAAGTTTAGGCCACGAATACGGCAATAGTGTAACTGGCATCTATCTCGATTCTTATGGAAGTGAGATTATTGACGGAGCAAATGAGAAAGTTACAACATTTAAGAATGAACTTCAAGTAAGTATGGCAACCGCCAAACTTATGGAATCAAATATTTAACAACTGTTTTCCAGTCTGGAAATTTATCGGACCCGAAAAGTATTAACTTTCCAGTAAATTTATCAGCACCATTTTTGAGCCTATCATCAATAAGATAATCGCCAAGGTTTAAATGCTTATTGTGTGAAATTATCAGGCGTTTGTAGGCTACTGTCCCCAGATACTTCTTTACCCAGTTAAGCTTATCTTGCAAGGCAGTTGGGTTCTCCCAAGGTGATGTGGATAAGATGTAAGTATCGAATTTTTGAGCTAAGATATTATACGATTCAATGGCACCTTCCAATGGGTCCATTAGGCTAAAAATGCTCGGTGCTTCGTCCCAGTTGTCCCTGTACTTTTCATAGGTGAGCTTATCCAATCGGTCCATACCACTTTGGAAATTCACCAATACATTATCCAAATCAACATACAATATCTTTTTCATTTAATTTTACTCTTTATAAGAGTGGCTTCATCCACTGAATTTTTGCTCTCTCCTCTTTTATTATTCTTTGAGATTCTAATGTTGTGGCATGGAAGTATTTATATTGAGCACAGAATTCATCGGTTAGTTTATTTAAATAATAAAATTTTATTGAAATTTCCTTCCCTAGCTCAGCAATTTGACCAGCAATGGCATCTTTCTGATATAGCTTTGTTTTTACCAAACTTACTTGAATTGGACGTATAATATCATCACGCAGTTTCTTCATCTGATTTGTTTGTAGTATCTTTTGATGATAAACACTAAATCCTTGCTGAGCGATTGGCAAAAATTCCAATATTTCTGAGGTGGGAGGGCTGATTTTTTTCATATCTTCAATATACTGTGCCAATAATTTAAAGTATTTAAATAAATTCCCTTCAAATGTCGTCCTAATATTGTCGCTTTCTAGAAGTAGTTTATTATGGAATCTTTCTATTTCATCAAACATTTTGCTTGTGAATTCCACATAATTAATTATCTGTGAAACTGGTTCTCTTTTTTTAAAGGTATCAAGTAAATCTTGTTCATTAATGTTCTTAACTCGCTGAAAAATGTCGGTTAATACTTTCGGGGGTGTTATTGCGATGCCATAATCAAGAGTAGTTGTTTCATAAGTTTTTTTATAGCCGTCAGCTATTTTGATGAATGTTTTGTCAGCGATAATATCCAGAAGGTATTTGAAATAGCGTTGAAGTTTAATGCGCTTGCCTCTCGCCTCAAAGCGTTTTATTAACCAGTTAATAATTATGCCAGCAGAAAATGTCAATATAGTTACAACTACAGTAAAAACAGTATCATAACTAATAACCCCGAAGAACTTATGTTGATTAACGAGTTTGTCGGCAGTTGAATTTAAGCTATGCAAACACTCGACAATCTTATTTTGTTGAACCGAAATGGAATCAATAAAAGATAGTGTTCTTTTATTAATAATTGAATCAATATTATGGATTGGCATATTTTATATCAACAAGCTATTTTTTTATCTCCTCGTTTGTATCCTCGGCTAATGCTTTTTTAAAAGCAGTTAATACTTTCCATAATCGGAAATTTATGTTGGTAGTTACGCTATCCTTTTTTCGGCTATCCTTCTCATAGGACCAAAACACCGCCTGAATTTTACGATATATTGTTTGCCCTTTTTTGGTTTGACAAGTGAATCCATATGGAATGAAACCTGAAATAGCTATTGAGATGCCGAAGACACTTGTAAAGATTGGGTCCTCTATGTACCCCTTTTCAACAAGAGAGTAAAAGGCTTTTCTTTCTCTTTCAAATGAATACTCCCGTCCTAAATCTACCTTTAACAACCTTAGCATTTCTCGAATGATTTTCTCAAATAAGTCCTCATTGCTATTCGGATAATAATCTCTACTGATATTACTTTCATATGGTACTTCTGAGTAATACTTTTTCAGATACCCTCTATTTCGTTCAAGACTCATTTTATATGTGTATTGTTATTGCAATGAAAGAAGGGAAAAAGTATGCAATTATTAGATATGTAGCCTTAGGAGACTCTTATACTATTGGCGAGGGCGCCAAGCAAGGAGAAGCATTCCCTGATTTGCTTGTGTGGCATTTAAATTATATA
>CAIUPO010000051.1 GCA_903901055.1 uncultured Bacteroidota bacterium
AAGGGCTTCCCGGGAAACATAGCACTTAAATCACCTAGTGATTAAGCAGCTAAGGCGTAATTTGATTCGCCGTCTGAGTTGTTGAGAATTGAGATTTGCGAGCCACTTTCCCAATGCTCGGCATGCTTATCCGCTACTTCGACCTGCTGTCAAAACCTGTCGGCCCCATAACGTAAAGTACTTTACAAAGATAGTGCAAAAAGATATGATTTATAAAATATAAGCGAAAACTATTGTTTTATTGTTCGCTTTTTGATCCATCAGTGGAAGTGGGGGCAATTGATTGTTGCGCGGGTGCTTGATTGGTTTGCTCAGTAATAGACTTTGTGGTAGATTGTAAAGTTTCTTTCACCTCATCAATTCCTGAACTTTCATGAATTTCCCGCTGAACTGTTCCTGCGGCCTCTTTAAATTCCCTTATCGCCTTCCCCAACCCACGGGCCATTCCGGGGATGCTTTTGGAACCAAAGAACATAAGGAAAACAACGGCAATTAGGAGAAATTCTCCTCCGCTAAAATCTAAAAACAATAAGGTTGAAAGCAGAATCATTTTGCAAAGTTAGTGCAAAAAAGAAAGTGAAGAATGATGAATGTTATATTCATTATTCTTCACTTTCAAATACAAGGGTTATTACTTAGCCGGAACGTCTTTTTTCTTCCTGTCGAAGTCAATAACAATAGGGGTTGCAATGCATATAGAGGAATAAGTTCCAACCACAATACCTACTAAAAGTGCAAATGCAAATCCTTTAATAGTAGTTCCCCCGAAAATGAATATGGCAAGCAATACGAAGAAGATACTCATAGAGGTATTGATTGTACGGCTCAAAGTAGCATTCAAAGCTGTATTAATAACTTCTTTCTTGTCTTCACCCTGAGATAATTCGCGCTTCTTCTTTTTGGTAAGGTATTCACGAATCCGGTCAAATACCACAACCGTATCCGTCATTGAATAACTCATAACAGTTAAAATGGCCGCAATGAAATCCTGGTTTACCTCAAGTGAGAATGGTAGTACGTCCTTAAACAATGTAAATACAGCCATAATCATCAATGCATCGTGGAACAATGCAACTACAGCACCCAAGCCATATTGCCAACCACGAAACCGTATGAAAATGAATATGAACATAAGCAGACAACCCAACAGAACAGACCAAACAGCCTTCGATTTAATATCATGCGAAACCGATTCACCAACCAACCTGGAACTTTGGATTACATAATGGTTATGTAAAGGGTCGATACCTGCTTTAAGAGCTGTCTCTGCTTTTTCTTCAGCATTCTTTGATTGGTCATTTACTAAATAGGCAGTAGTAATCTGAACCTGGGTAGCACCTCCATAGGTTTGCACTTCAGGAGCTTCCCCGCCAAATGTTGCAGTAAGTCCCTTACGTAAATTTTCTACGGAAGGAGGATTGTCGAAACGAACCACATAGTTGCGGCCGCCTTTGAAATCCACACCAAGTTTAAAGCCGCTGTGAAGGTAAGAAATAAACCCTGCAACCAATATAGTTCCTGATATTACATAATACCAATGCCTGCGTTTCACGAAATTGATATTGATATTGCGGAACGCATTTCGGGTAATAATGGTATCGAACTTAATATTCTTATTCTTGCTTAATGAACGTTCAAACATTAGGCGTGTAAGGAACATTGCACAGAACAAAGAAGATGGAATACCAATTATCAATGTGGTAGCAAAACCTTGAATAGGTCCTGTTCCATACACATATAATATGATACCAAGAATAAAAGTAGTAATGTTTGAGTCGAGCACAGAAGAACGTGCATTTTTGAAACCATCTTTTACCGCATTTGACAGGGTTTTGCCTCCTGTGGCCAATTCCTCGCGGATACGTTCAAATATCAATATGTTGGCATCAACCGACATGGCAACAGTTAATACAATACCGGCAATACCGGGTAACGTTAATACAGCCCCAAGGGATGCAAGAATACCCAATACAAAGAATACGTTAATTAACATGGCTGCATCTGCAATACGGCCTGCCTGGTTGTAGTATAAGGCCATAAATACCAACACAAGTAAAAGAGCAACCAAAAAAGATGTTAATCCTGAACTGATAGATTCTTTACCAAGTGTAGGACCAACTACGCTTTCTTCAACAATATGTGCAGGGGCAGGCAATCTACCGGCTTTCAGAATATTTACCAAGTCATCGGCTTCTTCTGGGGTATAGCTTCCTGAGATGGTTGAAATTCCATTAGGTATTTCATCTTTTACAACGGGAGCAGAATACACTATATTATCAAGTACGATTGCAATACATTCACCTTTATGGGCTTTGGTAAGTTGCCTCCATGTTTGGCCGGCGGCCGGGGTCATGGTCATTTCAATCTGTGGGTTACCACCATTATTCTGATCGAATTGCTTTTTAGCATCAGCAATAATGTCGCCGGATAATGGACACGCACCTAATTTAAGCGTTTTAATGGCTACTAAATCCAAGTCATTAGAGCCCTTTTTGGTTGGCTTTTGCCATAAAAATTTCATATCGCTTGGGAAGATACTTATTAACTGTGGCATCCTTAGGAATGCACTTATTTTTCCGGTATCTGCTACATTGGCAGTAACAACAAATGGGGTAGGATCGTTTGCCTGCAGCGGACCAGTATGTCCGGCCTCATCCTTACTGGTTGTAAATTTCATCAGATTTAACAAAGGAGTCTGTCTTGCCGCTGCTGCTTTCAACGTATCAGCTTTGTTAATGCTGTCTTGCTTTTTATTAATTGCCGCAACTTTGGTGCTATCCTTCTTTTTCGTAGTGTCAGCATTTATTGCTACATCATGCTTGGTGGTATCCTTAGCTTTTTTAGCAGTATCCGCTTGTAAGTGTAACAAACTTGCCAAACGCTTATCAGCCATATCCATTAACGGTTGAATTTTTACAGCAGGATAGGTTTCCCAGAATTCAAGGTTAGCGCTTCCCTGTAAAAGTTTACGCACACGTTCTTTATCACTAACGCCAGGTAATCCAATTAATATCCTGCCGGAACCAGGAAGTACCTGTATGTTAGGCTGAGCTACACCAAACTTATCGATACGAGCCCTGAGTGTTTGTTTGGCTGTGCTGATTGCATCTGCAACACGGTTTTTAAGATTTGATATTACTTCTTCATTTGTTTGAGCCGGGGTAATTAAGTCCCTGAGTTCCTGAGTTTGGAAATATGATTCGAGCTTACCATTTGGTTTAATGCGCGCATAGGCTTCTCCGAAAAGGTCCATAAATGGCCTGGTCGATTTCTGATGTTCTGTTTCGGCTTCATTTATTGCCTGGTTAAAACCAATGTCCTGGTTATTATTAGACATCCTTCTAACAATGTCGGCTTGCGAAATTTCAAGAGTAACGTTCATACCACCCTTCAAGTCAAGACCAAGGTTGATACTCTTCTCTTTACATTCTTCGTAAGAGAAATTAAACAACGGGTAAACAGAACTGTCTTTTACACGTTTCAGGAAATTATCGTTGGCTGTAAGCTGCAACGAATCAAGGAAATATCTTGCCTTAACGGTATCGCCTTTGGCGTAACGCATGGCAGAATCTTTTACTACTTTTGAATCAATATAATCGGCAGCATTTTGCCTGGCCAGATTTTCTGTTTTAGTAGAGAAATATGTGAACGAGAAATAGTATACACATGCTAAGGATAAGAGTATAGCAAACAACCGAATAACGCCTTTATTTTGCATTTTTTTTATTTATAGGGGCGCAAAGATAGAAATTTATTGCTTGCCATTTTCCAAATCTGTTTTTTTAAGTTAAATCTATTTGTAAAACAGCCTTTTAATGAGGAATAAATTGTCCTTTCTTGGAAATTAAAGGGGTTTTATTTAATAAATAAATACATTTGTTTAATATTCAGAAATGAACTATTCATATAAAACAGTTTCTTTTTTACTGCTTATAAGCCTACTTTACATTCCAATTTTTAGTTGCAAACATCCCAAGCCCAAACTCAAAGTTTTGCGGGTAAATACCACTGAGCATTATTTTTCGAGTTTAAAAACCAAGGATGTTTTCAAATTAACCCTGAAAGGTGACTCGATTCTTACAGGACAAATAACTTTTGAAATTTTCAACCACAATAAGAAAAGGATTTTTGCCGATACTTTTAGTGGCTCTGACCTATCATTTATGGATGATACAGTATTAACTATATTGCAGCAAGAAGACACCGTAAAGAAAAGAATGAATGATTTTTTTGCAGAAAGCAACTTTAAGTGTCCTGCTGCAACAGATGCTGATAGTGCCTATCTGCCTGATGACCACGAATCGTATATAGATTATCTTGACATAAAATCAGATACCTCAGCAATAGGGTTCTACTATTTCTATGGATATGAAGGTAATTACAACATTGCCTATTCAAAAAAGAAAAAGAAAGTTGTCACCTATTTGTCGTATGATTAAAACTAGTGGGTTTAGTACCTGCTAATATCTTTCTATATAGTAGCTTTGCATTTAATGGAGAACAATTCTATTCCTGAGCGCGACCGCAAAGTTACCTGGCATCCTTTTACACATCAAAAGGAGGCAGCATATCCTATGAACATTGTTAAGGGAGAGGGGGGTTATCTTTTTGATGAAAGCGGCAATAAATATATAGATGCATTTTCGTCCTGGTGGGTGAATTTGCATGGACATGCAAATTCTTATATAGCGGAGAAGATTTATGAACAAGCCAAAACACTTGAGCAAGTAGCTTTCTCTGACTTTACGCATTCACAAGCAGTGATATTGGCAGAGCGGCTCCTCTCCCACTTGCCCAAAAATCAAACAAGAATATTCTACTCCGATAATGGTTCTACCGCTGTTGAGGTTGCATTGAAAATGGCTATTCAATACCATAGTAATATAGGTAAGCCCAAACGGAAAATAATCGCATTTGAAAACGGATATCATGGAGATACATTTGGCTCAATGTCTGTAGCTGAGCGGAATGTATTTAATAATCCATTTACCCCCTTCTTATTTGAGGTCATCCTGATTCCGGCACCTATTAAAGGAAAAGAACAATCAACTCTGCAGGAATTTCACCATACCTTGAAAAGTGATGATGTTTGCGCCTTTATTTTTGAACCTCTGGTACAGGGTGCAGGCGGTATGGTGATGTATGAACCCGAACCCCTGGAGAAGATACTTCAACTTTGCAAGGCACACCAATGCGTAACAATTGCAGACGAAGTAATGACAGGTTTTGGGCGGACAGGAAAATTTTGGGCAACAAACTACATTACAACAAAACCGGATATAATATGCCTTTCTAAAGGTATTACAGGTGGGTTTATGCCATTGGGTGTTACGAGTTGCGCAGGATTTATTTACGATGCTTTTGTTTCGGATGATAAAACCAAAACTTTTTACCACGGACATTCATATACTGCAAATCCGCTTGCCTGCGCTGCTGCTAATGCCAGCCTCGACCTGCTTGAAAAATATGAATTATTCGAGCATGTGAAATACATATCTGCATTCTTCGAAAAGATGAAAAAGAAATATGAAAACCATCCGGATATTATTGATTGCAGAAGCAAGGGTACTATTTTTGCAATGGAGTTAAAAACACACGAGGGTACTTCATACTTGAATGAATTGGGTAAAAAAATGGGAGCATTTTTTCTAAAAAGGGGTATAATTATCCGTCCGCTCGGTAATATACTTTACTTCCTTCCACCCTACTGTATAACCCAGGCCCAGCTTGAAGAATTGGAAAAATGCACCGATGAAATGCTGGCTTCATTCAACAATTTGTAAGGACCAATATGGGAACGAAAGTTAAAAAAGTGGATGCGTTTGATGAGTTGAGGGAAGAAGCACAGGCAGTAATAAATGACCGAAAATTCTTTACGGACGGAAGTAGTATTATCAACTTTGAACTATTGGAAACCCCGCTCGGAAAAATGCTTGCTTGTGCTACAGATAAAGGTCTGTGTTTACTTGAATTTATTGATAGAAGAGCATTTGTAACCGAACTAAAAGATTTGAAACGATTGCTAAGGGCTACCATAGAACCCGGACCCAATAAAATTCTTAAGCAGACAGAAAAAGAATTGGACGAATATTTTGACAAGAAAAGAAAGAAGTTTGAAATGCATTTAGTTACTCCCGGAACTGATTTTCAAAATAAAGTTTGGGAAAAACTTTTGGATATACCATTCGGTGAAACTCGTTCTTATAAGCAACAATCAATTGCTGTAGGCAATTTGGGGGCTATAAGGGCAGTCGGCACGGCCAATGGCGCTAATCGTATCTCTATAATTGTACCCTGCCACCGTGTTATTGGCGAAGATGGAAACCTTACAGGCTATGGTGGTGGCCTTAAACGAAAACGCTGGCTGCTGGATTTTGAAAGCGGAAATTTGAGTTTGTTTGGGGAGGAGTAAAATGTTCCTGTTTGTGCCAAAATTTACATATACTACCCTTTGGCAAGGTTTTTGAGGATATATTTGCGGACCTATTAATTGAACACTATGCTTTTGTCACTTTGAGGAAAGAAAAATCTCTTTAGTAATGAGATTCTTCACTACGCTCAGAATGACGAAAGTCTAAATATAACTATATGGGAAAGAAAGAACACGAAAAACCGCAAGAACCAGAAGAAAACATTGAAGCTGCTGAGCCAGCAACTGAAGCCAATGAAACTGATAATGTAGCATCGGTAATTGAAAAATTTGAAACCTTAGTTAAGGAACAGAATGAGAAATACCTACGCCTTTATGCAGAGTTCGACAATTTCCGGAGGAGAACTCAAAAAGAAAAAGCCGATTTGATTAAGTATGGCGGGGAAGAAATTATTTTAAGTATTCTTCCTGTTGTAGACGATATGGAAAGAGCCCTGGCGCACCACAAGGATGCTAAAGACTCTGCCCATAAAGGCTCAGACAAGCACACAACTTTACATGAGGGTTTAGACCTGATTTTTCAAAAATTAAAATCAACCCTAACAGCCAAAGGAGTAGTACCAATGGAACCTAAAGGTGAGGTATTCGACCCTGAATTGCACGATGCAATTACCAATATTCCTGCCACATCTGAGGATATGAAAGGCAAGGTTGCCGAGGTTGTAGAAAAAGGATATTCCCTTAACGGAAAAGTAATTCGCCACGCTAAAGTGGTTGTTGCAAATTAATACCCCATTTAATGGCTAAGAGAGATTTTTATGAGATACTCGGCGTTGACAAAAATGCATCAGCAGAGGAGATAAAAAAGGCATATCGCCAAAAGGCATTGCAATACCACCCTGACCGTAACCCAGGTGATAAACAATCTGAAGATAACTTCAAGGAAGCTGCTGAAGCTTATGAGGTACTTAGCGATGGAGATAAAAAAGCCCGTTACGACCGTTTTGGCCATGCAGGAGTTGGTAGCAGCGCCGCATCAGACGGAGGTATGGGCGGATTCGGTGGTTTTGAAGGCCACATGAACATGGAAGATATTTTTAGCCGTTTTGGAGATGTATTTGGTGGCGGATTTAGTGGCTTTGGCGGAGGTGGTGGCCGACAAGTAAACCGAGGTTCTAACCTTCGAGTGAAATTAAAACTGACCTTACAGGAGATAGCAACCGGAGTTGAGAAGAAAATCAAAGTAAATAAACAGGTCGGTTGCAAAGAATGCAGTGGTACCGGTGCTGAAAAAGGTTCAGGGTTTAATACCTGTAACACTTGTCATGGTTCAGGTTATGTGAGCCGTGTGCAACGTACTTTTATCGGGCAAATTCAGACTACTACTACCTGCCCTACATGCAATGGCGAAGGAAAAATCATCACGAAAAAATGTAAAGTATGCCATGGTAATGGTATTACCGACGGAGAAGAAATTATTGGTGTAAAAATTCCCGCCGGTGTTGAAAACAACATGCAACTTTCTGTATCAGGGCAAGGCAATGCCGCTCAACGTGGCGGTGTACCGGGCGACCTGATTGTGTTAATTGAAGAAATAGAACACGAACATCTTAAACGAAATGGAGTAAACCTCTATTACGACCTTTATATTAACATGGCCGATGCCGCTATGGGAACATCTGTTGAAGTTCCAACCATTGATGGTAAGGTAAACGTTAAAATAGAAGCAGGCACTCAAAGTGGAAATATTCTTCGTTTGAAAGGGAAAGGACTACCAAAATTAAATCAATATGGTAAAGGGGATATTTTAGTTAATGTGTGTGTATGGACCCCGCAAAGCCTTACCGGTGATGAAAAGAAACTATTGGAGACTTTACGTAAATCACCCAATTTTAATCCGCAGCCGGGAAAGAAAAATAAGAGTTTCTTCCAGCGGATTCATGAAATGTTTGAGTAATACTGGCTTAGTCTTTCCCTTTACCAAGTTTAGAAAGAGTCATGCCTCTTCCCGTATATGCATCCGCATCCTTCGGATACATTGAAATGCATTTATTGTAATCTTCTAAAGCGCCTTGGTAATCTTCCAGCATGTACTTTGAACCTGCCCTGTTAACCATTGCAGACTCACTTGTGGAATCCATGTAAAGGGCTACAGAACAATCGGTAATTGCTTCTTTATACTTATGTAGGTGCCTCTCCAGGTAACCCTTTTCATCAAAAGCCCAGGCCTTATCATAACCCAATTGTATTGCACTGGCAACATCATTGAGAGCTCCATCATAATCATCCAACTCCACTTTTGTTTTACCACGGTAAAAAAAAGCCTGTGCCAGTTTAGTATCAACCTCAAGGGCCGAATTTAAATCCCGCAGCGCCTCCTCATACTTTTTAATTCTGTAATAAACCATCCCACGCCCATTCAGTGCATAGAGGTTTTTGGGGTTAATATGAATTGCCTTGTTATAATCAGTCAAAGCCCCTGCATAGTCTGTATCTCCGTATTTTTCACTTGCACGGTTAATATACGCAGTAGCATTATTCGAATCAAGGGATATAGCCTTATTGTAATCCTTGTATTTAGGGTTGGTTGAAGTATCTAAAGGGTCTAAAATGATAACTGGCCTTTTATCCTGATGCTTATTAAACAAGCATGAGGAAAAAAGCACAACAATTATAGGGGCATATATTTTTTTCAGCATCAATAACGGATTAAGAACAGCAAAATTATAAAAATGAACTTGCATTGATTATATTCAAGATTCCTTTACATTTCTTATTTTCGTGCGGAATTAAAAAATAACATGGGTAATATCATAACGGCAAAAAACATAGTCAAGCGTTATTCAAAACACGTTGCGCTCGATGATGTAAGTTTTACTGTACCTCAAGGAACCATTTATGGTTTGCTCGGCCCAAATGGTGCAGGCAAGACCTCAATGATTCGTATTATTAACCAGATTACTGCTCCTGATAGCGGTGAAGTTTTTTTTAATGGAGAAAAACTGGCACCCATTCATACCCAAGCTATAGGCTATTTACCCGAAGAACGAGGACTGTATAAAAAGATGAAAGTGGGTGAACAAGCCCTATACCTTGCCCGCTTAAAAGGAATGACCAAGGAGGATGCCATGGCCAAATTGAAAAAGTGGTTTGTTAAATTTGACATGGTGGCCTGGTGGGATAAGAAGGTAGAAGAGCTTTCCAAGGGTATGCAACAAAAGGTACAGTTTATTGTAACTGTTTTGCATGAACCTAAATTACTTATACTGGACGAGCCTTTCAGTGGTTTCGACCCAATAAATGTTGAATTAATAAAGAGTGAATTAATGCGCCTGAAAAAGGAAGGAGCTACAATAATTTTGTCAACCCACAACATGCCATCGGTTGAAGAATTATGCAATAATATCACCCTCATTAACCAATCAAAAGCAGTGCTGGATGGGAATGTAAGTGAATTGCGGCATAGTTTTAAACTACATGTTTGGGAAGTAAAATTCAAAGGAGATCAAGATTTAGTAAAAAATACACTGACCGGGAAATTCGAATTACAAGAAATGATTCCGGAAAGCGAGGTAGTTGTTGCAAAAATTAAAATCCCCGATGGAAGCACCTCCAATGATTTGATAAAAGCATTACTCCCTGTTTCAACTATAATGGGGGTTTCGGAAATTTTGCCTTCAATGTCAGAGATATTTATTTCAGCAGTTAAAAGAACCAATCCAACCAAACAAGCATGAGTAAAATAGGATTGATAATTCAGAGAGAATATGTTACACGGGTAAGAAAAAAAACCTTCATACTTATTTCCGTTCTTGGCCCACTTATTTTTGCAGGATTAATATTCTTACCTATCATTCTTGGTTCATCAAAAAACCAAAATCAGCGGATTGTGCTGGTTGATGAAAACCAAATTTTTTGCGGAATATTAAAACCCAATGCTACCGCCTTTTACGACTACGGTTATTGCAGTATTGATTTAGAGTCAGTGAAAAAATTATTTGCTGATTCCGTCCATGTTTCGGTGCTTTATATTAAGAAGGAAGAGAAGGTAACAGAAGATTTTCAGGTTCAGTTATTTTCAAAAGAAGACCCCGGAAGCGCTGTTATATCCACGATAGAATACCAGTTGAATAATATTATTGAAAAAGGCAAAATGAGGTCGCACAACCTTGATCAGGCAACCATTGATGCTGTTAAGTCAAATGTAAATGTTAAGAATTTTGTAAACGATAAAAAAACCGAACGGGGCTATATCCAGATGCTGGCTTATGCCGCATCAATCCTTATTTATATGTTCATTTTATTTTACTCAGTGCAGGTAATGCGCGGTGTAATGGAAGAAAAAGTTAACCGCATTGTAGAAGTGATTATTTCATCGGTGCGGCCCTTTCAATTGATGATGGGCAAAGTAATAGGAGTAGGTTTAGTTGGCCTTACACAATTCTTAATTTGGTTATTATTGGGTTATGGGGCTTTCCAGGTAGGTAGTTCATACGTCCAGAGCCAGCTCATAACCCCTAATACAACTACAGCCCAACAGACATTAACAAAAGGGCTTCCTGTACAAAATGACAATATGGACGCGGGTTCGGATGTAGCTGCACAAAAAATGGAATTGACAAAAAGTTTAAATGATTGGGACGATTTTCTTCGCAATACTAACTGGTTTCTGGTGCTTGGCGGATTCTTATTTTATTTCCTTGGCGGATACATGCTCTACAGCGCTTTGTTTGCGGCCGTAGGCTCGGCGGTAGATCAGGAAACGGAAACTCAGCAATTTATGTTGCCTGTAACAGCACCATTAATATTGTCGATTTATGTAATGATTAATATTTTATCGAACCCGAACAGTACTATGGCAGTATGGTTTTCAATGATTCCATTCACTGCACCCATAGCAATGATGGCACGTATTCCGTTTGGTATACCATGGTGGCAGCTTCCGTTATCAATGGGAATATTAATTGCATCCATATTTGGAACCGTGTGGCTGGCAGGTAGAATTTACCGCGTAGGATTACTTATGTATGGTAAAAAAGTTACTTATAGGGAACTTGGCAAATGGCTATTTTATAAATAAACTATTTTGAGGGTATTCTTATCTCCACTGGACTGGGGCCTTGGTCATGCAGCGAGATGTGTACCAATTATCAGTCATTTGCTTGAAAGGAAAATAGAAGTTATTATAGGTGCTGAAGGTTCACACCTGATTTTTCTAAAGGAACATTTCCCTCACATAGAGTTTATTGATTTTCCCGGCTATGGTATTTCCTATTCGGCTACTTTGCCAGTTGGAGTAAAGGTTTTGCTGCAATTACCCAAAATGGTTTCAGCCATTAAAAAGGAACATGAATTGCTGAAAGAAGTTATTGCAGCAAAAAAAATAGATGCCGTTATTTCCGATAACCGTTATGGATTGTGGAATGAAAAAATTCCATCCGTAATTATTACACACCAGTTAAATATTCAAGCTCCGGCGGGGAATAAATTCCTAAGCAAAACCGCTTACAACTACATCAAAAACTTTGATGAATGCTGGATTCCCGATTATGCAGGAGCTGAAAATTTATCAGGGCTCCTCTCCCACCCCATTCCTAAAGGAATAAATGGAAAATACATTGGGCCGCTTTCAAGGTTTAGATCTCACCCTACCCTCTCCTATGATGAGAGGGTAAAATCCAAATACAATTTGCTTGTTATTCTTTCGGGACCTGAACCTCAGCGTAGCAAAATAGAAGAAATTATTTTAAAAGAACTAAAAGAATTACCAGCTTTAAAAGTTTTGATAATTCAAGGGTTGCCGGGTACTCACCCCCAAGCCCCCTCTCTACCAAGTAAAGAGGGAGGTCACGTAGAAATTGCTCCACATTTAAGCGATGCTGAATTTTTAGAAAAAATAAATTGCAGTGAAGTAATATTGTGCCGTGCTGGCTACAGCACTCTAATGGATTTGGAAACTATAGGGTGGAGAAAATCAATCTTCATTCCAACTCCTGGGCAAACAGAGCAGGAATACCTCGGTAAATTAATGGAGAATAAAGGCCTTGGAATAACTTTCAATCAAAAAGGATTTTCAATGAAAGTGGCGTTAGAGAAAGTGAGACAATTAAAATCTGCACAACCCAATCAAGGCAAAGTAAATTACAGGGAAGTGATTGATGAGTGGATAAAGAAATTGAAGCACTAATTATTCTTCAAACACCGAACTGAAAAACCACTTGCTTTAAAATCAGCTTCTGGAGTAAAAGTAAAACTTAGGTCCTTTATTTCCATATATAATGCATCCATAACATCTTCATCGGTAGCTGACCAGAAGCCGCATTTATCAGGTATATTATCAAAAGTTCCTTCATAAATCCGGATACCAGCAGGCAATGCAGTAAAACCACTACTGTCGGTTGCATGCGGATTACTTATCCAATCTGTATCAGTCATCATTTTATTTCCTGCGGCAATTTGTCCACCAAGTGTATCAGTTAATGCTATCCATTCATCGGCATCCGGAATGTGCCATCCCTTGGGAGCCAGCCCCCTTTTATCATTTACGGCATACCAGTTATACAACTTACCATATTTTTTACCATTAGCTGCTTTATTATCATAATAACACCAGGCAGGTTTTCGTTTTTTCCCGGCACTACTCCATGCTTTGTTTGACTTAGCTTCAGGTATTGTATCTCCATTTCTGAATGTAGATACATTCAGGTTTTTTGCCATCCAAACTTGCTTGCCTATTGTTACTGATTTAATTGAATTTTGGGCTGATAATAAACTTTGAGAAAATATTACTATTGCCAAAAAGTTCTTTGAAATTTTCATTTTATTTCCATAATTCAGACAAACATAACAAAATACAATGTATGCATTAAAAATATCTTTTATATAAAAACATTTATATTTGTGAGGTACATTTGATTTTGAATTTAACAATTTTCTGTAATGAGAAAAATATTTTCAGCAATTGCTTCTTGTTTGGTTTGCAGTAGTTTATTTGCCCAGATGGATAATACTAAACCTATTCCTGCGGCACCGAAGTTCAACTATACATCAGATACAAAAAAATTCTGTATTGAATTTAACTTCGGACCCGGGATACCCATGGAAGACTATGGCAATATTTCCCAGGTACCCAACCCTGCAAGTGATACAACCCATATTAATGGATTAGCATCTACAGGATTTCATTTTAATTGCTCTGCGAATTATCTATTTTCCCAAAATTTTGGCGGAGCAGCCATGGTAGGGTTAACTTTCAATTCATTTAATAATACAGCATGGCAGAAATTGAGAAGCCAGGTAATTCCAGGAATTATTACATCCGCTGATGGTAATTTTCACATCGGCCAGTATTTAATTGGGCCTAGTGCTTCAATACCATCCGGGAATATCGTAAAAATAGGATTTAAAGCACTTTTAGGGGTTGTAAGTGCCAACTTTCCTGTATTAACCCAGACTAATCCCAATAATGGAAATACCCTAATAGTAGTAAAGAAATTTGTTAGTTCTAATAATTTTGGTTATTATTTTGGTGCGAACCTGAATATAATGATTTCAACTAACATCGGATTAGATTTTAATGTGGGTTACCTGGGTTCGGATATTGATTATCATGAAATAGATGTTACCAAATCACAAATAGGCTATGCGCCCTATACCAATTATTCCATTTACGATCGCTTTATGTTGCTGGGGATTTTACAAATGACCGGAGGAATCTCCATCAATTGGTAGTGAATGGCAGTAAGGATTCTTTTATTCCATTAAAGTAAATTTCGTTACCTTTGTACCTAGTGGCAATGGAGTTTGCCCTTAACCGTCGCCCTGACGTTAAATGTCAGGAAGTCTGATAACTCCTACCTTTAAAACTTAATCTATGTTAAAGACGATTACATTGGTAGGACTTGGCGGGGCTATTGGAAGCATACTCCGGTATCTGGCATCCACCTTAATAAGCAACAAATTTTTAACCACCTTCCCATTCGGAACCATGATTGTAAACATTACAGGGTGTTTCCTTATTGGATTAGTCTACGCATTGGCTGAAGGCAATAAAATAACTCCCGAGTGGCGGTTTTTCCTTGCAACAGGCATTTGTGGTGGGTATACCACCTTTTCTACATTCTCACTTGAAACATTTTCACTACTGCGGGAGGGACAAGTTTTATATGCGTCGGCATATATTGGTTCAAGTGTAGTGCTGGGCGTTTTGGCAACATTCCTTCCAATTTATTTGATTGAAAAAATATAATGCTGACCAATTTTATTGCTTCTTTTAGTCTTTTATCTAAATTTGCAACAATATCACCTGGCAGTATATTAGCAACAGGTTGAATAAAAAAGGGTTAATCGAACTATAAATGCAGGAAAAAGATACGGAGCACTGGGATATTGTTGTTGAAGGGGGGAAGAGTAAGTTTTCCTTTGATTTTAAAGAAATCTGGCAATACCGGGATTTAATCACTCTTTTTGCTAAAAGAGATATTGCTACTGTTTATAATCAAACCATATTAGGGCCGGTGTGGTTTTTTATTCAGCCCCTGTTAACATCCATTTTATTCATTTTTTTCAGCTCTGTGGCTAAGATTAAAACGGACCCCATTCCCGGTATGCTTTTCTATCTCTCAGGGTTATGCATTTGGGGGTACTTTACTTCTTGTATTAATAATACCTCAAACACTTTTATTGCAAATGCACAAATCTTTGGCAAAGTTTATTTTCCAAGAATTGTAATGCCCGTTTCTAAAATTCTTAGTGGTTTGTTTATTTTCACCGCTCAGTTTGCACTCTTTTTACTATTCCTTCTTTTTTGGATATTTTTCAAAGGATTTCAGTTTCATTTCAGCCCTTATCTTTTATTGATTCCCTATCTTTTATTTGTATTGGCAGGAATTTCACTGGGGTTGGGTATTATAATATCATCTTTGACTACCAAATACCGCGACCTTTCCTTTCTTGTAGCATTCGGGGTTCAGCTATTGCAGTTTTTAGCCCCGGTTATGTATCCTCTTTCAATGGCAACCGGGAAAAAGCATTATGTTGTTTTGGCTAACCCGATTACCGGAATAATTGAGAATTTCAGGTTTGCCTTCTTCCAGGTCGGTAGTTTCCATTGGAAGTATTTGGCCTACAGCACAGGATTTATGTTCGTTTGCTTATTTGTAGGGTTGCTAATGTTTAATAGAATTGCGAAAAATTTTATGGATACGGTATAAGCACCAAGTGTATGAGTAAAGAAGTAATTAAAATTGAAAACTTATCTAAGCAATACCGCCTTGGGGTTATTGGCACCGGCACATTGTCGCACGACTTGAACAGGTGGTGGCATAAGACAAGAGGCAAACCTGACCCCTACTTAAGACTTGGCGAAGAAAATAAGCGCGATACACCGGGAACTACCGGATATGTTTGGGCATTGCGTAACATAAATTTTTCTGTAAACCAGGGCGATACCCTAGGTATTATTGGAAAAAACGGAGCAGGAAAATCAACTTTACTTAAAATATTATCAAGGGTAACTGGCCCAACAACTGGTTCATTTAAAGTTAAAGGGCGTATTGCCAGCTTGCTTGAAGTTGGCACAGGGTTTCACCAGGAACTTACTGGTCGGGAAAATATTTTTGTGAATGGCGCAATTTTAGGAATGACTAAAACTGAAATAAAAAAGAAACTGGATGAAATTATTGAATTTTCAGGTATAGAACGATATATAGATACACCTGCGAAACGATATTCTTCTGGAATGTACGTCCGCCTTGCCTTTGCTGTGGCAGCCCATCTTGAGGCAGAGATTCTGATAGCAGATGAAGTGCTTGCGGTTGGTGATGCTGAATTCCAAAAAAAGTGCCTTGGGAAGATGAAGGATATGGGGCAGGCCGGCAGAACCGTGATATTTGTCAGCCATAATATGGCTGCGGTAAAACAATTATGCTCTCAGTGTGTTTGGATAAATAGAGGCGAAATTGATTCGATTGGTGCAACTGACGATATCATATTAAATTACACCAAAATGTCTGGTGGCAATAAAGAAAACTCTCTTGTTGATATTAAAAGAAAAGGAATTGGAGAAATAAAATTTTCAAAAATCGATGTGTATCCTGTAAATGAAGGAGCCGTAATAAAATCGGGTGATGGTATCAAGTTTGAAGTATATTATGATACATTAAGAATGAAGGAGGAAGACAATTATGATTTTGTAATAGGAATATGGAATAGTGCTGGTACTCCTCTGCTTATGATGACCAATATGTATTTAAACCAAACCATTAAACTAACCAAGCTATCCGGTAAAATTATTTTCTCAATTGATAAGCTTCCACTAAATAAAGGAACCTATACTATCAACCTGCGCCTGCTTAAGAATGGATTAGAGATGGATTTTATCGAAGAAGCGTATTGTTTTGAAGTTGAAAACGGCAACTATTTTAATCATAATGTCTTTTATCCCGAGCATTATCAAGGTATCTATACCAATTTTACGATCTCGCAATAAACCCGGTAATGATTACGAGGATTAAGAATAAAATATATTTGATAAAGCAAAAATTCAAAAAAATAATATATAAAAGACATCCTTATTATATTAACATACCTCCTTCTCAATTAGTGGTAAACTGGATATTCCAAAGAATTTTACGGTTAAATTCCAAAGTTAACTATTCGGTACATTTTACCTCAAAGATACAAGGTTCAAAAAATATACTTTTTGATAAGAATGATAAAAAAATCAAGGTCAGCTTTGCCGGTAGCGGAGGATGCTATTTTGCAGTTTTCGATAATACCACCTTGGAAATCGGGAGTGGTACCTTATGGGCCTGCAATGTATGCATACAAACGGCCAATCATGATTTATATAACCGTGAAAAATTTAATTTAGCATCAGTTAAAATTGGTAAAAATTGTTGGATTGGAAACAGTGCAACTATATTGCCCGGAGTTACGCTTGGCGATAATGTAACTGTTGGTGCCAACACTGTTGTTACCAAAAGTTTTCCATCTAATGTTGTTCTTGCAGGATGTCCTGCAAAAATCATAAAAGAACTATAAAAAGGCTACATCAATGAAGACTGAAAAATGCGCTACATTTAATGGATTATCATAAACAGCATTATGTGTGGAATAGCGGGTATATATAAAATAAATAAATCTTCGGTATCAATCGAAGATTTGAAAAAAATGACTGACGCTATCATTCATCGCGGACCGGACGGGGAAGGGTTTTGGTTAAATGAGAAAGAAACAATTGGATTTGGACACAGGCGTTTGGCTATTATTGATCTTAGTGAGAATGGCAAACAACCTATGCATTATGCAGAAAGCAGATATACGTTAACCTTTAATGGGGAAATCTATAATTATATTGAACTAAAGGAACAGCTTTTAAAGAAAGGCTATAAATTTAAATCAGAAAGCGATACAGAGGTTTTGCTTGCATTATATGATTTGAAAAAGGAAAAATGCCTGGATGATTTGGATGGAATGTTTGCATTTGCAATTTGGGATAAGAAAGATGAAACCCTTTTTTGTGCACGCGACCGGTTTGGTGAAAAACCTTTTTACTACCATTACAAGCCAGGTGGGGCATTTATTTTTGCTTCTGAAATGAAAGCCCTTTGGGCCGCAGGAGTGCCAAAGGAAAATGACATTAAAATGACTAATCTTTTCCTGAAAACCGGTAGAGTATTAGATCCTGATGATTTATCTAAAACATTTTATAAAAACATACTGCAATTAAATTCAGCCCACTATTTAAAAATTGATACTAAAGGGTTAAACATTAATCGTTACTATGATATAAAAATAGCAGAGCCTGATTATAGAATAACCCGAAAGGAAGCTTCAGAAAAATTTTATTCGTTATTAGAAAACAGCGTTAAGTTACGTTTGCGTTCCGACGTTGCGGTAGGGTCAAGCCTTTCAGGTGGGTTAGATTCTTCAAGCATTGTTATGCTCATTGATAAACTAAAAGGTAATTCTGCACAACAAAATACTTTTTCGGCTAGATTTGAAGGATTTATTAAAGATGAGGGCAAGTACATTCATGAAGTTGTAGATGCTTGTAAAAATGTTGTTTGTCATGAAGTTTGGCCAAATAACGAGCAACTTGAAAATGATTTAAAAAAACTATGTTATCATCAGGAGGAACCGTTTGGTTCTGCCAGTATATTCGCTCAATGGAAGGTAATGGAACTTGCCAAACAAAAAGAAACAATTGTTTTATTAGATGGGCAGGGCGCTGATGAATATCTTGGAGGGTACCTGTATTTTTACAGTTCTTATCTTAACCAGTTGTTCATTAACGATCGTTCAAAATATGTGTCAGAAATAAAAGCATATAACAGTTTAAGAGGCAACACGATGAAAAGAAAAGAAGAAGAAGAAACACTACGAATGAAACTTGGACGGTATAAGCGAAAGATTCTTAATCAACCATCCTCCTACTCAACCACCTATTTGAAAGAAGAACTCAAAAAGTGCCTCTTGCACGATAGTGTCAAATCGCTGTTAAGGTTTGCAGATAGAAATTCTATGGCACATTCCAGGGAGGTGCGCCTGCCTTTTTTGAGCCACCCATTAATAGAATTCGTTTTTTCCTTACCCGACGATTTCCTGTTAACTGAAGGTTGGACCAAATGGATTTTACGTGAATCAATGAAAAACACCCTTCCCGACAATATTTGCTGGCGTGTAGATAAAATTGGCTACGAACCACCACAAGACAAATGGCTAGCTAACAACCCCTATTGGAAGGACCAAATAGCAACAGGGAAAACAATACTAAATAAATTGGCTACTGGTAAACCTGAAACTTATAAAACGGATGATTGGCAATTAATTATGATTAGTAAATATTTTGCAAATTAACTGTTCTCTGTAATGAATATAGCTTTATTTGGATATGGTGTAGGTAATATAAAAGGCGGTGGCGGGGCCGAACGTTTTTTTGCAGATTTTTTTGAGGCATACCATCAATCGGATATAGCTAAATTTAACTTGTATTTTATACTTGACACAAATTCCATTTCAAATCTTAATCAGGTAAACAAATTAAATTCCAGAAAAAATATTCTGCCATTCAAAATATTTTCTAACCGATTTAAGGATAGACTAGAGTCTCTCCAATTAGCCTGGCTAATAGTACGCCATAAAATACGTATCATACATATACCGTTATATAATCGTACATATATTCCTATACTTAAAAGGATAGACAGGTTGCCTTCATTCATACGCCCGGAAATTATAATTAATATAGTTAATGCCTGTGTGCCGGAAATTTTATTGAATGCAACCGATAAGCGATACCAGTCTTATTACAATACCTACATGCCCTTATTTAAAGAAGTACACGTGGATGGATATTTTTGCTGGAACCAATCATTTGTCGACTATGTAAATAAAGCTAATGTATTCACTGATAATCCAAAGAAAATCAAGGCTATTCAATCCAGGTTTTCTGACACTAAAAAATTCACACCACGTTACCCCAAAAAGAAAACAATCATTTTTGCAGGCAGGTTAGTAACTGAAAAAAAACCAGATTGGTTCATTGAAGCTGCGCATATATTAACAACCAGTCATCCAGATGAAATTAAAGGCTGGTGCTTTATTTTACTTGGTGACGGAGAACTGAGAAACCAATTGGAAGAAAGTGTAAAAAGTAAAAACATGGGAGATACATTCTCTATGAAAATTGAAGGGGATATTTCCAATCATATCAATTCATCCATGATTTATGTTTCATGTCAGGATTGTGACAACTTCCCTTCTTTATCTATGGCGGAGGCCATGTCTGCAGGAAACGCGATTGTAGCAAGAAACTTAGGCCAAACAAATCTTTTTGTTATAAGCAATCACAATGGCCTTATTATTCAGCCAGATTCACCTTCAGGCCTCGCTGATGCCCTTCTTAAATTAGTAACTAATAAGGAGTTAACCGAGGAAATGGGTAAAAAAAGCATTGAGCTTATGAAAAACGTACATACTATTCCGAATTTTATACGGCAAATTGATGCCTTTTGGGAATCATTTAACCCGGATAATAATAGTTCCGAATAATGGAACAGAGGAGTATAGGCATCTGTCAATTTTATTTTGTAGTATTGCGTTATCATCTGGAATAACATAACATGCCTATGCGTCTTGATTTACCTGTAGTTAAAAATAAGAGAGTACTGGTCCTCGCTCCTCACACCGATGATGGTGAGTTTGGTTGCGGAGGAACTATTAATAAATTTATTACACAAGGTTACGATGTTTATTATGCAGCGTTTTCAGCCTGCGAACAATCCGTTTTAAAAGAATTCCCGAAAGATATCTTAATCACTGAAGTCAAGAGTGCAACAGCAACTCTCGGGTTGAAAAAAGAAAATCTTATTCTATTTAAATATGAGGTTAGGAAATTCAATTATTTCAGGCAGGAGATATTGGAAGATATTGTAAAACTTGCGGCAGAAATTAAGCCCGATATTATATTCATGCCATGCGAGAGTGATATCCATCAGGATCACCATACCATTTTTCAGGAGGGTTTAAGGGCATTTAAATTTAAAACCATTTTATGCTATGAATTACCATGGAATAATTTATCGATAAATACATCTTCTTTTGTATATCTAGATTCAAAAAATATTACTGCAAAAATCAATGCTTTAAAAAAATACAAATCACAGGCACACCGCCCTTATGCGAATGAAGAGTTTATAAAAGCATTAGCTAAAGTGCGAGGTGTTCAAATCGGTGTTGACTACGCCGAAGCGTTTCAAGTGGTTAGAGTTATTTTATGATTTTACAGCATTTAACAAAAGAAAATTTACCTGAAAATAATGTCTTTGCTACAGTTTCTTAAAAAAATGGGTGTTTGGTTTTGAACACCAAACTGAACAAATGAAGATAATCGCATATTCTGGTTTGGTCATGGAATATTTTTTTGAACTTATACTTTCTTCCTTTCCATTTCTAAGCAAGAATAAACGCATAACAAGGTTTTTAAATTGACAGTTTTCTAATATAATAACTGGTATATAGTGCTCTAAAATTATTCTTGAATGAAAATATCAACTCTCTTTAAAAACATTTCATCCGTAAAGTATACATTCCACAATGAAACTGATATTGAGTTTAATTTATTAACATCTGTATTTGAAGCATCCCATGGCGATATATCCTGGATTAGACCCGGCATTAAAAACCTAGAAGCTATTTTAGGTAAAACAAAAGCATCTTGTTTGATTTGCAACCCTGCAACATACAATTTAGCTGTCTCATTGAATATAAATTGTTTTTTTGTTGTTACAGAAAACCCTGAAATTGTGTTCTTAGAAATTTTAAAAACCATATATCAGCATAAAAATAAAAGAACAGAGGCATTTATTCATCCTACAGCAATTATCTCAAAAAACTGTAAACTAGGTAAAAATATTAGTATTGGAGCTTTCTCCATTATTGATAATGCTATTATTGGAGATAATTGTATAATTTCAAATAATGTTTGTATTTCTAGCGATGTTGAAATTGGTAATAATTGCATTATTCGCGAGTTCTGTAGTATAGGCGGTGAAGGTTTTGGGTTTATAAAAAATATAGAGGGCCATTTAGAACATATGCCTCATATTGGAAAAGTAATTATTGAAGACAACGTACATATTTTCCCATTTTCTAATATAGACAAAGCAACACTTACAGAAACCAAGATTTCAAAAGGGGTTAAAATTGACCACTATTGCCATATTGGTCATAATTGTTTTATTGGAGAGAATACTATTGTTGCGGCTAGCGTGGTAACCTGTGGGGGGGTAACTATTGGCAGTAATTGCTTTATAGGTGTAAACACCATTGTTAAACCGAAAGTAACCATAGCAGACGGAGTAACAACGGGATTAGGATCCGTTGTTACTAAAAACATTCCATTAAATGAAACATGGGCTGGCTCTCCAGCCAGAGAATTTAGTGCCTTTATAAAAAAGTGACAAAATCAATTTATGAAATGTATTGTTACTGCAAAACAAATCTATCAATACTTGATGTACTTTTCAACTTTGGACCCGCTACCAAAACCACATTGCAAAACGCATTTAAAAAATAATATTTTAAAGTGTGGCCTCCGATATAACAATGAATAAAAAAATTCTAATTGTTTGTTATTCTTTCCCACCCTTTCCGGGTATTGGAGGTAGGCGATGGGCAAAATTTGCAAAATATTTTGCAGAAAACGGGGTTGAATGCCATGTTATCAGTGCATTTAATTATAGTAAAAGCAAATCAATTTGGAATGCAGATACCGATAACCCTAATATTAAAATCCATCCACTAAAGTTTCGTTTCCAATATTGGATGGGATTATATAGTAGTTCCTTTTCTTACCGTATTTTCTCCAAGCTGATAAGAACCGTATTAAATTTAACTAAATATTCCCCCTATTTCAGCACTTCCATTTCAAAGAAAATACTTCTTGAAAAATGCACTTCTATAATTCGGGAACATAATATCGATACTGTGGTTGCAAGCGGCGACCCTTATATGCAATACTATGTTACCGAACTAAAGAAAACCTCTAAGCTTCATGTGATAATAGATTATAGAGATACATGGAATGACAGGCCCAAGTATTACTTAGATAAATTCCATAAACTCTCAAATAAACAACGGGCTTTTTTTGAATTTTCCGAAAATGAATCATTAAAAAATTGCGATGAAGTTGTGAGTGTTTACGAACCGATTATTGATAAGTTATCTGCACGAAGTGGAAAAAACAAAACGCTCTTCCACCTTATACCTAACGGATTTGACAAAAACGATTATACCAATATTAAGGCTCTAAATTCGAATTCTTCCACTATAACACTATACTTTGGTGGCAATATTTCCCCTGGGGACATTGCAGATTACTTTCTCGGATTTTTAGAATCTTTCACGCATCTTAAAAAGCAGAATAAATTGCTATGGGAAAAATTCCGGGTTGAAATAAACGGAGACTGCCCAGCTTACTTTGAAGAAGAGTTAAAAAAATGGAATAATACGAATATTATTTTACAAAAAGGATTTCTTGCTTTTGGCCAGTATATTGAAAAACTGGAAAACTCAGCTTTTGGTATTTTATCTATACCCGATGAATATTCCGATTGCCTCTTTATTACTAAGGCGTATGATTACCTTTATCTTGAAAAACCAATACTTTACCTTGGCAAAAAGGGTTTGGTATCTAAGTTTATTGATGAAAATAGAATAGGATATGCATTTAACCCGGATGAAAATGCAGATAATTTTTTTGAGAAACTAGCTAACTCCAATATAACTTTGCAATACACAAAAGCAATAAATGAAAAGATAAGGGAGGAGTATGATATTGCAAACCTTTCTAAAAGGTATCTTGATTTATTAGGCCTGAAAAATTAAAGTTGGGGTAATTGCAATAGACTAAAATCTTTCAGTTCTTTTTTCTTCCACCTGCCAAATCCACTTAAATACTTTTTATAATTCTCGCTGCTTTCATTCGAACCCGGACGGTTAGCCGTAATACTTGTTTCAGATAATATCCGTAAATATACCGGATGCGATTTTCTGGCCCACTTAACCTTTTTCTTTCTATAATATTCATGCCAGTATTTACTGTGGTCAAGTGTAAACAGAGGTTTATTCTCTTCACCATAAATTTGCAAGGCGTGCTCCATTTTGTGAATCACGGTGTTGGGAAGCCAGTCACGTTTCTGCTGGCTTATTAGCCCGGAATTCAAATCATAAAAGGAGTGGTATTTATCTGCATAGCAATCGAACTTAATATCTCTTACTTTTTCCAAGATCATGGGCGAAATAATGTCATCATCATCAAGCCTGATAAGGTATTCAGGCTTATCCGGCAAAGAATTAATATAAGTGTACGCCAGTTGTATTTTATCCCCTTTTGTTATTCCGCTACATTTTAAATAAGTTTTCTTTCCTTCTGTCTTTTCTTCCTCCCCTACTAACAGGACCTCCCAGTTAGAATACAATTGCGAATCCAATGCATTTAAATAAGCCTGATGCAACTTGTATCTAACCTCATTCATCATTGAAGAAGGGGTGAGCGGGGTAATAAACAAAAATTTCGGTGGCACCATTTTACATTATTTTACGCAGGAAATGTATGCAATACTAATAATTCTGAAATTATCTGAAGCATGAGTAAATATCCGCACTACCTTTGTACCATATTTAGCAGTGGGTAAAAGTTATTATATGTATTTTGCAATTTATGAATGAGGCGGCTCAAAGTGGAAAATTACAACTTGCATTAGGCAACTTAACTGATACTGCCAATAAAACATATTATACTGATTATAAAGGTATACATTTTTTACGTTTCCGCTTCAAAATCTTCCGGGGATATTGCAGGGCAAACTTACAGTTGGCAATGGCATTACTTACCAAAAAGTGTTATTACGGCCCATTTAAAGGTGAGTTTGGCCATTTCTTAGGCCACAATCTTCCCTTCCTTTCTTATCTTTATTCCAGGGGAGTTAAAATTTATTACTGTGGCATGGATTTACACGCTCCCTTTTTGGTAAATAATGAGGGAAAAAGTATAATATACAAGTATTATCCTTTGCGTGATTTTTTTGCTGAAGTATCGCCAATCAGTAACTCTACTATTCCACCTATCGATGTACAAAAAACAATTTCGGAGTTTCATGAAATAGCCGAAAAGTCATTTCTGATACCCTACTGGAACCTCGACGATGACTTTTATTATTGGTATATTCATCGCAATTGGATAATGAAAAAACCCTATTTTAAAGTCTATACCCTTGCTAATGTATATGGAAAAGGAAAGCAAAAAACTGCGGTGATATTCCCACGAAAAAAAGGCAACAATTATTCTGCTAATAATGGCTATGCATGGGATTATATGGAAATAGCCAAAGCTATCAGCCCCTATTTTGAAAAAATCTACATTACAGGACACCCGTCACTTAGCAATGAATTGATATCGGAAGGAAATATTGAGGTTTGTCTTTCAAAAGACAATCGGGTTATTTTAGAAAAATGCGCAATAAGTGAACTAATAATAAGTCAGCACTCCGGGGTTAACTATCTCTCAGAATATATGGATTGCAAAATCTTGTTGATTTTTAAAGGGGAACTTCCTATTAAAGGCATGCCAGATACTGTTCGTTTCAGAAAAGCGCTGGGTAAAAAACATGAATTGGATTTTGCATTTAGTATGGAAGAAATTGTTGATTATGCAAAAAACTTTAATTTTAACACCAAATAGAATTCATGAAAAAAGTATTAATAACAGGAGTAGCAGGGTTTATTGGTTCCAATTTACTTGATTTTTTAATCGATAATACCGATTGGCACATTACCGGAATTGATAATTTAAGCACTGGCTCCGATAGCAACATTTCAGGACAAAAGGATAATAAGCGCTTCAACTTTATTAAGATGGATTGCATGCACCTAACATCGCTAAAAGAGTATGAAATTGTTTTTCACTTGGCTGCCCTTCCCCGTATTCAACCAAGCTTTGAACTAATTAACGAACATGTTGTTGCTAACTTATTAAATGGAATTCATCTGATAGAAGTGATGATAAAAGAAAACCACTTCCCGAGAATAGTTTACAGCGGCTCCAGTGCAATTTATGGAACACCCGAACATATTCCAACGGATGAAAATGAACCTATCAGCTGCCTGAGCCCGTATGCTTTCCAGAAATATGAATTTGAAAAATACCTTGAATTAATTTCAACCCGCTATCCTTTAGATTATGTTACACTTCGCTACTTTAATCCTTATGGGCCCAGAAGTTTCAACCCGTTGAACAAATTTAATGCTTACAGTAGTGTTGTAGGGATTTTCCTTAACCTGAAAAAGAATGGTGAGAACTTACTGATTACCGGTGACGGACAACAAAAAAGAGACTTTATACATGTGTGTGACGTAGCACTGGCTAACTACCTTGCTTCAATTCATCCCGAAAAACTGAACACATCCTTTAATATTGGTAATGGCTCAACTTTAAGTATACTCGACCTTGCCAAAATGATATCAGATAAATATAGTTTTATCCCTAAGCGTGAAGGTGAGGCGGAAATTACTTTTGCGAACACCTCAAAAGCTAATAAGGTTTTGAAATGGGCTCCCTTATACAATATCAGCGATTTCATTAAGGGGGAGCTTTGAGTAACCTGTAAGGTGAAAAATATGTTAAAATATATACGTAGTTAAATAACTTCATATATATTTGCAGTCAAATGACTACGCAATGAATTTAAGACGCGATGTTTTTCAGGCAATAGCCGACCCTACAAGAAGGGCGATACTTCTGTTAGTTGCTACTCAAACGATGACGGCAGGTGCTATAGCCTCCAACTTTGACACAGCAAGGCCAACGGTTTCAAAACACTTGCAAATACTCACCGAGTGTAAGTTGCTTGTACAAGAACAAAAAGGCAGGGAAGTCTATTACAACTTAAATCCTGACAAAATGAAAGAGATAGCAGACTTTATAGAACCGTTCCGCAAAATGTGGGATGACCGATTTAATAAATTAGAAAACGTTTTAAAAAACTTAAAAAAAGATGGAAAGTAATAGCAAAACAGAATTTGTAATGGATTTACAAAACAAAAAAGTTACCATTACAAGAGAGTTTGATGCACCGCTTGAAAACGTATGGCGTGCATGGACCGAAAGTGGTTTGTTAGACCAATGGTGGGCGCCTAAACCTTTCAGTTCAAAAACAAAATTTATGGATTTCAAAGTTGGCGGACGAAGATTTTATGCTATGGTAAGCCCGGAAGGGCAAGAGCATTGGTCGGTCCAGAAATATACTTCCATTAGCCCAAAAACCAATTTCAAAATGTATAACTCTTTTGCAGACAAAGATGAAAACCCTCAATTGCCGGGTTCTGATTGGGATGTGAATTTTAGCGAACAAAACGGAACAACAAAAGTGTTCATTATTATTATAAATGAATCCCTCGACCGTATGAAGAAGATGATTGAAATGGGCTTTGAAGCCGGGTTTACATCTGCACTTGGAAATCTTGATGAATTATTACAGCAACCAGAATAAACAAATTTTAAAAGCCAATTAATATGGAGCTGAAAACAAAAGTGCATGCCGAAGACGGCAAACAGGAATTAACAATTACACGGGAATTTGATTTACCCGTTGAGTTACTTTTTAGAGCCCATGCCGAACCCGAAATTATAGAGCAATGGATGTCGAACCCTTATGCAACCTCAAAAATGCTGAAGTTTGAAGCGAAGAAGCATGGTAGCTATCAACAGGAATCGAAAGATGCAAATGGGAATGTTGTGTTCAAAGCAAATGGAACATTCCACGAATTTATTCCAAACAAAAAAATTACCCGTACATTTGAAATTGAGAATTTTCCATTGGGTGTTCAGCTGGAAGTAATAACATTTGAAAAGCTTACGGACGACACCAGCAAACTTACTATACACACAATTTATGAATCGGGTGCATTACGTGACCAGCAGCTGAAGATGCCTTTTGCACAAGGCTTAAGCATGGCACATGACAGGATGCAAGAGATCATGACTAAATTAAAATAACCTACAAGTAAATTTTAAATGATGAATATAGAAATAATTGAAAAGCCTTTCAATATTGATATCTATGGTTTTTCGGGAACTGCAGTAAATAAGGATTATGCCGGAACTGCTTTCAAGTTATCGGGCAAAATGTGGCAGGTAATTAAAGGGAATGGAATAAAAAACAAAGGACAAAATATTTGGGTTTATGATACAAATGAAAGTGTGTTTGCAGGTATAGAGATTGAAGAACCATATAAAGAAAGATCAGCATTGGAACACAAAAACATTTTGCTGAATAAGTATGCTTACTTCAAACACATTGGACCATATAGTTTAATAAAACAAGTCGGGCAAAGTATGAATGAAGAAATAAATAACAAGGGTCTTGAAACTACTTTACCCTATATTGAAATTTATGGACATTGGAATAATGATGAAAGTAAACTGGAAACGGAACTTTTAATGAGTTTAAAATAAAATATCATGGCAAAGAGTGAGATGAATCCTAAAGTTAATTGGTTTTTTGATAAGCCTACCAAGTGGCAGAATGAATATGGAAAATTGAGAATCATTGCACTTGATTGTGGCCTTACGGAAGACCTGAAATGGGGTTGCCCTTGCTATACCTTAGGCGATAAAAACATAGTGCTTATACATGGATTTAAAGATTACTGTGCCTACCTGTTTTTCAAAGGGGCTTTGATGAAAGATGAGCACGGTATTCTCATCCAGCAAACACCTAATGTACAAGTGCCCCGACAAATAAGGTTTACAAATTTGAAAGAAATCACTAAACTGGCACCTACTTTAAAAGCCTATATAAAAGAAGCAATTGAATTAGAAAAATCGGGAGTGAAAGCCGAGTTGAAAAAAACTTCGGAATACAAAATGCCCGAGGAACTTGAAACTAAACTGGATGAAAATCCGGCATTGAAAAAAGCTTTTTATGCATTGACTCCCGGCAGGCAACGTGGATATATTTATACTATTTCCCAGGCTAAACTAGCTAAAACACGCGAGGAAAGAGTTGAAAAATATACACCCAAAATTTTGATGGGAAAGGGAGTTGATGATTAGTAGGCCGGCTTGTGATGGGGTAAATAAGCAAATCCCTAATAGTTACTTGCCTACTAAGTGCAACTTCGGGGTACGGCGTTCATTTAGGCAGGTATTCATCCGATTTTTTTTCTAATGCCTTAATTTCTGTCTTCTCTTTTTTAATACCCTGACGAATAAGCCCGAATAAATTCATATATATGTTAGCTATCCATACCAATGAAAATCCTGCAATAATATATCCTCTCCAATCATCAATCAGCAGTTTGTAATCTGTTAAAAAAAGAAATATAATTGTTATGTAGTGGCTAATACAATATTCGCATGTAAAAATAAAAAAGAACTTTCTTTTTAATAGTGTATTATCATGCTTACTTCGTTTAATAAAATATTCTCTTGGTTCACGAAATATTTCTTCAAAGGTAACAGTCCATGAAATACAGGCTATGGGTATTGCCAAAACAAAAAGCCGGATGATTTGAATGTAGATTTCCATTTTAAAGAATAAATTTTCGAATACTAAACTACCCTCCTCATGGCTTTAACGCCTTACAAAAATCCCAAAGAAAATTATATAGTTCACGGGTTTCACACCCTTTTTATTGTTTTGTCGTGGTATTTCAAGCCGACAACGGGGATATCTTTATAATTTTTCACAACCTAAACAATCCAAAACCAGGGAGGCAAGAGTTGAAAAATATATGCAGTAAATTTTGATGGGAAAGGAGATTGATGATTAATTAATAAAATAGGAACAAGAATGTGTTTTAATTTAAAGTCAATATTCGGCAAAAAATCGGACGAAAGAAAGACCGAAATCCATCTCAGCGGAGAACTAGAGTTTGATACACATGCAGACTTTTATTGCACCAATTTAATTAATTCAATTATACTTTTTTCCTTTAATACTGATGAACTTGAAAAGCTTGCTGGACCGAGTTTTAATCCGATGCCTGAACTTGAAACTGAAATAGATTACGCATTTGTTCCAGTATGTTTCGAAACAATTTTCAGAAACAAACTAATTGATTTTTCAAATAAAGGTGAACTATTGGAATTCAAAACAAAAGTTGATATTGTGCCAAAAGAAATTTGGGATTGGGAATTTATAAAAGCTACCAAGAACTGGTCTTGAATTTACTTTAATAACTTCCTCCATATAAAGCCTAAATATCTATAATTCTGGATATTTTTTATTGTTCAGTAATAAATATAGTTTCTCTAACTATTCAAAAATTAGTATTGAATTAATACGGAACCGTTACCTGAAGTTACTAAAGTAGTATTTACACTAACACTTGTAACACCTGGTCCGGCCACATAATTCATAGCTCCGCCACCACCGGTATAACTGCCGCCGCCGCCGCCATAGTAACCACCACCACCACCACCACCGGTACCACACCCAACACCACCGGTAAGTTGAGTTCCTGCACTTGCGCTGCACACATAAGTGCCGGCTAAACCACCTAAAGCCGTAGTAGAACCACCGCCGGCATTACCGCCATTATACTGAACACCGGAGTAGTACCCGGATCCAGCTAATGCAGTTGCAGTGCCGCCCGGTCCTCCATTTTCTGAATTCGCAGTGTGGTAGTCATTACCTGCACCTCCTCCACCGCCTGCGCTCAACACAACATTTGCCCATGCATTACCACCAATTCTGATATCGGTTGCACCACCACCTCCTCCTCCGCCATAACCGGAGCCGGAGTAAGTGCCACTGGCACCGCCACCGTTAAATCCACCTGGTGCGGTATAAAGCGATGTAGTAGAACCAATTCCACCTGCACCTCCAACATTAATATTCAGAGTACTTCCTCCTGCAACAGTTACAACAGCAATAACTGTTCCACCATTAGCCCCAATACTAAACCCATCGCCTGAATTTCCACCGGATGCACCGTTTAATGTAACTGTAATCTGGCTTATACATGCGGGAACAGTCCATGTAGTTGCTCCTACAGCTAAAAATGGTATACTGCTGTGAAGGCAATTTATTGATGTAACCGACAAGCATGAAGTAGCGCTGTTACAAAATCCGCTGATGGCGTATACGCAAATATTCATAGTCCCTGCTGTTCCGCTAAATGCAATGGTAGTCGAAGTTGTACCTTGTCCACTAATAATAACACCATTTGTTGTGGATACAGACCAAAAATAACTGGTTGCACCTGGTACTGTTGCTACAGTATAAGTATTGGATGTATTAATAGTAGGCGAAGTGGGGCCACCAATTGTTCCTGGTGTACCAATACTACAAGGGCAAGATATATTTTGCCAGGCAGCACCTGTATAATACTGTAAGCATCCTGTTGTGCTGTTTAATACCACTAATCCTGTGGCAGGGCCTACAATTGTAGAAGGATTTGCAATACGAGGAGGCAGCAAACCTTGTGTTGCTGATGTAATATCTAACGCAGCAGAAGCGTTAGGAGTGCTCGTTCCTATTCCCACCTGTCCGGGGATAATTATTCCATTGGCAGGCGCTGCAGTTCCGGCATAAGAACCGAAAGCAGCATTTCCCTTAACATCTAATTTATTAACGGGGGTTAATGCAGTGGAAGAAATACTTACTCCTGTTCCATTATCCTGAGCAACACCTGTACCTAGATTTGATGCGCTCGTCCAGCGCGATACATATCCTGCTGTTCCGGCACCGGTAATTGTACTACCGATTCCACTATTCAGTATATAAAGCCAGGTATTTGCGGGGGAACCGGTAGAGCCGGTCCAGTAATAGAAGCCTACTCCCTGCCCGCCGGTCATTAAGGCATTTGTATTCCATACAAGCAGCCCTGTAGCAGCACCAACAATGGTGGTATTGTCGGTAATAGATACCAAACTTACATTCGGCAGAAGAAACCCAAGGTTAGCATTGGAAGCATCACTCAAATCCAATATGGCCGGCTTTGTGCTTGCTACTCCATTTTTGTTAATGGCCACATTGGCAGGTTGTGAATAAAGCGCAAGCGAAACACTTAATAACAGTATAACAAGCGCACTTTTTATGTAATGTTTATTCATAATATTTATTTTACTGCAATTCATAAGTCTTCGGTTTTGATTCAAACGCATACGATTAATATTGTATAATTACAGAACCATTTCCGGTATTTGTTTGTGCAGTACTTGATATGGTACCTGCGCAATAAGAACCGCCGCCCGCGCCACCTGTATCAGGGTCACCGCCGCCACCGCCGCCATTATATCCGCCGCCACCGCCACCGCCATAATCGCCGCCGCCGCCGCCGCCGCCATATCCTCCAGGATCTGTACCATCATAACCGGCTACCGCAGTAAAATTATTAGCTTTATCATTACCTCCTGTACTTGAACCATATCCATTTACGCCATTACCCAGATATCCTGCACCGCCTGCTGCTCCATATGTTCCGAGTGCACCGCCGCCACCGCCTTCGCCTGTTCCGGCCGCAGCATCTGCTGTGCCTGTTCCCACAGTCGGTGTGGTAGTTAAACTGCCGGGAGCTCCTATATTGCCTGTTATATATCCGCCGCCGCCGCCGCCGCCTGCAACTTCCAAAACAGTACCTGTATTATTATCCCAAATGAATGTGCCTCCTCCTCCTCCTCCTCCGTCATCGGAATTATCACCACCTCCAACACCACCTGTTACAATATTAAGTGTATGCCCACCAGTTACGGTAACCACTCCAATTATTGTAGCACCGTTACCACCTGCTACAGGAGTAGCAGTATATTGTCCATATCCACCTGCACCACCTACTGCAGTAATCGTTATTTGTGTGACGCATGCAGGTATAGTCCATGTTTGCACTGAGTTTGAATATGTAAATGTTGGCACTGTACCATGCGCACAAGTTGTTGAAGTAACAGACAAACACGAAGGGGCGCTAGTCCCACATACATTGCTCGCTGTTACACATATATTCATAGTAGCTGCTGTACCTGAAAAAGTAATAGTTACAGAAGTAGTGCCTTGTCCCGCTGTTACTGTTCCGTTTGTTGAAGATACTGACCAGGAATAATTGGTTGCCCCGGCAACAGCAGCAATTGTATACGTATTTGCCGTGCTGATTGCAGGCGCTGTAGTACCTGAAGGAACTGCAGGCGCTGCCGGAATACCGTTAGAAATTGTTAGTGCAAGAACTGAAGGAGCGCTTGTTCCGCAACTGTTAACTGCTGCTACTGTTATATACCCGGATGTTGCACCCATGGTAACAGTAATAGAAGTACCTGTATTTGCTGTTATAGTTGCGCCGGGTGGAACCGTCCATATATATGAAGTAGCATTTAGTATTGGTAATATGGTATATACGTTTCCGGTTGTTGATGCACATGCTGCAGTATTACCGGTAATGGCTCCGGGCATGTCGGGACGTGTATTACAAGGGCAGGCTAAATTCAGCCAGGCTGTTCCGGTATAGTACTCCAAACAATTCGTTGTTGAATTTAATACTACCAATCCTGTAGCAGGGGTTGCAATTAAAGATATGCTTGCTCCCGGAATACGCGGAGGAAGCAATCCTTGTGTTGTGGATGTAATATCTAACGTTGCGGAAGCATTGGGTGCATTTGTGCCAATCCCCACATTTCCAGATACAATTAAACCATTTGAAGGGGCAGCGGTTCCGGCATACGTGCCAAAAGCTGCATTTCCATTAACATCTAATTTGTTTACAGGGGTTAAGGCTGTTGAAGAGATACTAACTCCTGTTCCATTATCCTGGGCTACTCCGTTTGCTAATGCGGTTGCGCTTGTCCAACGGGCTGAATATCCCGTAGTACCGGAGCCTGTGAGCGAACCTCCCACTACCCCACTGTTCGTAATATATAACCAGGCAGTGCCAGACCAATAATAAAATCCAACCCCTAATGGCAATGCAGCATTGGTGTTCCAAACAATCATACCAACGGTTGGTGCGGGTATGGTAACAATATCGGCCGTAGAGGCCAGGTTCACATTCGTCATCAGGAACCCTAGGTTCGGATTGTTACTAAGGTCAAGAACAGCTGATGCGTTTGGTGGGTTTCCGGTACTATTAATACCAACGGTACCTTGTGAATAAAGCGCAAGTGAAACACTTAACAGGAGTGCAACCAGAGCGCCTTTTATGTAATGCTTATTCATATTAATATGTTTACTGAATTTTTTCGTATTGGTCAATGCTATTTATTTTTTTCAAAATAGGTCCTTCTATTTTTAATATACAATCGTTACAGCGCCTGTCGCATTATTTGCCCCTGCAGTCATTGATGTTCCTGTTCCGAATGGAGCAACGTAAGAACCTCCACCCTGGCCTGCGGCATCATCACCATTTCCGCCGCCGCCGCCATTATATCCACCACCGCCACCGCCGGCACCACAACCACTTTCCCAAGCACCGCCACCACCGCCAAATCCTCCAGCTCCACCATAACTTCCACCTGCAGCACCACCAGCACCGCCGTTTGCCGGACTTTTGCCACCTATAGATCCTCCGTTAACACCTCCTGTACCATTGGATAGCCAACCTCCACCACCAGCAGCTCCATTTCCAGTTCCTCCTCCACCACCGTTTCCTAACACACCGCCTGCAGCAGTTCCAAGTCCGCCAGCAGCAATAGTGGTAGCATTTGTAGATGAACCTGCACCCGCTTGGAATACACATGGTGAATTACCGCCGCCGCCGCCGCCTGCGGCAACATAAAGTGTGGTAGTATTATTATCCCATACATAACTTCCGCCTCCGCCGCCGCCAGTATAAGCGTCAGAAGATGTTGCACCTGATGTTGCGGTTAAAACTTTCATTACGTGACCTGGGGTAACCGTAAATGTTCCAACCACGGTAGCTCCTCTTCCGGCAAAAGTTCCACTACCACCACCTTTAGCTCCCTTGGCTGTAATAGTAATTGATGTGATACCACAAGGAACAGTCCAACTTGTAATAGAACCTGCTGTACCGGTGAATGTGCTGTGTACAACTACACAACCAGAAGAAGTTACAGTTAAGCAAGAAGTGGCACTTGTCCCACAAGCATTACCAGCCGTTACACAGATAGTGTATGTTCCGGCCGTTGCAGTATTTAATATAGTTACCGATGTTGTTCCTTGTCCTAACGATACTGTTGCAAGGTTAGTATTAGAAGTAGACCAGGTATATGTTGTTGCATTTGCAATTGCAGTAGTAGTATAAACGAAAGAAGCGCTTGTTGACGGAGTAGTGCTTCCTGAAGGAACTGTAGGCACAGAAGGGGTTCCATTAATGGTAACCGCCAAGCTGCTTGCAGCACTTGTTCCGCATGCATTTTGAGCTGTAACAGTTATATTTCCTGTAAAATAAGATGCGCCTAAAGTAATTGTAATTGAAGTTGTTCCTGCCCCTGCGGTAATAGTACCTACCCCGGCGGGAACTGTCCAGTTATAAGTGGTTGCACCGGGAACCGCTACTATAGTATATACGTGGTTAGTTGTGCTGTATTGGTTACAGTAGGATGCAGTTCCTGAAATAATACCTGGAGTAGCAGGTATAGAGGAAAGAGTAATTGCCAATGCAGGGCTTGAGCCGCTTGTTCCGCAGGCATTGCCGGCTGTAACCGTAATATTTCCATTAGTTGTTCCCATAGTTACGGTAATGGAGGTAGTTCCTGTCCCTGCCGTAATAGTAGCACCAGCAGGTACTGACCAAGTGTAGGTTGTTGCTCCTGCAACAGATGCAATTGTATAAACATTACCTGTGCTTGAAGCGCATGGAGTAGCAGGTCCGGTTATTATTCCCGGTGCTGAAGGTGTTGTACCTAAAGTAACTGCGAGAGTGCTTGCGGCACTTGTTCCGCATGCATTTTGTGCAGTAACCGTAATATTTCCGGGGTTAGTACCCAAGGTAACTGTAATGGAAGTTCCAGTATTGGCAGTTATTGTTGCACCTGGGGGTACAGTCCAGTTATAGCTGGTAGCAAAGGTAACAGCAGTAATGGTATACACATTTCCGGCTGATGATATGCAAGGCGTTGCATTTCCTGAAATTGCGCCTGGTGTAGCGGGAACTGGAGATGCAGTAACTGCAAGAGTGCTTGCGGCGCTTGTTCCGCAACTATTTGTGGCAGTAACTGAAATATTGCCACTGGAAGTACCCATTGTTACGGTTATTGAATTGGTGCCCTGACCGGCAGTAATGGTAGCTCCCGCAGGAATAGACCATGTATAATAAAGAGCACCTGCAACAGCAGTAATGCTATAAACATTTCCTCCTGAAGTTGCACAAGGAGTTGCAGTGCCTGTTATTCCACCCGGAGTTGCCGGTGCGCCTGCACATTGGCAGGTAATACTCTGCCAGCTTACACCACTCCAATATTGCATGCAATTAGTAGTGGAATTAAATACGATCAACCCAATTGCCGGAGTGCCGATAGCCGTTATTTGGCCTGTTGTCATGCGGGGAGGAAGCAATCCACCCGTAGTGGATGTAATATCTAAAGCTGCTGAAGCATTTGGTGCGTTTGTTCCTATTCCGGTTTGTCCTGATATAATTACACCACCAACCGGAGCAGCTGTTCCGGCATAAGTACCGAAAGCTGCGTTACCATTAACATCCAATTTATTTACAGGGGTTAAAGCCACTGTAGATATACTTACACCAGTGCCATTATCTTGTGCAGCGCCTGTACCTAAAGTTGAAGCGCTTGTCCATTTGGCTAAATAATTAGGGATTCCTGTACCAGTTGGTGCACTTGGACTTCCGCTATTTTTTATATATAACCACGCAGTGCCCGACCAATAATAATAACCTACACCTAAGGGTAATGCCCCGTTGGTATTCCAAATAATAGTTCCAACCACCGGGCCCGGAATGGTTGCCACATCCGATGTTGAAACCAAACTCACGTTAGGCATAAGTAAGCCCATGTGAGCATTGGAAGAATGGCTTAAGTCTAATATAGCCGGATTGCTGCTTGCTGCACCCGCCGAGTTAATGGAAATGTATCCGGTTTGTGAAAAAAGAGAAAATGAAATACTTAAAAACAACGCAACCAGCGTGCATTTTCCCAACGCGTTCCATTTGGAAGTGTAATATTTATTCATATTTTTAAACAGTTTTTCATCAATATTAAAGAGGCAGACCCGGCAATTTTGCCTTCTTTCTCAAGGGGAAGTTCTTCCAGGGGATTAAGAGAAAAAGAAAGTAAAATTAAAAAATTACTAACAAATTCCGCCTAAGTTAACGAAATTTTACTTGAATTGTTCCTATTTAAATTATATATATACACAACGATGCTATTTTTAATCCTATTTTAATCTCTCCATTAAACACAACTGACTTAAATCAGTTTTTTTTAGCTGAAACCAATAATTCAAAAATTTAACTTTTCTTTTTGATTTAATTTTAGTAGGGGTACTTTTATCTTTGAGGGGAATAGGGTCAGATAGTTATCATCTTTTGGGAGGTATTTACTAAAGGTAATTTTGCCCCGATTTCAATAAAAAATGCTTTTTGAGGTTTTCTACCTCCTTAATTAAGTTCTATACCTTTACTAGCCAACTGTACAATAGGCTAATGGTAGCTTTTAAATTATACGTCTTAATGTCTGTATTTCAATAAAAAAGCCTTATGAGAATTACCCGATAAGCAGTTAATTTTTAAGTTTGGTAGTTACCGGGTTCGAGCCGATGACCCTCCCGTTGTAAAATCGGGATTCTATGAACCAGCTTTCGCTACCAATAACTCTATCATTTTTCGGCTCTTCCAACTCTTAATTTCTTTTTCTCTTCCGGCAGCTTCTTCTTTTGTTTCTTTCGCTTCTGAATATTTCAACTCCCAATCCCCTGTTCCACCCGTAAATCCTTTGTGATTAATGTTATGCTTTCCTAACCGCTCCGCTAAATCGGCTGTATATCCTATATAGTACTTGCTCAGCGTTTCTGAAAAGAGTATGTAAATATTAAATTTCATTCCGACATAAAAAAACACCTATAAGTTTTACCTTATAAGTGTTTCCTGTTTTGGTGGGAGCTACCGGGTTCGAACCGATGACCCTCTGCTTGTAAGGCAGATGCTCTGAACCAGCTGAGCTAAGCTCCCAAAAAGGTTTGCAAATGTAATAATTATTAGGAACGGCGATACAAATTTATTTTTTCTTAATCCCCTGTTCCACCTCCATATCCACCATAACTTCCATATCCGCCGTAACCACCATAGCCTCCATATCCACCATAATAACCGTAACTATAACGATTATAGTAGTATTTGGACCTTCTTCTCTTCACGTTATTCAATACAAATCCGAAATTTTTGATCTTATTCATTACTACGGTATCATGAATATTTTGAACTGCTTCACGATAAGCATATTTTGTGTTCAGTACAAAAAGATTAATATCAGAAACATTCATAAGTACAAAAGCATCCGAAATTAAACCTATAGGAGGAGTGTCTACAATAACATAGTCGTAATGCAGTTTGCCAAAATCAAGGATATCTTTTACGCGTGGTGAAAGAACCAACTCCGATGAGTTTGGTGGAATTGGCCCGCAAAGAATAATGTCCATACCAGGTATTGGTGTTGGTAATACGCAATCAGCAATTTCTGATTTGCCAATAAGGATAGTGCTTAAACCAATATCTGCCTTAATATTCAAAGCTTTGTGAATACGGGGTTTATGAAGATCAAACTCAAGGAGTAAAACCTTTTTTTCTGCCTTTGCAAGTATGGCACCTAAGTTGATAGAGCAAAATGTTTTACCTTCTCCTGGGCCATTCGAAGTAAACAACAAAACCTTTGACCCGGATACATTGCCGGTGGTCATATACTGTAAATTTGTACGCAACACCCTGAAAGATTCCGTTAACGGAGATTTTGGGTTGTTTTCAATAGCTACAGATAAGTTAGCAAGTGTAGGCGCACTTAATATTTCCCCTACTACAGGCAACGTTGTTTTCTGCTTCAGTTCTGCAATATTCTCAATACGATCGTAAAAAGTAACCCTGATAAAAATTAAGAAAACACCAAGTAAAGCACCTCCCATAATAAACATCAATAATGTTTTATTTCGGTTAGGCTCGATAACTCCTATCGACCTGGGGATTTCAATTATCTCAGTTTTTGGAATAATTGTGGCCCGTTGAATAAGTGTTGTTGCTTTCTCCTGTAAAAGGAATGAATAGAGTTGCTCGTTCACATCCTGTTGTGTACTGATATTTGTTAAGCCCCTTTGCTTATCCGGTATAGTCTTTATCAGTTCAACATATTGGCTTAACTGGGAACTGTTGTCTTTAATAAGATTATTGGTAGCCGCCCTGTCCTTGGCAATGTATGTCATTATTTTTTGCTTGAGGGAATCGATTTTATTATCAATCGAAGACATTGCAATATTTTCTTTGGTCCCTTTGGCCGCTTCATCAATTCGTCCAATCTGCAAACCATACAATTGATCTACTGTAGTTTTAAGGAAGTCATCATCACTATTAATATAAACTGAAGGAGGAAGAAATTGAGGGTCCTTATCTTCAATAATATATTTTTCCAGATCATTCAATACACTTACCTGAGCTTCCAGTGTTGTCCTGTTAGCATCAAGGGTATTATATTGGCTAAAGTATTCATCCTCTTCCCTATCAAGGTCAAGAATATTTTTCTTGGCCTCATAATTTTGTATAGAAAGACTTATTGTGTCCAATTTCCCCAACTCATCGTTAAGTAATTTATTAACAAATTCAATAGTGCGGGTATTTACCCTGATTTCATGGTCAACTACATTTCTCACATACATATTTATCAATGTATCCAAAAATGCAACTCCTCTTTGGGGATTAGGGTCTTTCAATGTTATTTGAAGCACATTTGTTTTTTCAGGCACCTGAATATCCAGCATGTTTTTTTGAATATTACTAACCATGCTATTAAGGTTATGTACTTTTATGTAATAATTAGATATTATAGTTTCATTCGGCCTTAGATTGACCACCTTCATTTTAATATCCGTATTAACAATATAATCTCCGAAAGTTCCTGAAAGGGTATATGGCTTTTTATCCTTCTCGTAACTTATTTTATAATGGTATTTATCTATATAATTAAATTTAATATTCGATTCATATAAACTTCCATTGATGTTCAAAACGCTTATCTTGAAAGGAACATTTGCGAACATTTCCTTATCATTCAACCTGCCTTCAATATAATATGAAACACCAATATCAAGCTTATCCACTACTTTCCTTAACAAATCAAATGATTCGATAACTTGAATTTCATTATAGTTTTTAACCTGTTGGTTCCCTAATAAAGAACCGGACCCGGAACCTCCACTTGATAAATTAGAAAGCGCATCGAGTGTTGAACTGGACTCATCCTCAGATTTTAATAAAAGCTCGGTAACAACTGCATAAACGTCCTGCAATGTTTTACCGTAATACCATCCGGCAGCTGCTGAAAGCCCTACAAATACAACAAAAATCCACCAGTTTTTCTTAATTACACGAAGGAATGATTTTAAATCGTTTAAATCAAATATTGCGCCACTACTACGGTTTTCCATCAGGTTTTTACGATATGTTTTTTATACTATTATTTCTTCTCAATAAAATTTTTCCACCTTTTTTACAGGCAATTAAATTTTCTAGTTTTTAAAATCAGGTTACTTGTTGTTCCTTGCCAATATTCCTCCATCAAAATTCTTAACCACTAATCCATCCCATTAATCCAGCGATTGTGTAGGTTGAGATGCAATGCTTATTATTTGTTTAAACTCATCAGGGGTTAAGTCATTATAAAAGTAGTTGATAGGGTTAATTTTCACGCCATTTTTTATTACTTCATAATGCAGGTGGTCTCCGGTTGATTCCCCCGTTGAGCCTACATAACCTATTATCTGGCCACGCTTTACTTTTTGACCAACAGTAGCGGCAATCCTGCTCATGTGTCCATAAAGGGTCTCATATCCGAAACCATGATTAATAACCACATGGTTGCCGTATCCCCGTTCCAAATTATCTGCGGTTTCAACCACTCCGTCTCCGGTAGCATAAATGGGTGTTCCAAGCACAGCAGCAAAATCTATTCCGGTATGCATTTTCTCTACTTTAAAAATGGGGTGAATCCGCATTCCAAAACCAGAGAGTATACCTTTTAGTTGCTTATTGTCAATAGGCTGTATCGCCGGGATACAGGCAAGCATTTTTTCTTTGTTTTTGGCAAGTTTTTCAACCTCATCATACGACCTGGACTGAACATAAATCTGCCTTACAAGCTGGTCCATTTTGCGGGTTGTTTCGGTCATTAATTCAGAATTGGTAAAGCCCTGAAGGTCTTTATACCGGTCGGCACCTCCATACCCTGCACCGCGAACACTGGCAGGAATCGGATCGGCATCAAGTACAACACGGTAAATATTATTATCCCTCGAAGCCATATCCTGCATAACCTGGTTCACTTCACTCATGCGGTTATTCAACAAATCATACTGGAACTCCAACTGGGCAATATCCCTTTTCAGCTTCTTTTCTTTCGGGGAATCGATAACACTAAAGCCTATAACAAGAACAATAAAGGAAAAGAAAACACTGGTAAGCACATACGAAAGCACTTTGCGCATCTTATCCCGAAAACGGTGATGCACCTTCTCATAACTGAGGGTCTTATGGTTAAATATGTATTTAATTTTCGCCATCTGTCTCTAAAATTGCCTTACTTTTGAGCAACTCCTTTTTTAATAGGAGTGCAAATATAAAAAAACATATCCGGAAATTGACATAATTTATGAAATCGGCAGAAATCCGTACTCTTTTTCTCAAATTCTTTGAATCCAAACAACATCTGATTGTGCCATCTGCACCTATTGTTTTGAAGGACGACCCTACCCTTATGTTCACCAATGCTGGTATGAACCAGTTTAAAGACATTTTTTTAGGTCATGGCACAGCCCAAAGTCCGCGTATAGCAGATACCCAAAAGTGCCTGCGGGTTTCAGGAAAACATAATGATTTAGAGGAAGTAGGGGTTGATACCTATCACCATACCATGTTCGAAATGCTTGGTAACTGGTCCTTTGGCGATTATTTTAAAAAGGATGCAATTGACTGGGCTTGGGAATTACTCACCGGAGTCTATAAAATAGATAAGGACCGCCTTTATGTTACTGTTTTTGAAGGCGATAAAAACGAAAATCTTGCTTTTGATGATGAGGCTAAAAAACACTGGTCAGCTTACCTTTCTGAGGATAGAATACTGAACGGAAATAAGAAAGATAACTTCTGGGAAATGGGCGAAACCGGCCCTTGCGGACCTTGCTCTGAAGTGCATGTAGATATGCGCAGCGAAGAGGACCGCAAAAAAGTAGATGGCAAAACCCTTGTAAATGCAAGCCATCCTCAGGTAATTGAAATTTGGAACCTTGTTTTTATGGAATTCAACCGAAAGGCTGACGGCAAACTGGAAAAACTACCTGCCCAGCATGTTGATACCGGTATGGGGTTCGAAAGGCTTTCTATGGTTTTACAAGGAAAGCAATCCACTTACGATACGGACATTTTTCAGCCCCTCATAGTAGAATTAGAAAAAAATTCAGACAAAAAATATTCGCCAACAGCTAATTCAGGCGAACAAGAAAAGATAAATATTGCCATGCGTGTTATTGCCGACCACATCAGGGCAATTTCATTTTGCATAGCCGACGGACAAATCCCTTCCAATACAGGTGCAGGATATGTAATAAGGCGCATATTGCGTCGGGCAGTAAGGTATGGTTATCAATCCCTGAATTTTAAAGAACCTTTTCTTTATGAATTGGTTGATATCCTTGTTGCACAAATGGGGAATTTCTTTCCTGAATTGGTAAAGCAGCATAAGCTTATTAAAAAAGTAATACAGGAGGAAGAACAGGCATTTATGCGCACCCTTTCGCAAGGGTTGGATAGGCTTGATGCATTATGCACTAAGACAAAATCGGAATCTAAAACTACATTAGATGGTGAATTGGTTTTTGAATTACATGACACCTTCGGTTTCCCGGCAGATTTAACTGCGCTCATTGCTAAGGGATATAATTTATCTATTGACGAAACTGGTTTTAACAAAGCGCTCGAAGCCCAAAAAACACGTTCCCGTAAAGCAACTGCTATTGAAACAGGAGATTGGATTGAACTGATCCCTCAAACACAAACCATATTCACAGGGTATGAAAGAATTGAAGAAAAAGCCCACATTTTAAAGTACCGAAAAACAACCCTTAAAGGAAAAGACCAATATCAAATTGTATTGGATAAAACTCCATTTTATGCCGAAAGCGGCGGACAGGTAGGCGATACAGGCTTTCTGGAAGCGAATGGTAAACGCATAAAAATTATCAATACGCAGAAAGAAAATAATCTGATTGTTCATTTTTCAGATTCACTTCCGGAGAATTTGAGTGACAACTTCACTGCAATTGTTGATCCATTAAGAAGAATACACACTGCGGACAACCACTCAGCCACTCACCTACTCCATGCTGCACTGCGTAAGGTATTGGGCAAACATGTTGAACAACGTGGTTCACTCGTAAGCCCCGATTATTTAAGGTTCGATTTCTCACATTTCTCTAAAATGACGGATGAAGAATTAAACGAAATTGAAAGTATTGTAAACCAAAAAATACGGGAGAATATACCTTGCTCAACTCAGATATTACCAATTGAAGAAGCTAAAAAATTAGGTGCTATGGCTCTCTTCGGGGAAAAATATGGAGATACCGTAAGGGTTGTAACCATTGATAAAAACTACTCTATTGAACTCTGTGGCGGCACCCATGTGAAAGCCACCGGGCAAATAGGTTATTTCAAAATCCTTTCGGAAAGCGCACTATCAGCAGGTATCCGAAGGATTGAGGCTGTTACAGCATTGGGTGCTGAAAACTATATTCACGAACAGATTGAAACTGTAAAACAAGCATCGCTGGCGCTGAAAAACCCTAAGAATATTGTAAAAGCAATTCAAGATATGCAGCAGCAGACTAGTGAATTACAGAAACAGGTTGAGAAACTTTCCAAAGAACAGGGTGCGGCTATTAAATCAGCATTACAGAATAAAAAACAAACCATTGAAACTATTCATTTCATTGGGGAAAAAATTGAAATAACATCAGCTGATGTGGCAAAAGATATTTGCTTTCAATTGAAAAGTGAAATACCAAATCTATTTCTTATCCTCGGTGCAGAAGTAAACGGAAAGGCAAATCTGTTCCTTGCATTATCTGATAATCTGCTGAAAGAAAAAAGCTGGAATGCATCAACCCTCATCCGTGAATTCAGCAAAGAAATTCAAGGTGGCGGCGGCGGACAACCGTTCTATGCAAGTGCCGGAGGAACAAATGCGGCTGGTATTTCGGTTGCAATAGCGAAGGCAAAAGAATGGGTGGAGAAAAACAAATAATTATTTTATCTTGAAAAAAATATCGTCCTACTTAGCTATTCTGTCAGTTGCTGCTTTTTTTTGCAGTTGCGGCATCAATAGTAAATCAACCTACACTATCAATCCTGATTTATCAGGCAAATGCGTTTTCGAAGAAAAACTTGGGCTTGATATGGCAATGATAAGCACCTATTACAGCGAAGCAAGTTCTAAAAAAGGGGATCTGGGTGGATTTTCCTCTATGTTCGCAGACACTACCAGGCTAACACCCCATGACATGATGCTTGCTTTTGGCAGTAAAATTTTATCAAAACCGGGAGTGGTAGCATGGAAGGACATAGACCTGCACATGATTGGAAAGGATACCGTATACTTTAAGGGTACGGCTTATTTTAAAAATATCTCCGATGAATCTTTATCTTCCATAGATTCCAGCATGAAGGTTTACAATGACGACAAAGGACAAACCATCATCGAGTTAAAACAGAAAAAGGATACTGGTTCAAGTTATGCCTCTAAAGAATACAAAAAACTGTTTAAAGGCGGAGGCGTTTATTATAGTTACATGCACTATTACATGGCAGTGTTGCTGCGAGATATAAACATCAGTGTTACCTACCATCTCCCGGGCAAAATAGTTTCATGCTCAAACTTCGCTAAAATTAACGACAACACTGCAGAACTGTCTATCAATGGAAAAAACATGATGGCCAGCCTTGATACGCTATTACAGAATACAGATATGATTAGCAAAATGTATAGCAATCCATCCAATATAGGGTCAATGTCTTCAACTGATCCGTATAAATACAATAGCTTATTTTTTAGTGAAAATAAACCTATCCGTGTTACCTATAAAGCAGGAGACAAGCCACAATTCGACTATGCAAAGGAGGTGGCTGAAGCAAAAATATACTATGCTAACTTCCTTAAAAAATCAGGAATTGCAGCCTTCGATTCACTTGCATTAATAAAAATTGAAAAGGTAGAAGCGGAAAAAAGAAAAGAACATGGTACACTTGTTCTTACTTCCGAAGATTCAGCAAATGGAAAAATCTATTTCAAAGAGCTTGGTGCGAACCAGTATAGCTACAGCAGTGATAATTACCTCAGTTTTACGGGCACCTTATCCCGTCCTGTAAGTGCGAGTAATTATGCCCTTGTTTCTATTTCATACATAACATCTGATAATGGCACCAATTTAACCGACAGTCTTTCCAATTCTTCTTTTATTACGGCATATTTATCTTCGTCGTCATACAATTATTCCGATACTTCTTCCGTTAGTAATGATGATAAAGTTTCATTTTCATTAAGTGGACATTTTCCTGACGACACAAAATTTATTAACCTGCAAGGCACATTGAAGATTGATACGGTAACAACTATCCCATTTAAAATTACCAAGCTTTACCTTTCCAAAAAAAATGGATTTGGCGAAGAAGAAAAATAAATCAAATTCCTAACCAATGAATGCAATTAATTTTTTCAAGACAGGTTCTTTTGTATTTCTGTTAGTAACCGTTTCATCCTGCAGTTCATCCCATTATAAAGAGGAGAGAGAAAACAATACCGTGTCGGCATTGAAAGCACCTCCCCCACCTTCTAATAGCTTACCTCCAAGCAGTAATGGCTCATTACATGCCACAGATTCGCTTACCCCATCCAACATGTTTATTTCATCCTCTGCTGCCGGTACGAATAGCGATACAAACCGCAAATTCATTAAAACAGCGGATATGAAATTCAGTGTTCATAATGTTTACAAGGCTACCTATAGTATTGAGGACATTGTGAAAAAATTTGATGGATTTGTTACATACACCAATTTAAACAGCAGTGTAAATAATAAAGCCATTACGAATATCAGCGCCGATTCATCGCTCGAGTCCACTTACTACACCGTAAGCAATACAATGGTTTTGCGGGTTCCATGCAATAAACTCGACACAACATTGCGAACCATTGCAAGGCTTATTAACTTTTTGGATGACCGCATTATTAAGGCCGATGATGTTCAATTTGATATTCTTTCGAACCAACTAACTGAACTTCGCGCCCGAAAACATGCACATAAGCTTTCAAATGACATCGATACTAAAGGCAAAAAACTAATTGAGATTTCAGAAACGGCAACCATAGTTGATGACAAAGAAGAGCAAGCAGACAATGCCCGCGTTGAAAATCTGAAACTAAAGGACAGGATTCAATACAGCACCATCAATATTGAGATTTACCAAAGGGAAACCATCAAGCGCGAGTTAATTGCCAACGAAAAAAACATCAAGGCGTATGAACCCGGGTTAGGTTTTAAAATTTGGGAGGCAATAAAATCGGGTTGGTCCACTTTAGAGGATATTATTGTTTTCCTTGCCAATATCTGGTTCCTGTATGTAATAGCAATTTTAGGATATTTGCTATACCGTTTTTTAGTAAGAATTCAAACCAGAAATAAGCCCAAATAGGTTTTACTTCTTAATAGCAGGTGGGTGTGTCAACCCGATGTTTACGGAATCTTTATGCGTAAGCTGGTTGCTTTCGTTCATTATTCTGTATTCAGCTCTGGTCACGCTATAAGTTTGTGGCCTGTCGTTTAACCGCAATGTTATTCCAACCTGCCCGTAGTAAGGCGAGCCAAGCCCTGCCTCAAACTGTAATCCTAAATCCTGCACTGGGAAATATCGTAGTCCCCAAAGCACCTGAAAACTTAATTTAGTATTGTTAGTTGAATTAATAACCGGGTAGTAATAATAATAATTAGGGTTTGATGTCCATTGGTCTTGTTCATTCCAAATGGATATTCCTGCCCTTACACCCATGTAAAAATGAACATTGTCGCTGTTTCTCCCCATAAAATAAAAAAGATTCCGCATACCTATATTCAAGCGGGTGAATGTGGCAAGGTTCGGGTAACGGTTGTAATAATTACCCTGGTAACTATTTTGATTAACAAATTGAATCTCCTGGTAATTGACGCCGATACCCATACTTATAATTCGCGCGATCAGCATATCAAGCGAGCCTCCGAATTCCGGAAGGTGGTTAATGCTGAAGCCACTGGAATAATTATAATAACCATTTCCGTAATTTTCAATCGGACTAAGCAACGATGTCATATCGCCATAGCCAATCCCTCCGGTAATAAAGACTTCCCCGGGATTAAGCTCCCTGTTGGTTGAAACAGGAATTTGTATGAGCATGCTTCTATTCGAATCCGGCGGAGACGAAAACGATTTATCCAAATACGGAATATTCGCAATACTTCTTGCACTATTAAAAAGCAAGCAGGATGCCATCATTAAAAGAACAGGATGCCTTTTCATACTTTTACAATTTTATTATTACAAATGTAAAAATAATTTCCGGACAGAACTGTAAGATGTTCAGGAATTTTGATAATTTATTTCATCCCTATTTGCCGGCAACTTTCTTGATAAGAAGATAAATAATCTTCATTACATAAAAAGCAATAAGCCAGCAGAAAAAGCAGGCAAGCAGCATACACACATAAAATGCAAGCCAGTAAATGGCACTATTTTTTCCTAATGCAATGTCGTATTGATGATTTATCGGATGAAAAATAGACATGTTAAAAAAGTCGATTACCGATGAAGATTCAACCCCTGGTTTTTTCTTGATAATATACCTTGCCAATATTGGCGCAAAGAAATAAAACAAGGCAACAATGCCCAGAATATTTTTTGTTAAACGTAAAACCCTATCGTACATAATGCATAAATTTTAGATGTTGAAAGTGTAAATGTAATAAACATCTTTTTACTTGTTTGCCACTAAATCACAAAATCACTAAACACACAAAATAATTAGTGTGTAATTTTTTCGTGTTTTTGTGCCTTTGTGGCAGAATTCTAAAATCATTTACCTTTGAACCTTATTATGACTTTACATTCACCATTAACAATTTACAATTCTAAATATATGAAACTCGCTAACTATGTAGAAGGAAAATGGGTGGAAGGCCTTGGAGAAGGTGTTCCGCTATTTAATGCTATAAACGGAGAACTGATTGCCGAAGCCACTACCAAAGGTTTGGACTTTGGTGAAATACTTGACTATGCCCGCAACACAGGCAGCCCTGCTTTGCGTAAAATGACTTTCCATGAAAGGGCCTTGATGCTGAAAAAACTGGCGCTGCACCTCACTGCGAAAAAAGAAATGTTCTATAAACTGTCCTACGCGACAGGCGCTACCAAGGTTGATTCCTGGGTGGATATTGAGGGCGGTATCGGTAACCTGTTTGTATACGCCAGCAAAGGCCGGCGTGAATTACCCAACGAACCATTTTTTGTGGATGGCAAACCGGAAATTGTCTCTAAAAACGGGACATTTATCGGGCACCATATTTGTGTGCCATTGGAAGGAACTGCGGTACATATTAATGCATTCAATTTCCCATGCTGGGGAATGTTGGAAAAGATAGCTGTGAACTTATTGGCAGGTATGCCCGCTATTGTGAAGCCTGCGACCATTACATCATACCTCACCCAAATAATGGTGCAGGAAATTATTTCTTCGGGTATATTACCGGAAGGCGCATTGCAGCTGCTTTGCGGCAGTACAGGCGATTTGCTTGACCACCTTACTTGTCAAGATGTAGTTACCTTTACAGGTAGTGCATCCACCGGAAAAAAATTAAAATCGCATGCTTCCATTTTAGAAAATTCGGTGCGATTTACCATGGAAGCAGACTCCTTGAACTGTTGTATTCTCGGGCCTGATGCGGTTCCCGGAAGTGAAATATTCAATCTCTTTATTAAAGAAGTTGCACGCGAAATGACCACCAAAGCAGGCCAAAAATGTACTGCTATCCGCCGTACCATTGTCCCCGATAACCTGACAGAACCTGTTATTGATGCACTTAAGAAAAGACTTGCAACCATTGCAATTGGCGACCCTCAGAAAGAAGGTGTCCGTATGGGCTCCCTCGCAGGAAAAGAACAGGTAAAAGAGGTGATGGAAAAAGTAAAAATGCTTCAAAAATCATGTGAGACCGTTTTCGGAAATTACGATGACTTTGAAGTAATGGCTGCCGATAAAAAGAAAGGTGCATTCTTCCCGAGTATGTTGCTATATAGCAAAGATCCGCTCCACAATATGGCTCCGCATGAACTGGAAGCTTTCGGCCCGGTTAGCACCGTAATGCCTTACAAAACCGCCGCCGATGCTATTGCTATTGCAAAGCTTGGCAAAGGCAGTCTGGTAGGTTCTATATTTACCGAAGACGATTCCTTTGCGCGTCAAATGGTGTTGGGTACTGCAGCCTATCATGGACGTATGGTAGTGATTAATTCCAAGTCTGCCGGAGAAAGTACAGGGCATGGTTCTCCCCTGCCCCACCTCGTTCACGGCGGGCCGGGACGTGCAGGAGGCGGTGAAGAAATGGGCGGCATGCGTGGCATTTTCCACTATATGCAGCGCACCGCTATACAAGGCCACCCGACCACCATTACAGCTATTACCGATGTGTACCAACCCAAGTCAGAACAGATACATACCCTCACCCACCCTTTCCGCAAATATTTTGATGAGTTGCAGATTGGCGAAACCGAAGTAACCCACAAACGCACCGTTACCGAAGCCGACATTGTGAATTTTGCCAATATAAGCGGAGATAATTTTTACGCCCATACGGATGTTACATCCCTCGAAGGCACTATGTTTACTAGCCGTGTTGCACATGGTTATTTTGTACTCTCTATGGCGGCAGGATTATTTGTTGACCCGCGCAAAGGCCCCGTATTAGCAAACTACGGACTGGATGAATGCCGCTTTGTGAAACCCGTTTATGTAGGAGCCACCCTTGGTGTGCGCCTAACCGTAAAGGAAAAAACAGCTAAAGAAAACAAAGAAGGAGAACGCCCGCAAGGCATTGTAAAATGGCAGGTTGATGTGTATGATGAAACCGGGGAAACGGTTGCTATGGCTACTATTTTGACGATTGTGGCGAGGAAGGAATAAATAAATTAAGTGATGGATAAAAACACCCAAGAACTATTAAATAGAGTAGATTTTCTATTAACACAAGGGAATTCTGTTTTAGCAACAATTAATGACCTTCAGGTTGATCCTGCAGTACTTTCCGGTTTCCGATCAGCAAGTTTGTCATTTATAGCTGGACTTTTTGGAGAAGACCATGTTTATTACACAGAATTCAAAGTTAATGTGAATGGAACTTATGGCTCAAGAACTAGAATTGGTATTAGCATTCTTAACGCAATTAAAAATGAAATTGAGCAAGGTTGGTTAACTACAATAAAAAGCCTAATTACAGCCGAAGTTTTTTCAGATTTTTTAGAAATGAGTTTACATTTACTTGACAATAATTACAAGGATCCCGCTGCCGTAATGATCGGTTCTATACTCGAGGAACACTTACGACAATTGTGTATAAAAAATGGAGTAGAATTAACTTATCAAAAAGGAGATGAAGTGAAACCCAAAAGAGCAGATACCCTAAATACTGACTTAGTGAAACAGGGTGTTTATAATGTTCTTGAACAAAAAGGGGTTACTGCTTGGCTAGATTTGAGGAATAAAGCCGCACACGGACACTATAATGAATTTGTTATTGCACAAGTGAAAGAAATGTATTCTGGAGTTTTAGGTTTTCTTCAACGAAATCAATTATAAAATGCTACTATTTAATTTCAATTATTACAATAATCCATCTATTCAAGAAACAGGAAACTCCTTTTTAAGGGACGCTATTCTATCAACCTGTGGTGTTTTGTTGGGTATAGCAATAAGTGAGTTACTTGGCTATATTAGAAGAAAAAGAGAAATTAACGACGTAGGTGAAAGTTTTTTAATTGAACTCAACACAATACAACTTAATGTACCAATCCAACTTAAATCAATTAAAGAATTCGCAATTCAATTCCATACAAAGCAAATTGATAATAAAATATTTAACTTCATAGCACTTTTAAACACTAAAAGAATTGATATTCTTGACAGAAGATTAGTTTATAAATATTTCATCAAGAAAGAAAAAAATAAAGAAAAATCATTTAAAATAGTAGATGAATTATATGCTTCACTTGAAATAATTGAGTACGATTCTCAAATGGTAAAAAATGAATTTGATATTCAAAAACTCAAATTAGAGGAAGGGACTAAACAACTTGAATTAGCAACTCGGAATATAACTGAAACAATATTTCTTTGGTTAACTGAAAACACTAATAATGGATATGATTTTTCATCCGACAAATTTTATCAATTCATTGAATTAGCAATTTCACCTATTATTAAAAAAATTGGGCAACTAAATGTACTTAAGGTAGATGAAGCGATATTTAACCCACTAATTGAGAAATGTATTGAGCATAATAAACATCCTTTAGTAACTAAACTTTTTCCACTTTGTATTTCCGCCAGAGACATGGTTGTAAGTATGGGAAGAAAGTTGAATGATGGGGGGACGCTTATGGAAGCATATGCTAAATCGATGGAGCAAGAAGGGATTAGATTAAAAGCTGGAGTCGAAAAATACATGGGAATCATTTAATATTTACCTCCCGTAGGCGCGAAGTTGCACTTCGTGCCTAAATAACTGGTAAGCTGAGCTTACTTTTTGTTATCCTTCTCGGGACTTTTACGACATCAGGGACTTCCCTTCAGGTCGTTTGTGTCACTAATGTCCATTGAAGAAATATGGGCTAAAGCCCCTAAGTCGGTGTTGGTGTTTCCCACACCGCCATAAATGACGCGGCACCCGATTACAGTTCATTCACTATCCATTGCTTTTCCCAAAGGGATCCATTCGGACAAGCAGTAGTTTACTTCCGTTTCAACCCTGCTTCTATCATTCCCTTCAGCACTTTCAAATCAATATCAGCCAGCTTATTTATATACACGCAACCCATGCCGGCCTTATACTTGCCCAACTTTTCAAGCGCAGCAGAATGTTCGCCGGCATATGTACCGAAGTACAACGACAGGTTCGATTTGCGTGGTGCGAAGCCTATCCGCATCCAGTCCGCTTCGCGGCCTGTGGCTGTGCTTTTGTGCCTTTTGATACCAAACCCGATAAAGGAATTGCTCCAGAGTACAGGCTCTTCCTTGCTTGCTTTTTTCATCATTTCCAGCAGCACAAAACTGTCTTTGCGCTTCTGTTCATTGGTAATATTATTAATGAAATCAACTACGCTGTCTGCGGTTGGTTTTGTCTTGTTATCGGCCAGTTTTGATTTTTTTTCAGCCATAATAAATTACTGTTTGTTGCAGATTCTAATCTGACAAATTTAAAAGAAATTTAAGCAACACCGACTGGCTTTTAAATTTTGTTTATACCCGTGTTAAAGCCCAAAATTGGTGTTGGGACTATTTATACTGCACTACAAATTGTCGGCTTATGAACGGCAATTATTACATAATTACATATTAATATATAATAAATGCCACTACTTCGGTCCCACTAACTAGTGTCTTTTGTTCTCTGTTATCCCTGTTAATATAAAAATTCTCCTTTGTAATTTTTCAAGAGTTTGATTCTTAATTTCTAATTATTCGTAAAGCGTCTGTTTTAATATTTGAACTCATGAGGGCTTCGCCGTTACTAATTAAATACTGGTCATTGACTTTTTCAAAAAACACTTTTCCATGAATTATCTTTGTATTCATGAACGTAAAATACCCTACCAAAGTGATTCAAAAATATTTACTAATCAGTAAAAATAAAAAACTAATTATTGATATAAAATCTTCCTGTAATTTCCTGTTCTGCCCTGTTAATAACAGGAGGCTCATTTACAAGGTATTTATTATCAATAACTTAGGCCGAGCCCGAAAAATCAAAATTCCTGTTATTCTGCTATTATTTCCCCTGTTACCTCCTGTTACCTCTCTGTTATCTTTCCTGTTATTTTTCAGGACTAATTTTATACCTAAAAAATATAAAAACAATTTCAAAAATATACCTATTGCGCTCCCCACCTAATTATCTTCAGTAAGATGGCAATTACAGCAATTACAAGTAACCAGTGAATAAGGGTACCTAAATGGAATACGAAAAAACCCAATAACCATAATACTACCAATGCAACTGCAATAAAATATAGAAACCTGCCCATACCGTTTTGTATTGAATACTTTTAATTAAAATCCATGACAAATATAGGAACAAACCAACTAAGAAAGGAGATGAAATGTAACAACCTTTATGATGGATGTCATAACACCGGCTAGCTCTTTAATGTATTTTTGTATCGATTTTTATTCTATGTTTGTAGGGAATCATACAACTAATTCGCATCCTTAATATAAACCAATTAACACATTTAAACATGAAAAAACTATTCTTTGCACTGTTCATTTTAACCTCTTCGGTTGCATTTTGCCAAACCACCGATGAAGAGTATAACTACCTAACCAAAGGATATGCCGTTCAGGTATCTTCCGGATTAGATATGAAAGCCGGATATTCCATAACAGACAAGGGAAATACCCCAATTGACCTTGGAACAACAATTACTGTAAACGTTAAGTATTTATACCGCACAACCGGCAATGTATATGCCGGAGCACTCCTTACTGTTAATGGCATGAAAGGCGCTACCAAATACTTTTGTGTGCCTGCACCGGGCTCTTCAATGACCCTGTGGAATAATACACTCTCGGCAATGCAGGCGGCTTATGGAAATGATAAAGCAGGATATGAAGCTATCATGTGGTCATTAATGCACACCATTGGCGGGTAATTCAAAACCAATATTTTTTCATACTAAGAACCCTTGTAGAAATACAGGGGTTTTTAATTTCTACTCCCCGAAAATAATGTCAACCAGTTTTTGGGCATTACCGCGATTCGAGTAGATATTTTGCAATGTTGCTTTCCTTAGGTCTATTTCTGCTTGCGGAAATGGTATTCTGAAAAGTTCTTCAACAATGCGTTTCATTTCAGCAGCATCTTTAGCAACATGGCAAAACTTCTCGAGCCCGTTCCCCTCCACCATTTGAGGGTTAACAACACAATAGCGCCCGGCAAAAAGCGAATTAATAAGTTTATGCTTTATCCCTGTGGGCTGAAAGGTTGGAAGCACATTAATTTGAGCTTCGTGAATTAAGTTACGCAAGTCTGGCGAAGATGGTGAATCTATAAAATCGATGTTGGGTGAAGTGGTTTTATCCTGCAGGTAAGAAGCCTTGGTTCCCGCTATAATAAGGGGTATGGTTAAATCGTTAAAAACTTCATTAATTAGAAACTCAGCAGCCTGAAGGTTTTCTTCTACGGTAAGATTGCCGTGATACAAAACGTATTCCCCTCTACCTGGTTTAGAGTCTATCTCATCGTGGTATATAAATGGCGGTATGTATTCTACGTTTGCAAATTGGGCTGAAAGCGTTGCATGGTCTCGCTCTGAAACAGAAAAAAGGCATTTGGCACGGTCTAAATTCTTCTCGAAAACTTTCAGCCTCTCAGATTCTTTTTCATAATAGTACTTGCGCAATTTATGGGTTGTAGCCTTTGCCAGGTACTCATAATACTCATGTTCCACATTATGCATCCGCACATAAAATGGTTTCTTTTTATAGCGCTCATCCATTAGTATTCCGCATGTATGAACACCCTCCAGCAAAACCGGGAATTTATCGGCAAAAATGCGGTCATACATTTTTTTATTCTCCCTGCTGAACACAATGTATGGATCAGTTTTGAAGAAAAACGGAAGCATACTTTTACGGGGATAATAATAAATCTGCTCGCAATAGTTTTTGAGCTTGGCAGGTTTGCCACGGCCATATTCGAAGCAGTGCAAAATTATGCGGATGCCAAGGTGGTGCAGCGATTTCAGCCTGCAATACATATCAATAGCAGCGCCGTAATTTGGCGGATAGGGCACATCCAGATCGACAATATGTAAAAACCGCTCCTTCATTTATTTTCGCAAATTAAGTAAATCCTAAGCTTTTAACCGGTTTGCAAATCAACAAAATTGTTTGAATGGGCTATTAATTCTATTTTTGAGGTCGTTTAATACCCTCATCCAGACACTATACCGGAATGCATACCCTCCGAAAAATCCTTTTAAAAAATCCTTCCTCACAAGGGCTCTGGTTGGCGTTAGGATTACTTTTTAAAGGAATCCTGCCATTCATCTGGTTGTTACATAGCCACCCTATCTGCGAAATACCGGGCTTTTGGGGAGGGACCGGTGGCGATACATCTTCCTACTTAAAACCCATTGACAATTGGCTTGCCCATGGAATATACACCCCAGACTTCCGTATGCCGGGCTATGGTTTGGTTTATCTTATTTTCCGGTTAATAACTCCAACAGCTATTGCTTGTAATATTATACTTATTCTTCAGTACCTGATGGCCTCCATCAGTATTTATATCCTCGCCATTACGGCAAAAAACATCTTTGGCAACAACAGGATATTTTATATTAGTTTTTACTTTTTACTCATCAGCAATTTCCAAAACTATTTCGACGGATTCATTCAGACAGAGAGCTTGTGTACCTCATTTTTAATATTCTCGGCCTGGTTCTTCACAAACTATATCCATACAAAAAGGTTTTTGCATCTTTTTCTTTCTTCTATTTTCCTTGGGTGGGCAGTCTTTATGCGCCCGGGTTTTGCATTATTGCTCCCTGCTTTTGCTTTGCTAATATTATTTCAAAAGAAAGGAGAAATCCGCAGAAATATCAAATATGGTTTTCTGTTTCTACTGCCCTTTCTTATTGCCGACAGTTTTTGGACCTACCGGAATTATGTTCATTTCAAAAAAATAGTTCCATTGGCATACATTGGCAATTACCCCAATGTTGCCGAGAGTTATCTACAACCCATGTTTTACTTTACCCAATCTTGGGGAGGGGCTTATTCCTTTGGGGATAAAGAACCCGATTTAAGCTGGTTCGACTATTCGTACCCGGGAAGAATTAAACCTTTGAAGTACGACTCACTCCCTGATGATATATATACCTCCAAGTATAATAAAGACAGCCTTCTACACTTGAAGAAGCTTATCATTGCTTTGCAAAACCCTTTAACCGATTCATTCACTGCCAAGCTATATCAAAAAGAATTGATTTCAAAATTCAACCACTATAAGGCCTCCTTTCAAAAGGAAAAACCTTTTACCTATTATGTAGCAACACCAATAAGATTAACAGGAATCTTTTTATATGGTGCTTACACAAAAAAATACCTCGACAGGGGCCAAACCCTTGGCCAATTAAATCCAATTATGCGTATATTCAGCACAACGCTTTATTTGGGCACCCTCCTATTTGGCTTAATTGGAATGATTTTCCTTTTATGGGCTGGATTAAGGAAAAATATCTTATTCGTTCTGATTGCTCTATTCCCGCTCTATACGATACTTATCCACCCTATTTTCTTAAGAGTTCCCGACACCCGATTCTTTTCTCCCACCTGGTCTTTCCTTATTGTTTGCGCTGCTTTTTCAATTTCAAAAATTGTTAAAAACCCAAACCTAAATAATAAGTGAATAAGGTTATCCCCAATATCAATTGCCCCTAATTCATTAAAAGTGCATTCATCAAAGGGTCAAGAGGTAACGATTCCGCCTTTTTTTTTACTTTTGCAGCCTTTATTTAAACATAGATGGGTTCAGAAAGTGATATATACGTACATCCTACAGCTATTGTTGACGAAGGTTGTAAAATTGGAGAAGGCAGCAAAATATGGCACTTCTGCCATGTTATGGCAAATGCGGTAATTGGTAAAAAATGTAGTTTAGGCCAGAATGTGATGGTTGCACCGGGGGTTATTCTTGGCAATAATGTTAAGGTACAAAATAATGTTTCCATTTATGAAGGGGTAGTATGTGAAGATGATGTGTTTTTAGGCCCTTCAATGGTGTTCACAAACATTACAAATCCACGCAGTGCAATTGTCCGCAAAGGGCAATATGCTAAAACCAAAGTTCATAAAGGTGCAACCATAGGTGCAAATTCGACAATAGTCTGCGGACATGATATTGGCGAATTTGGATTTATTGGAGCCGGCGCAGTTGTAACAAGAAGTGTTAAACCTTACGCGTTAATGGTGGGGAATCCTGCCAGGCAAATTGGATGGATGAGTGAATATGGACATCGGCTTCATTTTGATGCAGATGGTATTGCTACTTGTTCTGAAAGTAAAGAAAAATATAAATTAGAGAACGGACACGTCAGTAAAATTACCACTGCCTGAAATGAGTGTGAATAAAATAAAATTTGCTGTTATTGGTTGCGGGCATATTGGGAAACGCCATGCGGAAATGATTAGCAGAAATAATGATACAGAATTGGTAGCCCTCTGCGATATTTTAACCGAAGAACAAACCGGAGTTTCAAAATTTGAAGTGCCCTATTTTAATTCAGTTGATGATATGCTTGCATCGTGTGATATTGATGTAGTAAGCGTTTGCACCCCCAATGGATTACATGCTGAACATGCCTTGAAAGCCCTTGAAGCTAAAAAACATGTTGTATGCGAAAAACCAATGGCGTTAAAAAAGTCAGATTGTGAGACCATTATTTTTAAAGCCCTTCAGGCACACAAGCAAGTTTTTTGTGTTATGCAAAACCGCTATTCACCTCCGGCCGAATGGCTCAAAAAACTGGTAGAATCAAAAGCATTAGGTGGTATTTTCATGGTTCAACTCGATTGCTATTGGAACCGCGATGAACGCTATTATAAACCCAATACCTGGAAAGGCAGAAAAGATATGGATGGCGGGGTTTTATTTACCCAGTTCTCACATTTTATTGATTTAATGTACTGGCTATTCGGTGATATATACGATATCAAAGGCCAATTTAACAACTTTACTCATTCAAAAAATACGGAGTTTGACGATAGCGGCAGCGTTAGTTATAAATTTTTGAAGGAAGGTATCGGCAACCTTAATTTCTCAACCTCTGTTTGGGATCATAACTTCGAAAGCAGTTTAACAATAGTAGCTGAAAACGGAACAGTTAAATTAGGCGGACAGTATATGGATATTATAGAATATTGCCATGTTAAAAATGTGGAACAGCCAAACCTCCCTCCTACCAACCCTGCTAATGATTACGGACATTATAAAGGCTCTGCTGCAAACCATCACTACGTAATTGAAAATGTGGTTAACACCTTAAAAAATGGCTCTACTGCATCCACTAATGCTTTGGAAGGTATGAAAGTAGTTGAAATAATTGAACGGATTTACGCATCAAAACAACAATAACCATGTATCAGGATATCATCGACAAAAAAGCAAAAGTTTCCTTAATCGGATTGGGATATGTAGGTCTGCCAATTGCCCTTGCCTTCGCTAGGAAAGTATCGGTAATCGGTTTCGACATTAACAAGGAACGAATCGAACTGATGAAGAAAGGAATTGACCCAAGCGGGGAACTGAAACCAGAAGAATTTAAGGGCTGCGATATAGAATTTACGGATTCGTTGGAGGTATTAAAGACAGCGAATTTTCATATTGTGGCAGTACCAACCCCTGTTGATCAAGCCAACCAACCTGACCTTACACCTGTGTTAAAAGCAAGTGAAAGCATTGGAAAGGTTCTAAAGAAAGGAGATTATGTAGTGTATGAATCCACAGTATACCCGGGGTGCACAGAGGAGGATTGTGTTCCAGTTCTTGAAAAATTCTCAGGACTTAAAGTAGGCGTAGATTTCAAGGTAGGGTACTCTCCTGAGCGTATCAATCCGGGAGATAAAGTACATACTATAACCAAGATTTTAAAAATTGTTTCAGGCTGCGATGCTGAAGCATTGGATAATATTGCAAAAACATATTCAATCATTGTTGAACCGGGTGTTCATAAAGCTTCCTCCATCAAGGTTGCTGAGGCTGCGAAGATTATTGAAAACACCCAGCGTGATGTTAACATCGCACTGATGAATGAGCTTTCACTCATATTCAGCAGGCTTGAAATTAATACCTACGAAGTGCTTGAGGCAGCCGGAACCAAATGGAATTTTTTAAAGTTCTCACCGGGTCTTGTAGGCGGCCACTGCATAGGTGTTGACCCATATTATCTTATTCATAAGGCTGAGGCATTGGGTTATCACACACATGTTATTAACTCAGGCCGTTATGTTAATGACTCCATGGGATTTTATGTTGCAAAAACCACTGTGAAGAAAATCATTGCCACAGGAAAAGACATTTCCAAGGCTAAAGTTTTAGTGATGGGTGCTACTTTTAAGGAAGATGTGAAAGATATTCGCAATTCCCGCGTTGCAGATGTGGTTAAGGAGTTAAAATCATTTTCATTGACTGTTGATGTAACCGATCCTTTGGCCGACTCTCACGAATTGATGGAAGAATATGGTTTTGCATTGACAGATAAAATTTCCAATAATTACGACGCTGTTATTGTTGCCGTAAACCACAAACAGTATCTTGATTACAACGAAGATTTCTTCTCATCCATACTTACTCCGCAAGGTGTTGTTACAGATGTAAAGGGCATTTATCGCGGCAGGATTAAGAACTTTGGATACTGGAGCTTATAATAAACTACCATGAGAGATTTAAAGAACATATTAATCACAGGAGGGGCCGGATTCATTGGCTCTCATGTGGTACGCCGTTTTGTAACTAATTATCCGGGTTCTAAAATTGTGAACCTCGATAAACTTACTTATGCGGGAAATCTGGAAAACCTTACTGACATTGAGAATAAACCCAACTACAGTTTTGTTAAAGGAGATATTGTTGATGGTGCATTTATTGATGAACTTTTCAAAAAACATCAGTTTGACGGTGTAATTCACCTGGCAGCTGAATCGCATGTTGATAGGTCCATCTCCAACCCGACCGAGTTTGCAATGACCAATGTTATTGGTACAATCAACCTATTGAATGCAGCTAAAAAATATTGGGCGGGTAATTACGAAAACTGTTTATTCTACCATGTTTCTACCGATGAAGTATATGGTTCCTTAGGTGAGGAAGGTTTGTTTTCTGAATACACACCTTACGATCCACGCAGCCCCTACTCCGCTTCCAAAGCCAGTGCCGACCATTTTGTATTTGCATATTTCCATACCTATGGATTGCCAATAGTTATGTCAAACTGTTCAAACAACTACGGGCCAAACCATTTCCCGGAAAAGCTCATTCCCCTTGCCATACATAACATAAAAGAAATGAAACCTGTACCTGTTTATGGTAAAGGTGAAAACATCCGTGACTGGCTGTATGTAGAAGACCATGCCTCTGCCATTGACCTTGCATTTCACAAAGGACAAATCGGTGAGAAATATAACATCGGTGGCAACAACGAATGGAAAAATATTGAACTCATCCAATTGCTCTGCGATATTATGGATAAGAAGTTGAACCGCCCAATGGGTACATCAGCTAGCCTTATAACTTTTGTGAAAGACCGTGCCGGACATGACCTGCGTTATGCCATAGACTCATCCAAAATACAAACTGAACTCGGCTGGCAACCATCTTTGGTTTTTGAACGCGGCCTTGCCAAAACTGTAGACTGGTACCTAAGCAATGAAAAATGGCTGAATGATGTTACCTCTGGCGAATACCAGAAATACTATAAGGGGCAATACGAGGAGAGGTAGGGAGATTTATTATTCAATAGCAATGAAACTACCACTATTATTTGGCCTATTTACAATTATTGCAATAGGACTTTTATTTAGTTGCAACTCAAAGACAAAAGAAAAGTCTGCTAATGAAATTTTTGCCAGTGTCCTTAATGATAAACGCGTAAACTCAAAAGAAGTTGGTGAACGAGAAGGAATCAAGTACTTCCAAATAATGCAAAATAATAAGACAGGTTTTCGTGACCTAAACGGTAAAATTGTAATTGAACCTAAATTCGATTATGCTGAAATGTTTTCAGAAGGCTTTTCAAATGTGCAAAATGAAAACAAATGGGGGCTTATAGACACAACAGGTAAATATGTGCTTCAGACACAATATGAATATTTAGGTCCAGTTCATAATGGATTAGCTAGTTTCAGGGCAAATGACAAATATGGCTTCATTGATATTAAAGGACAAGAAAAAATAAAACCCCAGTTTGATTGGGTTGATCATTTCTCGGAAGGTCTTTGTGTTGTCCGAAATGATCATGGAAAACTAGGGTCAGGAAAATCCGGTTATATAGATACTACAAGAAAATTAGTCATCGATTTTCAGTTTCAGTATGCTTGTAAATTTGAAAAAGGACAAGCGAAAATTGAATTAAATAATCTTTGGGGAGCTATCGATAAAAACGGGAAAATGGTAGTTGAACCCACTCATAAAAATGCGATTGATTGGTAACGTATTAGTTTTCGCACCAACGTAATTAATCAAACTAAAAAGCCCACCCATTTATCCAACAGGCAGGCATTTCTTTAAAGATAATATTCTTACTCCGTAATAGTAATCTTGGTAATCTTATCTCCTTGCTTGATTTGATCAATCACATCAAGGCCTTCCACTACCTTGCCGAAGCAAGTATGTTGTCTATCTAAGTGTTTTGTATTAGTGCGGCTGTGACAAATAAAGAATTGGGAGCCTCCGGTGTTTCTTCCGGCATGTGCCATACTTAATACGCCACGGTCGTGATATTGGTTTTCGCCTCCGGTTTCGCACATAATGGTATAACCAGGGCCACCTGTTCCGGTGCCATTAGGGCATCCTCCTTGAATCACAAAATCAGGTATTACACGGTGAAAATTAAGTCCGTCATAATAGCCTTCTTTGGCTAGTTTAATAAAGTTAGCAACGGTTCCGGGAGCATCCTTGTCATAGAACTCTACCTTCATTGTGCCTTTTTCTGTTATAATTTCTGCTTTGCTCATATTGTTTATTTGAGTTAATATTAATTATGAATTCCCAAAAATAGGGAAATATTATAGTCCGCCGGTAATTTTTAAAAGGCCGTTTAGATATTAAACGCCCGCATGATAGTAAACCCAAGTTTAAAACCACCTTTAGTCCATGTATCGGTGGTACTTGGTATAAAATTATTTCCCAGCAAACCGGAGGAATTGCTAAGCGTAATTTCGAAAACGTGTCCACCCGTAAAAACCTCTAACCCGAATGATAGTGGATTATAGTAATGTAGGTATGGGTTGTTCGTTCTATAGGTAGATATAACATAATAGTAGTCTGCTACAAGCCCAATCTGCTTAGTGAACATATACCTTCCCCCCACAGCAATTGCAGGAATATCATTCGCATCAAAGGAATCATTGTTATAATTGATTGATTCAAGTGTATGGTTTCTATGGCTAAGTGTAGGAATAATCTCTACTGAAATGTGTTTGTTTATCCTGGTGTCGATAATTACTTGGGTAAGGTAATCAAGCCTGTCCATAACCGTTTGCCTTGAAGGAGGAATGCTTGTGCTACCATAAAACTGGTTATCGGCTTCGGGAATAACCCCAATATCTTCGTAGATAGCCATAGAAATAGGTGAACCGCCTTTCTTCTGGTTTAAAAACCTGTATTTTCCATATACATCAATAAGTTCCTGTTGTTTGCTACGGGCAATACCCACCATTATCCGTTTGGAAATAGCAATGTCAAAACCAAATAAAATATCGGAGGCAACATCAAAACCATATAATGTGTGAATTCCACCGTTCGAAGCTTCACCAATACTGCCAAAACGGTGCATGAAATAAACATCCAGGAAATGCGGGGCAACGGTTTTTGTAGTAGGCGAACAAATATTCCTTACATCATTCCAAGTTGGGGGTTGAGTTTTAGAAGTATCTGTTTGTGCGTAGGAGAAAGCAGGAACAATAAATAAAAATAGAATGAAGGAAATGCTTTTAGACATAGGCTCAAAAGTATGAATTAATAATTACATGGACTTAGTCGGCCCAAATTTTAGGGTTTATGCTTCCGTGGCAGCTATTACAAGCCCCTATAGTAGTAGGATTAGGCATGTACCGCTTTATTCCCGTACCTGAAATTATCATTGGGTATAGTCCGTTTCCAAATGCAACAGGAGTGGTAGTGAAAAAATTTCCGCTCCTGTCAACAGTCAACGTTATTATTAAATCTCCAGCACCATTGGGCTGAGTATATAATTTTACAACCGCCCCTTGGGTAGCGCCACTACCGGAAATACTATCAAAGGCCGTTCCACCAACCCTGAAACATCCGCCAGCACCGCCATTAGGGCTATGGCAATTCATGCAGTCGCCTACCATTTTTTTACTTTCATCACCTTCGGCATTACTATCATAACCCTTACTACAACCATTTTCTTCGCAGGATTGAATAACAAATGCTGAAAACACTGTCAATATGAGACCTATAAATATGTTCCTTTTCATAATTTTAAATGACTAATTAGAATAAGCGAAGTTACGCCCTTTATATCACTATAGATGTGATTTTAGTCATAAAGGTTGCATGCAACGTTAAAACACATTAATTTACAGGCAACCCATTCGTCCACCATCAACGGTTAAATTAATACCATTCAGATAAGAAGCCTCATCAGAAGCCAAAAAAGCAACGGCATAAGCTATTTCCTCTGGTGCAGCAAACCTTCCAGCAGGGACTTTACTAAGCATATCTGCTTTTACCTGCTCCTTACTTTTGCCTGACTTAACTGAAGTGCGGTCAATAATGTCGTAGATACGGGCAGTTTCAGTGGAACCGGGAAGCACATTATTCACTGTAATCCCAAAAGGACCTAACTCAAACGACATTGTTTTTGCCCAATTAGCAACTGCAGCACGTATAGTATTGGAAACCCCTAATCCTTTAATTGGTTCTTTAACTGAAGTTGAAATGATATTGATGATTCGCCCATGTTTATTTTTCTTCATTCCAGTAATAAGAAGTTGAGTGAGGATATGGTTGCATAAGACATGCCGTTGGAAAGTGAGGGTAAAATCTTCCAGTTTAGCATTTACAATCTCTCCCCCTGGAGGGCCTCCGGAGTTATTCAGTAAAATATTGAATTCAGACCCATTGGCTAAATAAGTTTCAACACTCTTCTTTAATGATTCAGGCTGGTTAAAATCGGCAACTATATAATCGTGTTTTTGAGAAGAATTAGATGGCAATTCTTTCAGAGTTTCTTTCAAAGCATCTTCATTCCTTGCAACGAGAGTTATACTTGCCCCTTGTTTTGCGAGCACCATTGCTGAGGCTTTGCCAATCCCTTGCGTGCTTCCGCACACCATTGCTCGTTTGCCAGTTAAATCAATCATCTTTTGCCTTTCGATTACTAATTACTAATTATTAATTACTAATTACTTTAACGCTTGTTTTAAATCTTCAATTAAGTCATCTACATCTTCAATACCCACACTCAAGCGGATAAGCGAATCAACCACTCCTGATTTTTCACGTACTTCTTTCGGAATAGAAGCATGAGTCATTGTTGCCGGATGCCCGCAAAGGGATTCAACTCCACCTAGGGATTCTGCAAGAGAGAAAACCTTAAAACGGGAAAGCACTTTATGGGCTTCTTTAGTATCGTCCTTTTTCAATGTGAAAGACATCATTCCACCAAAACCTCTCATTTGTTCTTTAGCTACTTTATGATTCTTGTGTGTTGGTATTCCAGGGAAATAAACCTTATCGACTTTGGGATGAGTTTGCAAAAATTTACAAATCTTAATCGCATTCTCACAGTGCCTATCCATACGGATATGCAAGGTTTTTATTCCTCTTAAAACAAGGAAACAATCATGTGGTGAAGGAATCGCGCCACAACTGTTTTGTATAAAGTGAAGCTGCTCTGATAAGGTCGCATCATTACAAACAATCGCTCCCATGATAACATCAGAATGTCCTCCTAAATATTTAGTAACTGAGTGTGTAACAATATCAGCTCCAAGCTTCAAAGGAGTTTGCAGGTAAGGCGTAGCGAAGGTATTATCAACGGCAACAAGAATCTTGTGTTTCTTAGCAATTGCTGAGATAGCCTTAATATCTATAATATGCAGCATCGGATTGGTTGGAGTCTCAATCCAGATAAGCTTCGTGTTTTTATTAATATACTTCGCAACCAGTTTTGGGTCATCCATTGGTATGAAATGGAACTTGATACCATAATTGGCAAAAATCTTAGTGAACATACGAAATGAACCACCATATAAATCATTGGTAGAAATAACCTCATCACCCGGCTTTAAAAGTTTAGCAACACAATCTTCAGCAGCCATACCACTTGAAAAACAAAGTCCGTACTTTCCTTCCTCTAAGGCAGCAAGGTTTGATTCCAATGCCTCTCGTGTGGGGTTATGTGTTCGGGAGTATTCAAACCCCTTATGCTTGCCCGGTGCGGCCTGAACATACGTAGAAGTTTGGAATATGGGAGTCATAATGGCTCCTGTTGAAGGGTCAGGTTCCTGACCTGCATGTATAGCTTTAGTTGCAAATTTCATATTGATTTCAAAATTATTTGGCTCAAAGATAGCATCAATAGTTATGAGTTATAAGTTATGCGTTATAAATTCCCAATAAAGTGTCAGAAAGTTCGTAGTTTAGTAGCATCTTATAAAAAATACTATTCATGAAAGGAATTATTCTTGCGGGTGGTTCAGGCACACGTCTTCATCCCCTCACATTGGCTTTAAGTAAGCAATTGATGCCTATTTATGACAAGCCAATGATTTACTATCCCCTGTCGGTATTAATGATGACAGGCATTAAGGAAATACTTATCATCTCCACTCCTCATGACCTGCCCGGTTTTAAAAGATTGCTTGGGGACGGCAAATCCCTTGGATGCTCTTTTGAATATGCCGAACAACAAATCCCAAATGGGCTTGCACAAGCATTTGTTATTGGAGAAAAATTTATCGGCAACGAAAAAGTGGCTTTGGTTTTAGGTGATAACATCTTTTATGGAGGCGGCCTTGGAAGGCTTTTACAATCGAATCATAACCCTGATGGCGGTATTATATATGCCTACCATGTTTCCGATCCTGAAAGGTATGGTGTGGCCGAATTTGATAGTAACAACAAAGTAATTTCAATAGAAGAAAAACCGGAGAAACCCAAGTCAAATTATGCTGTACCTGGTTTATATTTTTACGATAATTCAGTAGTTGAAATAGCGAAAAACCTTAAGCCCAGCGCCCGCGGAGAATATGAAATTACGGATGTAAACAAGGAATACCTTAAATTAGGAAAGCTGAAAGTGAGTGTACTTGACAGAGGAACCGCGTGGCTGGATACAGGCACTTTTGCATCTCTTATGCAGGCAAGTCAGTTTGTGCAGGTGATTGAAGAACGGCAAGGGCTTAAAATTGGTTGCATTGAAGAAGTGGCTTACCGCATGGGATATATTGACAAGGATCAACTTAAGAAACTCGCCCAACCTTTATTGAAGAGCGGATATGGAACATACCTTATGGAATTACGCGATTGAAACATGATTTAACTAATGAACATATTCCCCTTGAAAATAGTGCTAAAAAAATCACTTCAGGTAATTCTGTTGTTGAGCCCATTTGCACTATTTGCACAGGAAAAAACAATCATTACCGGAAAGGTTTACGATGCAATTACAAGGGAACCCCTGCCTTTCGTTAACCTTTTACTCAAAAACACAACAGTTGGAACAAGCACCGATATTAACGGGGTATATAAACTGGAGGCTACCACCAAATCGGATTCCTTGCTCTGTTCATATATTGGCTATACACTTGCTGCAAAACCAATAGCAAACCATAAAACACAGGTAATTAATTTTTTCCTCAATGCGGAATCAAATAACCTGGGGGAGGTTTTAGTGCATCCGGGCGAAAACCCGGCCTGGAAAATCATGCGGAAAATGGTACAGCATAAACCTGATAACGATCCACGCAAAATGGAGTCTTACCAGTTTGAAGCTTATAATAAACTGGAGTTTGATTTGAATAATATTCCAAAATCATACGAAAAGAAAAAGGTTTTGAAACCTGTAAAATTCATTTTCAATTATGTAGATAGTTCGAATGTAAAAGAGAAACCTTTTTTGCCTGCCTTCATCTCAGAAGCGGTGTCAGATATATATTATAGAAATAATCCGCCTATCAAAAAAGAGGTAATTAAAGCCACGAAATTTTCAGGATTTAAGAACCCAAGCATATCCCAGTTCACAGGCGACATGTATCAGGATATAGATATATACAAAAACAACTCCTTATTATTCGGCCAACAATTTGTAAGCCCTTTAACCGATGCGTGGAAAGGGTATTACAAATATTACCTGATTGATAGTACTTACATTAATGGGCATCGTTGTTATCAACTTCAATTTAAACCCAAACATTTTGGGGAATATACTTTTTCAGGGAACATGTGGATTACTGATACCACGTTCGCCTTGTTGCGCATAGAAATGACCGTTTCAAAGGATGCGAACCTGAATTATGTTCAGGACTTTAGCGTTGTGCAGGAGTATGCTTATGTTGATAATAAATACTGGATGCTTAGCAAAAACAAACTAGTTGTAGATTTTGCACTTGCGCAAAAAGGAATGGGTTTGTATGGACGGAAAACAACACTCTACGATAACTTTATTATTAATAAACCGCAGGATGATAAATTTTACAATCCGGTTAAAAAAGTAATTGTTGACGACAGTGCAAACACACGCAACAGTCACTATTGGGATTCCATCAGGCAAGAGCCTTTATCAAAAGATGAAAAAAACATTTACCAAATGGTGGATACTTTTCAAACACTGCCAATTTATCGCCATGCATTAAATACAGTTACACTTATTGCCACTGGCTATAAGACTTTTGGGGATTTTGAAATAGGCCCAATTACAGATTTCTACAGCCATAATCTGATTGAAGGAAACCGTTTTCGTTTCGGTGGGCGAACAAGTAACAATTTCAGCAAATGGTATGAATTAAGCGGCTATGTGGCTTATGGCACATTTGACCAGAAAATGAAATACGATATAGGGTATAAAGCCTATATCACCAAAGACCCGTGGCAACAGATTGAAGTAAGGTATAATGATGACCTGAAAATTCTGGGCCGTTCTGACCGCCTATTTCATTCTGATAATATTTTGAACAGTTTGCTCTCAAGGCATCCAATGAGTAACCTTACTGAAATAAAGGAAACAAGGCTAACCTACGACCGTGATATTTTTACAGGGCTTAATTTCCAATTATCATTCATTAACCAGACTTTCATTCCTACTAAACCACAGACCTACCAAGTATTCGATAACCAAGGCGACCTTGATACAAAACCCGCAATCTATAATCCGGAGTTGCAGTTTAATATGAACTTATCTTTCAACCAGAAATTTGTAGTTTATTCTGTTAGCCGAAGGTCATTAGGCACAAAATATCCGGTGTTTATTTTACGTTATACAAAAGGCTTACAGGGTATTTTTAATGGCGATTACAATTACCACAAAGTAATTACCGGGGTTACTTATAACCTTCATACAAATCCATTTGGAAAAACACGCCTTAATCTGGAAGCAGGCCAAATTTGGGGCAGAGTACCTTATATGCTTATGTTTCTGCATTCGGGCAATGAAACATACGTGTATGATCGTTCTACTTACAATTTGATGAACTATTACGAATTTGCAAGCGACCGATATGTTTCATTTTCTGCAGAACATCATTTTGAAGGATTCTTTTTGAACAGAATTCCAATTATGCGCAAGCTCAAGTGGAGGGAAGTGGCAACTTACAAATGGCTCGCCGGAAGCGTAAATTCGGAGAATGAGAAAACTGTACTTTTCCCTGCAAATATGTTTACCCTCAACACAAAGCCCTATTCAGAGGCAGGAATTGGTATTGAAAATATTTTTGATGTTATCCGCATTGATGCCGTTTGGAGGCTTTCATACCTTGATCACTCTAATATTTCTAAATTTGCCATCATGGGCTCTCTCGAAATTTTATTCTAAGGATGATATTAAGAACTTCACAACTTGTAAAGAAATATAAACGGCGTACTGTTGTAAACCATGTATCTGTTGAGGTAAAGAAAGGCGAAATAGTTGGCTTGCTCGGACCAAATGGCGCCGGGAAAACAACCACATTCTACATGATTGTAGGCCTTGTAAAACCGAATGAAGGTGACATTTTTCTCGATAATACTCCGATAACAAATGAGCCAATGTACAAGAGGGCATCAATGGGGATATCTTATCTTCCACAGGAACCATCGGTGTTTCGCAAGTTAAGTGTACAGGATAATTTGAAACTGGTACTTGAAATGACTTCCCTAAGTAAGCAAGACCAAAAGCTAAAGGTAGAATCTCTGTTAGAAGAATTTGGCCTAAACCATATCCGTGATGCCCGTGGGGATGTGCTTTCAGGTGGAGAAAGACGCAGAACAGAAATAGCACGTTGCCTCGCTGTAAACCCTTCATTTATTTTGCTGGATGAACCCTTTGCAGGTATTGACCCTATTGCGGTTGAAGAAATCCAGAAAATTGTGGTAGCTCTGAAAAAGAAAAATATTGGAATACTTATTACTGACCATAATGTTCACGAAACACTTTCCATCACCGACCGTTCCTACTTGCTGTACGAAGGAAGAATATTAAAAGCCGGTACCACTGAAGAATTAGCAAATGATCCGGAAGCAAGGAAGTTATATCTCGGCGAAAAGTTTGAGTTGAGACCTTAATTAACATGGCAAAGTTTCCATCGCAATATGAATTAGCCTTTCAACAATCCCTTGAAAAGCTTAATGCGGCACAAAAGCAAGCTGTAGAAAATATTGAAGGACCTGTCCTTGTTATTGCCGGACCAGGAACAGGGAAGACACAAATTCTTGCAACCAGAATTGGTAAAATATTACAAGACACCGATACACCAGCGCATGGGATTCTCTGTCTTACCTATACAGACACAGGCCGGGTTGAAATGCGCAACAGGCTTTTCAATATTATCGGACCAGCGGCCTATAGGGTGAATATTCACACATTCCACTCATTTTGTAATGAAGTAATACAAGATAATATTTCCTACTTCGGAAGGCAAAGCATGGAGGCCATTTCAGAATTAGAAGAACTGGAGTTATTTAATGAATTGCTGAAAAACCTGCCAATTGAAAGCAGACTTAAAAATTTCAAAAGCGATATTAATTATGAAGTTAAAAAGGTCATAAACCTTTATGCACGTTATAAAAAAGAGAACTGGTCGGTTGAATTTATGAATCAGAAAATTGATTCCTATCTTCAGGATTTGCCAACAAGGGATGAATTTATTTATAAGGTTAATTCTAAAAATTTCAAGAAAGGGGATTTGAAAGTTGGAGCAATAAAAGAGGAAACAGAGAAAATGGAAAAACTGCGTGAAGCAGTAAACCTCTATCCCAAGTATGAAGCATTGATGCGTGAGAAAAGGCGCTATACTTTCGATGATATGATACTTTGGGTATTGAAAGCATTTGAAGAAAACAACAATATCCTACTTAATTATCAGGAAAAATATTTATACTTTTTAGTAGACGAATTCCAAGATACAAGCGGCTCGCAAAAGCAATTACTACAATACTTAATTCAGTATTGGGAAGCACCGAATGTGTTTGTGGTGGGTGACGATGACCAATCCATATTTTCGTTTCAGGATGCGAACGTTAAAAACATAACTGACTTTGCAAGCGAATACGCAAATGGGTTACACAAGGTTGTATTAACTGAAAATTACCGCTCAACCCAAAATATTTTAGATGCTGCAAAAAGCCTTATTGAAAAAAACAAAGAACGCTTTGTAAATATTGATACAACCTTAAGTAAAGACTTGGTAGCAGCTAAAGTTTCTTTAAAAGAATTAGATATTCCTCCTCAAATTATTGAATACCCAAACCCCGCCAACGAAGCCATTTGTATCGCACATAAAATTGAAGAATTAATTTCTTCAGGGAGAACTCAGCCTTCAGAAATTGCAGTTATATTCCGCAATCACAGGCAGGTTGAAGATTTGGTAAATTATTTCGAAAAGAAAAATATTCGTCTCAATATGAAACGGAATATCAATATTCTGGAACTGTCTTTCGTAAATAAAATACTTACCCTACTGGAGTATATCGCCTTGGAGGCTAACAAAGAATACAGTGGCGATGAAAAGTTATTTGAGATATTACACTTTGCTTTTTTCAACATCCCTCCGATAGATATAGCAAGGCTTAGCAGGCAAGTTGCACAAAAAAACTTTAACTGGAGAAACGAAAAAACTTCCTTACGGCGTGCCATTTCTGAAGAAGAAAGTGCTGTTCCGGATCTCTTTAATACTGCAGAAACAAGCGAGCTAAAGCGAATAAGCAATGTGCTTGAAGAACTAATTAAAGCATCAAACAACGTTACACTCCAGGTATTATTTGAAGTAGTAATTCGTGAAGCAGGTATTCTAAACTATATTCTTAACCAGCCTGACAAGCCTTGGCTTATGGAGGTAATCACTTGCCTTTTCAAGTTTATAAAATCTGAAACGCACAAAAATCCGGATATTACACTTCAACGTTTGCTCGACATGATTAAGACCATGAAGAGTAATAACATCAGGCTTAATCTCGAGAAAGTATCTGCGTCAGCTGATGGTGTAAATCTGGTTACAGCCCATAGTTCGAAAGGAACGGAATATGAATATGTATTTTTAATCGGTTGCAATAAAAACACTTGGGATGACAAAAAATCATCAGGCCATTATGATTTCAGTATGCCCGATAATCTTACTTCCGATAATTATGTTGTGGATGAACTGGAGGAAGCCCGAAGATTGTTTTATGTCGCTATGACGAGAGCTAAAACCCACCTGGCTATTTCTTATTCATCCAATGATAATTCAACCAAAGTTTTAGAACGTTCAGAATTTGTTGGGGAATTAATTGAGGGAACAGGCATCTTGGAGAAAAAAGAACATGCAGATGAAAATACGGTATCGGATTATCTGCAACTTCAATACACTAACAAACCGATTCCGGAAATTGGACTTATTGATAAAAGCTACATTGATAAAATTCTGGAAAACTATTCGCTTAGTGTAACCAATCTGAATAATTATCTGGAATGCCCAATTAAATTCTATTACAATAATGTAATAAGGATTCCGGCAGCCATGAGTGAATCGATGGCATTCGGAAGTGCCGTTCATTATACCCTTCAAACCTTATTTGAAAAGATGAAAACAAACGGCAATGTTTTTCCGTCAAAGGAAATAATGCTGGAAGATTTTGACCGCTTTATGGACAGAAACACCGAATTATTTACCAAAGACCAATTAAACCGAAGAAAGGATTATGGACGTAAAATACTCCCTCCCTATTATGACTTTTATGTTGGTAAGTGGAACAAAATAGTAAATGTGGAGGTAAATATTCGGAATGTGGAAGTCAATGGTGTCCCAATTAATGGCAAGTTAGATAAGCTTGAATTTACCGGGAAAAGCGTGAATGTGGTGGATTATAAAACTGGCAGGTATGATAATGCCCGAAAGAAGCTTAAACCTCCTTCAGGTGATGATAAAATTGGTGGGGATTATTGGAGGCAGGCGGTATTCTACAAGATACTTTTGGATAATGAAAAGTACAATAACTGGAATGCAGTCAGCTCCGAATTTGACTTTGTAGAACCGGTAAAAAAAGACGAGTATAAAACTGAAAAGATTACCATTACAAATGAGGATATCCAGATTGTACTTGGGCAGATAACCGACACATGGAAGAAGATACAAAACCATGAATTCAGCAAAGGTTGCGGTAAAGATGACTGCCACTGGTGCAACTTTGTAAAGGAAAATCATAAGCATGTAATTTTTCACGAAACAACAGAGGAAGAGGAAGCTTAAGACTCCTAAATTCTTTCTACTTTTACATCTTCAATAAAATTGGCTCTGTAGTACAACGGATAGTATGGGAGTTTCCGGAACTTCTGATCTAGGTTCGATTCCTAGCGGGGCCACA
>CAIUPO010000052.1 GCA_903901055.1 uncultured Bacteroidota bacterium
GCACAATGCCGAGTATGTTCAGGCCTGCACTTCCCCATATTACAACAAGGCAGACCGCTAATTTATAATGCGCAATATCCGGAAAGAAAAAAGAGATATAGGTAACAAACAAAACCGGGTAAATAGCCAAATCAGTGAAGGAGTAGAGCCAGCTCCACCAGCCTTCGTAAAAGGCCCAGCGCAGACCCAGGGCGCGGTGAACCCATTTATAGTATCCACCATTAACAGGCATCATTCCGTTAAGTTCGAGCACTGTAAGAATAGCGGGCATATCCCACAAAAAGGGCACCACCATTAATAAAAGTAAAGCACCATTCTTACCTACAAACTGCAACAGAGGTTCCAATCCATAAGGCCCACCAGAGACCGTAAGAAAGATTACCGCTACTAAGGATAGTGGCTTTAATAATCGTGTTGCCGTAGTTGCTTTTTTCAATTGCAATTAAATTACTTACTGCAAACTTAATAAACTCCCCTTTTACCATTCACCTGAAAAAAGTTACCGTCTACTAAATAAAACCTACCGTTCACTAAATCTATATTGATGCTGTAATATTATTTTTTAGCTTTGTTTAGTTAATAATCTACCATGAAAAAACATTCCCCGCTAATCGGGTTAATTGCTATTAGCCTGCAAGTAATAACTATTTCAAACATTACGGCGCAAAATTTCCGTCCGCAACTTGCTTACAGCACTTCTAAGGAAGCATCTGTAAATACATCCAATTCGTTTACGAACGATTTGGCAAATTCAGCAGAAGATGTTTCCAAGAGGACTACCTTCAGTTCAACATGGAAAACAAAAGACGGCAAGATAATTGTCCGTTACAGCGCAGTTCCGATAAATTACCGGGATGCAAAAGGCAACATGCAACCGTTTGACTTAAATACCATGAGCAGTTCATTAATAACAGGCCCTACAAGCACATGGGCTGGTGGCTCAACTCCATCATGCATTTATCCAAGTTTTCATACAGACAGCATACTTGTTACAGTTCCTGCGGGAATAAATGTTACTTATTTCACAATTGATTATGCCTATGTTTCCAATACATTTGGCTTTGGAATACCTTTAAATGACGGGTTATTTTATTTAAGTACCGTTTGTGCAAAAACAGATACGATAGGTTGTCGTCCCGGCGATACGGCAGGTATTTGTTATTTAATGCCCTTCCAGGATTTTCACAATCCATTTACAACATGCCTAACATCATCATGTAATACAAGTTCCTTTTGGCTTTCTGCCCATCTTTCAAGATACCATGGCGGTGTAGGCTGCGATACTAACCTTATCTGGTATTCCCCTTATAGATATCAGGGTTTTCAATATCAATTTTCAGCATATGTTGAAGGTACACCAATTATTCAACTTTCAGCCAATGCAAGTGCTCCGCCAGGGCCATGCAATGGTTCGGTAAAGGTTACCGCATCGGGAGGAACAGCACCTTATACCTATTTTTGGTCGCCCAATAATCAAACAACAGATTCTATAGGCAATCAGTGTAACGGCACATATTGCTGTACAGTTACTGATAGTAAAGGTTGCACAGATAGTATTTGCATGTTGGTTTCAAATGCATCGGGAATAAATTCAATCAGTAATTCATCATCTATTAAAATTTACCCAAACCCTACTAATGGCAATTACACAATCAGCGGGCTCATATCAGGCCAGTATATTGAGATGTACAATTATATAGGAGAAAAACTTAATTCCGCTAAAACGATAAATTCGACAATGCAATTTGATATAACAGGCAATGCCGAAGGCGTATACCTTATAAGGATTCTAAACAGAGATGGAAGCCTTGCAGCACAGCAGAAAATTGTGAAAGAATAATTTAGGGCAGCGGTAATTTGAAAGTGTGTAATAACACCCAAATGAGCATGAACAATAGTGAAAGCCCAACAATGGTACGGCAGAAATAATCGTACCAATGGGTTTTATAAACATCATTTTCAGCAAGCCCTAACTTGCTATGCTCATGGTAAGTGCTGATAATTTTATCCCTTATAACTATTTCTTGCTTGAGGCTGTCGTCATTGCAAATAACTGCCACTTTCCCTGAATCAATCTGAAGAATTGCAGTACCCCTACCCGACTTGATTACTTTGCTGTAATGCATAGGACATGGCTTGTTTACAAGGAAGGTATCCCGGAGTGTAACCGATTCCCCGGGGATATTTATTACGCTGTCGTGCGTAACATACTGAATTGTATTTGAAATACTGTCTTTTATTGTTGGTTTGAATAATTCAGGATGTTTATTTTCCAAACGCTGCAATTTTTGCTGTGGGGAACAACCAACAATCTGTGAAAAGGTTAAAGTAAAAAGTAAAAAGTGAAGAAATAGTTTTCTCATTGATTGGTGGGTTTGTCAGTGTTAAGTGAATCACCGGGCTTACCAAAAAAACCTTTGATTCCATAGATAGCACATACAAAAGTTAGAAGCCAGCCAAGTGTTGTATGGTCAATTGCACAATTGCAACCGGGCAAAAGTGAAGCAACAACTTGTATAGCGATTAAAAGCATTGCAAGTAAGGCACTCAGTGCTTTCCCACTCCCTTTGGGTATTCCGTTAATTATTTCCGTAAGCGACCCTTTAAAAAGGCTAAAAAGTGTTTGATTCATTTTAATATAATTGTTTATTATAGTTGATTAAATTATCTATACGGTTTAACCAGCCCACAAGGAACCTGTCCTGGCTGTGGTCCCCTTTTGCCTGTGCGAATGAAACGATATCATGATAGTATTGGCGGCGTCGTTCAATAAGAGATTCATAAAGCTTCTTCTGATCACATTCATTCAACGCAACAATAGTTGCAGGTCCGAATAATCCATCTTCCGCAAGGTGCTTATTGAATATTGTATTGATTAATTTTTGCACATCCAACTCAGGAAAATACTGTCCGCTGCACCACACCCAGTCTGCAATGGTATTAGCAATTAATTGATCGTTAATCTGATCTGCAAGGCATTTATCCCAAAATCCTTTTTTAAAAATCTGGCCCCAGTCATCCGGCATCATCACAAGGAAACGATGATGGCTGGCAAGAGTATCTCCATAAAAAGAAACCCAGGTATTCCAAGTAATGCCTTTGTTGGTTTCTCCGCCTTTATCAGCGGGAATATTTACATAGCCACCTTCGGCCTGCAATATAAATGGGATGATTTTTCTGTAGGTAGCCATTATTAATTTGGTGATTTGATAATTTAATGATTTGATAATTAATATCGGCTGAGAAATAACAAGAGGGAATCAACCCCTTTGTGGGAGAGGTAAAGTACAAGGTAGAGTACCACAATACCAAACCAGATCATAACCTTTGGGCGCATGAAAAAAAATGCAATTACTTTATACGCATCATCATGCTGCTTTACTTTTTCCATCATCCCTTCCACCTTATTTTCCGGATCACCATAAATGCCACGTTCAATGCGGGTAAGCTTCTCGAGTATTTCATCCTCCCTATTCATTGCTTACCATATTAGCCAGGTATTTTGTAATGCATCATAATACCAATTATAACTCGCATACTCGGTTAATCCAATGGATGTGGATATAATAACTGCACCACCTGTGCCTGCATTTAAAGTAACAATAGAAATAGTTTGTGTAGAAATTATTCCAAACTGCTGGCCATTAACAGGTGAGTTGGGAAAAACAATTGTAAGAGATGATAAAGTACCTGGTGAATTTAGGGCAAGTTTCACACTTCCATCGCTGTTTACAGTCCCACCATCCGTTGGTACAACATCTTGAATTGCTAAATATTTATATACTGAATCGGCATAGCCTTTAGTCACAATATCTCCATTTGTGGCTGGATGAAGGCCATTTGCCCAACTTAAATAAGCGCCACCTGAATTTACAAGAAACCGGTTATCCCAATCAATAGATTGAATACTTGAGTGGTCGCTAAGGGATCGTGAAAGTGGCGACATTATTACACCTGATAAGGCATCGACCATATTACCCCTGAAATAAAAATTTCCATTACCGGAGACCTGAAATAAAGAATATGTCATGGAGTTGTTAATACTAAATCCCTCGCTTGTGTTAGGAAATGTTATTCCTAGTTCGTTATTACTTCCGATAATTCCATCACCCATACCGCTGACCTTTCTTAACCGCCACAATGCATCAGATACACCATCAAAATAGATGCCATTTCCGGGAGTTAGGGAAATACCAATTCCACTTCCCAGCATAAGAGAGCCGCCACGATATTGCAGCAAATCATCTCCCCAAAATCCACCGCCTTTGTTAAATTGAATATCCCCATCATGTCCTCCGGGCGCACCTCCATTCATTTTCTCAACAAACCTAAAGTCAATAGAATCCCATGGGCCATGGTGTGTATAGGCAACACAGCGGTAAATGCTATCCCCCATTGTCAGCACAGACATTCCTCTATAATAAGTGTATCCAGTATCGAAAAGTGATAGAAAATTACTATCTGATTTTAAATTTATATATGAGTAATTTTGATTTATAAGTACATTCTGAAGTGTTTGCCCGGTAACTGCATGATTTGCATTCTGGTAAATATTACTCAGGATATTTCCCTTCATCTGAAGACGATTAAGTATTTGTGCCTGCAATGGCACTATTGGAAACAGGAATACCAATAAGAAATATATCATACCCGAAAGGAATGTATTTTTTTTATTCCAAACTATTTTTTTATTAATCATTCTTTTGTTTTTTGAGGTGCTTTTTCAGCTAAAGCAAAATTACAGCATCAAAAAATGCTTTTTTAAAAAGTCAATGACTTCCGTGAATAAATAATTTCACTGTTCAGATTCCACTCTTACTGATAACAACCAGACACCGCCATAAAGCACTGAAATTTACTTTCTTACACAAAATAAAAAATAAACTGATTTTTTATTGCATGTTACATATTTATTGTTATTTTTGTGAAGGTTAAAAGGATTCTATTATTAATTACGTTAAAGTACGGCCGTAATTCGGCTATTAATAAATTGTGTATAAATTAGGTTTGGAGGCGTTAGACACCTCTTATTTTACTTCTATTCCCCACTTTTCAGATTGCCATCTCGCAATTAGGGTAAGCGGACATAGCATGTATCCAAAATACTGCAATGGTGATATTGTGGTCTGTAAACGGATTTTTAATCACAATTACCTGCCTTATGGCGAACCCCACCTGGTGGTAATGAGTGACTGTTATTTGCTGAAGTTTGTACATCCCCACCCCACCGACAAAACCATGTATTTGTTAAAAAGCGCAAACGAAAAGTTTGAACCCATGGAAGTTAAACGTTCGGATTTATTGGAGGTATACCTGGTTAGGGGTAAGTTTGAACTTACCTGATTAAAGCCATTTTAAAAGCCAGTTCAGGAAGGATATGCAATATGAATTTCCCCGTATTTGCCCATCGATTCTGTAAACTCAGGGTCGTTTTTAATGGCGTTGATAAATTCATTTCCGTTCATCCAGTTGAGCAGTTGAAAGGATTTTGAATAGCCTTTGGAATAATTTACTTCGATCTCGTCAATCTTAATTATTTTTTCGACTATCTGTACCAGGCTTTCTGTTAGCTCAGGGAGTTTATATTCGAAGGAAAAGAATTTCGGCACTTTATAAAATTCCTTTATTACATCATTATAGCCTATTGATGGTTTTAAGGAATTATTGCCGGAGTTTAAAGAGAATGGAGTGTTGTTGAGTAGTAAGTTTTCCTTCATAGTACTAATTAATTAAAGGTTGGAGTGTTTTTACTTCTATATTCTACGAGGGAAGGGCAAAAAGGTTTCCTTAACAATAACCTATTTATTCACACCTGTTAATAACCCTAACTTTAGTTTCCGGTACTGAATACAACGCCGCTAGCGGTGGTTCTGTTCCATATGCTGCTATTGGCAATGAGGGTGCTGTCGTACGTAAACGGATAACCGAAAATAGTTGTACTTAAATCCACATTGTTATCGTTCATCAGCTTTATTTGCTCCTCCAGTTTTCCGTAGGTTTGCAGGCACACATCAAACATATTTTGCCCGGAACAGCCAATCCAATTATATTCGGTTACTGGTATCGCTGGGGTAGATAAAACAGACTTTGGAGTTAGAAGCGATACAACCATACTGGAATCGTAGTACACAGCATAGCCAGCTAATGTGCTGATGTCGGAGTTAATGGTATTTAGTACTGCCGAATTGTCCGAAATAAATTTCATCCCTTCTTCCAACGTGCCATACACATTCATTATAAGGGAGAAAATATCAGTTGGGTTCTTTATGATGTAGGTACTCATAGAATAAATGAAAAGTGATTAAGTTTTAGGGCCATGAGTTACATCGGTGTTTTCAATGCTACTGAAATCCGCATTTTGTAAAGGTTTTAACTTGAGTCCTGCCATTGTTTTCAAAGCAGCACCACCATCCTGTGGTACAACTGTCCAAGATGTTAGAACGGAAATAATATTCTGGACTTGGGTATTCAACCTATTTAGTTGCTTCTGCAACTCCTGTGTTTTTGTTAGCCCTCCTAAACTGCCGTCATTCAGTTGCAAACTGCCGTGGCTGCTTATTACAACGCCATTGCTACTGCCATCTTTAAGTTGTATGCCTAACGGCAAACTTGTATTGGCATTGCAATTTATTACAAACTCTTCGTAACTGCCATCCGAGTTTTGCTGATGAAACACCAGGGCATCTACTTCTGAACATAAGAAAACATAAGTCTCGTTCCGGAAGGTGGTAGCAAGTATCACATTGCTGCCTTGCTTGGGCACTTGCACAAATCCATTACTTGCTTTTTTAGCGGTTAATTGTATATTGGTTATAATGTTTTGTGCCTTACTACTTACCAACTGAGCAGTACAAATCCAGTTTGAAGTATCTACATGGGTTATTTGTGCCACTTCTAACGACAAAACATCTTTATCATAAGTACCCGATAGCATTTGTATGGCCCGCTGAATGGCACCCATGTCTCGTTTTAAGCCGCTCATAATAAGTGAAAAGTTGAAAGTGAAAAGTGAAAAGTTGAATGAACAGAATAAAATATCATTCTGCAAAAATACAGTACAGGAAAGTGTTTTTTGAAAAAGTCAATGACTCGTATTAGTAAAAAGGGGAAAGCAGAAAGTAAAAAATAAAGGCCTTAATACCCGCTAAGCTGTGCTTAGTGGGTGATTAGGCTGCTAATACAATTTATATCCATTTTTATTATTTAATTTTATTATATTTACCTTATGGAAGAGAAACACTTCGAATTAATAATTTCACCCAAGAAATACTGGGGGCTGGTTGTATTGTTTCTATTCCTTCTATTTATTATGGTCCGGCTTTATCCTTACCTGTTGCACTTTTCCCAATACCCAGATGGCTTTAAAAAAAACTTCGTAATACCATTATTTTTCTTTGTCGTGTTCTATTTTTTTCTACAGGAATTGACTTGGCTTACAGCAAAAGTCAAGGTAACTATGGAATTTGATGAACTGATAATTACAAAATATTTCTGGGGAAGAACTTTTGTAAAAAAGTACGATATTTCGAAAATTAAGAATTTAACTATAAAACATAAAGTTCCGGGAGATTATTCATTGGGCAGTCTGCAATCTCCATCTTCTATGAATCTGTATATTACAAAGGAACCCACCGTTCTGCATTTCGATTATGATGGAACAACAGAAAGTATCGGAACACACCTTAAGGATTTTCATGCCGAATCAATAATTAAAGAAATTGACAGCCGCAAGAAAAAACTAATGGGATAGCATTTAATAGGAGCGCATATTAATAGCCACCAAATCGAATCTCGTAATGCGGTTGCTCTTGTTTTGGGATTTCATCGTCGAACCACATCGTATCAAAAGAGATTGTAATTTCGCCTCCTATCTTTATATTTTCGGTGATTGATTTTTCTGCTTTCTTACCAAGTTCAACCCCTTCTCTATATTGGCTTATCAATAGATAATTTTCAATCTCTCCGTACCTGTCAATATAAACTTTCCTTGTTGCTAAAACACAAGCCCCTGGGCTGCTCATCCCGCTCGAAAGGGAATCATAAGTAAATCCTGCAAATGTTTGTCCCTGGCAAAAATTACTCACCGATGTACAAAATACTAAAACTACAATTACGTATAACTTTTTCATAGCC
>CAIUPO010000053.1 GCA_903901055.1 uncultured Bacteroidota bacterium
AAACAACAGAGGAAGAGGAAGCTTAAGACTCCTAAATTCTTTCTACTTTTACATCTTCAATAAAATTGGCTCTGTAGTACAACGGATAGTATGGGAGTTTCCGGAACTTCTGATCTAGGTTCGATTCCTAGCGGGGCCACATTAATTATTATCAAGTAATTATAATTCAATAACGTATGAAGACATTTCATATTTAATTGACAGTTTTATTGTCAGTCAAGCCCCCTTTTTAATGCTATTAGTAGTCATCAAAATCATCGTCGTCATCCCATTCGGAAGGTTCTTCAAGCTTTAAATGTAAATCGAGCAAAGCATTATGCCAAATAATTTTTAAATGAGTATTATTTAAATCCTTGATAAATGTAGGTTCAATCAAAACAGGCCTTAAGGAGCTTCTACTATTGCATCTACAATTCTTATAGTCCCAACAGGTCTCATTTAATATCTTTGCCCGAGTAAACTAATCACTATGATATATGAGAAGGCACTCCCGGAATAAGTGGGAAAAGAAAATTGAAGAGTTTGAAGGAAAATTTAATTCGAGAAAAAAAGCAAAGGGTACAGAAACAAAAGAGCAGAAGGATAAGAGGATTCGTGATAAACACTACAATAAACTATACCTTGACTATTGGAAAGGGAAGTATAACCGATTTATTAGAATTGATGTACCCGAAGGGTTTAAGAATAGCCAGTTAGTGGATACAGGGATTATTACAAAATACGCACGGGCATACCTAAACTCGGTATTCAACAAAGTATATTCCGTTAAAGGTAGTATGACCGCTGAATTCCGCAAAGCATGGGGATTGCAAAATGAATATGAAAAAAAAGAGCGAATAAACCATATCCATCATTGTATTGATGCAATTACCATTGCTTGTATGACTAAGGAAAAATACGATGCGCTTGCCTTTGCGTGGGGTCAGGAAGATGATGAAAAAAAACAAGAAGCAAGAAAAATCCTTGAAGAATCAAAGCCTTGGCCAACATTTGCACAGGATTTAAAAGCAATTGAAAACGGCGTATTGGTTTCACACCATACACCTGACAATATGAAAAAACAGGCAAAGAAAAAATTACGCAAAAGAGGAAAAATTCAATACGATAATAATAGGAAGACCATTTATCAGCAAGGTGATAGTGTAAGGGGTTCGCTGCATAAGGAAACCTTCTATGGTGCAATTATTAAACCACATCAAAAAGATGACCTTAAACCTAAATATGTCGTAAGAAAGAAGGTTGATAGCTTGACTGCCGGAGATTTAAAGAATATCGTTGACCCCGTAATTCAAGGTATTATCCAAAAGGCTGTTGATGACAAGGGTTTAAATCAAGCCTTAAAAGATGGGTTCTTCATGGAAAGCGGTGTTCCAATACATAAAGTACGCACCTATGCTCCTACTGTTACCAAGCCCATTTTCCTAAAAGAACACAAAGATAAATCACGCTTTAAGTATAAACAGAACTATCATGTTATGAATGATGGCAACTATCTTATGGCGATTTATGAAGGTATAGATAAAAAGGGAAAAATAATTCGTGATTTTAAAATTGTTAATACGCTTGAATCGTAAGCATACCACCAAGTACATCTTGACAGCGGCTTAAATGCATAGTACTTTTGTTGCCCAAAAAAACAAGTAATGGAAGAGCCGACAGTAACAAGACAACGATTGAGCCGATATACCTCAAAGCAAATAAAGGAGTATATAAAACACTGGCGTAAAAGCGGGCTGAGCAAAAAAGCGTTTTGCGAGTCCAACAACATCAACTACTATACATTTGTCGGGTGGACAGTCCCTAAGAAAAAGAAGAAGGCAATACCTGCACCCTCTTCTGGTTTTATTCCGGTAAAGGTTCGTGAAAATGCTGTTTTCCCTTTTGCTGAAGTGTATTGTGCCAATGGCAGCCGTATTGTTTTTCATGAAGCTGTCGGAGCAAGGTATTTGCGGGACATGACGAAGTAATGTTCAACATAAGCAAAGCATACCGGTATTTTATGTATGGCAGGAGAGCCGACATGCGCAAGGGCTTTAACGGCTTGTGCGGATTGGTGCGCAATGAGTTTTTGCAAAACCCGTTAAGCGGAGATGTATTTATATTCATCAACCGACC
>CAIUPO010000054.1 GCA_903901055.1 uncultured Bacteroidota bacterium
AATTAATTTTTAGAGGTTTACATTTATATATAAATCAATGGTGAAACATAGTTGAAACAAATTCAAGAATTACCCATTATTAATAAATAACTACTTTTCCATTGCCAACAATGCTTCCATCGTCTTTTAGAACCCTATAAAAGTATATCCCTTGCGACTGTCCGTTTAGATTAATCTTTGTGTTATTTAAATTTATTATAGATTGGTAAATTTTCTCTCCATTGATATTGTAAATTTCAAGATTACATTTTTCAATTATACCAGAAAGAGATAGAGTAAAATTCCCATTGGAAGGATTCGGATAAACTTTCACCTTTTCACTTTCATCTTTTACCTTGTTCATGCCCGTTGTCACGCCACTTACCTTCCGAACCACATAATTAAACCCATCTGAAATATACAAATTACCGTATTTATCCAATGTTACAGCATTAGGATAATGTAGCTGAGCTGCTGTAGCAAGGCCATTATCGCCACTATACCCCCCTCCCTTGACATAATTTCCTGCAATAGTTGTAATGTTACCAGTACTATTAACCTCCCTGACTACATTATTAACGAGGTCTGCAAAGAAAAGATTTCCAAAACGGTCAACTACAAGTCCTCTAGGGTTATTTAGTTCAGCAGATGTTGCAGGGCCTCCATCTCCACTAAATCCGGCACCCATAGCATAATTACCTGCAACCGTATAAATTATCCCAAAAGTATCAACTTTTCTTATTACATTATTCCCTACATCTGAAACATAGATGTTACCTGAAAGGTCTAAACATATCTCCTCTGGGGTTGCAAATTGAGCAGCAGTGGCAGGTCCTGCATCGCCGCTATAGCCACTACCAAGAGCATAATTACCAGCAATTGTATTGATAATTCCAGAACTGTAATTTACTTTTCTGATTAGGCAATTTGACTGATCTGCAATATATAAACTATTAAAATTATCAATGGTAACCCCAGCTACAACAGATAATTCAGCAGCGGTAGCTGGTCCGCCATCTCCGCTATAATTTCCACCTAATGAATGATTCCCTGCAACAGTATTGATAATGTCAGATGAAATTGATACATTCCTAACTTCATCTCCATTTGCTAAATATAAAATGCCTAACTTCCCTATAAATAACCCCCATGGATTATTCAATTCAGCCGCCGTGGCAGGTCCGCCATCCCCAATATAACCTTGCCCTAACAAATAATTTCCCGCAATAGTACTAATAGTCCCAGTATTGTCAACCTTGCGTATGCAATAATTATTGCCATCAACAAAGTAAAAATTTCCAGCGGAGTCAAACGTTATACCCAAAGAACCTGATAATTCGGATGAAGTAGCTTGCCCACCATCTCCACTGTACCCATAGATATGATTACCAACTACAGTAGTAATAATCTGAGCATGGAGAGTAGAGGCCGAAAAATGAAATATTAAAAATGCCATGAAGCAGAACTTAATCTGCTTCATGATATTTAGGGAAAATAACTTTTTCATTTTTCCAAGATTTATGGATTATCTCGTAATTACAAGTTTTCCTCTCTGTAGAATTTTATTTTGAGTACTAATCGTGTAAAAATAAATTCCTACTGCGAAGCTACTAATATTTTCGGTAATAGTAGTTTTATTTGTTGGTAAAATATAAGAATATACTACTGTTCCGGTCACTGTATATATAGTGAGCAAAGGATTTTGAACATCACCGGCAATTTCATATTCTATATTCAATTTATTAGTTGCGGGGTTGGGATAGATTTTAAATTGAGAGCTCAAAGTTGAAAGTTGAGAATTGTCTGAATTTTTTGACGGTTTGATTGGTTTGTGTCCGCCCCCGGCTCCTCCACCTCCCGCTGCGCTTGAATCATCAACAGGATAAATATAAGCGGGATACTGAATATTAAACACATTTTCCAATAATGCTTTTGCTGCTCCGCATCCGGGATGTGTTGTATCCGCCGCAATTAATTGTACTGTAGGGAGGTCGGCATAGTCAGTGTCAAGAGCAAAATAACCGTTAACTGTATCTTGCTTGAGCCTCATAATTATTGGCATAATAGTGCAAAAATTGGTATAATAGGGGTCGGTGCTGGCAAGCAAGCTTAATGATGCAGAAGCAGATGGATATTCACCTGCGTCTACCTGAAGGCCGATAATATTCATTAAATCTGTTCCTGTTATACCTCCGGGTTGAGATTGTATAGCGGCAATAGCACTGTCGTTTACACCAGTAAGCATAGTATCATTCACAAAATATCCGGTTAAGTCATTTGTGGCTAATCCTAATTCCCAGTTAAAATAATTTGCCGCTTCCTGAACTTGTGTTCTTGCTGAAACGCCAATAAGGGTATCAATGCTCGTTAATTCCGCGGGGGTGTATGGTGCAAGGTTTAGGGAATCAAGCACCCTATTGTCAAGGGGAGCATTAGGAACAAGTATATTTCTTAATGTATCAAAAGGCAGACCATATTGGATAGCCTTAATCAAAATCATGTCAGATAAGTAAGGCCCAGCATTCAGCAGGGAATCCTGCAATTGGGCAGGGATAAGAACACCTGAAAAATCATTATATAGCCTTACAGAATTGCCCGAATCAATAATTGCTTGCAAGGAATCTTCTGTTTGATAATAAGCCAACCGCTGCGTTTTAAGTTGGGAAACAAAAACAGTATCATAAACAATAGTATCATTCGCAATTGGGAAATGCGGGCGAATAATTGGACCGGCTGGAGGAGAGATTGAACAATTCGCATCACCCCCGACTGAAGTAATACTAATATTGTTATAACAAATAAATGGCTTTTCAAGTCCGGTACCGTAGTAGTAATAAGTAAAAAGAGGATTAATATTGTTATTGAAAATACTATACGGTGGGTATCCACATGGGGTTTGGCTAAGTAGGTTGCCAGTAGATGTTGTAGAAGTTCCTTGAGTAGGAAGTGTGCCCCCAGGATTAGGTTGTGTTATATCGCCATAATAAATAG
>CAIUPO010000055.1 GCA_903901055.1 uncultured Bacteroidota bacterium
ATCTGACATTGTTGGTATCATAACAGAAACCACGGAAAATATTTCTTTTCCTATAACTATTGGGAGCCGTTTACCCTTCATTAAAGGAAAGGATTTTTCTATTGAAAAAAAGAAATTCAGTTTCCAAGGGAGCGTAACAACTCCGGGAACAAAACCAAAACGTGCCAAGATTGTTGAGGATGCATTTATTTATCTTAATTCTCCTTACTTATGGGGAGGTCGCACTCCTTTTGGGATTGACTGCTCAGGGTTTACCCAAATGGTTTATCGTTTAAATGGTATAAAACTGTTACGGGATGCATCTATGCAAGTGGAACAAGGCGAAACATTAGATTTCCCAGAAGAAGCAAAACCGGGAGACCTAGCTTTTTTTGACAATACTGATGGCGCAATAACCCACGTTGGTATTGTGTTGCCTGATATGCAAATTATACATTCATCGGGCAAAGTGCATATTGACAGACTCGACCATCTGGGTATTTTTAACGAGGAGAAAAAAATATACACGCATAATCTGCGGATATTAAAAACATTATTTTAATTTTACTCCCGACACGCACTTAAATTATGGAGCCAAACGTAACTATCAGTCTTAAAAATGTTGCAATTTACCAGGGGGATAACCTTATTCTCAGTCGTGTAAACTTAGAAGTAAAGAAAGGAGAGCATATTTATTTGATGGGAAAAACCGGAAGCGGAAAAAGTAGTTTGCTCGAAACATTATACGCTGAACTTCCATTAATTGATGGAGAAGCACACATTGCAGAATACGATTTGAGCAAAATAAAAAGGAAACAAATTCCGCAATTGAGAAGGAAACTGGGTATTATTTTCCAGGATTTTCAATTGTTGAATGATCGAACTGTTAAGGATAATTTACTCTTTGTACTCCACGCCACCGGTTGGAAAGATAAAGAGAAAATGGATGAACGTATAAATGAAGTGCTGGATAAAGTCGGGCTTCAAACCAAAGGCTTTAAGATGCCCCATGAACTTTCAGGTGGCGAGCAGCAACGTGTGGCTATAGCTCGTTCACTTTTAAACCGTCCTGAAATTATTCTGGCAGACGAGCCCACCGGTAACCTCGACCCTGAGACCTCGGAAGACATCATTCGGTTATTATCCGGTGTTACAGAAACAGATTGTTCTGTAATCATTGCTACACACAACTTGTCTCTTGTTCAGAAATTTCCTGCCCGAACTTTGCGCTGCGAGAATGGCGAAGTAACGGAAGACAGTGTGCTTTCAGCAGGTTTTATTAACTCCTATTAATTTTATTCATGGATTCAGGCAAAGTCGCTACAATCATTTCAAATGGAATTGCAACGATAGAGTTTTTCCATCCTCAAAGTAATTCTTTACCCGGAACATTATTAAGAAATCTTGCAGCGGAAATTGAAAATGCTGGGAAAAACCCGGATGCAAAAGTCATTGTTATAAAAAGCGGTGGAGAAAAAACTTTCTGCGCAGGTGCCTCATTCGATGAACTAATTTCTATTTCAGATTTAGAGACCGGTAAAAAATTCTTTTCAGGCTTTGCTTCAGTAATTAATGCGATACGTAAAGCTCCGAAATTTGTTATTGCACGGGTGCAAGGCAAAGCGGTTGGAGGCGGTGTGGGAATTGCATCTGCGGCGGATTATACATTGGCAACGGAAGCGGCATCTGTTAAATTAAGTGAGTTGAATGTAGGCATTGGCCCGTTTGTGGTCGGGCCGGCAGTAGACAGAAAAGTTGGCAAAGCTGCATTTGCGGCATTGACCATAAACGCCAGTGAATGGTTCAGTGCTGAATGGGCAAGAGAAAAAGGAATGTATGCCACTATTTATCCTACAATTATTGAACTGGATAAAGCCGTTGAAGAACTTGCCATAAAACTTTCAAATAGCAATCCGGAAGCTATGATGATGCTTAAAAAAGTATTTTGGGAAGGAACTGAGAACTGGGATACACTGCTTGCCGAACGTGCTGAAATGAGCGGCAGACTTGTACTTTCTGAATTTACACGAAACTTCATTGAGAAATTTAAACAAGGGGTTAGATAGATGCCGTATAAGGAAAAGGAAATAGAAAAAATGTTCTACTCCATTGGAGAAGTGGCAGATATGTTTCAGGTGAATACCTCGTTACTGCGTTTTTGGGAAAAAGAATTTTCGACTATCCTTGATTTGTCCAAAGATAGCCGAGGCAACAGACAATATACTGCACAAGATATTTCTAAGATAAGAGTACTCTATAATCTAATCAAAGAACAAGGCTATACACTTGAAGGGGCATTGAAATACTTAAAAGAAAACCGTAAAGAGGCATTCGAAAAGGATGCTCTTTATACTTCGCTTCTCAAAATAAAAGAGCAGTTACTTGCATTGAAGAAAATACAAACAGAAGATTAAAATTTAGTCGCTGACTTTAAAGTTTCGCCTTTCCTAACCTTACCCGAAGCGGTTTCTATGAAATTATTAATGTAATAATATTCCTTTGGAATTTCGTACTTAGATAATACTCCTGTTATTCTTTTTTGAATATTTTTCAAATCAAAATCTGCGGAGCTTTCAATTACCATGACAACTTTTTGCCCTAATTTTTCATCGGGCAATGCTGCCAAAAAAAAACGTTGACCTGGAAAAATTGAACTTAATTTATGCTCTAAATTTTCCGGATGAATTTTTATACCAGCGCTATTGATAACATGGTCATACCGCCCCAGCCATTTGAAATGGGCCGAATCGTATAACTCTATTACGTCATTAGTAACCACAGGTGTATCATTAACCGCAGGAGCATTTACTACCAGACAATCTCTTTCGTCTTTATTAAAAACCACACCCGGAAGTGCAAAATAAGACTCGCTCATGGCTTTACCGTTCAACCTCCGCAATGCAACATGGCTAAGCGTCTCAGTCATTGAAAAAGTTGAATAAATATTATTTGGGAAATCAACCAATTCCTTTTCAAGTCTAATAGGGATGCCGGCCCCGCCAATAATGACATTCTTTATACTTTGAAATTTTTTCCGGCTAAGTTCATCATCATTAATATTCTGAATCTGCAACGGAACAAAAGCCGCAAAATCAATTTTACCAATACCCCCTAAAAGCGGCTTATTGGAAGGCTCAGCTGTTATTAAA
>CAIUPO010000056.1 GCA_903901055.1 uncultured Bacteroidota bacterium
AATGCGGTTGAAGGTAATCTTTGTATTAAGTTCCCATGGCCTTCTATGATAAGAAGTACTTATGGAGACCATGAACGTTGTCGTCAAACCTATTTCGACACTTATCCTAATATGTATTTTACAGGTGATGGTTGTCGGCGAGATGCTGATGGCGATTATCGCATCATTGGCCGTGTTGACGATGTATTAAAAGTCTCCGGACACAGGCTTGGCACCGCCGATATTGAAGATGCCATTAACCATTGCCCTGAAGTGGTGGAATCGGCTGTTGTTGGCTATCCGCACCCGGTAAAAGGGCAGGGGATTTATGCTTTCGTTACTTGTGATAAAGCAGAGCACGAATTCGCCAAATTAAAGGAGGATATCCTGCATAACGTCACTAACCTGATAGGTCCAATTGCTAAACCAGATAAAATTCAGTTTGTGCGGGGACTGCCCAAGACCCGTTCTGGTAAGATCATGCGGAGAATACTGAGAAAAATTGCAGAAGGTGATACAAGTAATTTAGGCGACACCACCACCCTGATAGATCCAACAGTAGTTGATGAAATAAAAAATGGTGTGGTAAATTAATATGAGCGAAAAGACAAAAATATACTTCGCTTCCGATTTCCATTTGGGTGCACCTGATCATGATAGAAGTTTGGCAAGAGAGAAACGCATTGTTGCATGGTTGGATGAAATAAAAAAGGATGCAGCCGAGATTTACTTGATGGGCGACCTTTTCGATTTTTGGTTTGAGTATAAATATTCCATTCCAAAGGGATATACAAGGTTGTTAGGTAAGATTGCAGAGTTGACTGATTCAGGTATTCCTGTTATACTTTTCACAGGCAATCACGATATGTGGATGTTTGATTACCTGAATAAAGAACTAGGTGTTACCATTCATCGTAAACCAATTGAGAAAGTATATTCCGATAAGAAATTTTTCCTTGGACATGGCGATGGACTTGGTCCCGGTGACCATGGCTATAAATTCATAAAAGCGGTTTTTGCTAATCCTGTTTGCCAGTGGTTATTCGCGAGGATACATCCCAATTTAGGTATTGGCATTGCTAATTACTGGTCGGGCAAAAGCCGTATGGCACAGGGAAAAGAGACATTCAAAGGAGAGGAAAACGAATTTCTGATTTCATTTATTAAGGAAAAAGAAAAATCGGAACACTTCGATTATTATATTTTCGGTCACCGTCATTTACCACTTGAAATTAAAATTGGAAATTCTCTATATATAAACCTTGGTGAATGGGTCAACTTTTCAACTTACGCAGTTTTTGACGGGGAAAAACTGGAGTTGAAAGAATTCAAAAAATAGCGTTAGTTCAACTTATCTGATATGAAACCGGGAGTTAAAGACAAGCTTAAAAAAGTGTGGAAATGGACAAAGTGGATCATGATCATCTATTTTGGTGTAACCATTTTATCTGTAATTGTATTCCGGTGGGTTCCATTTTTCACGACACCAATGGTAATGCTTCGTTCCGTAAAAGAGAAGTTCAGCAACCATCCTGTGGAAATCCGAAAAAAGTGGGTCCCAATTGAAGATATTTCTCCCAATTTACAATTGGCTGTTTTTTGTTCCGAAGACCAACAATTTTTCCATCACCATGGGTTTAATTTTCAAGCTATTAAAGAAGCCTGGAAGTATGATGAACATTCTAAAAAACTAAAAAAAGGTGCCAGTACAATCAGCCAGCAGGCTGCCAGGTGTGCATTCCTGACTACCCATCGAAATTGGGTTCGTAAAGGTTTTGAAGTCTACTTTACCGGATTAATGGAATTGTTTTGGAGCAAAAAGCGGATAATGGAAGTCTATTTAAATGTGATTGAATTCGGCCACGGAATTTTTGGAGCCGAAGCAGCTTCCGAATTTTATTATCACAAGCATGCCAAAGATTTAACACGACAAGAGGCCGCTGCGCTTGCATCCATTCTTCCTGATCCACTTAAATGGAGCCCAACACATCCCGGGCCATATCTGGCAGAACACCAGCAATGGATATTGGACCAGATGAATAATTACGGTTCTCTCGATATTAACAATCCTCCCAAATAGGAACTTTTTACCTAATTTCACGGCTCAAATTCCACTATGGATAAAGCAATTTTTGATAAATATGAACCCATAATAGGGTTGGAGGTACACATACAACTTCTCACCAAAAGCAAGGCTTACTGCAGCGATTCCACTGAGTTTGGTGCAATGCCAAATACCCAGGTTAGTCCAATTTCACTTGGGCATCCGGGTACTTTGCCAATGGTAAATAAAAAAGTAATTGAATATGCAGTAAAACTTGGGCTTGCTTGCAAATGCAATATCACCAGGGAAAATCAATACTCCCGTAAAAATTATTTCTATCCGGATTTGCCAAAGGGTTATCAAATAACCCAACAACCTACACCAATATGTACAGGTGGATATATTGCCATTAATATAAATGGTGGAAGAAAAAATAAAAAGGTTGAACTGACTAGAATCCATATGGAAGAGGATACTGGGAAAAGTATCCATGAACAGGATCCGGATTTTTCACTGATAGATTTAAACCGTGCAGGAGTTCCATTGCTGGAAATGGTTACTGAACCTGTAATTTCGAATGCCGATGAAGCATACAGTTACCTCACAGAATTAAGAAGACTGGTTCGTTACCTTGAAATTTGTGATGGTAATATGGAAGAAGGAAGCATGCGTTGTGACGCAAACGTTTCTGTCAGATTGAAAGGCGCGGAAAAATTCGGTACTAAAGTGGAAGTAAAAAACATGAACTCCATTAGCAATGTACATGCGGCAATACAGTTTGAAATTTCACGACAAATAGAGGAGCTTGAAAGGGGAGGGGTGATATATCAGGAGACACGGAGTTTTGATGCTGGCACTGGTAAAACGTTCACCATGCGTACCAAGGAAAGTGCAGATGATTACAGGTATTTTCCTGAGCCTGATTTGCCTCCGGTAATGGTTACGGATTTGTATAAAGAAGAAGTTCGTAAAACATTGCCGCCATTGCCCGATGAGCTTTATGATAAATATACAAGTTCCTTTTTGTTGAGCGATTATGATGCATCGGTAATTATAGATAACAAAGAATTCGCACTTTATTTTGAGGAGATAACCAAACTTACCAAGAACTATAAAGCCGCAGCCAACTGGATAAACGGTGATGTGAAATCATACCTCAATGAGAATGCAATCACTATTTCAGATTTCCCTTTGAAACCTGCTAACATTGCAGATATTATTGCATTAATTGATTCTGGAAAAGTAAATTACACTATTGCTTCTCAACGGATTTTTCCTGCGCTTTTAAAAGAGCCAACGAAAACTGCTTCAGAAATTGCTCACGAAAACAATCTTATTCAGGAGAGCGATGAAGGGGTACTTGAGGAATTTATTAAAACCGCTATGGCCAAATATCCTGAAAAAGTGGTTGAGTATAAAAACGGGAAAGTAAGTTTGGTTGGGCTTTTTATGGGCGAAATAATGAAGTTGTCGAAAGGCAAAGCGGACCCCAAAAAGGCAACCCAAATGCTTAAGGAAGCATTGGATAAATAGAAAATGAATCCACGTTTTTCTAAAAGTCTTAAATCAAAATATAAAATGAGAGCAAGCAATTTATTAACTACAGCAGGAGTATTTTTAATCTTCAGCTTGATTTTTTTTTCATCCTGTAAAAATGGCAAACACAAAAAGTCCTCTACCTTTGAACTGAAAGGTGATTTGGCACAGGCTGGTGAAGGAATTATGGTTTATCTCGACAGGCTTGCACCGAATGATTCTATTGAGCATCTTGACTCAACAGCAATTGATAAATCAGGAAATTTTGTTTTTAATACCGAGGGTATTTATAAAGGTTTTTATACCATAAGAATTACAAAAGGAGATTTCGCCGCACTTATTCTTGATTCAAATGAAAAGGCAACTTTAACCGGGAACGCCCAAAACCTTGGATACACTTATGATATATCAGGCTCACCGGATTCAAAATTATTTTGGAAATATAACATCATTTCAAAAACGCATCGTATGCAAATCGATTCGATGCAGCGAGTGTTCGAATCAATCGTAAATGGTCAACGAAACAATAAAAAAAGAATGGACTCGCTCAATGATGCTTTTGAAAAACCTTTCGACTCAATTAATAAATTGTATGATAAAGCTTTAAAGAACTTAATCCGCTCTAATAGTAGTTCCTTCGCATGCCTTGCAGCAATTCAGGAGTTGGCACCAGACGAGGATAAAGATTATTACTATTCCCTTGATAGTGGATTGATGGCAAAATATGGAAGCTCCAGTTATATAAAATTGTTTCATTCAACTATAGAAGCCATGAAGAAAGTGGATATTGGTGCTCAGGCACCCGACTTCTCCGCCCCTGATACAACTGGAACTGAGGTATCCCTTGCAAGCTTGCACGGTAAATATGTATTGATTGATTTTTGGGCATCTTGGTGTGAGCCTTGCAAAGAAAGTTTGCCCGATTTAATTAAAATTTATGATGAGTATAAGGATAAAAATTTCACTATTTTAGGTGTGTCGTTAGATAATCAAAAGGGGGCATGGAAGGCTGCAATAAAGCATTTTAACCTACAGTGGACACAAATTAGTGAGTTAAAGAAATGGAATTCCAAAGTTGTGAAGCTTTATAATTTTGATGGAATACCTTTCACAGTATTAATCTCTCCGGAAGGGAAAATTATTGCAAAAAAATTAAGCGATTCGCAACTAGAAGATAAGTTGCAAGCGGTTCTCCAATAACCTACTTATTTTCTTTGAAAAAAGGAGTAAGTATTTCAATCACATTTTGAGGAACAGGGCAAGGGCGGCCATTTGTTGTTTTTACAAACACATGTGATGTTTCAGCTTTATTCAGGCTTATGCCTTGTTCATTTATTGTTTCATAGTGAAAATGAATCCTGGTACCTGATGGAACTGCATTAACAGTTGTGCGGATAGTTAGCACATCGTCAAAAAAAGCTGGTTTGAAATACTTTATATTATAGGATAATACCGGTAACATCACGCCTTGATCTTCCATTACCTTGTAGCTTAAACCCAAGGATCGCAGTGCTTCTACACGACCAACTTCAAACCATGCAGCATAATTGCCATAGTAAACATACCCCATACGGTCTGTTTCTGCATATCTAACTCTTATTTTGGTTTCAGAAATATACATCGGTATGGTGGTAAAAGGACAACAGTTTCGTTTCGTTTAGGGATGCAAAAGTATGAATTAAGTATTATTATAAAAATGCTGCTTAATTTGGCGGGGAATAAGCGGAAATCTATGTATATTTGCGTATAATTCAATTCTAGAAAAAATGTTTTCCCCGGTAGATATTCAGGAAGAGCTTATTAAAGCAAGGCAGAAACACGAACAGGTGCAGTTGTCACTAATGCGTGAAGTGAATGCCGCAATTAAAGAAGGTAAACAAGCAGATGAATATATATTAAGCCGTCTGCGGACAGCCCCTAAACCTGGCAAGTCAAATATTAATCCGGAGTTGCTTGATAAGAACCGAATTTTTTCTGTTGATGATATAAAAACAATCTGTGTAAACTTCCGGTTAAGGTTTCTTGACACAAAGTATTTTAAAATAGAAGAGTTGCCTTACGATGCAGTTATTGCTGTTAAAAACCTTGAAAAACACTTAGGTGAAGATGTGAAGCACATGAAAATAATGGCCGCTGCCAAGTTTTTTAAACTGGAAGACAGTAATAAAGACCCTATGTTGTTTGCTAGAATTGATGATACCAACTATTACCTTATTCATAAATGGGGGAAAGATTTGGCATGGTATAATAAATTGCTTGCCTACCCGTTAAGAAGCATTGTGTCTTTATTAGTGACTATGACTGTAATTGGATTGCCCCTTGTGATTATAACACCTCTATTATTATTTCATACGGCAAAAGAAGTTAAGTATTACCAAATGCTTTATCTGGCAGCATTTCTGGTATATTCATTTTTCATTATGGTTTTCGGCGGATTTACATTTTACAAACGGTTTAGTAAAATATGCTGGAACAGCCCCTATTTTAATTGATTGTAACAAAATAACTGATATATCGTATTAGCTAAAACCAACCTAAATTAATACTTACCTATGAAATATTTACACCGGATATTAAAGGCCAAAAAGGGTACACATGTTAAGGTTCATTTTAGCCAGCCGGCGAAAGTTTTGTTATTAGGGGATTTTCATTATAAAAATTATAAAGATCATAAGACCTATAATTACCGTGGAGGTGACTTCGTAAAAAGCCCGCATCAATTTGTAATTCCTAATGATGGCTTATGGCACATTGTAGTTGAGCGCGGTGGTTATTATAACCCTAAGAATATCGTTGCTGCGGTCGAGCTGGCGTAAGCAATAATTACTTTTAACTTTCAGGATTAACTTGTGTGGTTTGCAGGAAATATTGGGCAAACTCCTTTTTTATGTTTTCAATTGCAATTGAAGTAGGAAACTTACCTATCTGACTTGTTATTTCAAGTATTTTTTCCCCCAGTTCGGTAGCAGAATCATCTACCGACACTTTAGTGGCGGCAACATTAACAAGCCTGATAGTCTCTTCAGTTGCTGTTTTCACCATAGCCCATGCTGAAAGTGAAATATAAATCTGTTGGGAAATATTATGTTCATATTCCCCACGAACAGTTGCAACTAATTCAGCCTGAAATGACCTTGCGGAAGAATTACTCCTTAAAACCCTGCGAACGAGATTTTCAGGTTGTGTCCTCTCCATGAAAAGAATAGTTCTTTCATAAGCCTGCATCCTGGCAGGTAGAACAATTTCAAGCCTTGCCCGGTCAGTGGAAAGCTTTAGTTTGGTTTCTTCGTATTTAAGGTATTTGCTTATTATATATATAGCAATTCCACCGACCATAAAAGCCGGAAGGATAATTTCAAGAACGGTAAGTAAATTATTGTCCATATTCAAAATTTGGTTTATAAAAGTATTGTTTTTTAAGGTACTTAATTCAAAAAATCTTTCTATCTTCTGTTAACGGCATTTCTTAAGGTTTAGTGTTTTCGTTGATTTTTTTCTGCTTTATACCCAACGTTTTCAAAATAGCATTCGTTGTATCTTTTGAAAGCAACACAAAAACAAATTTAATTTAACCGGAACCGAAATATTAAGAATGGGATGTTAGTAAGTTACAAGAATGCATATCAGCCCTATATAATGGAAACTTACTATATTTGCACTCGTAATTTTTCGACCAAACAAATAACACAACAATGAAAAAGAAAATTACCGCCCTATTAGCCGGTATTTTTGCACTGGTAATCACCGCTAACGGGCAACTTGCGCCATCGGTAACATTCACAGCTACTCCGGCTACTGTTTGTGCAGGTTCTGCTGTGGCTTTTAGCAATACTGCCACTAATGCCCCAACAAGCTGGTCATGGTATTTCCCCGGCGCTACAACCACCTATACTACCGTTACTGCTTTTCCTGGCAACCCAGGTGCAATTACTTACAATAACGCAGGTATATATCCTGTAACGTGTGTTGTAAGAAATGGTGCTGGTAAGGATAGTGTTACAGTTACAAGTTGTGTTACAGTTATTCCTTTACCAACTGTTACAATAACCCCTGCTTATGGCGGTATTTGCGACACTTCATTCGGACAAGCATTAGATACTGTTTACTTCACCACTTCCGGTTCTACTGGTAATATTTATAATTGGGCTCCGGGTGGAAGTCTTTCTTGTACAGCATGTCCAAATCCGCACGCTTTTCCTATTGTAACAACAGTTTACACAGTAACCGTAACCAGCCCAAGTGGTTGTATTTCTACTTATTATGATACAGTTACGGTAGGTAGTATTGTAGCGCATATAAGTGGCAAAGATTCAATCTGTATGGGCTACCGTGATAGTCTTGTTGCCTCAGGTGGATCTCAAAATGCCCCTGGAACTACATACGTTTGGTTTCCTGGACTTAAGACAACCCCTTATTTGGTAGTAAGCCCGACTGTTCCCACAACTTATTCATGCACAATAACATCCGGTTCCGGAGCTTGCCAAAGTACAGCTGTTTTCCGGGTATATCCTTTCCCTATTCCGCATTATACATTAAGCAGCCCAGACAGTATATGCTATCCTGAATCAGCAACTATTATTGCTTCACCTGGTGGCAATGTTTATCAATATTACTGGTATGGCCCTTATGGTGTGGTAGATTCCAATATTTTCACAACCTCACCAAGCACAACAACCACATATACATTGGTTACCAAAAATAAAGGCTGTTATTTCGATTCGCTTGTAAAAATTAAAGTAAACAGTCCGCCAGCGGTCTATTTTTCAGGAGCTACAAACCTTTGCCAGGGAAGTACGACAACCATTTGTGCAACAGGAGGGTCTCAATACCACTGGAGTACAGGTCAAACCTCTTCCTGTGTAAACGTGAAACCACCTGCAAGTATTACATATACAGTACAAGTTCGTAAGGGAGCTTGCTTCAAAGACACCACCTTTACTATCATTGTAGATACAATGCCCAATGTAAAGTTTAAAGGAGATACATCTATATGTACTGGTGATAGTACCACAATTTATGCTTCAGGAGGTTATACTTACCTTTGGACAACCGGGACAACGGCTGATAGTATTCATATAATTGGCGGATATCCTATAAGCGGCTTGTATAACTATTACGTTACCGTTACAAAAGGTGCTTGTTCAAAAGACTCCGCGAAGATTACTGTGAAAGTATATCATCATCCTAAACCAGCTGCTTACCCAGTAGATACAACAGTCTGTGAGTATGATTCGGTTCAGTTAACAGCCGCTGGAGGTAACTATTATACCTGGTTGCCTAAAAAATCGGGACTGAATCACTACAAAGCGTATGGTGATACCGACCTTAATAATGCAGCACCATTTGTAACAACGGTATATACTGTAAATGTGTGTACATGGGGTTGTTGTAAGGATACAACCATTAAGTTAAACATTATTCCTGGCCCGAACGGAACTGTTTGCTGTGATACAACAGTCGGAAGTGGAACGCCTGTACAATTGGCAACAACGCTGGGAGCGGGGCCTTATATTGTGCAAGGTTGGTCACCTACGTATGGTTTAAGTTGCTCATCCTGTGCTGACCCTGTAGCAACGGTAAGTAAGACAACTACCTATGTTGTTACTTTCCAGGATATTTTGACCTTGTGTACGGTAAAAGACTCAATTACAATTGATATTTTTAACTGTAATGTTTTCGTTCCGAATGTTTTCTCACCTAATAATGATGGACATAATGACTATTTATATGTAAGAAGTCTTTGTTTGAAAGCATTAGATTTTGCAGTGTTTGATCGCTTAGGAAATAAGGTTTTCGAAACCCGCGACCAAACTACTCCATGGGATGGTACCTATAATGGTAAACCGATGGACATGGGAACCTATATGTGGTATCTAAATGGTTTAGAAAATGATGGTACTAATGTTACAAAGAGTGGAACCGTAACCATTGTAAGGTAAAAAAATGAGATATTGCCTTTTTTTAAATAATTAAGAAAAAATAATTATCATTGCAAATAAAACAGAATCTGAAATAATGAAAAAACTAAAATATATCGTTTTGTTCGCTGTTGTAATAAGCTTTTTTGTAGGCTGCAGCAAACAAAGCCCAATAACCGGACCTGCTGGGCCGGCAGGTGCAACAGGGGTTCAGGGTGGCAATTTAATTAAAGCTGAATGGCTTGTTAATTTAAGTTCCATGAGTATGTTAGGTTCCGGTTCGTTGTATCACCAGAGTATTTTTTATCCATACTACAATAAGAAACTGAGCTACTTGGTAACAGGATACGTTACTAAGGTGCCGCTGGTGGATACAGTACTTTTCCCTGCATGGTATAAGTTACCATACTATAACGTGTACACAAATGCGGGAGATGAATTGTATTGCACACTTGGTAACGATACTATAAAAATCTGGTATTATAATTCCGGTGCAAGCAATTTCCCACTCGACTCGAACATGACTTGTAAAATTATAATTATCCCGCAACAATAACAAATCAAACAATATTTAATAAACGATAAAATGAAGGCAATAAAGTATTTAATCATTCTCTCAGTGACAGTATTTATTTTCAGTGCATGTACTAAGCAAATAGCTGGACCTACTGGACCTGCTGGTGCACAAGGCCCACAAGGACCATCTTCATCTTATAAGGTAATTGTGGATAGCATTCAGCCTGTACAATGGACTTTGAATGGCGGAGGTTCTTTTTATTATACTATTAGCCCTGTGCCGTATTTAACTACATCTAATTTCAATATTGTTGAAGTGTATTACTCGCTTACTTTGGGTACTACAGCAACATTTTACGAGCTTCCTATTTCAAATGCTTTAGCTGCGAATGATAATCTGGATTTTAACTATTCGAATTATATTGTAAATATTCTTTATACCTTTGGTACAGCGCCTTCGCAGGAGATTTATGTAAAGATTGTTATTATTACACAACCATAAAAGAGAAAGCTATTTATCTTAAGAAAATCCCTCCGAATATTCGGGGGGATTTTTGTTTAAGCACTTTACTAATGCATAAAAAAAATAAAATTGTACGGAGATTAAAAAAATGGTGTACTTTTGCACCTCTTAAAAAAACGGTTCGGTAGTTCAGCTGGTTAGAATGCCTGCCTGTCACGCAGGAGGTCGCGGGTTCGAGTCCCGTCCGGACCGCTAAAAGAAGAAAAAGAAGCCTGTAAATGAATAAGTTACAGGCTTTCTCTTTTGTATCAGTACAGTATTCAGTCAAACTTCCTCTATAAGCCTTACTAGGTAAAGGGTTGGGCGTAAGTACACTAGAAGAATTATTTATTTCTGTTATTATGCTTGCCGATAACAGTATAACAAAAGCTCGGATGAGCCGATAATGCCTCGCTGATTTCAGAAACTTTACTGCCCTTTAAATACATAGCAAGAATTTTACTTGACTTAGTTTCTTTCTGCTTAGTTGCCTTTTTGACCTTTTCGGTCTTTTTAACGGGAGTAGGTTTAACATGAATGACTTTTTTGGCATTTACCTTTATTTCTTTTGAGGCTGCCTTATTCGGTTTCTTTGAAGTCGCCCCATTCTTCACTTCGGTTCCTTTGTGTTCTTCACTTGCCGAAGTATTTTTCTCTCCCAGCTCAAGTTTAGCTAATAGGAGTTCAACCAAAGTTTTCTTCGCTTGGTTCTTAAACTCCACTCCAAATTGTTTACACAATTGGCTTAGGGTAGCATAACTAGCCCTTTTGATTGTACTTGCATTTACTGTTTCCATGATTTTTAGTTATTGATTATAGGGCAACCGTACACCTAAATCTCCAACGTCCAACAGTTAAAAGGAATTATTTCTTTGTTACATGGAATATTTCATGTTTTTACTATGCAGAAACGGATTTTAAAGCGTTTCAATTGAAAAATGATAGATTCTCTTGCTGAAAGAGATAAAACACTTAAAATGAAAGTATGGCAAACTATGAATTCAAACTAATGACTTCAATAAATTATCTTTGTAGGATAACTTAGGTATCACTAATTAAGAAAAATGACTGAATCTCCTCGTCAAAAATATGATGCTGCTGACCGATTTCATAAGAAAATGGTAGAATATATTGATGAGTATAGGGTGCATATTTTATTAGTAAATCCTGTTCTAGACCCTACAAATAATTTGGCAGTTACACAAGAATTTGTCAATTACCTTTTCAGTAATTTGATTAAGGACTTTGATGAGATTACTGTTAGCATTGCTAATTCCAAATTCTATGCTTTTTTTATTGTCACCTATAAACAGGAAGTGCCAAAGGATGTAGTAAAGGGCATTTTAAAAGATTTCTTCACCTTCTTATACGGAAAACACGGTATTAAGAACGAGAAGTTGATGAAGGGATTTGAAGAAAAATGATACTTCTTATTGAACGGAGAACTTAAAAGTAATAGTTCCATATTGAAGTGGAGTGCCATCAGGGGCTTTGTCAAACTTCGTTTTCAAGGCTGCATCTTTTACTAATTTATACAAAGAATCATCATTATTTATCGTTGTTCCACTTGCGCCAGGGGTTGCTTCTATAACATTTCCATCTTGGTCGACTGCAATATTTACAACAATCTGCCCTTGTACGGGTTCACTTACAGCTAAAGGAGGTCTAACCAATAGTTGTCTATCGCTTAAATCATAACCTTGTCCTCTAGTAGCAATTTGTCTTGGTTTAGGATTTGTATATATACTATTACTGCTTATCAAAAGTGTATCAACCAATTTGTAATTCCCGCTCACATCATCATAATCATTATCACCTCCAATAAGTCCTACATTTTCCACGAAGTAGGTCGTACTGTAAGCATGCACTGCCTCTGTATCATCTAACGAGCTTCGTGAATCAGAAGAAAGAATAAGGCAAAATTTATGAGAATTGTTCCCCACTTTTATTGAATCAAAATAACATGACTTATTACGGATTATATCTCCCTCTTTTACTGTCCACTTCTTTTTGCCCTTGGCATTATCGGGGAGCCATGCAAAAAGTACAGGTGTGCTATCTTCTTTATATTCCCCTCTATTGTTTGTAGTTGCATACTCAAATATTTTTTTGAAGCTTTTGTCTGCTTTATAATATATTTTTTGCATTCCCTGCGTTCCTCTTACATCTACCTCAAAAGCATAGCATCCATCTTTGATAAATGTTTTAGATAAAGTTTCAGAAAAATAACTTATCTGAGGAATTGAATCGCCTCCACTAAACTCATTATCTTCATAAGTGAACTCCTTCCCTTTTTCTACAAATGGATAAACATAATCAGTAATCTTCTGAGCAACTAATGGGCTATTCAGTAAAGCTACAGAAGCAATTAAATAGGCTTTCTTATTTAACATCATTGGGTGAAATATTTTGGTCAGTAATAGTATCCTCTTTTATTTTGCTTTTAGCATTTTTGAATTTTTTTAATGCCGTAGTAAGGGTTGTATCTACATTTATTTTAGCGATTACAGGAGGAGTAACTTTAAGTTGATTAACCAAAGACTTCAAAGGTTGCTTCTGAACTGGCTCTTGAGGATGCTGTGATTTTTTTTCATACAATTTAGCAGTACCTTCTCTAACTAAATAGATTGTATCAGCATCAATACCCCCTTTAGAAAATTGCAATATATTTTCATTGATGATTTTAAACCTATCTGTATTGTTTAAATTCTCTTTTAAGTAAACATATCCATCATCAATCGTATACGTCCCTACTACATCTGTGTTAAAGAATAACCCAGATAATACAAAATGGTTTGAGCCTGTTAGTTCTAATCCAATTGAATATTGGTTAGTTACTTTATCAAAATCATTAGTATAGTATTTACCTGCAATTTTCTGGTTGTTACTCTGACTATCATTCGGATTACTTACTTGGTTGTTACTAGTGCTTTGACAGGACAAAAGAGAAAAGAAAATTGAAAGAAAAAGTAAAGGTTGTATTTTCATAGGACTTGTTTTATTATCACAAGTCCCATTGTGATGGTTACTAATATAAAAAATCAGCGTGGGACATCTAGCTATCCCCTCTGAGGTACCGCAAAGCACCTTGAATACAGATAAACTAAAGCCCACGCTTTGGCGTGAGCGTTTAAGTCCATTCTCGTATTCAGTTGAAATTTTGCGGTTTTCAGAAGAAGAATTTACTAACGCTGATATGTTATTACTCCTTGTTTATTATTCCATTGGTTTATATTAGAGATTCAAAGATAAGTTTATTCTTTCGTATCATCCTGCAAACATCATTTAACTGTTCCATTATTCATCGGTAAAATTTTCGAGATGCTCAGAATGTGGCTATTTTTCATTTTCAGTTGAAAAGGTTGTTGCTATTCGTTATCTCGAGTTCGACCAATAGTTCTTACCAAGACAGGTTCTGATGCATTGTCCACCAAAATATCTTATAAAACTGTGCAAGACATATTTTAGTTATTTCTCGTTTTTATTTCAAAATCACCCCTTTGAACGTGAACTCGAATTCGTCCATTAGTTCAATCTATTTACATATTTGCATATCTGTCCTCTAGGCTATTTTATATAATGGTGCAGGACTTGTTTTGTAGTAGTTATCCCAATGTTTCTTCAACATAAATGCTGCTTCCTCCTCCTTAACCTTGATGTATTTCATAAATGATTTCTCAGTCCTATGCCCTGTTATTTTCATAATATTCAATGATGGGAATCCTTGTTTGAAAAGATTTGTTGCAAACGACCTTCGGGCGCAATGTGTTGTTAATAATTCATGTTTCTTATGAGTAGTTTCAACTCGTCTACTACCCTTTGTCCTCGTCATTATTATGCTTTCATTTAACTTTGCTAGCACTCCTATATCCTTAAGATGGTCATTCATTTTCTGATTTGAGATAGCAGGAGGAAGGTTATTCGGGTATTTTCCTTCATATTTCTTCATTATATCCCGAACGTAGGGATGAAAAGGAATCACTACTTGTTGCTGTGTTTTTATTGTTCTGATATAGATACATTCATTCCGAATATTTTCGGGCTTAATTTCTGAAAAGTCACTAAAACGCAATCCGGTGTAACATCCTACAACGAATAAATCTCGTACCTTTTCAAGTTTGAGATTATAAGATAAATTC
>CAIUPO010000057.1 GCA_903901055.1 uncultured Bacteroidota bacterium
GATGCAAGAAATTTCTTGATCGATATGGGACTGCCAGGCCCATCTACTGACATGTCTTTGCTCATTGTTTTTCATTGTTAATTTCGGCTTGCATCTCAAGCCAGCGTTCTTCAGAGATTGCTATAAATGCACCCAGGCCATTTAACCGTTTACTGTTTATGTAATTACAAAAACTATCAACATCACGAATATTTGTCCATTTAGCCCATGCTTGAGCTGCATCGTTTAAGCTGTCTCCCAGATTTGAATATACGGCAAATGATAGTCCATTATTAAACGATAAGGTAGCTTTCTGTAATTTGATGTCCATAAAATTGTAATTATCAGGCTATAGGCTATTCAGTTTTAATATCGATTAATCCTTTACGTTCCATAGTGTCAATCTTTTCCAACCAGGCTGGTTTAACCCGTTTAGTATTGACTATTATGTCACATGAATACAAACTCATTAGATCGCGGAGATCTTCGATGGTACTTGCATTATTAAAATTGGGAATTAAAATCAATTGGTCAACATCCTGCTCTATTTTAGCATCCATCTTTGTTAATCGTGGGGTTTAAAAGGTTAATTAGTGGTGGCAAATATTAAAATTATTTTCTTAAATAGTGCTTTTTTAACACTAATAAGGGCTTTTTGATATATGTGAATATTATTTATCTCTGTTCTTGGTAGTTATAAACTCCAAAGACAATAATTATATCAATAATTATCTTATACGTCTTAAAACGAAGGGGGTTTTATTATTCCCCTTCGTTTTAGCTAACCGTTTATTACTAAGGATAAAAACTTTTCAGTTTGCTTCTACAGTATTATAAAAACCTTTAAGGTTCGTAGCCACCATAAACATGACGCTCAAAAGCGCAGCAAAAATTAGTTTTTTTCTTCATGCGTTTTTTTGTTTTTTAATTTAACAACCATAGAATCTACGAATTTATCGTATGCTTTCCAAGTTACTCGGACGGCATCACAGATCTTTGTTTTTATGTTCACTCCCTTTTTATCATCTCTACAAATAATCCCAAGCTCATTCAGTTCTGCCATCCAGCGTTGTACAGTTCTACTGTCAACCCCCATTTCCCATGCTAATCTGTTTATACCTGGGTGACATAAGCCATACTCATCTGAATAACAGCAAATGAGTCCATATAAAGCCTTTGCAGATGGTGTGATGGTGTTGTCAGCAAAGACATTCGCATCACCTATACAGTAATTTTTAGGGACTCGTTTTTTCATTCACACTAAACATTTAACAAAGAGATCCATTGATGCCCTTTGCGCTCTAAATCGCGCTTAACTTGTGTAATTCCTGACATGACCTTAGTCTTGTCCTTCCGGTCGAACATTTTAAAGTACTCCGGAGCGTGATGTAGTACACCAAAGTCCAATTTAATTGAACCGTTGTCGCGTACATCTTTAACTGTATAAATATTGTGCATTGTAAGCTCGTCAGACGATATAGCCCAGTCATCAGTGCTGTCAAAAGGATGTTTAATATCAGCCAGAACAATCTTGTCATCAACCGCAAATTCCTGATATTCCCAAACAAGATTTAATAATTCTGGAGCATACTTAAAGAACTTATCCTTTTGATCCTTAACGAGAACAGTATTTGTTCCGTTTTCATCTGGCAATGATACCACCCTGACAACACTCTTATGCCTTTTTGAGGTAGGTTTGCTTAGTCGAACGAGATCGTTCTTTTTAAATAGTATTGTTGATTCCTCAATATATAGCTTGAATTTGTCCGGATGATGAAGCACACCATTTTTAAAGATCCTGATCCACTGATGTCCATTATTGTCCACCGTAGATACACTTTGTATTTTGTATCCAGTTCCGAGTTGAAGCGATTCCTCTAACGTAAAGTTAGTAGCTTCATTTGGATGTCGATCCCGATGTAGTAGTTCAACATAGTCTCCGGCTTTAAATAATGTGACCTTATCAAGACAATCAGGACTTAATAGCATCACTTTTGATATACTCAAAGTAACATCGGTAACAAACTCAACTTGATACAGATCAGCGTTGTGTTCTTCAACAATATTACCTCGTTTGCCGACCATGATACCAACATCATCATACTCGTCATCTTTTCGTACATATAATACCCTGTCGCCTTTTTGAAACTTGCTCATGGGTTTTAGTTAAATAATTTTGCGAAAAATGTTAGCATTGATTATCTTTGCAGCTCATATGGCAGGTACTCTATCTGCCTTTTGTGATAAGGTTTAGGTTAAAGCCCCCAAGCTGCGAGAGTAAGGGGGCTTTTATTTTTACCTTATGCTGCGCGAACATATTCGGCTGCATGTGCCCTGGTCAACATATCCACGAACTTTGGCGGAGTAAATACACCATCATGATATAATGGAGTCATCACATTATGATAACTATTAAACATGGCCGGTGTACACTTAGCCGATGAGAAGGTACTATACGAATTTTTACCAGTAGGGTGAAGTATTAACCTTCCTGGTTTCGAGGCTTTGTCGGGTTGGGAAGCAACTATCTTTTGGAAGTTCTTTTCTTCACCGTTTATAATCCCGAAAGATGGTTTGATCGCCCAGCGCATAGTATCACGGTTCAAGTTAACCTGAAGTAAGCCGCCACCAGATCCAACAAATACATTGTCAGTTGACCAGCGGTTCTTAACGATTGCCTGGTAAAGGCTGATAATCGTTTCCTCATTCATTCCATCACCCTGTATCAACCTGAAACC
>CAIUPO010000058.1 GCA_903901055.1 uncultured Bacteroidota bacterium
CGCATTGGATGTTCTTCTTTTCGCTGCTCCATTCTTTCGGCAACAAGAACATACAAATCCTCAAACAGTACTCGTTTTAACCCACTTATCCGCATAAATGCTTTGTCATCCTTGATCAATTCCTGATAAACTTCCTTTGACATAGTTTTTTTGTCAAAAAAAGCAGGTATCACAATACTACCGTAAATCCTTTTACTGATTTATTCAACAGCTTAATGTTATTTAGGAAAGATGTCTATTGACCTTTTATTTAATTAGTAATTAATAATTAGGAATGGGAAAGATTGTCAAAAAACAAAATAACAGGGATAACAGTGAAGCAAAAGACACTAATTAGTGGGACCGAATTAGTGTCTTTTTAAGTGCAACATAGCCCCATAGGGGCCACTTGTTTGTAGAAAACAAAAACACACGATATGTTTTAAGCGCCGTAGGTGCGATCTGTTTAGTAGGTTGTAACATGCCGCTCCTACGGAGCTAAAAGACATAATGCAATTGCGTTGCCACAAACAGGGCACCCCGATGGGGTTTGGGGAAGGAGTTATTAGGTGTCAATAATTATACCATCCAATTGGTTTTTGAATATGCCACGCCTAATTAATAAGCTTATACCTGTTTGAACTGTTCTTTTAGGTAAGTTCAAGTTTTCCGCCACTATTTTATGAATCCCTTTAACCCAAGGTTGTTGAGGTAATTCATTCTTTATTTGTTCGATTTCTCCGTCGGTTAATCGGATATATTTCTTTTTCTTTTTCCGTGCTTTTTTTACTCCTTTTTCTTTTCCTTTATATTTCCCATCATCCATCATTTTCAACATTTGGAACGATTTAAACTTCTTTTTCTGTTTTATAGTACGCTTAACCACTTTGTAATATTCGGTAACTAAAGTATACGCTCCACCAACTGTAACTTCAATATAGTCATCCTCAAGCACCTTTATTTTAACTACGATATCTTTAATGCTAATTAGTTTGTCATTGGCCCAAAATTCAAATTTTGGATTTAGAAAATCCGGTGTGCCAGAAATTAGTGATTTAAACTTGAAGATAATTTCCCGTTCTCCATTTTCATCATGCTGGGATGAGTCATTGGCGATTAACTCATCAGTTAATCGCCTTACTTCACTTGTATATTTTAAAATATCTTCCAATAATTTGGTCAAATAAAGTTCCTCGATAGTTATTCCTTTTTTGGGCGTGTTATATTTACTTCTAAACTGATGGTCTGTATTACCAAGGCGATGTACTAGCAAATGTCGTCTATCATAATATTCTTCAATTACATTACGCCCTGGATAAATTGAAGCTATATCAATTCTGAGCTTATTTGTATAGAATTGTACAATTTTTTCAAAACCGCCACTTGATAACTGCCTAGATTCATGGTTAATAATTTTCTCATATAGTTCAGTAGTCGTTTTATATGAAAGTAATTCCCTGTTTGTTATTTTAATAACCGTATCAGATTTAAAAGGATGTTTATTATGTAAAAAGATAAATTTTATATTTTCAATTAAATAGACCTCTAGAATTGACATGATTCTTACATGTATTAATTCTCGTAGGAAGACTAGGGGATCATGTGTCCTCCATCTTTTCCGACTAATATGATCAACCTTCGGTTTTTTAAAAATCAAATCAGCGGTATCTGGTGAGATTGAAGCTTTAATTTCTTTAAAATTATTTTGAATTACTTGTACTTGATTAAATGCAAAAAGTGAAGACTTGTAGTAACCATTAAGCTCTTCAAGTTGTTTACATAAAATATAATAAGGATCCATTTATTTTTATTCTTAAGTTTATTCTACTAAAATAGGCAAAAAAATCGAATAACATTTCAGTAAGATTGCTTAGTTCCTCTCAATGACGAACAACCCTATTGTTTCCGTGAAAATCCGTGTTCTCTGTGTCTCCATGGTAAGAATTACAACCCACCCCAACCCCACAGTTCAAGTGGAGTTAGGAATAGCGATTTGGCAGAGATCCTTCGCTTCACGCAGGATGACAAAGGCACATGATTAACCCTCCCCAACCCCTCCAATGGAGGGGAATTTGTAGCACATAGGAATAGGGATGGCTTCGAGTGACTAAACAAAAAAAATCCTTCCGAAGAAGGATTTTTTAATAATAAAAGATAATTGCCAGTCGGGCTTCCGACTAGTTATTTAACATCACCGGCATAACCAGCATGAGGAGTTCTTCGCCATCGGGTTGAGGGATGGGTGTGAGCACTCCTGCACGGTTAGGGGTTGACATACCCAAATCCACTTCATCTGAATCGAGATTGGAAAGCATATCTAACAGGAACTTGGAGTTGAAACCAATTTCCATGTCTTCGCCGTTGTACTGGCAGGCAAGCCTTTCGTTGGCTTCGTTGGAGAAGTCAATATCTTCGCTGGAAAGGCTAAGCGCATTTCCGGAGATTTTAAGTTTTACCTGGTGCGTAGTTTTATTGGAAAGAATAGATACACGGCGTAAGGAGCCTAAGAAAGCCTGGCGTGAAAGAGTGAGCTTGTTTGGGTTTTCCTTAGGAATAACTGCATCGTAGTTCGGATATTTTCCGTCGATAAGGCGGCATGATAATCTTAAGTTATCAATAGTGAAAGAGGCGTTGGTCTTATTATAGTCAAGTTTCACTTTACCGTCTTTGGTAGTAAGGATATTCTTGAGCAGGTTAAAAGGCTTCTTGGCAATAATGATTGAACTTTCGCCTGATGCGCCAACCAAAGGCTTTTTGAATTTCACTAATCTGTGTGCATCGGTTGCTACAAAAATCATTCCGGTAGGGGAGAAACTGCAATAAACGCCTGACATTACAGGGCGGAGGTCGTCGTTGGCAACGGCAAAAATGGTTTTGTTAATGCCTGACACAAGCACGTCTACATCAATTTCCAACGTGGCCGGATTGTCAACGCTAAGCATTTTAGGAAACTCTTCCGGGTCGTGGCCAATGATTTTAAACTTGCCCGATTCGGAATTAATTTCAATGCTGTATTTATCAGTATCAACTTTGAATGTTAGCGGTTGATCAGCAAAGTTTTTTAACATTTCCATTAATAACTTGGCAGGGATAGTTATTTCGCCTGTGTCGTTTGATTCCACCTGAACAGTAGTGTTGATAGTGGTTTCAATATCGGAAGCAAATATGCTCAGTTCATTTTTTTTTAGTTGGAAAAGAAAATCATCAAGTATTGGCAGTGCATTGCTGGTATTTAAAACACCGCTAATGAGTTGTAACTCTTTAAAAAGGGTGTTGCTGGAAACGACAAATTTCATCATCTTATTTAGGTTTTATTGCGAAAGGCAACAAAAGTAGAAAAGCGCGCATCAAAAGAGGGGAATGCGCAACTTTAGTTATTCACTTTTTTTCAACAAATTGGATAGTTACCTTAAAAAGTAGGTTGCAGGTTGCAAAATCTTGCCAAAAACGAAGTATTGAACTACTACAAAATCTTTGTTGTTAATGAGGGCAAACAGTCTGTCAGGGTCATATTTATACTCGATACCATACTTTTGCTCGGCATTGGCTGCGGGCTTACGGTGGAATAACTTCAAGGTGGTTACTTTGCCCTTTGCGTCTTCAACCCTTAGTATTGCAATAGGAGGGGAGTTGGTTATGGAATCTCTTTTGGTGCCGGGAGCAGTGACTTCCCATAATACACTTTGATAATAGGTTAGGTATTGCTTAACCGCCATAGTATCGAAACGGACTGCTTTTTGATTAGTAAAGGGATTGTCGAGCATAAACTGGTTCTTCCCAAGTATATTTATCCTGAAGGAAGAGTCAGCCGCAGGGTATTGAATAGATACTGATTTCAGGTCGTATGGGTAGTACTGAAATATGCTCCGGTCGCGCCAGTCGTCTTCCTTAATAAAGTAACGGGTGGTAAGGTAGCCATCGAATCCGGGGATATATATAATGTAAGGCTTATAATTTTCCTCTGTTTCCGGATTGGAAAGCATCATATAAGTTCCGAGTTCATCGGCTGTTTCGCCACCTACATAATAAACCTTGACACGTTTGGCTCCTTCATAAATCTCAACCTTAACTGCCTGAACAGCGAGGTTTTTTATAACGTTGTCCCATGCATGAGGGTCTATTACAGTTTTAACCTCGAGCATGTTGATAGTATAAAGAAGCGTATTCATGGCATCGCTGCGCGCAGGGAAGCGGTTGTTTGCAAGCCATGTTCCTTTTCCGGTGCGGGTTAATGTTACCGACTGGTTGTTTTTATTGGCAATAAATATTTTGGTGATACTGGCGGTGTCTCTTACCGCAAAATCATGGTCAGAATTGCCCATTGTGGAGAATCCATTCTTAAAGAACTTAAAATAGATGGCCGCCAGAATGAGCAGGAGAAAAACAATGATGTAAAGACGGTTCTTTTTCATAATCTATATGATAAACAGGAAGCTAAGATAGTGATAATAGCGGAATAGAATTACACATTAAACCTGAAATGCATAATGTCGCCGTCTTTAACAACATACTCTTTGCCTTGTATCATAAGCTTACCAACCTCACGGCAGGCGGCTTCTGAACCGAGTCGGATGAAGTCATCGTAAGCGATTACTTCGGCTTTAATAAATCCTTTTTCAAAATCGGTATGAATTACGCCGGCAGCTTGCGGGGCGCGGTCGCCATTATGGATGGTCCATGCACGTACTTCAATTTCTCCAACGGTGAAATAGGTCTGGAGGCTTAACAAATGGTATGCGGCTTTTATAAGTTTGTTAACACCAGGTTCATCTAATCCTAAATCATCAAGGAAGGCTTTGCGGTCTTCAGGGCTCTCCATTTGGGATATTTCGGCTTCAATACCTGCATCAATAATAAGTACTTCGGCATTTTCATCTTTTACTGCGGCCTTTACTAAGTCGGTATACTTGTTTCCTTTCAAAGAAGTCTCATCTACATTGCATACATATAATATAGGCTTAACTGTGAGCAAGTGCAAATCGGCGACAATAGCTTTGTCTTCATCAGATAAAATTACTGAACGCGCAGATTTACCTGCTGACAAACAATTATAATACAGGTTCAATATTTCATTTTCCTTTTGGGCAGCTTTGTCAGAACCAACCTTTGCAGCTTTTGAGACTTTGGACAATCTTTTTTCAACGGTTTCCAAATCTTTCAATTGGAGTTCGGTGTCAATAATATCTTTGTCACGGAGAGGGTCCACATGGCCTTCAACGTGGATTACATTACCATTATCAAAGCAACGCAAAACGTGAATGATTGCATTGGTATCGCGGATATTTCCTAAGAATTGGTTACCCAATCCTTCTCCTTTGCTGGCGCCTTTTACAAGCCCGGCGATATCTACAATTTCAATGGTTGCAGGAACAATTTTCTGAGGATTGGCAATAGCTGCCAGTTTGGCAAGCCTGTTATCCGGAACACTGATGACACCTATGTTCGGTTCTATTGTACAAAACGGAAAATTCGCCGCCACAGCCTTTGCATTGGAAAGGCAATTAAACAAGGTAGACTTCCCAACATTTGGCAAACCTACTATACCACACTGTAAACCCACTTTTTAAAATTTTGGCAAAAATAGGACAATAAAACAGATATGAGATATAAGAGATAAGATAAGAGCAAAAAAATGTGGTGACTATATTAAAATAACGGAAAGAGAAGTAGGTTTATTAAATTATCGCCGCTTATATCTTATCTCTCATATCTCCTTTGTAATTACTTTTCAACATTCCCTGCTTGTTTTCAACAAAGGGAATAGGAGGTGCTTAAAATGCAATACTTTTGGGCATACACAAAACACAATTCCCGTGCCTACAATTCCTGAACTTAACAAAATTTGCTCCCAGGTGCGTAGGGATATCGTACGCATGACATCAACAGTCAATTCCGGGCATCCGGGTGGCTCAATGGGCTGCACCGAATTTTTTGTTGCTATGTATTATGAAATCATGAAGATTAATCCTTCACCTTTCAGTATGGATGGCAAAAACGAAGATTTATTTTTTCTTTCAAACGGGCACATTTCTCCGGTGTGGTATAGTGTTTTGGCCCATCGTGGTTTTTTTCCTGTCAGCGAATTGGCAACATTCCGCAAATTAAATTCCCGCCTGCAAGGGCATCCTGCTACAGCAGAACATCTCCCCGGAATTCGTGTTGCATCGGGCTCTTTAGGCCAGGGGCTTTCAGTTGCACTTGGTGCCGCACTTGCCAAGAAATTAAATAAGGATACTAGTTTTGTTTACACCCTTCATGGTGATGGCGAAATGGAAGAAGGCCAGATTTGGGAAGCTGCCATGTTTGCCGCTGCTCATAAGGTTGACAATATTATTTCTTCGATAGATGTGAACGGATTACAAATAGATGGTACCACAGATGATGTTCTCTCATTAGGTGATTTGAAAGCTAAATGGGTTTCTTTCGGTTGGGATGTACTTGAAAGCAATGGCAACGATATTGAAAATGTAATTGCTACTATAAAAATTGCACAACAGCATTCAGGCAAAGGCAAGCCCGTTATGATTTTAATGAAGACTATTATGGGCAAGGGTGTTGATTTTATGGAAAACCACCATAAATGGCACGGAACAGCACCAAACAAAGACGAACTTGCCAAAGCACTGGGTCAACTGGAAGAAACGCTGGGAGACTACTAAATAAGAAGCTAAGAGTTAAGAACTAAGAGCTAAAAGTGCATGGTGAAAGATAAAAGGCAACCCTTACAGTTTAGTTAAGTGAAAAATCGGTTTATAAAATTTTTTTTTGTTTTCGCAGCTCTTAGCTCTGGTTTAGCGGCGCAGGTAAAGCCCAAACAACATTTAACTACACGCGTTCTATTTATTTTCGATGCGTCTTTCAGTATGATTGACACCTGGCAGAACAATAAAAAAATTGATGTTGCCAAAGAAATGCTGACAGAAATTGTAGATAGCATTCGGAATGTGCCTGACCTGCAAATGGCGCTTCGCACCTTGGGAGCCGACTATTCACTTTATCCGGAACGCAATTGTAAAGATACCCGTTTGCTGGTTCCTTTTGCACCGGATAATGGAATGAAAATAGAATATGCTATCAAGACTATTCAGCCGATGGGAACTACGCCAATTGCATATACTTTGGGGCAATGTGCAGATGATTTCAAACCATGCGACCACTGCCATGATGTGATTATTTTAATTACTGATGGCATTGAAGAATGCGGCGGTGACCCTTGCGAGGTGGCGAAAAGTTTGCATGCGAAAGGAATTAACCTTCGCCCTTTTATAATTGGAATTGGAAATGAAGATTTCAGTGATGCATACAATTGCGTAGGGAAATTTTTTGATGTGAGGCAGGAAGAGAATTTTAAAAATGTGTTGAAGATTGTAATCTCGCAAGCACTTAACAATACCAGCGCACAGGTGAACCTGATGGATGCTCAGGGGAAACCGATGGAAACCGATGTGGCTATGACTTTTTACGATCAGGCAACAGGAAAAAGGATTTATAACTTCATGCACACGTTGAATGATTATGGCAACCCTGATACACTTTATTTGGACCCTAATGTTACATACCATATAGTTGTACATACTATACCGGAAGTGGAAAAAAATAATGTAACCCTTACACCCGGAAAGCACAATGTTATTCCATTAGATGCTCCACAGGGATATTTACATTTTGTAATGGATGGGGAGAATGATTACCGAAGCCTTGCTGTATTAATAAAGAAACATGACGATGATAAAACGCTGAATGTGCAATATGTGGAGTCGACAGAAAAATATATTACAGGAAAATATGACCTTGAAATCCTTACCCTGCCAAGGATTTATGAGAAAGGGGTTAAGGTATCGGAGCGTGCAACTACTACAGTAAATATTCCGGAAGCAGGGGTAGTTACTATTAATAAACTGAGCCCCGGCCCAACTAGTATTTATCTTGATGAGGGTGGAAAAATGGTATGGGTTTATAATTTGGATAATAATGCCCTTAAGCAAATGATAACCCTGCAACCGGGAAATTACCGGATTGTTTACCGCCCTGAAAATGTAAAGCAAACAGTATTCACGATTGATAATAGTTTTGAAGTTAAATCCGGACTTTCCACATTTGTAAATTTGCAATAAAATAATCTACTATGAATAAATATTCCTATACAGAAAAAAAAGATACCCGCTCAGGATTCGGAGTAGGATTATCTGAACTTGGAGCTAAAAATCCAAATGTTGTGGCTCTTTGCGCCGACCTTACCGGTTCATTAAAGATGGATGATTTTGCAAAAAAATATCCTGAACGGTTTATCCAGGTGGGTATTGCAGAAGCCAATATGATGGGCATAGCAGCAGGATTAACAATTGGGGGATATATTCCATTCACAGGAACATTTGCCAATTTTTCTACTGGGAGGGTTTACGATCAGATTCGTCAATCTATTGCTTACTCCGGTAAGAATGTAAAGATATGTGCATCTCACGCAGGGCTTACTCTTGGCGAGGATGGCGCTACTCACCAGATTCTGGAAGACATAGGGTTAATGAAAATGTTGCCCGGTATGACCGTTATTAATCCTTGTGATTTTAACCAGACCAAAGCGGCTACTCTTGCTATTGCAAAACATGTTGGTCCTGTTTACCTACGTTTCGGAAGGCCCGCTGTTCCTATATTCACACCTGCTGACCAAGTTTTTGAAATTGGAAAAGCAATCACCTTTACCGAAGGAACTGATGTAAGTATTTTTGCAACCGGGCATTTAGTTTGGAAGGCATTAGAGGCGGAATCAATTTTACGTGAGAAGGGAATTTCTGTCGAGGTAATTGATATTCATACTATAAAACCACTAGATGCAGAGGCTATTTTGCGCTCGGTGAAAAAGACAAAATGCGTTGTTTCCTGCGAAGAGCACAACATGTATGGCGGGCTAGGCGAAAGCATTGCACATCTTCTGGCAAAACATTATCCAACACCAATGGAGTTTGTTGCTGTGCAAGATACCTTTGGCGAAAGCGGCACACCCGATGACCTGATGAAAAAATATGGTCTTGATACATCCAATATTGTTGCGGCTGTAGAGAAGGTTATTGCAAGGAAGATGGTGGAGGTGTAGATTTCAATTATTTTAATTTGAAATGTATGGGAATTATAAATTGAACCCTGACGGGTATTCCATTATTTTTTCCGGGATTCCATTTTGGCATGGTATTCAAAACTCTTAATACTTCCTTATTAAAATCATTTATTCCTGTAGGGTTTCTTAATATTTGTGCATTACTAATGGAACCGTTCTTTTCAATAATAAAGGCAGCAAAGATGGTTGTTTCTATCCCTTTATCCTGAGCTTTTTTAGGATAGTTAATATTTTCCGCGAGATAATTATTAAGAGAATCTTTTATAAATACTGGTAACTGTGAAACTATGGAATATACCTGTCCTGTGTCTACTCGATTTGTATCGGAAAGACTTGAATGATGAGTGTTTATTATTGGTAATTCCAGTTCAAAAGTCAGTTTTTCGTCAGGAGGGAGGGCTTTTAAATTTACAGTTTTATAGGTGTTCAATAACCACAGCAACACGTTAGCAATACTATCATTTCCTTCCGTGTTAAGTTGTTTAACTTTCCCTTCATAATGAATTAGTGTACTCATTGTAAAAGGTGGGGGAGGAGAACAAGTAACTTTTGGACCTATATTTCTTTCTAATGACTGTTCTTTAGTTATCCAGTATTGAAGATGGGTAAATTTTAACTGTATGGTATCCCAAAGGTCTTTAGAGATTTTACCTTGCATAAGTCCTTTTTTGATTGCTTTCTCCCCTCCAAAAAATTTATAGTTCAAAGAGCTATCAACTTCAATTGCTATATCCGGTATGGTTGAGTTCCAATTGTGTGTTACTAAGCATACCTTACTAATGAGCGGAATATGTTTAATCCTTGAACAACCCAATAATACATGGCATAGTACAACAGCAATAACTAAATATTTTATGCGCGATTTTTTCATTATTTAATAAACGGACCTTTACAAATAAAAGTATAAATAACATTCAATATCACCTTAAAATCGTTGCAAGGTAAATTATTTTTATTTTTACATTCGATAAAAACGAATGAAAAAGTATTACCCCTTTCTGTCTATCTTTTTAATAAATTTAGTTCCCATTATAGGGGTTTTATTTCTTGGCTGGAATGTTGGGCAGATTATTTTAATTTTTTTGCTGGAAAGTTTTTGGATTGGATTATTTAATCTGATTAAAATGGCAATTTCAAGAGACAATTCAACAGAATCTATTTTCATGAAAGTAATTTCCCGGCTTTTCCTTATGGGTTTTTTTTGTTTCCATTATTTCTTCTTCCTCTTTATTCTGAGTATTTTTGTTTCCACAATAGTCATCCACAATGGGCATTTACACATTTCTCATATTAATTTTTTCTTTATTAACCTGGTGATAGGATTGGGTTGCACCTCCAATTTTATTACGGACTTTGTTTTGCCTAAAAAATATTTGTCTCCTCCGGCGGATTTATTTTTAGCCCCCTATCGTCGTGTTTGGATTTTAGCTGCGCTTATTTTTGCCGGAGGGTTTATTTCACATCAAGGGTTGGGTAGCCAATATTTTTACCTGATTATATTGGTACTTGCAAAAATAGTTGCAGATATTGTATCTGCATACTTATTTAACTGGGTTAAGCCTTACACGAAAGATTCTCTGGAGTAACTTTGCAGCCTTAAAATCGTTGTAATTATACCCATAAAATCTTATCTTTGTAATTCAAATACCTAAGTATGAGTACGGCAGAATTAAAATCTAATCTTCATAAGCTTATTGATAAGGCAGAAGACAATAAAATATTAAAGGTGGCTTATTTACTGCTTTCTAAAACAGAGGAAGGAAACAAAGATTGGTGGGATACTATATCGACAAAAGAAAAGGCAGCCATTGAAGAAGGATTAAAGGATATTAAAAAGGGCAATGTTTTTACCCATGATAAAGTGATGAAGGAAATAAGAACTGAATTTCCCGGTATTTTAAAATGAGTTATAAAGTCTTTTGGTCGGAACGGGCAAAGAATGATTATAGGAGCATTTTAAATTATCTCCATCAGAAATGGTCTACCAAAGAACAAGCAAAATTTGCCGATAAAGTAGAACTGAATATCGGGTATCTCATTTCGAATCCTGAAATGGGAACTTTATCTAAAAAGAAATCAGTACGCAGGCTGGTTATTTCAAAGCAAACATCAATTTACTATAAAGTAGCTCATGGAGATATTTATCTTATCTCGCTTTTCGATAACAGGTAAAACCCTGATAAGTTAAGATCTTTATAATTTCCAAGAAGTAACCTTCCTGCCGAAAAACCGTACTAATTATACCATAAACTGTACCGAAGGGATACATTTGTACAAAACCTTATCTTTGCAATAGTATTTACTATTTCTGTTTCATCCTTAATTCATAACTCATAATTCATAATTTGAATTTATGACTCGTATCGCAGTTTTTCCCGGTTCGTTTGATCCTATCACAAAAGGCCATGAGTCGATTGTAAAAAGGGCAATGTCTTTGTTTGATAGTATTATTGTTGCAATTGGGAGTAATTCTACAAAGACTTCTATGTTCCCATTAGAGAAAAGGAAATTGTGGTTGGAGCAGACTTTTGCTTCGTGTCCAAATGTAGAAGTTGTTGATTATTCCACACTGACTATTGACCTTTGCCGTAAACATGGCGCTAATTATATTTTGCGAGGTTTGCGTTCTGTTACCGACTTTGAATATGAAAGTAATATAGCCAAAATGAACCGCATGATGGAACCCGGTATAGAAACTATTTTTATGCTTACTCTCCCTGAGTTTTCAGGGATTCACTCGACAATAATCAGGGAAATAATTAAAAACAAAGGCGACGTAAGTCAATTTATTCCACAGGGTATTAAGCTAAAATAACCATGAAATTTTTGAGAAGATATTTCACTATTGGTATTTTGCTGATAGCTAATAGCTATTGGTTCCAGTTGCAGGCCCAATCTGCAACCATTGAGGGTTATGCACCCGATTATAAAGGCAAGACCGTGTATCTTTCCGCCTATAAAGATTTCATAACCTATACTCCTGTCCAGATTAATTCTACTTCAATAAGTGATAGTGGAAAATTTAAATTTAACGTGGATGGATTGAAGTCATGTACGTTTATTTATCTCAGTATTGATAACTTAAAAGGGGATTTATATATTGTACCGAACAATTATTACAGGGTTGTTTTTCCTGCGCCAGACACCGATCATTACCTAAATCCGTATGTACAGCATAAGGTAGATTTGGATTTATTCATTGATGATTCGAATGAAGTAAATAATCTCATTATGGATTTTAATGCTCAGTTCGATAAATTCTGGGCGAGGAACTATGTGCATTTCTTGAAAAAGCAAGCGCCCAAATATGTCGACAGCTTTTATGCGGCTATGCTTGCACGGTATAGAAGTCGCACCAATCCTGAATTTAATGGGTATATGACATATACCTTAGCCGAAATAGGTAACAACATTTTAGAAGGTGAAAAAACACTTGGCGAAAAATATTTGAAGGGCAAGCCAATATTGTATGGAAACAATGAATACATGGAATTTTTTAACGATTACTTTAAGGGCTACATGCGGAATTTTATGTACACCAGGGAAGGTGTGGACATAGTAAAGTATATTAATAATCCCGACTATAACGGCCTTATGGATGTTCTGAAAATAAACCGCCTGTTGAGAAATGATTCGCTATGCGAACTTGTTTTGCTGAAAGGTTTGTATGAGTTTTACTACAGCGGTGGCTTTGACCAGGAGAATATCAAAATCCTGCTCCGAACTATTGCAAACTCGTCAAAAATAGATGAAGATAAAATTATTGCAAACGATATGCTGGCATCTTTTTCGGGTGTGGTTAAAGGTGGTAATGCTCCTGATTTTGCAATGAAGGATTCGAAAGGAATAGTGAATAGCATAATTGATTACAGAGGGAAGTTTCTTTACCTGGCTTTCTTTAAAACCACAAGCAGTGCCTCTGTGAGCCAGATGGAAGTGCTGCCCGCACTATATAAACAATATGGCAAGAAAATTAATTTTGTGTTTATAAGCGAAGATGAAAATTACACTGACTTAACTGATTTTCTTAAAACCAATAAAAATTTTACATGGACTTTTTTATGGGATGAGAAACATAAAGTAATGACTCAATACGATGTGAAAACATTTCCTGAATATTTCCTGGTAAGCCCAACCGGGAAATTTTTCCGATCCCCTGCTGATGATCCAAGCCATGGAATAGAAAATACATTTAGTGATATTACAAAACCTGTAAAACAAAAATAAGTTTATGAAAAAGCAAATTACTCTTTTCTTATGTGTGTGCTTCTCCATTTCATTGTATTCTCAAAAGCAAAATGTTACCCTTGATGAGATCTGGGGGCAGTTTAAATTTTACCCGAAAGGAATAAAGGAACTGCGCTCTACATCTGATGGAGAACGGTACACTTCGCTTTCGATGACAACAAAAGGACAGGCAGTTATTGCTTATAGTTATGCTACCGGTAAACCTGTTGACACATTGGTTACCGGAGAACAACTTGAAAAGGCAGGTAACGACATTATGATTGTGGATTATGAATTGGGTGTGGGGGAAAAAAATATTTTAATTACCACTGCTATCGAGCAAATATACAGGCATTCATCTGTTGCACGTGGTTATGTATGGAACCGTGAAAAGAAAACAATTACTCCACTTATGGGAGAAGACAAAGTGATGTATGCAACCTTGTCTCCGGATGGAAATTCCGCTGCATTTATTTTCAAAGGAAATTTATATGTACGGAATTTAGTGGATGGAAAATTAACTCAAATAACAACTGACGGATCAGAGAATATTTTTAACGGTGTTAGCGATTGGGTTTACGAAGAAGAGTTTGTGGTAACACAAGCGTATTGCTGGTCGCCGGATAGTAAGTCTGTGGCCTATTATAGGTTCGACGATTCAAAAGTTCCTGTATATTCTATGAGCGAATACCAGGATTCACTTTATCCAATAATTAACAAGTTTAAATATCCGAAAGCGGGTACTCCTAACCCTACGGTTGCTATAAAAATTTATAATATTCCGAATGCAACCACAACCAATGTTATTCCTCCCGGCTCGTTTGAATATGTACCAAGAATTAAATGGACATTAGCATCCTCGCTGCTCTCGGTGCAGTTTATGAACCGCCATCAAGATAGCCTTGAGTTTGTTTTAGCAGATGCATCTACTGGAAAAACAACTCCGGTTTTTACGGAGACAAGCAAAACCTATATTGATATAAATGATGCCCTCACTTTTATAAATAAAAATAAAGAATTCATTTGGATGAGTGATGATGATGGCTACACTCATTTGTATCATTACACAATTAACGGTAAGTTTATAAACCAGATTACAAAAGGAAAGTGGGACGTGACAAGTTTTAAGGGTATTGATGAGAAAAAGCAAACTTTGTATTTCCAGTCATCGGAAACATCGCCAATCGATAGGGATTTGTATTGCATCAATCTGAAAGGAAAAAACAAGACAAAACTTTCAACACAAACGGGTTTTAATGATGCGAGTTTCAGTTTGAATTACCATTATTATATAAATACATTTTCAGATGTTGAAACCCCGGATTATATTACGCTCCATAGTTCTGATGGGAAATTATTAAGAGTTCTGGAAGATAATAAAGAGTTGAAGGAAAGCATGGCCCAGTACAGCTTGGGAAAGAAGAAGTTTTTCTCATTCACTACATCTCAAGGTACAAATCTTAATGGATGGATGTTAACCCCACCCGATTTTGATACGAATAAAAAGTATCCTGTATTCATGTGTGTTTACGGCGGCCCCGGTATAAACACTGTAAATAATTCATGGGATGCTTTAAATGGAATGTGGTACCAAATGCTTGCAGAGAAAGGTTATATAGTAGCATCAGTAGATAATAGAGGTACAGGTGCCAGAGGCTCGGAATTCCAGAAATGCACTTACCTCCATTTGGGAAAATTAGAAACCGAAGATCAGATTGAAGGCGCTAAATATTTTCAGTCGAAAGTATATGCCGATAAAACCCGGGTAGGTATTTGGGGGTGGAGTTATGGAGGATATATGGCTGCTAATTGTATAACAAAAGGAGCAGATTATTTTAAGGCTGCAATCTCCGTTGCACCGGTAACCGATTGGCGTTTTTATGATAGTATTTACACCGAACGTTATATGCGTACTCCCGATGAAAACCCTGATGGGTATAAGGAAGGTTCACCGGTGAATTATGCAGATAAAGTAAAAGGACATTATATGTTGGTGCACGGAACAGGTGATGACAACGTGCACTTTCAAAATTCAATAGCTTTTATTAAAGCACTTGAAAAGGCTGATAAGCCATTTTCATTGATGATTTATCCGGACAAGAACCATGGTATCCATGGCGGGAATACAAGGATTTATTTGTTCACCCAACTTACAGATTTCATCAGCAATAACTTATAAAGAGTACTTTTAATCGCTATTGCTTTCATTCTGCTGGTTTGCTTTTTGCTTCCGATTGTATTCCTGAATCTTTTCGAATTGTTTAGGAGTGACAATGGTTTTAAGATTGGTAATGAAATTATCGCGGTTAGCTAAATTGGCTTTCTTTAAGGAGTCAGGTTTATTGGCAAGTTTAGTTCTGAGTTCAACTCTTGTTTTAATATAACCTGCAACCAATGGCCTTATTTTGCTTTCCTGATCGGGCGTAAGCTGACAAGCAGTATTCATTTTGCTTATCATTTTGTCGGTCATCTTTTCAATCCGCTTCTGATCACTTCCGCATCCGAAAGCGAAGAGAACGATTATAAATAAGGATACTAATTTTTTCATTGGTTGATTAAATAAAATATTAATTCAAAAGCTTCCGCAAAGATAAAATTAATACTTAAGAAATTTCCCGGGTTGCTTCCCCTTTCTTCTTGCCATGTCTGGATAAAAGATTAACATTTAACTTATATTTGCAATAATGAATTGGGAAAAGCTTAATAAACTGGTAAATGAATTTAATGCTCTTGGATTAAATAGGGTATTGGATTTTGCTTTGTTTAACCGCATAGCTATCGTGCATCATAGTAGTGCCATTGAAGGAAGTACGCTTACTTTGGAGGAAACGGCTTTGCTTATAAATGAAGGTATTACCGCAAAAGGCAAGCCTATGGCGGAACATCAAATGATAACCGACCATTATGCCGCTTTGTTGTTTGCACTTGAAAGTGCGAAAAATAGAGTTTCTATTTCACCTGACTTTCTGAGATGGATAAATGCTATGGTTAATAAAAATACAGGGCAAGTGCGAAATACAGCACTTGGAGTTTGTGATGATACTAAGGGAGATTTCAGGTTGGGAAATGTTATGGCAGGTTCAACATATTTTGTGAATTATGACAAGGTGCCGCAAATGGTAAATGAACTTTGTACAAGCCTTCAAAGTAAAATGGATAATATAAAGAAGGACATAAATGAGATATATCAATTATCATTCGACGCACACTTTTATCTTGTTACCATACATCCGTGGTTTGATGGAAACGGGCGCACTTCCCGCCTTTTGATGAATTATATACAAGCTTTCTATGAACAACCTCTTTCATTAATATTTATTGAAGATAAAGCAGCGTATATTAAAGCATTGTTAGATACGAGAGAAAAGAATGACCTTGATATTTTCCGGAGCTTTATGTGCGACCAACACATTAAGTATCTCGAAAATGAAATTGGAAAATACAATCAGCGCAATAAGGGGATTAGTTTTGTGTTTTAATTAATATTCTTAAATATTAGGGAATGGGGTTAATCGATAGATATGAAGAGGAGAATCGTGAAATGGTTTTGGCTTTTCAGCATTCTTCAATTCTACAAAGAGGATTAGTTATACATGCTTTTACCCTAATGGAAACTATAATTGATTCCATAATTAGGGGGACAATTCCAGAAGGAGAAATTAGATTCAATAAGCATGGAGAGATTCAAATGAATACCAAGATGGAGTTGCTTGAGCAATGGCTTATAATCTATCAAAAGAAGTATGGGGAGGACTTATTCAATCTAATTGAAGAACTTAAAGAAGTAGCAAACATAAGACATATTTTTGCTCACTGGACTCTTGACGGTACTCCTGAAGCATTTAATAAATTTAAATTGAAGGGAATAATATCCTTCTTTACCATAAAATTCGGGAATGCAGATAACGATAAAATCCAAACAAAGAGTTTTGATATAATTAATCCAGATGTTAATTATAAAAAAATCGACTCTGTTAGGGAGTATCTTTTAAAGATAAGTAATAGGATTGAAAAGGACCAGACTTGGGGAATTCACAAAATTTTTCAATAGTTCACACAAACTCCTCCTTCTTCCTATTCAGCCAAGCCAAAGCCGCTCCCGAAAGGAGTTTTTCTTTTATATCATCTGTGTATTTCGAAGTGCGGATGAGATCCCCCGGAGTAAGTTCACCTAAGGGGAAAGGATAATCAGAGCCCAGTGCTATTTTATCAATGCCTATCAGATTGATGATATAATCAAGCATGGCGTGGTCATGGGTAAGTGAATCGAGCCAGAATTTGCCGAGATAGTTGCGTGGGTTTAGTTTATTATCAATTGCAACTAAATCCGGGCGCTGTAAAAAACCATGTTCAATTCTGCCAATTGTTGCAGGGAATGAACCACCACCGTGTGCGAATGCAACTCGCAGATTTGGCAAGCGTTCAAACACTCCGCCGAAAATCATTGAGCAAATAGCAAGTGATGTTTCAGCAGGCATGCCAACCAGCCAGGGAAGCCAATATTTTTGCATCATTTGCCTGCCCATCATAGCCCAGGGATGCACGAAAACGCACATGTCCAGTTTAGCGCAGGCCTCGAATACAGGGAATAATTCAGGTGCATTTAGGTTCCATTTATTCACGTGAGAACCTATTTCTATGCCAATAAGGCCAATCTTTTTACAGCGCTCTATTTCACCTATTGATAATTCGGGATCTTGTAAAGGAATAGTTCCTAATCCTACAAATCGCTTCGGGTGATTATTCACTATTTCTGCAATATGGTCATTCAGAAAACGTGATGTTTCCATGCAGTCCTGCGGCTTAGCCCAATAGTTAAACAGTATAGGAATGGTTGACAGCACTTGCACATCTACACCGTGTTTTCCACAGTCTTCAAGCCTTCTCTTATCGCTCCAGCAATTATCTTCTATCTCGCGGAAAAAAGTATCTCCCCGCATCATCCTTGCACAGCAAGGCTTGTGGTGATCTAATCGTATGAAATCCCCATAGCCAAACTTTTTTGTAAAGTCGGGTAGGTGTTCAGGGATGATGTGCGTGTGTATGTCTATTGTTAGCATCAGGTTGCGGCTTCCAGAACAAAACGTTTATCAGCCTCCATAACATGGCCACACTTTTTGCAGGTGCGTAATTCTTCGGAATTATAAAACCGTTTGAAAACAGGAATAAAATCCTTTTCTATACTGGTAAGGAAAAAATGTTCTTCGTAAAGTTTGTTGTTGCATTTTTCGCAAAACCACATCAGGCCATCGTTTTCATCCGGATGGCGCTTGCGTTCCATAACAAGCCCAATTGTATTGGCACCACGCACCGGTGAGTGCGGCGTTTGAGGCGGTAATAAGAAAATATCGCCTTCGTTTAATGGTAAGTCTACAGCTTTTCCGTTTTCCTGAATCCTCACTGTAATGTTTCCTTCCAACTGGTAAAAAAATTCTTCACTCATGTTGAAGTGATAGTCTTTGCGGGCATTTGGGCCGCCTACTACCATCACAATAAATTCGGTATCTTCATAAACTACTTTGTTTCCAACGGGAGGCTTCAGTAAATGGCGATTATCATCTATCCATTTTTTAAAATTGAACGGGCGTTTTATCATAATTGAAAATTGAGAGTTGAAAATTGACAATAAAGATGCAAGTTACTAAAAAAGTAAATCCATTGAAAAAGGGGGTATTGTTATTGCCCTTTGGTTTTCGAATCACCTCCCTCAATTTTCTTATAAAATCCGGTGGCAATAACGGCATGGCCGAACCCGCAAGCATCATTCAAATCTTTTGCTTTTTGCTCAACTTCAACTCCGCTCGGAGAATTAAAATTAAATGTGATTATACAGGAAGCATCATCTGTGGTGGTATGGGCGGCAATTCCGTTTTTATAAAATAAGGTGTCTTCAAACGAACCGGAATTATAGCTGGGTGCTCCTTTGCAAACGTAGAAGTCAACAAATATCCTGTTTGAGTCGATGAGTTTCACTTTTATCTTTCCGAAGTAGCCATAAGTTTCACCATTCTCAACCGTTGTTTTACTATCCAAAGAATAATATCCGGCAGGATTAATAAAGGTCGCACGATTAATTGTTTGGCCGTTTACGAAAGTTGAAAGGAAAATAAAAAATATACAAAGCCTATTCATAAGGAAGTACTATCTTTTTCCTTTGCCATGCTGGTTATTTACCCGCTGAACACTATCTTTCCGAGCCTGGATTACTTTCGCTTTTTCTTTTCTGTTATTGCTTGTTTTTATATAGGTAATATAAAAACCAATGGCCGCGAGCAGAAAAGTAAATATGGGCAATATTCTTCTTGTTTTTTCAAGTCCAAGGGTTGTTTTCTTTTTCTTTAAATATTTTCTATAGTCCCCTTTATAATCAACACCCTTCTGGCCGAGTTCTATTATATCGGGATTCGTACCCCGGTGGCATAAACCTTCATCCATAAGGACTAAAAGGGCTTTGTTATAAATACCCTGAATTTCTACGGAAGTTTTAGTGTCATAACCATCGGTTTGATTGGCGAGAAAGTCCGAAAAAACTATTCTCCCGTTAATATCATCATGTACCGCTTTTAATATAATTTCTGCTGCGTGGTGAACTTCCATTTTGCAAAATTAACCAATCGGGAGGAATATACCGGAGCAATTCGAAGGAGTTAATAAGATATGGATGTTGAAATATCTTTTATTTTGTCCCTGCAAAGGCTGTAGTGGTCATACCATCGGTATAGTTAAATGTTCCAGCCACTGCAAAGTGGTCTGAAAGGTCGCAGTGTTTAATATCCCATTTTTTCTTGAATACTACAATCTGCATGCTTCCGGAAATCTGTTGTTGCGGGGTAGGGGCATACATTAAATAATCTATTAGCTGAGGTTTGTTATTGGTCCCGATTACTAAGTCGTTGTGTGTGTAATCATAGGAGTAGCATTTATCTCCATCAAGCTGACACTGGTTGAATTTAATGGTTCCTACCATGTGATTATAGCAACATGAATCATCATGTATTGTGTTGAAATCTCCGGCTAAAAATTGGGGGATATTTTCTTGTGAATAGGGTTCAAGTAATTGCTTTTTTATCTCCGCATATTGCTTATCCCTTATGGGTTGTACATTTTTCCCGCAATTAAGGTCAGACTGGAGATGGGTTCCAACCAATTGAAAGCAGAATCCATCTTTTTGTCCTTCTACCAATATTGCCCCTTTTGTAGCTAACCTGTCTGAACCATTCGCTTCTTTAAAATAAATCTGTTTCATTACTTCAATTGGTACTTTGCTGATTATCCAAACCCCGCAACTTGTTTTCCACCAGGTGTTCTTGCCCGGGTCGCCAGATTCATAAGGGAAGTATGCTTTCAGACTGTCGCGGATAATGTTGCGGGCTTTGTTGTCAAAGGCCTCTTCAAATACAATTATATCAGCATCCTGTGTTTTTAACACCTCTGCAATTTCTTTCGCTCTTTCAGCTTGCCCCGTATGAATGAATAAGTGAGGTAACATATAAATGTTCCAGGTAATAATTTTGATTTGTCCTCCTTTGCCCTGGTTATCGCATTGGCTGGAGGATAACAGAGGCGAGGCAAGAAATAAACAAGCAAGCACGAATCTCTTAATGAAATTCCGCAATTGAGTCGTGGAGTTTAAACACGAGGAAGATGAGAAGTTTTGTTTGGTGTAAGAATTAAGAAGCTCCGGGATGCTTATTGAATAACCCTTTTGGGGATTAGATGTTTTATGAAGTTCGATGAGGACGGTTTGGTTTGTTTTGTAATGATTTTCTGATTTTATTTCCATGCCCGTCATTTTATTATTAGCTGTTTATATGGATAGATATAGGAATCTTACAAATGGTTGCAGACCCGCTCGAAAATGTGCCAGAGATAAATGTTTTGTGAAACTGTTGAAAATTGATTCGTTATTTTTCATGCCACAAAATTCCTGCAAGCCTGTTAACTCAATATATCCGCATCTTTACTAAAAGATAATATGCATTTTATATATGGCCTGAAAGCCTTATCAATAAAGGTGCTTGATGTTGGCAGATTGAATTTTAAACAAATATCTGTTTGTAAAATATATTATACAGGCCATCGGCAATTAATGGAATGATACTTTATCACATTAAAAAATCAGGAAAATGGAAGGTTTTATCTCTGAAATACAATTATTTTGTACCTTTGATACGTATTATTAAGAAATATTTACTTCCAACCCAACCTTTGATAGAAACCATGCGTATTGGTGCGATATAAAAGGTTTAAAACGCCTGAACAAACAACCAAAAATTAAAAACAACGAATTATGAAAACTATGAATTTCGAAAAAAGTAAATCAATCGGAAAAAGATTGCTTTATTCACTTTTATTAATTGGAGGTGTAATGCTTTCAAGTTATAAGAGTATGGCATGTAATGCAAATTTCACCGTTGCTGCAGGGGTAAATGGTCATTATACTTTTACAAGTACTTCGACTGGTTTCAGCTCTCCGTATTATTCCTGGAATCCGGGCGATGGTAGCGGATGGCAATATGGGAATATTACATTTGCCCATACCTTTACCGCAAATGCCACATACAGTGTTGAATTATTTGTGCAGGATAGTAGCTGTATGGATTCTATTGTTATTCCGGTAACTATTACAACGGTAACCTCACCTTGTATTCTTGCTGCTAATTTCACATACTCTGTAGGAGCACATGGTGTTGTGACATTTACCAGCACATCCACCGGAACAAATGCCAATACGCTTTATTTCTGGGCACCGGGAGATAGCAATATTTATGTACAGGGAACAACATCCTATACCCACAAATATCTCTACCAGGGTTCTTATGGGGTTTGGCTTACGGTCGAAGATACAGGCAGCGCTTATTGCATAGATTCAATATATGAGTGGATAAATGTGCCTACGGCAGATAGTTCTAATTGCCATATTCATGCCAGCTTTACTTATACAGTTGGGGTAAATGGGTTGGTTACATTTACCAACACTTCAACAGGAACTTCATTCGCAACTTGGTATACCTGGGATCCGGGCGATACTACGGGAACTTCCACATCATGGACAACAGGAAATTATTCGCATACCTATAATTACAATAACACTTACAATGTGAAATTTGTGGTGAATGATTCCGGTTGTATTGATTCAATAACAGTTCCGGTAACAGTGGGCACAGCATGTAATATGGCTGCAAGTTTTACAGTTGTTTATGATACAAATACCGACAATGGACAAGTGTTTTTTACCAGCACTTCCATAGGAACAAATATCAATACCGTGTATAAATGGAATTTTGGAGATGGAACACCCACAACAGTAGGCTCTGATACCATAACCCATTGGTTCCCCTTTAATGGTAATTATACTGTAACGCTGTTAGATTCCAATTTGACTGGATGCACTACGTCAACTACAATGACTATAACAGTAACTGAAAGGGATTCGCTGCAAGCATGTTTTACCTATGCTTCTGACACGATGACAGCAGGAATGTATCATTTCAATGCTTCTTGTTCCCGAGGTACTAATTCAGATACCTATTACAAATGGGTTTGGGGTGATTCTACCCCATCTGATTCAGGCTTAGGATTGTCTTATGATACGCATACGTATTCTATCAATGGCCCATACAGTGCTACATTAACAATTTGGTATACCGCTATTCCGAAGGTGAAACCTCATTCTTCATCACCACACTATGCTGAATCATCTTATACCACTACCGTAAATGTAACCACAGTTACAGGTATACAATCCATAACGGATGCATCAGTTTATAATGTTTATCCAAATCCAAATAATGGCGTGTTCAGAATTGCTGTAAATGGATTAGGTAATGATAAGAATGCAGAAATCCGGATATCAAATTTATTAGGTGAAGTGATTTACACTAACACTGACGCCGTTACAAACGGAAAGATTTTATCCGATGTAAATATTCCGAATGTTAAAGATGGTATTTATTTGTTGCAAGTGATTTCCTCGGGAAATACCTATACTTCAAGGATAGCAGTTCAGAAATAGAGTTTTAGTTTCAATTAGTAGTAGAGGTTAATTGAAAAGCCTTCCCGAATTTTCGGGAGGGCTTTTTTTATGCTTAACATCTCTTAACAAAAATGAAATTAAACCTCAAATAAATAGTATTGTCTTATATGCGTAACAAACACAAAAAGCTATGAGACGCATAGTAGTTATTTTCACCTTAGTTCTTCTGCTTTTGTCAGTAGGAAAATCACAGGCAGGATGTTATGTTCGTTATTACCACGGTCCGCGCGTTGTTGTGTGTCATAGGGCGTGCCGTAGTGTCTGGATTCCCGGTCACTGGCGTTGGGATTGGAGGTGCCAGCGTTATTTCTGGATTCACGGGTACTGGTATTAATACCCATTTCATTTCTCTGTGTAGGTTTTAGGTGAAAAATAAAGTCCCGCTTGTGTGGCGGGACTTTTACGTTTTATCCCTCTCCTCATAGGAGAGGGTAGGGTGAGGTCTTATTGGATCCGACTAAATTACCGCCATCTTCTCCCTCGAATATTCTCCGGCTTTCAGTTTCTTATTCACTTCACTGAATGCTTTAATAGAGTATTCCACATCGGCCAACGTGTGCATGGCTGTAGGAATAATACGCAGCAGGATAATTCCTTTTGGAACTACAGGGTATACCACAATAGAGCAGAAAATACCATAGTTCTCCCTCAGATCGAAGGTAACGTTGGTGGCTTCCGGAATGGTACCATTTAAAAATATAGGTGTAACAGGTGATTGGGTTACTCCAATTTCAAATCCTGCTTTTTTCAATCCGCTTTGCATTGCATTGGTAATTTCCCACAGCTTCGCTTTGTATTCCGGGTGGTTGCGCATTAATTCCAGGCGTTTTAAAGCACCAATAACAATTGGCATTGGCATTGATTTCGCAAAAATCTGAGAACGCATGTTGTAGCGAAGGTATTCCACCATGTTTTCGTCACCGGCTAAAAATCCACCAATGAGCGCGAATGATTTGGCGAAGGTTCCGAAGTAAATATCAATACCATCCTGGCAACCTTGTTCCTGCCCAGTTCCGCCACCGGTAGCACCCATGGTGCCAATACCGTGAGCATCGTCTACAAAAAGGCGGAAATTATATTGTTTTTTAAGCGCTACTATGTCTTTCAGTTTGCCCATTACGCCCGACATTCCAAATACGCCTTCGGTAATAACCAGTATTGATCCATCAGTATCTTTTACATTGGCTTCGGCACGTTGGAGGCACTTTTCAAGGCTCTCCATATCGTTGTGGTTGTATGCAAAACGTTTGCCCATATGGAGGCGAACGCCATCTACAATACAAGCATGCGATTCGGCATCATATACTATTATATCGTGGCGGTCTACTAAACAATCGATAGCTGAAACCATACCCTGATAACCAAAATTAACCAATACGGCATCTTGCTTTTGCACAAATGAGGCTAATTCCGTTTCCAGTTGCTGATGGAAATTCGAGTCACCCGACATCATACGGGCACCCATTGGTAAAGCCATTCCATATTGAGCGGCAGCTTCCCCATCTATTTTACGTACTTCTGGGTGGTTGGCTAGGCCGAGGTAGTTGTTCAAGCTCCAGTTAAGCACCTCTTTACCGCGAAATTTCATGCGGGGAGATATTTCACCTTCCAGTTTTGGGAACATAAAATAACCGTGTGTTTGTTTGGAGTATTGTCCAAGGGGGCCACGGCGCTCACGGAGTTTGTCAAAAAGGTCTTTCATACTGGTAAATATTGTTTTGTGGCGCAAAGATATAAAAATGGAGAAATTCAATATGAGTATTGGGTAGTGTGAATTGTGTGGCCAGCCCCAAACCCCTAAAGGGGCTTTGAGTAGCGCTCTTTAAAGCCCTTTAGGGGTTTGGGGTAGACACAAATCAATTCCCCTCCATTGGAGGGATAGGGCTGGGTTAATTACGCTAAAAATATTGCAATTTATTTAACTCCAAATCGAGCATTTTAACTCAGTTTATTAAAGATATATAATTGTTCCTACTATTTGAAAACCTGATACTTAATTAATATTCTATTCGCAACAGTTACTGCTGCCTATTTTTTGCGCTGGCATTTGTGAGGTATTTGTGTCGCGAATTATAGCCCTTCTGAAATAGCATTAAAAATTACTATATTTGCGTATAACACCATTGCTATGAAAAGATCTATTCTCACAGCTATAGTTATAATGGTTTGCGCATTTGGCTTAATGGCACAGAGCAAAAAAGCGGATACCGCAGCAAAAGCTAAACATTTAGAGGAAGTTCAATATAGGCCCCTAACACATAACGATTCCTTGGATTTTTTTAACGCCATACATGTGAATGACCCTAATTCAAATAGGTTGGATATACTTCCTTTTAATTCTTCCCGCTTGCCCGGCATCGGCTTCAACGATGTGATTGATGTGGAACATGAGATAAAGTAGAGCAAAAGCATTTTGACTACTTTTGTATCTATGACACCTGCAGAAACAAAGAAGAAACTTATCGCCACAATTAAATCGGTAAAAGACCCCGAATTGCTGGAAGATTTACAAAGGTTACTGAATGTAGAGTTGGAGAATATAGAGGAATTAAAAACTCCTGCGAATATAAAAGACTCCGTAACCAAAGGGCTATGGGATATCCGTAACGGGCGGTATATGAGCAACCGGCAAACCGACGCTGAAATAGACAAATGGCTAAAGAAATAGTCTGGTCGGAGCAGGCAATTAATTCCCGGAAAAGTATTCTGAAGTATTGGGTGCTGAAGAATCAATCAACTGCATATAGCATTAAGCTCGACGAACTTTTCAGGGAAGCAGTAACACTTATTTCCAAATATCCAATCATTGGAAAGCCGACCGACATTAAAAATACCCGTGCTAAAAAACTCCGCGATTACATTATTTTTTACGCGGAAGTAGATAACAAAATCCACATATATTATATTTGGGATAATAGTAAAAAGGCAAGCGTGGTGAGTAGGTTGAGGGGGAGGCGGTGAAAGTTCAGGACTGATTCCTAATCCTGATTTTATCAGAGGTTATTACGGTAAACTTGTCTATAAACTTACTCTCAAACTTCTGTATAGCATCAAGAAGTTTTGTATTTCTTTCTTTTATTGGTATTCCTCCAAAACGCAATAGGATAATTCCGTGATTTTGTTTACGCAATCTGAATGTAAGTTCTCCAAAATCTTTGTCTTCAGTAATTAAAATAGCATTTACGGAGGTTGCATATTTCAATACCTCGTCATCATCAATGCCTGGTCTGTCTTTGATTATTGCAATTACTTCAAAGCCCGAGGCTCTTAAAAACTTAATTATTCTGAAGTCAACGCTTTCGTCAGCTACAAATTTGTCCATAGCTTTTAGGAAGCTAATGAATAGACGATTTCATTTTTTATAGCGTCGGAAGCAAATGCCAGTGCGGCATAGATATCTTCTTTTGTAATAGTAGGATATGCTTCCTGTAAATCGGCAATAGTTTCGCCATCCGCTAATTTTTCAAGCAACAGGTCAACAGGTATGCGGGTGTTTTTAATAACAGGTTTTCCCATCATTACCTTCGGATTCGATTCGATATGTGTTCTCCAGTTCATCATGGAATTGGGATTTTATTTTGCAAATTTACGAAAAATTAAAATAAAGGTGTTTTGCCACAGATTATACAGATTAATAAAGAAGATTATTTTTGATTACCTTTGTCTGTAATGACGCCATTGCTTGATACATATAAGGGTATAAGCATTAGCTTTTACTCAAATGAACATGACCCAATTCATATTCATGGATATTATCAGGGAAGGACGAGGGGGATGAAAGCCGAAATCCATATAAAGGAAGGTAAAGTTCAAAAGATTATTTTTAAGAACATAACTAAAAAGCCTTTACCGGCAAGGCAGAAAGAGACTTTGAAAATTACATTAATAAAAACGCGGATAGCATAATTGAAAACTGGATAAACTACCATATTTTGCATAAACCCATCATAAAACGCAAGACAAAATGAGAGTTACAGCCGTTAAATATTTTAAAGATTATAGCTTGCTGATTACCTTTGATAATGGCAGGAACAAGGAAATAGATTTCAAAAAATTCCTTGAAAACTCTCAAAATCCGGATGTCAGTAAATATCTTGACCTGAAAAAATTCAAAAAATTCAGGGTTGAAAATGGAGACATTATTTGGGGAGCGAACGAAGAAATGTCATTCTCGGAAGAATCGTTGATTAAATCAGGTGCGTCTTTTCCTATTCCTAAATTGAGCAAGTCCTTTTTAAAAGAAGTGGAAAAATACCTTCAAGTTCATAACCCGGAACTCGCAATGCTTGCCTCGGAGCCTTTGAGTGAATACAAGAAAGGGAAAGGGTAAATTTTTTTCAACACGGAGGTCACAGGGTAAAGGGAGTTTCACGGAGAAATACAGTTGGCCCCAGATTACACAGATTAAATTCCAATCGTCATGGCCCCGAGTACTCGGGGAAGCCATCTTACCCAAAATACTTTGCCACAGATTCACAGATTAAAGTTCAACGTATAGGAAAAAGTAACATCTTCCCCGCTTTGGGGAAGAGAAGAGAAAGGGTGGGCGGGGCATTCATCGGCAGTGAAGGATAATACAATGGGGGAGCGGGGAAGGAAAATAGGAATGTTAATAAAAACTAAGTGTTGCTATTGCTTTTTTCAACATTTTATTCTATATCTTTGCATGGTAAAGCTTTAAAATATGAATACATTTACGTTTGCACAAAAAATGAATCTACAACCAGGTGATGTAGTAATAGTGCCTAAAAGCAATTTGAAAATTGTAAGGCATTATATGATATTTGAGGGAGTTAACCATTTCGGTCAAGAGTGTTATTTAGAGAATAACAATTATTATGGTGTGAGGAGAATTACTGGCGAAACTTTCACGCAAGAAAATCCTACATATTTTGAAGTTAGAAGATTTGTAGGCAATGAAAATCAAAGATACTGGGCCATTCATAGAGCTCAATCACTGATAGGCAGATCGTATAATCTTTTGACATTTAATTGCGAACACTATGCAAATCATGTTCAGTATAATAAAGATATTAGTCCTCAAGTAGCAATCAGCAGTATTGCTGCTACAGTGCTACTCATTTTGTGTTGCATATAATTTAATCGTTCCTCTTGTATTTTGTGAAATATATGGAAGGGAAGCAATAGTTATGCACACATCTTTAAAGTAAAGGAGAAATATAACAATCTATTTATTAAGTAAAAATTGTTTATTTCTCCTTTATGGATAGGAAAAGTAAGGTAACTTATTGCTTACTATTTTGTATTACTACCCGCACCTGTTTTAGGGGCTGGATAAGCAGCGCAGGGTTTATAGATTGCACCATCAGCAAAATCTACAATTAAGTTAATAATAAACCCACCTATAAAAATATCACCGATTAAGGCGAAAGGCCTGATAGAGCGCGTAGGGGTTCCCGATTCTCCTTTAGTTGTTTGGCAACGGTCAATTCTACCGCCCAAGATTGTACCGCATCCTGTGTTTAGCAATACTGCTAAAGTTAGTACTGAAAATAATAGTTTTTTCATGTTGTTTTATTTTTGGACAAAAATATATAAAAAATTAATATACGGCTATTTAGCCGTATATATTTTTCTTTATAGTCGGATTTTTGTTTATGTGAAACTGCAACGAAAAAGAAGGCCACCTAATAAACAATTCCGTAAGGCGCTGGGTAAGAGGATTCAGGAGCTTAGAAAGGAAATAAATATATCGCAGTCTCAACTTGGTTTTGAAACCGGAGTGCATAGAGACCAAATAGGGCGTATAGAGCGGGGAGTCCAAAGCCCAAGTGCTGACACGTTAGAGGCAATGTCTACAGTTTTTAATATAAAATTAAAAGACTTCTTGGATTTCTAAATAATAGAAAGCAAGCTACGCAAACACCATCACCTCACTTTCGGTATTGGTATCGGGTATACTTAATCCTTCGGCTTCTAATCCCTCTAAGTGAAACTGGATAGCTTCATACATATTTTTCTCAACCTCTTTTTTAGTGCTTCCGGTTGCTACGCAACCTGCTAAGTCAGGGCTATAAGAACTATATCCTGTGTCGGTTTTTTCTATGATTATTAAGAATTTTTTCATGGTTAATAAAGCTTTTTAGCAATAAATTCCTTTGGGGTTACAATATCTATTCCTTTGTAATGCTTCAAGTCAAGTAAATGGTGGTCGCCCGAAATAATGTAATGGGCTTTGGCATCAACGGCGCATTCAAGAAAAATGTTATCAGTAGGGTCTTGCGAAATAGCCTTAATTTTGGAAGTAACTTCTGTAAAATTGGCAATTGCGATAAAGTCGTTAATTAACGGCAGTATTTCCTGGTTTGTCAATCCAAACTTTTTGTAAGCAAGCACCCTGATAAGTTCTTCCAATATGTCCTTGCTGTAAAACAGTTTTATTTTACCATGCTTCGCAAGTTCATATACCTCGCGGGGATTGCCATTCCAGCAAAATGCACCAACTGATACATTGGTATCAAAAACAACTTTTTTCACTTAACCCCGCGCGATTCGTGAATTATTTTTTCAATATCCTTTTCCGATAAGGCATTGAACCCCTTTTCCTTGGCTATTCCTTCGGCGAAAGAATATACGCTTGTTTCTTCTAACGGGAGTAAAATAACTTCGAATACCTTACCTACTTTTTTACTTATTTCAACAGGTAACGATAGATGTCCGTCTTTTAAAACTTTACTTATAAATTTTGTTGCAGGCATAACAAGATAGATTAGGATACTAATGCAAATATAGGCAAAAACAAGACTGTTTAGCTTTTAGTTGGCTCAATTTCATTTCATATCCCTTTTTTTCCTACCTTTGCAGCCCTTTTGAAAAATCCTGTATAAAAGCAGGCTTTTAAAAAGGTAACCAAGTTGCCCCGGCAGCAACATTAATAACCTTCCTGCTAAGCCGTATGCAGGACCAACGGGATGAAGCGTGCAATCGCTCTGCTTCATTCCAACAAACAACAAAATGTCAGAAACGACAACAGACACAGCAGAACACTTGCCAATTGCTCCACCGGCAGAATCTACCGAGATTAACTGGGAAACCATTGGTAAAAAGCAAGACAACTACAACTACGCAGAACGCGACAGGTTGTCAGTACTTTACGAAAAAACCTTAACCTCTATTGCCGAAAATCAGGTATTGGATGGCAAGGTAGTTGAAATCACAGTTAAAGATGTGGTTGTCAACATCAACTACAAATCAGAAGGCGTAGTGCCACTTTCCGAATTCAGGTACAACCCTGATTTGAAAATCGGCGACACCGTTGAAGTATATGTAGAAAAACAGGAAGACAAGAATGGCACATTGCTCATTTCCCACAAAAAGGCCCGTTTTGTACGCGCCTGGGAACGCGTTAACAGCGCTCTTGCTACTTCCGAAATTATTAAAGGCCTCGTTAAATGCCGCACCAAAGGCGGTCTTATCGTAGATGTGTTCGGTATGGAAGCTTTCCTTCCGGGCTCACAAATTGACGTTAAGCCTGTTCGCGATTACGATATTTATGTAGGTAAAACCATGGAGTTCAAGGTTGTGAAAATCAATCCTGAGTTCAAGAACGTGGTAGTATCGCACAAGGCACTTATTGAAGCTGAAATTGAACAGCAAAAACAAGAAATTATTGCCAAGCTCGAAAAAGGCCAAGTACTGGAAGGTACCGTTAAAAACATCACCTCTTATGGTGTGTTTATCGACCTGGGCGGTGTTGACGGACTTATCCACATCACCGACCTTAGCTGGTTCCGTATTACCCACCCTGAAGAAGTGGTTCAAATCGGACAAAAAATACATGTTGTTATCCTCGACTTTGATAATGAAAAGAAACGGATTCAACTTGGCTTAAAACAATTGAGCGCTCACCCATGGGATTCTCTCAGTGCCGACCTTAAAGTTGGTGACAAGGTGAAAGGCAAAATTGTGGTTGTAGCCGATTACGGAGCATTTATCGAAATAGCACCGGGCATCGAAGGGCTTATCCATGTATCAGAAATGAGTTGGAGCCAGCACCTGCGCACCGCTCACGATTTCTTCAAAGTAGGCGACGAAACCGAAGCATCGGTACTCACCCTTAGCCGCGAAGAACGTAAGATGACCTTAGGCATCAAGCAACTTACGCCAGACCCATGGAGCCAGATTATGGATAAATATCCTAAAGGTTCCAAGCATACCGGCACCGTTCGCAACTTCACCAACTTTGGTGTGTTTGTAGAACTGGAAGAAGGTATCGACGGTTTAGTGCATATCTCCGACCTGTCATGGACCAAGAAAATCAAGCATCCGTCTGAATTCACCAAGGTAGGTGATAAGCTGGAGGTGACCGTTTTGGAAGTGAACAGCGAAAACAGAAGGTTGAGCCTTGGAGTTAAACAACTCGAAGAAAACCCATGGGATACGTTTGAAACCATCTTCACACTCGATTCTATACACAAAGGAACCATTACCAGCATGAATGACAAGGGCGCAACCGTTAACCTCCCTTATGGAGTAGAAGGTTTTGCACCAAGCAAGCATCTGATAAAGGAAAACGGAGTTCCTGCACGTGTAGAAGAAGCGTTAGACTTTAAGGTAATCGAATTCAATAAAGAAGCCAAGAAGATCATCCTTTCGCACTCACGCATTAAGGAAGATTCTTTAATTGAAGAAAAGGAAAATAAGAGCAACGAGAAGCGTGCTGAAGCTAAAGACACCCGCAATGCGGTGAAGAAATTAGCTACCAACATTCAGAAGACTACCCTCGGAGACTTAGACAGCCTCTCGAACCTGAAAGACGAGATGACTAAGAACGAAGCTGCCGCCGACAAGAAAGCTGCCGATAAAAAGGCATCAGACAAGAAA
>CAIUPO010000059.1 GCA_903901055.1 uncultured Bacteroidota bacterium
CTTTGTAATAAGTCTGCCCGTTCAATGTAATTTCATCATAATTACTCATCAGGCTTCTTCTATTCTTTCCAAATTCCAACCCCTACCTAAATACCAAAGTTTGGTATCCTCAATCAATAATGGAGACGCAATATTATTGGTATATAACTGCCCTGTTCCCAACCCTTGCGGCAATTTACTGTTCAAGGTATATGCCCATTGGGCAATTGCATTAAGCCCAATATTCGATTCCAACGCGGAGGTTATCCACCAACCCACTTTGTATTTATTTGCGATTTCTATCCACTCTTCACAATGCTTAAATCCACCCAATAGCGAAGGCTTTAAAATCAGGTATTGGGGTTTAATACCTGAAACAAGGTTTTCTTTTCCTTCAATTGTATTTATTCCTATTAATTCCTCGTCAAGTGCTATTGGAATAGATGATTCTTTGCACAGTTGAGCCATTTCCGAAAGGTTCCCTTGCCTAATTGGTTGCTCAATTGAATGGATTTTGTACTTAGATAATCGCCTTAATTTTTCTCTTACCTCTGCCAGACTAAACGCTCCGTTTGCATCCAATCGAATCTCAAAATAATTCTCGGGGTATTCTTTTCGCATGCTAATCAAAAACTTCAATTCTTCCTCAAATTCTATAGACCCAACTTTTATTTTGATGCACCTGAAACCCTCCTCAACCTTAGCTCTTAGCTGTTCTTTCATAAATCCGATGCTCCCCATCCAAATTAACCCGTTGATCGGAATACCTTCAATTCCGTCAGTAAAATCTGAAGGAAATAAAATTCTTTTCCCACCATTTTCCAAATCTTTTAATGCGGATTCAATTCCAAATATTATTGAAGGAAATGATTTTAATTTATTACTTGTATCTTCAATATACTCATTAATATTTTGACAAACATTAGCCAGAACATCATCATAGTTTTCCACATCATCAATACTCAAACCCTTTAGAATGCTGCATTCACCATATCCTATCACGTATGGGGTCTCCTCTTTCCAAATCCGGATAAAATATGTTGGCTTTTCAGTTAATACACCTCTTGAAGTACCCGATGGTTGTCTAAAATTTAAAATATATTTTATATATTTTGCTTTATACATACGGATGCATAGAGATACTTATTCCAAAACAGAGAACCAATATGAGCGTAAAAATTGCAAGCTGTTTAAGGTATTTATCCATTCCGGCAGAGTCGCTCCGGTAAATGTTTATTATATGCAAAATAAAGAATGGGATAGTTGCGAGAAAGGCCCATTGCCAGTTTGAGGTAACATGCAGAAATGTAAATCTAACCAACCGATTAATTGATACAAGGATTAAAAACAGATGGTATGTTTTTGCTCTCTTTAAACCAAGAATAACGGCCAACGTCCTTTTTCCGGAAATTTCATCGTTATTAATATCCCTCATATTGTTCACATTTAGTACTGCGGCACTTAAAAAACCCACTGAACCGGCAGGCAAAAATATATCCAGATGAAGATAATGTGAATGAAGGTAAAAGGTTCCACCAACACCTATAACCCCGAAAAAAATAAAAACAGCAAGATCGCCCCAACCCGAGTATCCATAAGGTTTTTTACCCATTGTGTATTTAATTGCCCCAACAATGCTGAGTAAGCCTATTACTAAAAAAACGATAAAAGCAATCAGACCGTTTGTCGCGAAATACAAAAGCGTGCACCCGCTTATGAGCGTAAGAACTGCGACAAAGATGACAGCATTCCGCATTTCTATAACAGAAATTATTCCTGTTTGCAGAGCCCTTTGAGGGCCTACCCTGTTGATGTTATCCGTTCCTTTTTTGAAATCTCCGTAATCGTTCGCCAGATTCGAGAGTATTTGTAAAAGTATAGCGGTTAGTGCCGCTAGAATGCACGTTCGCAAATTAAATACACCAAAACCTGCTGCTAAAAAACTACCCATCCCTGTACTGGCTATAGCAAGCGGCAAGGTCCTTAAACGAAGGGATACAACCCAGGCGTGGGTTTTTTTAATCATTTATGGAAATTTTGGAAACTTACTAAAATCCGGTTTTCTTTTTTGCATAAAAGCATCGCGGCCTTCTTTCGCTTCATCGGAAAGATAATAGAGAAGTGTTGCATTACCCGCCAATTCCTGCAATCCAGCTTGTCCATCGAGTTCCGCGTTAAATGAGGTTTTAAGCATCCGTAACGCCAGTGGGCTTTTTTGAAGAATTTTATTACACCATTCCACAGTAACATCTTCTAATTGTTCTAATGGAACAACTTTATTTACCAACCCCATATCCAATGCTTCCTCTGCATTATATTGATCACATAAATACCATATTTCGCGTGCTTTCTTTTGACCAACAATACGTGCAAGATAGGACGCGCCAAAGCCTCCGTCGAAACTTCCAACTTTGGGCCCTGTCTGCCCGAAGCGCGCATTTTCCGCTGCAATTGAAAGGTCGCAAACTACATGCAAAACATGCCCTCCACCAATAGCCCAACCCGCCACCATAGCAATAACAGGCTTAGGGATTGATCGAATCAATTTCTGCAAATCAAGTACATTTAATCTTGGAGTTTTATCCTTTCCTACGTATCCTCCATGTCCTCTCACTCCCTGATCTCCGCCAGAGCAAAAAGCTTTGCCGCCTTCTCCTGTTAGAATTACAACCCCAATATCTGTTCGCTCCCTGCAAATATGCATCGCATCAATCATTTCATCCACAGTAAGGGGTGTAAATGCATTATGCACTTTAGGCCTGTTAATACTGATTTTAGCTATACCCTTATGGATGGTGAATAGAATCTCTTTATACTTTTTGATGGGCTTCCAATCCCTTTTTTTAGTTGCCATTTTTTAATGATTTAAAATAACCTGAAAACACTTCGGCATTCACTTCATTCGGAGTGAAAACCTCCAGCACTGCAGGTTTTCCTTTATGGTCCTTATATAAATTATTTAATCCTTGTTTTAATTCAATTTCATTCTTCGCAGAATAATAGGGAATGTTATTTGCTTTAACAATTCCTTCAGCCTTCATTGAATGTTTTGCTTCAAAATACTTTTCCAATAATGGGGAATCCTTTGAATCAATCAAACGAAATATTCCTCCTCCTCCATTATTGATTACAATTATTTTCAGGTTATCGCCTAGATATTTATTCCACAAGGCATTGGAATCGTAGAAGAATGCTAAATCCCCAGTGATTAATGTAGTCATTTTCCCAGTACTGTATGCCGCACCTGAAGCGGTACTCGTAATCCCATCTATTCCGCTTACACCACGGTTACAAAAATAATTTATCAACTTCTTTGAATCTGTTTCAAACAGGTTTGCATAACGAATCGGAGAACTATTCCCAAGATGTACATTCGAGTTTATCGGAATACTTTGTATGATTATATCCATTACTTTAAGATCGGAAAACGGTGCCGTACCAATATATGTTTGTAAAAATTGCGTTGCTTTATCAGAAAGACTTTTCAAACCTTTACAATAGCTTCCCTTAGTCTTGCTACTTTGAGTTGAGAGTAAATTGAAGAAATATTTTTCGTCAATCGCCAGTATATCCGTCAGCGACTGAAATGTATCTGTATGGGCTCCAGAACTTGAAATATGCCAATGATGTTTTGGTTTATACTTCCTAAGATATGTTTTTAATTTCTTACTTGTTATTGATCCACCAAAGGTGATCAAGATTTCAGGTTTATTCAGTTCTTTGTTTTTATCATAAACTGAATCCATTACTGCATCAATATTGCCAATGAACTTATCACTTTGCATGTTTGATGTAGTTTCAGTAAGAATAGCAACTGAAGAATCCTTTGCTAGATTATCAAGCAGAATATTTATTTCTTTGTTGGGTTTGTGAAGACCACAAACTATCATTTTCTTACTTGAACTTTTCCATATTTCCAATATCTTCTTTTCACTTTCTTTACTTAACTTCCTTTCAACTTTAGGTACATCAATAATTTTATAATCAATATTTATCTTTTCAATTTCATTATACAACGGCTCGCGGAAAGGAACATTAATATGTATAGGTCCATTATTGCCCTGTTCTGTGGCGGAATTAAACGCCTCGGAAATCAATCGTTGCGCATGCCATAAATCGTCATTATGGGTTAAGTCTACTGGCAAATTAAAGGATGCTTTGCAATAATTGGAATAAACATTTACTTGGTTGATGGTTTGTCCGTCATCCTGATTAATCCACTCAACAGGGCGGTCGGCAGTAATAACAACAAGCGGAATTTTCTGATAATAAGCCTCAGCAATTGCTGGGGCATAATTTAATGCCGCTGAGCCTGAAGTACAGACTATTCCTACGGGAGTATTTGTTTGTTGGGCAATTCCAAGAGCAAAGAAAGCAGCAGAACGTTCGTCAATTATAGAAAGACAATCTATTTCCTTTTGAGCATCGAAAGCAATAACCATAGGTGCATTGCGAGAGCCTGACGAGATAGCTGCATATCGCATTCCTTTAGCCGCCGCTATTGTAGATAACATTTGTGCTATGGGCTTTTCGCTGGTTATATTACTCGATTTCTTTCCCATTTATTCGAATGCAGGCAATAAAGTTTTCTTTTTCATTTCAGTTTCTTCCCATTCTTTTTCCGGAATAGAGTCTTTTGTAATTCCACCGCCAATATACAGGTTTATTGCGTTAGAAAATATCTCCGCACACCTGAGATTTACAAACAAATCGATATTTCCATCTACATTACATGGACCTAAAAACCCTGAATAGTATTTCCTATCGTAACCTTCCGTTTCCAGAATAAATTTCTTTGCCTCTTTCAGTGGCATTCCGCATACTGCAGGTGTAGGATGCAAAGATGATACGAGAGACCAAACATCCGTCTTTAAAGTTGCAGAAAAATGCGTGCTTAGATGTTTTAAATTTCCAGCTATCACTTCTTCCGGAAAAGAAACCATGATATTTTCGCAACTTTTCTTAAGGATGTCCTCGATATATTCAGTCACCACCCCCTGTTCTCTCTTTTCTTTCGCTCCCCATTCCTCCAAACTATCGTACTGTTTGGTACCTGCCAATGAAACTGTTTTTATTTTGTTATGATTTGATGATAAAAGTAATTCAGGTGTTGCGGTAATCCAAAGAAGTTCATCAGGTATATAAACGAGCGAAACAAAAGCTGAAGGATTTTTTTCACAAAGTTTCTGAAATATTTTTACATGATTTTCATGATTTGCTTTCTTAATACATTCTGTTCTTGATAATACTACTTTTTGCAAATTTCCGGCTTTAATTTCATTAATTGCAGAGGTAACTATATTACAATATTCATCCTTGCTTTTGGACGTATTATTTAGTGCCGAAGAACTCTTCACTAGCCATTTATTATAGCTTGATGAAACATCCAATTCTAATTCTTCCGGAGTCTTGCATACATGTTTATCCGCCTGAATAAAATAGGCCTTGCAATTACCATCAGGAATAAATGGATAAATTATAAATCCGGGTTTTGCAGGAACATTTTTTAATGAATCCAATACCATTGGTTGCGATTCACTTTGTATGAACCAAGCTTCAATTTGATGTGGCATCCGATAATAAACAATCGGAAAATTAGTTTTATCCACAGTGAATCCTTGCTAAAAGTTTAGAAAGAATATTTGTTACCTGTCAGCATTTTTGCAGCAATCCTGCGGCGTGCATTCTTGGTGTTGAAGGGGTCTGTCTTTGTAAAGCGCCTAATTCCGGAAAGCATCATACGTTGTTCATCACCCTCGGCATAAGCATAAATTGCATCCCTGCCTGCTTTATGAATTCTTTCAGCAGAATCACTCAGCCAAGTGCGCATCATATCTAATTGCAACGCACATGCTTCTTCTCCTTGCATACTTACAAGCTTTTCAACACGCAATTGCAACGATTCCCCTATATATACTTCAATAAGCATATCGGCCACATTCATTACAATTTCCTGCTCGGTTTGAAGTTGTGTCATTAATTTTTTCACCGCTGCTCCTGCAACCATCAAACACGCTTTCTTGAAGTTTCTTAAATATCCTTTTTCTTTTGCAAATAACGAATCATCCTGTTCACCCATATCAGGTATAGACATCAATTCACTGGCCACCTTCTGAGCCGGACCAAGTAAATCAATTTCACCTTTAAGGGCTCGCTTAACCATCATATCTAAAATCAACATGCGGTTGATTTCATTGGTGCCTTCAAAAATACGGTTGATACGCGCATCACGGTATGCACGTTCCATTGGGGCATCGGCTGAATATCCCATTCCACCATAGATTTGAACGCCTTCGTCCACAATATAATCAAGTGCTTCGGAGCCGAAAATTTTCATAATAGCTGCTTCAACAGCGAATTGTTCCGTTCCTTTTAAAATAGCCTGGCTCTTCTCCATTCCACCTTCTGCAAGACTTGTTATGGCATCTTCAATATTGCGTGTAGCCCTATATAGAGCCGATTCACAAGCATAAGCCATAATTGCCTGCTCACCTAATTTATGCTGAATGGCGCCATACGTTCCAATTGCATGTCCGAATTGATTGCGTTGGTTTGCATATTCAACAGCATGTGAAATAATTGCTTTCGAACCACCCAATGCTGCTGCTGCAAGCTTAATGCGGCCTACGTTTAATATATTCACTGCAATTTTAAAACCATTGCCACGGTCCGATAAAAGGTTTTCAACCGGCACAGGGCAATCATTAAAAAATATCTGACAGGTAGAGCTACCTTTAATGCCCATCTTGTGCTCTTCAGGATTAATTGTGATTCCTCCGAAAGTTTTTTCAACGATAAAAGCACTTAGATTTTTATCTGTATCAATTTTCGCAAATACAATAAACAAATCAGCAAAACCGGCATTGGTAATCCACATTTTTTGCCCATTGATAAGGTAATGTTTTCCGTCTGCTGATAATTTTGCATTAGTTTTTCCGGAATTTGCATCCGAACCGGAACCAGGCTCAGTAAGGCAATACGAAGCTTTGAATTCGCCTGATGCAAGTTTAGGTAAATACTTTTTTTTCTGTTCCTCGTTGCCATAATAAAGGATGGGTAAAGTACCAATACCTGTGTGTGCGGCCAGGGTGACTGCAACAGAATTTCCGGCACCAACACTTTCTGTAGAAAGCATTCCGGTAACAAAATCTTTTTCAAAACCTCCGTATTGTTCAGGCACATTAAGTCCCAGGATACCCAATTCGGCAGCCTTTTCCATGATTTTCACCATCAGGCCTTCTTCTTTGTTATCGAGCCTATCCAGGTTGGGCCAAACTTCCGTCGCCAAAAAATCATGGCAGCTTTGGGCAATCATTTTTTGCTCTTCCGTAAACTCTTCCGGAATAAATATATCCTGAAATAAAGATTCCTTAACCAAAAACTCTCCGCCCTTTAGGGTTGATTTCACTGACGTTTCCATATAGTTCTAATTTAATAATTCAAATATTCCTGCTCCGCCTTGTCCGGTTCCAACACACATTGTAACAAGTCCGTATTTCAATTTACGGAGACGCATTTCATTAAAAAGTTGGACTGATAATTTAGCTCCTGTGCATCCCAATGGATGGCCTAATGCAATTGCACCACCATTCACATTTACTATGTCTTGGTTCATTTCCAACTTGCGCATTACAGCGAGAGATTGTGATGCAAAAGCTTCGTTCAATTCTATCAGTTGGATGTCCTGTAATTTCATTCCTGCTTGCTTCAACGCCTTGGGAACTGCTTCTACAGGGCCAATACCCATAATGCGGGGAGGCACACCTGCTGCGGAATATGAAACAAGTCTTGCAATTGGGGTAAGATTTAATTCTTTCACTTTTCTTTCTGACATAACTATTACAAAAGCTGCACCGTCGGATGTTTGAGAGGAATTACCTGCGGTAACGCTGCCATCCGCTGCAAACACAGGTTTTAATTTTGCAAGTGCATCTAAAGAAGTATCGGCGCGAGGGCCTTCATCAGCATCAACAATATATTCTCTTGATTTTTTCTTGCCATTCTCATCCACATAATTTTCTTTCACAGTAACCGGAACTATTCCATCTTTAAATTTTCCTGCCGCCATGGCTGCTAAGGCATTGGTATGAGAGCGTAGTGAAAACGCATCTTGGTCTTCACGTGAAACATTAAACTCTTTTGCAACAGCCTCAGCAGTCATCCCCATTCCCCAATACCAGTCAGGGTGAACGGATGCCACATCAGAATTTGGCATAATTCGCCATCCTCCCATAGGAATAAGTGACATAGATTCCGCTCCTCCAGCAATAATAACATCTGCCATTCCCGAACGGATTTTGGCTGTTGCAATTGCAATAGTTTCAAGTCCTGATGCACAATAGCGGTTAACAATCATTCCCGGAACTTTGTCTGTATCCAAACCCATGAGCGAAATAAATCTTCCCACATTAAGGCCTTGTTCAGCCTCAGGCATTGCATTTCCGACAATCACGTCATCAATTTCCTCTTTATTCAAATTCGGAACTGATGCTATTAATTTTTTAATAACACTAACTGCTAAATCATCAGTCCGCGTAAAACGGAATTTGCCTCTTGGGGCTTTTCCAACTGCTGACCTGAATCCTGCTACTATATATGCGTCCATAAATGTCTTTTAAAAAATGGTAATTAGATTATTTTTTTCTTAGCCACACTGTTAATTGCATTCCTGTTTTTGTTTTTTCCATATAGGGCTTCAAAATAAAATCGAAACTTTTATTTAAGTGAGTAGAACAAACAAAATATTCAAATGATGCGACCTCAAATTTATTTTTTTCAGAATTTTTGTAAAAGGACTCCAATCCGAATTCATATAAATGAAATGGTCGATGCATTGGGCTCAGATTTGCAACAAAATCAGTTCCAGTAATACCGTAATAAAAGTTAACAATGCGGTTAATAAGCCATCGTGATGAAGGAACTTCAATATGCAATATCCCATTTGGTTTCAACCAACCCATTGCTTTTTCTATAGCAGCAGAAGGGTCGTACAAATGTTCAAGAACTGCAGAAAATGTAATAAAATCAAAATAGTTTACAGGAAATTCGGCATTTTCAGCAGAAGCAAGTTTGATTTTGTCTTTTTTTATTCCCATTCTTTCAATAGCTCGATTGTAAAACGGCTCTGAAGGCTCAATTCCATAAGAATTAAAACCGGCCCGCTCAAGTGCTGTCATTGATTTTCCTATCCCTGCACCGATATCAAGTGACTTATTCCCAGTTTCGATTTTCATTAATGTTTTCAACTTATTTATTTCAAGTTGAAAATATGAATCGCTAAGTTGAAAATATTCCTCTTTCCAATACGATTCAGGAGGGATTCCATAATGATCTTCAATATTCTTAGGGATAGGTAGTGGGTTCGAATAAATCAAATTACATTCCGGACATTTCACAATTGTTGTACTTATCCCGATTTTACCTTTAGGCTTTTTCCCTTGTGACCTATTCAATCTTCTGCCCAAAACTTTATGGTACTGTGAATCAGATCCACACATATTGCATCTTTCACTATATTTAAACGAATATTCCAGAATTTTTTGCATTATTAATTTCTATTCTTTAGTTCCGCAATATTTTTCCTCCGTTCAAAATGCTTTGCATTCTTTCCAATGTTTTCTTTTCACCGCAAAGTGAAAGAAATGCTTCTTTTTCCAAATCGAGAAGATATTGTTCACTTACCAATGCAGGCGCTGACAAATCTCCTCCGCAAATTACATGACCAAGTTTGAGTGATATTTTTTTATCGTGTTCCGACATATAATTGCCTTTCTGCATAACATCGGCTCCAACATAAATCATACCTAAGGCCTGTTTACCCAACACTTTTATATCCTTCCGGAGAACCGGTTGGGTGTATCCTTCATCTGCCAAGCGAATGCAAGAAGCCTTCGCGTCAGTAAGAAGACGAGAACGATTAATAGTTATTTCATCGTGACCTTTGCGCAGGTAGCCCAAATCGTAAGCTTCATAGGCAGAGGTAGAGACTTTAGCCATTGCAAGTGTTAGGTACTTTTCACGTAGCAGATTCAATTCAACATCACCTTCAGCAAATGAATCAGAAATACGCACAGCCATTTCTTTGGTGCCACCGCCTCCTGGGATTAGGCCGGCCCCAAATTCGACAAGACCCATATATAATTCAGCATGTGCTTGGACTTTATCGGAGTGCATGGCCATTTCGCAAGCCCCGCCCAAGGTAAGATTATGCGGCGCAACCACTACAGGAATTGAGGAATAACGAATCCGCATGTTCATATTCTGGAACATTTTTATCGCCATTGCCACATCATCCCATTCCTGTTCAACTGCTATTGAGAATAGCAACGCCAGATTTGCTCCCGCTGAAAAAACATCAGCTTCATTCGAAACAACCAATCCACGGAAATCCTTTTCGGCAAGTTCTATGGCTTTATTCACACCTTCGAAAACTTCGTTCCCAATAGTGTTCATCTTAGTGTGAAACTCCAGATTCAAAATGCCATCTCCAATATCGCTTATAGTTGTACCCGAATTCTTCCAAACTGTTTTACTTTCCCTTATATTATCCAATAAAATAAAGGCTTCTGTGCCAGGAATTGGCTTATAAGAGGCAGTTGGAATATCGTAATATTTCTTTGTGCCATTTTCAGTTTTGTAGAATGAAGTAAAACCTTTACTCAGCATATCGTATACCCATGGGGCGGGTTTACTTCCAGCCTTTTCCATCATGTCAACTGATGCCTTTACACCAATTGCATCCCAGGTTTCAAAAGGGCCAAGTTGCCAACCGAAACCAGCACGCATGGCATCATCAATCCTGTACAGTTCATCCGAAATTTCTGGAATGCGATTGGAAACATAGGTAAATAAACCTATGAATGAAGTACGGTAAAACTCTCCTGCTACATCCTGCCCCATCACCAAGGCCTTCATTCTATCTGTTATTGAATCAATAGTTTTTGCTAATTCAAGCGTAGCAAATTTCACCTTCTCAGAAGGCTTGTATTCAAACGTCTTTAGGTCTAATGCAAGTATTTCAGATTTTCCATCTTTCTTTACTTTTTTATAAAATCCTTGTCCGCTTTTATCGCCATACCATTTGTTTTCGTTGAGTTTGGCAACATAGCCTGGCAGAGCAAAAAGAGCATTGGATTCATCATTCGGGCAATTAGCTTTTACGCCATCTGCAACATGTATAAGGGTATCTAACCCTACCACATCACAAGTTCGAAAGGTAGCTGATTTTGGTCTGCCTAAAACAGGCCCAGTCAATTTGTCGACTTGCTCAACAGTCAAACCCATTTTTTCCACTAAATGGAATAATGCCATAATACTGAACACCCCAATACGGTTAGCAATAAAGGCAGGGGTATCTTTGCACAGCACAGTTGTTTTGCCCAAATATAAATCTCCATAATGCATGAAAAAATCAATGACATCAGGGGATGTTTTTGGGTCAGGAATAATTTCCAATAATCTTAAATATCTTGGTGGATTGAAGAAGTGAGTTCCACAAAAATTCTTTTGAAAATCTTCACTCCTACCCTCTGATAGTAGGTTTAAAGGTATCCCTGAAGTATTACTGGTGATAAGTGTTCCAGGCTTACGGAGTTTTTCAATATTATCAAAAAGGTCTCTCTTTATCTTCAAATTCTCAGTTACTGCTTCTATCACCCAGTCACACGTATTAATTTGCACCAGATCATCATCTAAGTTACCAGTTGTAATTCGCGACAAAAACGCTTTATTATAAATGGGCGAAGGGTTACTTTTTACTACTCCTGCAAGGGCTTCGTTGACTATACGGTTTTTAAAAACCTTATCGTTAACTGTTAGTCCTTTCTTTACTTCGTCATCCCTTAATTCCTTCGGAACTATATCGAGCAACAAAACTTGTACACCAATATTGGCAAAGTGGCAAGCTATCCGTGAGCCCATCACACCTGAACCTATTACAGCAACTTTCTTTATCCTACGGTTCATATATTCATCTTTTACTGGCAAATTTATATTATTTACCTAGATAATAGGGGTTATTTAAAAATGAAATATTTTGTCGTACAAATCACACTATATATGAGAAAATACATATCTTAAATCGCACATTTCTTTATATTTGTTCCTTACCCAATAATACCAAGAAAATCCATGAAAATTCCGAAGCAATACTTACCTGTAATGCCCTATCTGATTATAAAGGATGCCAAGGCATTTAAAGAATTCATGATAGAAGTTTTTGGCGCAACTGAACAAGAGTTGGTGCCTCGAGGTGAGAATTTAATTATGCATGGTGAGTTGAAAATTTGTGATGCCATTATAATGTATGCCGATGCCACCGAAATATATGGGGAACGCCCCGCAGGAATCTTTATTTATGTCGAAAACATTGATGATTTGTACAAAAAAGCCATATCAAAAGGAGTTAAAAGCCTTATGACACCTATAAAGATGGAATATGGATACACTGCAGGTTTTGAGGATAAGTGGGGAAACCAGTGGTGGATTGTTGCTGGCGAGTGAAAACTTACAAGTCCCAAAGGCGTTTTCTGGGCTGAGATTTCGGGAAAAAATATTTCATATTCTCCTTGAAAAAAGCAAGAACAAAGTAAATAATCACAGGTGAGCCAAAGGTGAAAAAGGAGAGATAAATAAAATAGAGGCGAATAGTAGTGCCTTTAATACCAAGAAACCTGCCAATGGAGTCACACACACCAAAAGCTTGCTGTTCGAACCAGGCGACTATAATTGTTATGATTTTACGCATTACGCAGTGATGGGAGTATATTGCAAAGTTACTTAACTTTCATCAATTGATGCCCTATGGCACAATTCACGCATTTTCTAAGGTCACAATATTCCTTTCTTAACTGAAGTAATGCTTGCGATTCATAGGCATCGGAAGCTTTAATACCAATAGCATCCCACTTTTTAACAATACTATTCTTTTCAGCTTTGATGACATGGAGAATATCTAACGCTTTTTCTGAAATTTCATCTTTGCCAGTATGCCTTCCATATATAAACATGGTTGGGATTACTGCATTAATCATTAATATTTCAATAGTGGATTTGCCTATCGGCCCTGCTTGTCGGGTGGAGGGCTTGTCGGGTTGGAAATGATTTTGCCAATATTCAGATGGCTTGACGGAAAACAATTTTATAATGTCAAATTCAGTGTCTGCTTCCATTGCTTCACGGAACAAATGCTCTTGAGAATGGATTACTGAAGCCAATTGGGCGAGCCTGATAGTCGGGAATTGAGGAGGTCGAATGCGCATAAACTTCCACTCTGATTTTGACATGGGAGTTAAATTCAACTTGTTCTTCAGATATCGATACTCCTGTTGTAATTTAACAACATATTCATCGTTGAAATTTTCTTCCAGAAAACCTGCCTGCCCTAATAATAAGGCTTCCACTTGCAACAAATTTGCCCTGTGCTTATGAATAATTTTGAATGGAAGAACATTGGCAAGTCTTTCAAACGGCTCTGAATTTATTGGATTGCCAAGAGTTCTCAAGATAAGGCGGTAGAAGGTTTCCTCCCAATCATTAATGCTTTTTTCAAGATTGCTAACTATCAAATCAGTCTTTCTTTCTAAACGCTCAGCTACCAATCTGTCCAACCAGGAAGTAAGGGTTATTTGATCAACCTTTTGAATGTCTTTTTCGCAGGGAATACTTTTAGACGAGCTTTTAAGTTCTTCGTACTTTTTAAAAATATCGGAAGCGACAAAATCTTTCAAGAGGAGAGTAGGAACCACAAAACCATCGGATAATTCAATATCCTTATCGTTTTCCCAAACCACATGGAGAATAACATTTTTATATGCCTTGTCTATTTGATGATTGTGCCTAAACCAATCCGACGCCTTAATATGAACCTCCACATTACCCGCCCACAGCGTGTTATCAATTCTAATTTGGGCATTGAAGAAATCGGGGCCCGCATCGGAATTATGCAAACCTGAACGAACAATTTCAATGGGTTTACCTTCGGTAGTAATTAGTTCCGAACGGTTAAATAGAGCATGTTTCCAGATATATTGCAAAAATTCTTCTGTCATGCGGTAATATTATTTCAGGATTTTCGGCTGATAAAAATAAGCCTGTCCGATTTATTTACTTCAAACTTATTCAGTTGGTAATCTCCATAAATTTCAAGAATTTCAAATCCGCAACCTACAATATATTCCCTCAATTTTTCTTCTGAAAAAATACTTACTTTTTCTGCAAACATCGACTCCACTACTCCATCCATCACTTTAATTTCCTTTATTATCAGGTTATCTTTCACATACCTGTAGATGCTGAAATTAACATCTTCAACGGTGCATTCTTCTTTCTCTAGCAGATATTTTGCAGCCTTTTGGCCATTCACATAATCAAGTACAAATATGCCGCCTGATTTAAGTGCATTGAAAACATTTGTGAGAACGACTTTATTTTCTTCTTCATTATCGAAATACCCAAAACTTGTGAAGAGATTAAATATATAGTCGTATTTATTCGGTTCCAAGGGCATGCGCATATCATTCATAGCGAATGTGAGGGTCTTGTTTTGGTTTTGCCTTGCTGCTTCAATTTTTCGTTGAGAAAGGTCAATGCCGGTAACTGTGTATCCCATGCGATTGAGCGCTATTGAGTAACGCCCTTTTCCACACGCCAGATCAAGCATTAAAGCATTCTTTAGGGGTGAAAGGTGGCTAACCAGGTTATGAATGAACATATCCGCTTCTTCCTGATCCCGCTCTTTGTAAAGCAGGTCATAGTAAGGTGAATCAAACCAGTTGCGGTACCATTCTTTTTTATCGGGCATACTGCAAAGATAACACAAAGGAATAAGGCTTATTCTTAAAAGTGACCGTTCGGGTCGGCAAAACGTCTGTCGTGAAGAAATTTCTGGTCGGTGAGCGTTTTCAGAAACGCAATAATATCGGCCTTTTCCAACTCGGTAAGTTGAATTCCTTTTACCAATATTGGGTCAGCGTGGCTTTCTTGAGTAAACTTTTTTGTGTAATGATCTAGTACCTGTTTTAGATTTCTAAATCTTCCATCATGCATGTACGGATAGGTCATCTCTACATTCCTAAGGCTTGGCACCTTGAATTTCATAAAATCTTTCATATCTCCGTTAATGGCAGCAACCCCGGAGTCTTGCAATGCAGAATCCATAGCCAGACCGGTATTTCTGAAGGTGTTATCCGTAAACAAAGGTTCTTTATGGCATTGGGCACAGTTATCCCGAAAAAGTTGAAGTCCGCTTAACTCGGCAACTGAAAGCGTATCCTCGCCATTCATATACTTATCATATCTTGAATCGGCAGAAATCATTAACCCAAGGAATTGAGAAATTGCACGAAGCATATTTTGAGAATTTACCACAGTGTCATTAAATGCAGCTTTAAACATGGACACATATTCTTTATTTCTCTGAAGTTTTTTCAGGACGTTTTGTAGAGATTCGTCCATTTCTAATGGATTGGAGATTGGAGCTAATGGCTGCACTTCTAAATGATTTATTCTCCCATCCCACATAAAGGAGTTACTCCAAATAAGGTTTTCAAGTGGAGGCACATTGCGCTTCCCGATTAACCCGTTTATTCCATGACTTAAAGCGTGGTCTATATGTGCAAACGATGCAATGCGCTGGTGACAAAACCCGCAACTTACCGAACTATCTTTTGAAAGTATAGGATCATAAAATAGTTTTCTGCCGAGAACAAACCCGGCAGGAGTGGGGATGTTTTTTTTAATGTCATAGAACGGTTGTGGAAATCCTTTGGGAATATGGAACTCCACATCTTTTTGAGAAATGGAA
>CAIUPO010000060.1 GCA_903901055.1 uncultured Bacteroidota bacterium
GATAGTTTTATGTTTAAAATTATTTATTCTAAAAATTTATTAATAACTTTGTGTGAAGAAGCATGTGTTCTTAAAACGTTAAAGGAATTTCTAACCCCTAAAATTGCAAAGGATGGGAAAATTTCCTCTCATAAATTGGTTGCGGAATGTTTCCCTAAGGCGGAAGCTATATTTTGTTGTAGGAATAATGGCTGCATTAATTGGGGTGGAGTTGTATGCGTTAAATTTTACCATACATACTTTATCTGCAACAAGGGCATTGGTTGGGGCTGAAGGTTTGTGGTCGAAAGCCGAAAAGGATGCTACTTTCAGTTTGCAGAAGTATGGATATACCCATGATGAACTCGATTATCAGCATTTTCTTAATATGTTATCAGTGCCATTGGGAGATCACGAAGCGCGGATGGCATTAAGCAAGCAACCCTTAGACTTACAAGGTGCCTTTAATGGGTTTTCTGCAGGACGTGTTCATCCGGATGATATTAACGGAATGGTAGGCCTTTTAACGAGGTTTCACAGCAACCAATATATTCAACGTGCAATAATTTATTGGTCAAGGGGAGATTCAATGATATTTGTCCTGCAAAACCTTGGTACAAAACTTCATAACCAGATATTATTTGGCAACGCCTCAATTGAAGAAATAAATAAAACGGTTGAACAAATCCAGGATTTGAATAAGCAAGTAACGGTTTTGGAGGACAATTTTTCGTTTGCTCTTGGAGATGGTTCACGCTGGATGGAACATCTTATCCTGAAGTTGCTTTTCCTTATTGCCTTAACTGTTGAACTTACAGGTTTATTCTTAACTATATCAGTAAGCAGAGCCATAACAAAGGGTATAAATGAAATTATCCGGGTTGCCAGAAGAGTTGCAACAGGTGATTTTGTAACCAGAGCTACCATATATTCAAAAGATGAAATTGGTTTTTTAGCCGGTTCTTTTAATCAGATGGTAACAACCCTGGAGAAAAAAACAACAGAGGAAAGACTTGCTGAGAATGCCTTGAGAAGCCAGAAAGATTTGTATGAAACCTTATTGAAAACTCAAAGCGAAATGGGTGAGGGAGTTATAATATCTGAAAACGGCAAGATAATATATGTGAATCCGGCTACGTGTAAAATTTACGGATACAGTATGGAAGAAATCCTTCGGTTACCTTCATTTATTAAACTAATACCGAAAGCTGAAAAGTCTAAATTACTAGAGAAGTTTGAGGATGCCTCAGCAGTGCGAAAAGCACAACTTTCTGGTGAAACCAAGATTTCCAGAAAGAATGGAACCCTGGTGGATGTTGAATTTACAACCAGGAATGTACTGGCTGCAGGGCGTGATCAATCTATTACGGTTTTCAGAGACGTAACAGAAAAAAAATTGGTAGAGGCACAACTTAAAACAGAAAAGGAAAATGCAGTTCGGGCGGAACTATCTAAAAAAGTGGGGGAACAATTCCTTGCTACTATGAGCCATGAAATCCGTACACCTTTAAATGCAATTATAGGGTTTACCCAAATAGTATTGAAAACTCCTCTTGATAACGACCAGAAGAAATACATTGGAGCAATTAAAACATCAGGCGATAATTTGTTAGTTATTATTAATGATGTGCTCGATTTCTCAAGAATTAAGGAAGGTAAGATGCCTATAGCGCGGAAAAACTTCAGTCTGTCTAAAATTTTAACTGCATGTGTAGAACAAATTTCACCTAAAGCAATTGAAAAGAAAATAAAACTTTTAACTACTATTGACAGCACTATACCTGACATTATAATTGGCGACCCTACAAGGTTAACACAGGTTTTGCTTAATTTTTTATCGAACGCAATTAAATTCACCGAGAAGGGCGAGATAGTAATAAATGTCAGCAAGGTTGCTGAAAAAGAGGATTCAATTGACTTAGAATTTTCGGTTAAGGATACGGGCATAGGTATACCTGCCGACAGGTTGAATAGTATTTTTGAAGCATTCACGCAGGCGAATGAAGATACATCTAGGTTATATGGTGGAACGGGTCTTGGCCTGGCAATTGTAAAACGATTGGCTGAATTGCAAGGTGGAAGTGTTTCAGTAGAAAGCAAACAGGGAGAAGGTTCCTGTTTTTATTTCAGAATAAACTACAAAAAGGCGAAAACACAAATACCAACTTTTTTGAAAAGACCCGGAAATAATGTGGAGGAACCTGTGATTAAAGGATTGAAAGTGCTGGTGGTTGAAGATAATGAGATGAACCAGGTGCTGGCCCAAAAGGTTTTGGAAGACTGGGGCTGGAATGTAGAGATAGCCGGAAACGGGAAAATTGCAATTGAAAAAGTACAGCAAAATGATTACGATATTTTGCTGATGGATATACAAATGCCTGAGATGAACGGATATGAAGCAACTTCTTATATCCGGGAAAAAATGCCGGTGCCCAAAAGTTACACTCCAATTATAGCAATGACTGCACATGCATTGCATTCAGAGGAAGAAAAATGTTTTGAGACAGGTAAGGATGATTATATTTCAAAGCCATTCGATGAGAAACTTCTGTATACAAAAATTATAACAGTACTTAACAACAGGGCAAAACCGGTAGACTTTCCTTTTCGGTTTTAATGGAATAAAATTATTTTTCTCAATAAAAATTTTGTTTTTCAGTAATATTTTGTAACTTTATATAATGGTTTACGGTATAGTTTATGTGATTAAGTTGAAATATTCTAAAACGTGCGGTTATGGAGGAGCAGGCTTCAAATCTGAGAGGTAAACATGCCGATCTCACATATCTGAGAGGCCTTGCCAAAGGAAGCAATGCTTTCATAATTCAAATGCTGGGAATCTATATCAGCCAGACTCCTGCTGCCATCGAACGTATTGATAAAGCCCTGGCACAAGCGGATTGGAAAACCCTGAGGCTGGTTGTGCATAAAATAAAACCTTCAACAATGTTTGTTGGTTTGAATGAAATTAGTAAGGATATTCTGCAACTCGAAGATTATGCCGCAGCTGAATCGGACCTTGATAAGATACCTGCCTTAGTTGAAAAAATTAAAAGGGTTTGCCTGGAAGCAATTCCTGAACTGAAAGAGGAATTGGAAAAGCTTAAATAACCCATTTGCATTTCACTCCTATATGCTTGTAAAATGCCAATAATGACAATACTCATGGCTTCTCCCTTAAATAATGATAATTGATATTTACATGTGCAAAATATCAACATAATTTCCGTCGTTTTTAACTATCATTTCTAAGTTTTTAACGTATACTTTTCTTGATTCACCGAAAATCAGGAGAAAAAAATTCGGTTGACCTTAACTTTCCATAAGTATAAAAACGGAGAAAGAAAATTTAAAGAATATGGAGCAAAATTCCTGTGACAATTTGAATTAATTAGTAACCTTTAAATCTTTTCAATTATGGAAACACAAGCGTTAAATTGGGCCATTGCACCGGAGAAAACTACCCGTGTAGCCCCTAAGCAAATTGCGCTGAAATTAAGTTCAGCAAACAAATCTTTATTCAGTAATAAAATGAAATGGCTAATCTCGGTTGCATTCGCAACAATTTTATGTTCCTGTAACAACAGCGATAAACTTGTTCAGCAATATAAAGCGTTGCACGAACATGACTCTATAGTGGCCTTGCAAGCTCAGGCCCAGGATTCAACCATACAGGGATATATACATTACGTAAATGAAATACAAAGTAACCTTGATGAAATAAACGCAAGGCAAAAAATGATTACTGTAGAGGATGAAAGAAAAAGCAGTAATAAAGCTGTTGCCGATATTAAAGCGCTGGATATCCTTATTATTAAAAGCAATAATGAAATTGCAACGCTTAAAATGAAAATGAAAAAAATGGGCAGAAAGGATGTTGAAATGGAGGCAATGGTATCCCACTTAACAGCCCAACTTTCCCAAAAAGACAGTGAAATTGCCGCTTTGCAGAGCAACCTCGCAAAAAGCAATGAATCGTATGCAGCTGTATCAAAGCAGTTTGATGATAGCATAAAAGTGCTTCAGGCAAAAAATGCCCGAATTGAAAATATGACCAATGAAATGAACACTGTTTATTATGCTATTGGCACGGTTAAGGAGCTGAAGAAAAATAAGGTTATTACTAAAACAGGTGGTTTCATAGGGATAGCTAAAAATACCGAGTTGACGCCTGATAAAAACACTTCGTATTTTACAAAAACGGATTTAACTAAATTGGAAGTTATCCCCCTTAATGCCAAGTTTAAAAAGTTGTTTACTACCCACCCTGCCTCGTCGTATAAAATAACAGGAAATAAAACAGCCGACTCTTTGTTAATCACCAACCCGTCTTCCTTCTGGAGTGAAGACAAGTATCTGGTTGTAGCAGTAAAATAACCCTGCCAGCCTTTAATTACCCCGGCATTCAATGCCGGGGTAATTAAATTTCCTGTTTTTTAATCCCCGTTAATAGCAGTTTCAACATGTAATAATCCGCTTTCAACGAATATTAGCATTAAACCGGCTTTTCGTGAATTAACTTTAGGTGAAATGAAAAAATATGAACGCTCAAAACGGATATTCAATTTTTCTGGTAGATGATGACAAGATGTTTCTGGCTGCATTAAAAAATAGTTTGCAACAGCAGTTCGGATCATCGTTGCAAGTTTCAGAATATACAAATGGTGAGGAGTGTATGGAGAATATGGATAACTCGCCGGATATAGTAATTCTTGATTATTACCTGAACGATGAGGAACACCCAGATGCTATGAATGGACTTAAAGTATTGAAAGAAATAAAATCGATTTCAAAGGACATTATTGTAATAATGCTATCCGGGCAGGATAAGTTGCAGGTAGCGATTGATTCTGTTAAAAATGGAGCGTATGAATACATTGCAAAAAGCGAGAGCGCATTTGTACGAATTCAAAATACATTGAAGAACGCCACCGAAAACATAGAATCGGAAAGGGAAAGCAATAAATACATGAAGTGGAATATTGCAATGGGCGTAGTTATTGCTGCAATAATTATAATTGATGTTATATGGTATTATAGTTCACATTATACATTCTAATACTTTTATTATGGCAATAAAACGAATACTCATACCAACTGATTTTTCGGAAACAGCACAAATGGCTATTGCACACGGAGGGTATATGGCTAAGTTGTTCAAAGCAAAAATTTACCTGATGCATTCTATAGAAAGCGCTGTTTATGGTGGACTGCCTGTTGAGATGGTTCCAATTTTAGAGGAAGAGCATCCGGACCAACTTACGGAACAAAAATTAAACCACCTGGCAGATGGAATTGTAAATAAATACAACGTTGAAATAGATACTGTTACCATAGCGGGTATCCCTGTTCGGGGCATTGAAAAAGCTGTTATGGATAACAATATTGACCTGATAGTAATGGGTACTCATGGCGCAAACGGATTTGAAGAATATTTTTTAGGAAGTAACACGCTTAAGGTTGTCAATAATGCACCATGCCCGGTAATATCTGTACAAATGTTTGCCAAAAGAGTTGGATTTTCAAATATAATTATGCCAATAGATAATGATTTGCACTCGCGCCAGAAAGTGAATAATGTAATTGAGTTGGCTAAAGTTTATAAATCGACGGTTCATATTCTCGGGCTGCTTGAAACCGATGATGTGGTGGATGAGAAAAAATTTGAAATAAAATTAAATACAGTAGAACATGTAATTAAACATTCCAACATAACTTATACACGAAAATTAATTCGTGGCAACAACCTTGCAATAGAGGCAATGAACTATTCTAAAGAAGTAGGCGGAGACCTTATCGTAATAATGACCGGTCATGAAAGTGATATTCCCGGAATGTTTCTTGGAGCCTTTGCAAAACACATTGTTAATCACTCCAAAATTCCTGTTATGAGTATTGTACCTGAAGCAACAACAATTGAAACTTTTGATCCGGCAGGCGGTACTGGGGTGATTATTTAATGGGACTATTATTTTTTAACCGAATGGAAAAAGGAGGGATAGATATGAAAATATTAGTTGTAGATGATGAAGAAATGACGGTGGTTGCATTGGCAAAAAAGCTGCGCGATAAAGACTATGAGGTAGTCACATCAATGGATGGAGTGGAAGCACTTAAAATAATTGCAGATGAAAATATCGACCTGATCATTAGTGATGTAATGATGCCGTGTATTTCAGGATTTACGTTGCTTACTATGCTGAAGAATTTTTATTTCAGCAAAATCCCGCTCATATTAATGTCTGGCTATAAGGATAAGAGAATTGAAGGAATATCACATAGCCTGGGCGCACATACCTTTATTTCAAAGCCAATTGATTATAAAGAATTGTATAAAAAAATAAAAGATCTTGGTCACAAATAAAGTATTCAAATTATTTATGGAAATAATGCATGACTAATTTTAGTAAGCCGAATTATAAAATAGTATTCTGTTTTACATGCGGTGCTCCATGCAATTCGGAGGATACCATCAAATTCAAAGTTGTTTCAGGATTTGAAGAACTAACTACTTCGAAAAGCATTAATATCTGTAAATCCTGTATTAAATATTTACCAGAGACAAGCAGGATAAACAGGATGAATACACCAATAATTAAATTTATCGGGTGAAAGTTTGAATTTTTACCCAGAGCGGAAAACGGGGCTCGAACCCGCGACCCTCAGCTTGGGAAGCTGA
>CAIUPO010000061.1 GCA_903901055.1 uncultured Bacteroidota bacterium
ATCGGCAACAGTTACAGCAGGTGGAGGAACTCCAAATTATACTTATGCATGGGCACCAGCAGGTGGAAATACCTCGACTGGTAATGGCCTTTCTGCAGGATCATATACGGTAACTGTTACAGATGCCAATGGATGTACAGCCACGGCTTCTGTTACAATCACTGAACCTGCATTGCTTACAGCAACTATTGGTGCAACAATTAATATATCTTGCAATGGAGGGACTAATGGTTCAGCCACCGTAACGGCAGCAGGCGGAACACCAGCCTATACGTATGCATGGACACCTGCCGGTGGTAATACAGCAACCGGAAGCAATTTAAGCGCGGGCACATATACGGTTAACCTTACTGATAATAACGGCTGCATAGCATCTGCTTCTGTAACAATTACGCAACCTGTAGCTCTTTCAGTTACGGTTGCAGGAACAAACATAACTTGCTTCGGAAGTAATAATGGTAGTATAACTGCCACTCCTGCTGGAGGTACTGCACCTTATACATACGCCTGGGCCCCTGCTGGCGGAAATACACCCACCGCAAGCAATTTAAGTGCCGGAACTTATACAGTAAATCTTACTGATGCCAATGGTTGTTCAGCGACTGCTTCAGCTACAATAACAGAGCCGACTCCTCTCAAAGTTTCTGCTTCAGGGCCGCAACAAGTTTGTTCAGGAAATACTGCGAAACTTTCTTCTACAGTTTCCGGAGGAACTCCCGTGTATTCATATTTATGGAGTTCAGGCGATACAACTTCAACAGCCACAGTTAAACCTTTAACCACTACAACTTACACGCTTGTTGTAACAGATGCCAACGGATGCACTGCAACGACTACCGTTACAGTTGCTACTAATCCTGCCTTAAATGTGGTAATTTCCGGTGCCTCATCTTTTTGCCCCGGTGGTTCTGCAACTCTCACCGCTTCTGCTTCAGGTGGTGATGGAAACTATACTTTCCTTTGGTTGCCCGGTAACAGTACCAACCAATCAATTACTGTTGCACCAGCATCAACTACAACCTATACTGTGGAATTAACGGATGGATGCAACTCTACAATGGCAACAGCAAGTGCAACTATTACAATAAACCCTTTACCGGTTACAAGTTTCCAGGCCAATCCTGTTGAGGGTTGTGCACCTTTGTGTGTTCAGTTCAGGGATCTTTCTACAGTTGGAGGTGGAGGTATTTCTCAATGGTCGTGGAACTTTGGCAATGGCGACAGTTCACATGCCCGAAATCCGATTTTCTGTTATCCCGATACAGGGAATTTTAGTGTGAGCCTTACTACAGTTTCAGATAGTGGATGCAGCAGCACCCTGAAAATATTAAATATGGTTACTGTATATCCTTCTCCTAAAGCCGGATTTACTTATGCACCTCAACCCGTTGATATAATGAATCCGATGGTGCAATTCACGTCTGACAGTTGGGGTAAATATCCTATTGTGTATTGGAACTGGATTTTTGGTGATGGCACTGAATCCGGTGTCTCATTAAACCCGTCCCATACTTATGGTGACACAGGAACATATTGCGCTACTTTAATAGTAGTTGACCAACATGGTTGTACAGATAGTGTTACGAATTGTCTTGTTGTAAACCCTTACTTCACATTCTATATTCCTGATGCATTCTCACCGAATGATGACGGCATCAACGACGTGTTTTTGCCAAAAGGCAGCTATATCAAAGACTATGAAATGTACATCTTCGACAGATGGGGTATGAAGCTTTTCCATTCGAATGACTTCAGTAACGGTTGGAACGGGAAAGTTGGAAACAATACAACAGTATGCCAGGAAGACACTTATGTTTACCTTATTAATGTTACAGACACAAAAGGTAATAAGCATTCATACACCGGAAAAGTTAGTTTAATTAAATAGTAATTTATTTAATTTGTCATTAGTAAAAAGCCTCAAACGGGGCTTTTTTAATTTAATAAAATCGTCTAGTACTTATAAAATTTCTCCCGTAAGCGGAAGAAGGGTGTTTCAATATATTTATAAGACAGATGCCCGATAAAAATAGTCAATGCAAGACTTATCACTCCAAAGGAAAGAAGAACATATATGTTATCAGGAGAAAGCTGCCTTGATACTATAAATCGATGCACTATTTGAAGAACAATAATATGGTAAACATATAAACTGTAAGTGATTTTGCCAAGATAGGAGAGGGGGTTTGAGTCCTTAATCCTGAGTTTGGAGTCAGGCGGAATAAAAATAGCTATTAGCATTGCAAAAACTGCAGCTATTACGGTCCATTTGATAACCCCGGTAAAAAATAATTCAGTTGGAAGAATATAACGAACAACTAACAGAAATAGCAATGTAAAGGGTATGTATAATGCCCGAAAATAAAACGGTATAGAATTAATTAATTTTATTAATTGTTCATATTTGGTTGCAGTGAAATATCCGAAAATTGCACCTGAAGAGAAGAAATCAAGGTTGGCGAACAAGTCGCGCATATTTAAGATTGTAGTATGAAATAAGGGTGGAACAAATGCCCGGTAAATATTTGCAATTACGATGCAGATAATAAATGTAATAGGTAGCTTCTTAATCGGAATTATGCTTATAAGGAACATCCATAGGATATAAAAATGTTCTTCCACGCAAAGAGACCAGAAAACCGTGAGTGAGGCTATTGCAGGGGATTTATGGGTGAATATCATTTTGTAATTCTCCAGAAATGTGAATGAATAACGCCAATCTGGCAAATACCTGTCCGGCTTACTAAGATCAATATATGATGGAAAATTATAGAAAACAAAATAACTGATGCCAACTACAAAAAAATAAAGTGGCCATATCCGGAAACATCTTCTGATAAAAAATTTCTTCCGATCAATTTTGCCTTCTTCTTTTTTTTCGCTTACCAAAATATAGGTTATCAGAAAACCGCTTAGAACAAAAAAATAAGAGAGGCCGTGGGCTCCGCCGCTGGTTAAGAACCTTAGTACAGGATGTGCATACGTTATGTTAAGATGAATGCCAAATACAATCAGGAAGGCAAAAAACCGCGTAGAATCAAGCGTGTGAAAGTGCAGTTTTTTTGACATTACCCGGATTAGTGGTGTTCAAGGCCTTTTGACTGCTAATGTAACTATAATCCCGGTTTTGTAAATAATTAATGAATTTAAGTATTCTTATTTTATTAACGTAACTTTTCCTAAGTACTGATGTTTATTTCCTCTTGGGTCAGATGCAGTAGCAACATATACATAAGTGTCCTCCTGGCAAATGGTATTGCCACCATCCACTGTTCCGTTCCAGCCTTTTTCAATATCGGTGGTATGATACAACTTCATTCCCCAACGGTCGTAGATGTACATTTCAAATTCTTTCACATAAGAACCTTTGGCAGTGAAAGTTTCATTTGTTCCATCCGCGTTAGGTGTAAATGCATTTGGGAAATAAAGGGTGAAGTCTGGCCCAATTACTACATCATGGGTTACTGAATCAACACATCCATGAACATTCACTACAATCAAATTTGCTTTGTAAGTGCCTGTGTCTTTATATCTGTGGTAAGGGTTTTCATCGTAACTTGAATTTGAATCACCGGGTTCGCCGAAGGTCCACATCCATGTTGCAATACCGTCTTTGTCGCTGCTTTGGTCTGTAAAATTAATCAACGGATTATTAATATCAGTTGGTTGAGGATTAGCTGTAAATGAGGCGGTAGGTGTGCCATACACATTAATATAATTCACTTTTGTTAATCCTGCGCTACAACCTGAAGCGGAGGTTGCAGTAAGAATTACAGTGTACTTGCCTGGTTTTGCATAGCAGTGAATCGGATATTGTTCACTTGAAATACTTCCATCACCGAAATTCCAATCCCACTGTACAATACTTCCGGCGCCAATTTTACTATAGTTTCTGAACTGAACGCATAACGGAGCGCAACCTTGTGTATTGTCTGCTCCAAAAGCTACATCCGGCAATGGATTCACGGTAATGGTTGAATACACGGTATCAGCTTTTGAACTGCATCCATCCGTAATAATTATTGTGTAGGTTGTTGTTGATGAAGGAGTAATAGAAAGAGATTGTGTTGTATTTCCGCCAGGGGTCCAGTTAAAACTATATTGTCCGTCTCCGCCTTTGGCATTCACAACTATATACGCAGATTGTCCCGGGCAAACGGATGCATTTTGGGCTACAGCAGTAATGGGTGGGTTGACTGCTATTGTAATTGTACCAATGGTTGTGCATCCGTTTGCATCGGTAATAGTGACGATGTAAGTTGTTGTTTTAATTGGAGCTACTGTTATGCTTGAAAGCGTAGAACCGTTACTCCACGAATAAGTATAAGGTGCCGTTCCTCCTGAAGTGTTAGTAGAAAGATTCACAGATTGTCCACTGCAAATTGCTTGTGCCGAACTTTTCACTGATACTGTTAGTGGGGCCGGTTGTGTAATGGTTACTGATTTAATATCAGTACATCCATTAGCATCTGTAACTGTTATGGTATAAGCTCCTGCACCAAGCCCTGTCGCCATGGAATTTGATTGACCTGAAGGATTCCATTGATAAGCATAAGGCGTTGTTCCGCCAAGTACTGTAACATTTGCGCTGCCATTATTGCCACCATTACAATTGATATTGCTGAGTACAGTTGTTGCTGCGAGAAGTTGTGCAGGTTGTGTAATTGTTGCAGATGCGGTTGCAGTACATCCATTTCCATCAGTCACGGTTAAGGTATAATTGCCGGCGTTAAGTCCGGTTGCTGTTGCATTTGTTTGACCGGAAGGATTCCATAAATATTTGTACGGTGTAGTTCCGCCGGTTGCAATAACATTAGCTGTTCCATTATTTGCATTGTTACATCTTATGTTAGTTGTTGTAACCACAGCATTTAATATCGAAGGTTGAGTGACATTGGCTGTTGCAGTTGTGGTGCAACCATGCGCGTCAGTAACTGTAACGGTAAAGCTACCTGCACTAAGTCCGCTTGCTGTTGCATTAGTTTGACCAGATGGATTCCACACATAGTTGTATGGACCTGTTCCTCCTGCCGGAGCAGCAGTTACACTTCCATTATTTCCGCTATTACAGCTCACATTTGTTGCGGTTGCAGTTGTAGATAAAACTGGAGGTTGCGTAATTGTAATTGTTGCAGCAGCAGTACATCCTTGTGCATCTGTGATAGTTATTGTGTAAAATCCTGCACTAAGTCCTGTTGCAGTTGCATTTGTTTGACCTGATGGGCTCCACAAGTAATTATAGGGATTTGTACCACCGTTTACACTTGCACTTGCACTTCCATTATTCGCACTATTGCAACTTACATTGGTTGATGATGCAATTGCAGTTGTAAGCACTAAAGGTTGCGTGATGGTTGTAATTGCAGATGTCGTGCATCCATGTGCATCGGTAACTGTTACGGTATAGGTTCCGGCACTAAGCCCGGTTGCAGTTGCATTTGTCTGGCTGGAGGGACTCCACAAATATGTATACGGAGTTGTTCCACCTGTTGAAACCACATTTGCACTTCCGTTATTTGCACCGTTGCAGGTTACATTGTTTAAGGTCGTTGCAGTTGCAGATAATACTAATGGTTGTGTGATTATTGTTGTTGCAGTTGCAATACATCCATGCGCATCAGTAACAGTTATGGTGTAACTTCCAGCACTAAGTCCTGTTGCAGTTGCATTTGTTTGTCCTGAAGGATTCCACAAATAATTGTAAGGACTCGTTCCTCCTGTAGCTGTAACACTTGCGCTTCCGTTGTTTGCGTTGTTGCAACTCACATTAATCGCCGTTATTGACGATATTGATAAAACGGTAGGTTGGGTAATGGTTGTAATTGCAGTCGAAGTGCATCCATGCGCATCTGTTACGGTAACAGTATAGTTACCTGCACTAAGTCCTGTAGCAGTGGCATTTGTTTGTACTGAAGGACTCCATAAATATTTATAAGCGCTCGTTCCACCGGAAGCAGTAACACTTGCACTTCCGTTATTTGCATTATTACAATTAACATTACTTATGGTTGTAGCAGTTGCAGTTAATAACGTTGGCTGAGTTATCGTTAATATTGCTGATGCTGTGCATCCATTTGCATCGGTTACAACAACAGAATATGCATTTGCTTTAGCACCATATACAGTATCTTCAGTACATCCGCATGGAGCCCATAAGTATTTATACGGGCCGGTTCCTCCGTTAGCCACAACTATAATAATACCTGTACTATCACCATTGCAACTCAAATTTGTTCCACTTGTAGTGGCTGTTAAAATAGGTGGCTGGGTAATTGTTGTTGTTGCAGTTACCGTACATCCATGAGCATCTGTTACTGTGATTGTGTAATTACCTGCGCTAAGTCCAGTAGCAGTTGCATTTGTTTGTGCCGAAGGATTCCACAAATATGTATATGGAGATGTTCCTCCTGTTGTAGTAACTTTCGCATTACCATTATTTCCTCCGTTGCAACTTACGTTGGCAGTTGTTGCTGCTGTGGCTGTTAATATGGTAGGCTGGGTAATAGTTGCAGTTGCGGTTGCTGAGCATCCATGTGCATCGGATACAGTCACAGTGTAGCTGCCTGCGCTAAGTCCTGTTGCAGTTGCATTCGTTTGCGCCGATGGGTTCCATGAGTATGCATAAGCTCCTGTTCCGCCGCTTACAGTAAGTGTTGCACTGCCATTATTTGCACCATTACAGGTTATATTAGTGGATGCAATAGAAGTTACCAAAGCGTTTGGTTGGGTAAGTGTTACAGTTGCAGAAGCTGTACATCCATTCGTATCGGTTACTACAACAGAATATACACCTGCGGTTGCTCCATTTACTGTGGCATGAGTGCATCCACAGGGAGCCCATAAATATTTGTACCCTGGAGTTCCTCCTGTGGCAATAGCGCTGAAAGTGCCGCTACTGTCCCCATGACAAGTTAAGTTGATTCCGCTTGCAGTAACTGTTAATACAGGTGGCTGAGTAATTGTTGTTGTAGAAGTTGAAATACATCCATGAGCATCTGTAACAGTAACAGTATAGCTTCCTGCACTAAGGCCCGTAGCGGTTGCATTTGTTTGTGCCGATGGATTCCATTTATAAGTATATGGAGTAGTTCCACCAGCGGCAGTTACAATTGCACTTCCTGTGTTCCCACCATTGCAACTCACATTTTTTGATGTAGTCGCAATTGAAGTTAAAACTGCTGGCTGTGTTATCGTTATTGTATCGGTAATTGCACAACCAAAAGAATCGTTTACAAATACAATATATTTCCCGGCAGTTAGTCCGGTTGCGCTAGCATTTGTTCCTCCGGTAGGCGACCAGGAATATGTAAATGCTCCCGAGCCTCCAGTTGCAATAGCAGTTATACTGGCATTATTGCCTCCATTGCAAAGTTCATTGATAGAAGTTGCAGTAACTTTTATTCCAGGGTCTTTTACAACTTTTATTGTTAATGTATCCTTACATTGAGCACCAGTTACTGGTGTTATAACTAATGTATAAGTTCCGGCACTGTCAATTGTTACATTTTGTAGCGTATCACTTCCAATTATGCTATTAGTAGGTCCTGACCATAAATATTGTGAAGCGCCTGCGGGGCCTACCAGTACTCCAGAATTTTGGCCGCAAAGCATTGGTGCAGGCATCGTAATGGCTAACGGAGAGCATGAAGCATTAACATAAGCATAACCGCAGTGGCCTGTTGGTTCGCAATCTGCAACTTCAAAAACAATTGTTACACATTGGCCAACATATTTTGAAAGGGGAACATTCACTTCGGTCCAATCTTTCCAATATATAGTATCATTTCTGGCAGGATAGTATTCTCCTTTAAATCCGGGAATAGTTGCCTTAGATACGACTACGTATTGTCCGCAGAAAGGGATAGTATCTCCATTTTGGTCGAGCAAAGCAACTTTAAAAAAAGGTTGTTCAAATACAGGATGGTTAGGGTTTTCAAGGAATACAGCATATTGGTAAGTGAAATTGGTTGTGCCCGGAGAAACAAAAAACTTCTGGCTTAGTATGGCTACACCAGCCCCATTATTAATGCTATCACCAATCATAGCCGAGAAGTTTCCACCCCATGGTGAAGCTTGCGACATATTAATACTATGGAAAGTTTTCAAAAACCAATCTACATTGGCCTTTGAAGTAATATGCATCTGGAATGTATTGGCAGTGAATGGATCTAAGGCACCTTTAACAACAGGGCCTAAAAGCCCTCCGGTTATGTTGGTAATATTATAAGAAGCAATTGAGTTATTTACACCATAATAACCACTCCATCCGGTGAAGTCACCAGTGCTGAAGTCTATATTAGTACAACTTGGGAAACAAGTGTCAGGAGTTGTAAGGGCTGAGGTTACCGGATGCGAGGTTGAAGTGGGGAATTCCTTTTTTATTTCAAGGAATCTGGAATAGAGGCCGAGAAGTTTTTGTTTTTTACCACTTATATATTGGGCAATAGTTGTCTCATTTATTTTGCCCGAATTAGCCAGTTGAAATAGTGCGCATCTTTCTGAATCGATATAACTTTGGTAGAAATTGGTAAACGAATTAAATTCTGTGTTATCTGCGTTTACCTGTTGTTTGGTTTCATTAAGTGCAGCATTCCATTGTGAAACCAACTTTTCAACACTTTCTACGTCGGAGGCCCCTTTAGAGGGAACGAGTACATTTGTTTCATTCTGTGATGAGGAAGTTTTTTTATTGTTGGTTAATGAATTTGTCTGAACTGCTTTTATAAAGCTTTGCGCCTGTCCCTGCTTGCTTTGTGGGCAAGCATTCTGTGCAGATAGCATAATAGCTATCGAACCCAGAACCAGTGGGGTTACCCATTTCGTAATCATTTCTCATTAGTATTGGTTTAGTCATTAGTAGGTGTTTGTTTTAATTCTACGGCATGAAAAAGATAAAGTTCTATGAAATGGCAGTTTTTTTCAAAACCTTTCAATTTGGCTACTGTAGCAGCCTCCGGGAAATGACATTTGTCAGTTTCATAAAAAAATAAAAAAGCAGAGGGGCTTGTTTTTGTCGATTTTATTTACGAGATTCCGCGTAAGATGCAGTATCGTCATAGTTTTTTTAATGGTATACAAAATTGATGCAGTCCATTAAAAGGAAATTTATTTTAAAAATAAAATCAGGGAAATAAAACTTCGCTTAGAAATCTAAACTGAAAGAAAAATAGGTGATGGGTTTATTAATGATAATACCATTGTTCACACCCCAGGCCTCATCAAGCCTTATGAAATAACCTAGTATCCGTGTGCGGATACCTTCGCCAAATCCTCCCACAAAGGGATATTGCTGTGTGGAAATAATTACGGTGATGGGATTGCCGGGAGCACCAACCACGGTTGTGTTTATAGAATTAATAGTAGAATAAGGTGTAGCGCCGGTCCATGCAGTACCCACATCGCCAAAGGTTACAAGTTGCAGGTTATTGAAGAAATCTGATTTAATCGGGCGGTTAAGCAGGTAGCGGAAAATAGGGAATCGTATTTCACTATTATAAAGAATAAAGTTTGTTCCGTTGCGGATATTCTGGTCAAACCCCCTTAGCGGTGCCAGTGATTGGAAAACATAATTCTGATTCGGGGCAATGCCTGTAACTGTATTAAATGTGGGGTTATACCACCCGTCAGTACCACCCAGATAATTCAAAACACGTTCTTGCCCGAAGGAAGTTGCCGCTGAAAATCTGTTTGCCCAAATTAACTCGCGATGTATTTTTTGATAATATCTTACATCCATACCAAGGATATACATACCGGTATTGGGTTTGCTGAGGTCTCTGAAATACTGCGCAAAACCACGAGCCCGTAATCCGTAATAAATATTAAGTCCTGCGGGAATAGTTGCATCATAAACGTAGTCCAGTTCAAGGTGAGGCATGTAGGCAGTTAACGCAGGTGTTTCAAGGCTTGGCACATCCACAGCAAGTGTAACATTTTTCTGATTTAAAAGCCCTACACTTCCTTCCACACGGGCAACTTCACTAAACGGCCATTTAAGTTTATAGGTGGCGTCCAGAGAGAATATGTTATTTAAGTTTCCACTATTGGTTATTCCTAAAAATGCTCCGCGGTGTAAAATTAATTCTTTATCCAGCCTGCCTGAAAGGTCTTCGAAATTCAGATTATAGTCACTGTTGCTTAAATCAAATGCCATACGCACGCCGCCGGAAATGCGATAGTCTTCAAACAAATCCTGAAGGCCATTAAGTGAAAGGTTAAGTCCAAGGCCCGGCCCAAGGAGAGCTGCACTTGCATCGGGTGAATAAGGCTGGTATGTTGAAGTAACATACGTATTATTAAATTGGGTATTGATGAAGGTAGGTTTGAAACTTACATAGTAATTCTCTTTCGATAAAATACGTTTCTTAACTACGGTATCTTTCGGAGCTTCGGCAATAATACTACTTGAAGGGTATGTGTAGGTTTTTTGAGGTGGAGGTGGCGGTGCGGGCTTTATTACGGGCTTTTCCGTGACATTCTCCGGTTCATCAAAGGAATAAGAATTAATGTTTACGGGCAGATGGTAAGGATCTCTGTGTGTTGTATCTTTTTTATTTTTCTGTGCAGTATCAACTTTTGGAGGTTCAATTTTTTCAGGCTCCGAATATTTAATAAAAAGAGTATTTGTGTCGTGCCGAACAAGCCTTGCAAGGGAGTCGTCAAACTGTCTCCGCCTTTCAATGGTCAGGAACTGCCGCATATAGGTTGTAGGCTGAGGCGTTAGGGGAACATAAGATGTCAACTTTTCCGGAAGTGTATCTTTATAGAGAAAATATTTTCCCTTATTGTAGAAGATTTCGGTCATGTAACGCAGGTATGGCGATGCATCCTGCTCAAGAATATTATGGCTGTAATCAGTAATTACAAAAGAATGTACCGTATACCTGTAATGCGCCGAAGTATCCACAAAACTTATGGAACTGTCAATACGTGCAATACTTCTGTTTATGGTGCCTGAGCCATTACTGAGGTATGAAATATATCCCGGAGAATAAGGAGTAGGATTGGTTTCATCAATGGCAGGCGTGTTTGTAATCCTTGTAAGTACTTTAGAATGGGTTGATAAATTATATTCAAATATATCGTAATGCGGTTGCATATTATTGAAACTTCCACCGCTCTTTAGGGTATCATCGGGGCGATTTGAACTGAAAATAATTTTACTGGAATGTTCAATAAAACGTGGATTCATGTCGTCATAAACATCTTTTGTAATCTGTTCGAAAGCATTCGAACCGGCAGTAAATACAAATATGTCAGACTGTCCGTTTTGTATAGCAGACATGGCAAAACGAGTGCCATCATCTGAATAGGAGATGTCGAGAATCTTTTGGAAATTCATTACCCGTCTTGAATCTAGCTTGTGTGTGGAAAGCGTATAAGTATAGAGTTTCAGTATCCCTTCCGATTCCATTACAATGGAAAATATTTCTCCGCTCGGATGCCATGCTATAATAGGGTAGGAGTAATCATAAACCCTGTCAATTTTTTCACCTTGCTTAATAATGCACTTGCTTTTTTTAGTAAGATTGTCGTATAGCCAAACCTTGCATTGCCCTAAGTTATTGGTTGCATAAGCCACATACCTGCCCTGTGGGCTTGCTTCGAGGCGATAATATTTGGTGTTGCCTTTTGGCGATAAAATAATAGGTTGCTTTTTCGGAAGTGCATCTTTCGGAGTTTCCTTTTTGTATTGATTTTCGTAATAGCCGATCCAGTCACCGGAAAATGATTTCAGGTTTGTACCGAGCGAATAAAGAAAAGCGCTCTCAATGCTACGGCTGGAGCGGGCTATATACAGTACTTGCGGAATGATGGATTCACCGTAACTCTGGGCAATATAGTTCCAGATGGAAACACCAGCATAGGTGGCATCTTGTCCTGTGAGGTGGTTAAACCTTTTGTAGCGGCCCGATTGAATACCATCGCGCACATAACCATCAATCTCCGGATTCCAGCCGGATGCAAGGTAATGGACAAAACCCTGTTCGAACCAAGGAGGAATATTATATAGGGTAGAACTCTTAATAACATTGGTAAAACTGCCCCCGTACATCATTTCCTGGAAAACAACTTCTGCTATTCCAAGCCTTATCTGTTCATCTAAATGGCGGTGGTCGCCATCAAAATAAACTACCACTTTCCTTGCTACAATATGGTTCTGCCCGCCAATATTATATTGTTCATCGGGTTGCAAACCAATATTGCTTTGGGCATATTCCGATTGCTTGCAATACACAATAAAATCAATAGGTTTGTCGGTTTGATAGTCCATGTAAGAACATATCTGACGGATAAATTCATTTGCTTTTTCGCCTACATAAGTTGCAGTCTGGTCGCCGCCCTGATAAAAATAAACTTTGAAATTCGGGTAAGTGTAGTAGGTCCAGTGGAACTTTTCGAACTGTACACGGTTCTTTCCAAACTGCGTTTGTGAACCCATATAAAACTGTGAGAATCCGGCACAGTAAAATGTGAAAATGAAAATTGCAGAGAAGAAATATTTACGCAGGTTGAACACGTTGACCTATATAAGAATGCTAAATTAGTAAATTTGCGGGTAATAGAGCCTATATGACACATCAAAAACACTTTGAGTTTAACCCGTTTTCAGAAAATACTTATATTATTTATAATGATGCTAAGGAAGCAGCTATTATTGACCCCGGTTGCAGCACCCAGGAGGAATGCAAAAAACTAGCCGATTTTATTAAAAATGAGAGACTTAAACCCGTCCTGCTGCTAAACACTCATTGCCATATAGACCATGTGTTGGGTAATTACTTCGTTTACACGGAATATGGTCTTGCGCCCATCCTTCATAAAGATGAGTTGGTTTTGTTGCAGACTTTGCCCCAGGTAGCCGCTTTTTATGGGGTAGATGCCACTCCTTCGCCTGAACCATTGCGGTTCATTGAGGAGCATGATAAGATTCAACTAGGTGATATTACCCTTGAAGTGTTATACTGTCCCGGGCATTCGCCTGGGGGAGTGTGCTTTTATGACGCCAAAGCAAAGAAACTTTGGGGTGGGGATGTTCTTTTTAGAGATAGCATTGGCCGGACTGACCTGCCCGGAGGGGATTTTGATACCCTGGAATATAATATCCATTCCAAGCTCTTTACCCTGCCCGATGATGTGGAAGTATTCTCGGGGCATGGGATGCCTACCACTATCGGGTATGAAAAAATAAATAATCCGTTTGTAGGAAAAGCAAGTTTAAACAGGTAACTGTTATCCTGAGGAACGACTGCGTGTCGTCTCAGCCTTAGCGGTGGCGCAAGTATCTCTGTCCTGTTTTTAGCTGATAATATGTGATATATTATTTTATTTTCGTTATAAAAATTAATTCGCCAATTATCAGAATCGAACAGGGCCATAACAGGAGCAATAACAGAAAAATAACAGGCTGAAATTAGAACATGTAAAAAGTTAATTTCCTGATAATCAGTAGATATATTTTTCAATTCTCTGTTAATAACAGGCGGGAAACAGAAGTATGTAGCAAAAACATGTATATGTTTTTTCATTTTTGATATAATTGTTGTTCTATTTTTCAACTGATTTCGGCTTTACTGCTACAAAGATAAATCATGGGAAAGTGTTTTTTGAAAAAGTCATTGACCGAAAAATGAATGAAGAATGAAAAGTGAAGAATGAAAAATGGAAATCTCAAGAATCAATTTTTCAAATTAACAGGGATAACGGAGAACGAATACCACTTAATAGTGGGACCGAAGTAGTGGAAATATAAAGCAAAAAATAAAAAATGTATTATAAAGAAGTATCTTGTAGTTTACAATTTTGGTTCACCTATAAATTGAACATCCATAAATACACCCGTAATCTTTGAAATCGTTTCAAATGGAAAATGTATTACGGTAAGTTTAAGTCCCTTTCCTATTCCAACTGTTTTAAGTAGACATGGAATGCCTCCAACTTTCTCAGTTTCCCATAGCAAATTCATTAATGAATTTGCTTCCAATTGAAATTTCAAATAAACTTTCGAGTTAATTTTAAGATTTATGGTTTTTAATTGCTCAAACATTTCATCCACTAACGGCATAATATCAAAATAATCTGGCTGGTTTTTTAGTTCCTCCTTTACCTTTTCACCCCAAGAATCATAATTTTTTAATAAATCATCCCGTACTAAAAATAAGCTTAAAGTATTTACCGTTTCTCCTTTTTCATTGCCTGTGGAATATGTATTCATAGCACCTGAAGGTAAACCACAGTGCTGAGAATAGTTGCGTAATTTGTATAAAAATCGATACCCGAAACTCTCATCAAATGCATTATTAGTTAATACTTTAAATATTTTGAATTCTTCAGAATCTTGCCCATACTGTCTTTTTAGTCTGGTTTCTGTATGATCCAAAAATGTTCTCAACGAGGACAAAAAATTTAAAATAAGTCTATTTATATTGAGGTAAACAGGGTTTCCTTCTGCCAAGAAAATATTAGGATTTTTATCATATTCATTTATATATTCATTAATCCTTGCTTTTAAATCTGTATGGTTTAATGTAACTAAATCAAAAAACCTCTCATCTTGAGTAAGTCTCAAAAGTGTATTAATGTAATCTTCGTACATTGTGAACTCAGCAAAACTTAATCCCTTTATACCTGTGATATTGGGGCTATTTATTGATGCTAATTGATATGTAGTTTGCTCTTCCGACATAGGCTATAAAAGTAAGATACTGCTTCCACTAATGCGGAAAAACCTCTCCAGCTTCAATCATAGCTTCGGCAAAGGCTTTCATGTCTAACGAAAGTGATATGTTTTTATTAGTGAAATAAGAGAGTAAATTCTCGGTAGGCATGTTGCCTGTTAGTTTGTCGCTTGCCATAGGGCAACCTCCAAAACCTTTGATGGCAGCATCAAAGCGGCGGCATCCGCTGTTGTAAGCGGCATTTACTTTTTCTTCCCATTTGTCGGGTGTGGTGTGCAGGTGTGCGCCAAATTCCACATCTTTCAATTCAGGAATAAGAGCGGAAAAAAGCGTTGTAATATTTTCAGGGTTGGATACTCCTATGGTATCAGAAAGGGCAATTATTTTTATGCCCATGTCGTGCAACTTGTGCGACCAGTGAATGGCAATATCGCTGCTCCACTCGTCTCCATAAGGGTTTCCGAATGCCATAGATAAATAAACCACCAACTCTTTTTTATGTTTAATACATTCATTTTGTATTTCTTCTACACGGATTAATGATTCCGCAATGGTGGAATTGGTATTTCTTTTTTGAAATGTTTCGGAAATTGAAAATGGAAAACCCAGATAATTAATTTCATCAAATTGTACTGCATCTTGCGCTCCGCGCAGGTTTGCAATAATTGATAGGAGGGACGACACACGGGTCGTCGCCCAACCGGTCGCCGCCGTACCAGCGAGGTTAAGTTTTTTCAAAACCTCCGCCGTGTCCCTCATTTGCGGAATGGCTTTCGGAGATACAAAACTGCCTACATCAATAGTGTCGTAGCCAACTTTCAGAAGCGAGTTTATATACTTTACTTTTTTATCAGTCGGAATAAATTCATCTATTCCCTGCATAGCATCGCGGGGGCATTCAATTATCTTCATCATAAATCAAAGGTAGGTAATTTTTACCACTAAGGGCACTCAGAAACCACACACTAAGCCTCACTAAGAAGACACAGGTAAAAAATCGTAATGAGACTTAGTGTGACTCCACTTTGTGAACTTAGTGGTGAGAAAATGTACACTAAGATTTAGGAAGTTTTGCGAATTCATGCGTTACCAATGGAATAAGTTCCTTAGTAATATTTTCACAGTTGAAATTAATTAAAAGTCCTTTTGGTTTACCTGCAAGTTTTAAATATGTCAGTAATTGCGCTTCAAATACGGATAGTAGTTGTTCTACTGATTTTATTTCAACAATAATTAATTCATTAATAAGCAAGTCAAGTTTAAGCGGAGTACCAAGTTCTTTTCCTTTGTATGTTATTGGGACTAATACCTGCTTTCTTACTATAAGTCCATTACGAGTCAACTCCTCAATTAGTGCCTCCTCATAAACTGATTCTAATAAACCAGGTCCTAACATATTATGTACCTCAATTGCACAGCCCACAATTTTGTAAGCAATGTCATTTATATACTTCTGTGTACTCATCCTTAGTGAGGCTTAGTGTGTCTTTCCTTAGTGCCCTTAGTGGTGAGAATTTAAAGAACCGACTTAAATTGCGATAAAAACCGCATATCATTTTCAAAAAACAACCGTAGGTCGTTAATGCGAAATTTGAGCATGGTGATACGTTCTATGCCCATACCAAAAGCATAGCCAGTGTATTTGGTACTGTCTATTTTGCAATTATCAAGCACGTTTGGATGAACCATTCCACAGCCTAAAATCTCCACCCAACCGCTGTGTTTGCAAACCGGACAACCTTTGCCTTCGCATATCAGGCAGGTGATATCCATTTCTGCACTCGGTTCTGTGAAAGGAAAGAAAGATGGCCTGAATCTAATTTCGATTTTATCGCCAAACATTTCCTGAACAAAATAATAGAGTGTCTGTTTTAAATCGGCAAAGGAAACGCCTTCATCTATATATAAGCCTTCTACCTGGTGAAACTGGCAATGGGCACGGGCAGAAATGGTTTCATTACGGTATACTCTTCCCGGAGAAATAGTACGTATGGGCGGTTTTTGATTTTCCATTACTCTTACTTGCACCGAAGATGTGTGTGTCCTTAATAGCCATTTATCAGCACCTTCTGATTCCACAAAAAAAGTGTCCTGCATATCACGGGCAGGGTGGTCGGCAGGAAAGTTGAGTGCACCAAAGTTATGCCAGTCATCTTCTATTTCCGGTCCTTCGGAAACGACGAAACCAATACGGTTGAAAATATCGGTCATTTGTTTTCGCACTACAGATATAGGATGCCTTGATCCAAGATTGATGGGGTCGGGAGGAAGGGATAGGTCGGGTAGTTTTGAATTTTGAGTGTTGGATGTTGAATTTTGAACGGCTTTCGCTTCTACCAATTTCGCTTCTGCGGCTTGTTTCAGTTCATTCAGAATTTTGCCTGTAGTCTTGCGAAGTTCAGGAGGAAGGGTTTTGAATTCATCGAAAAGAGCTGTGATAATACCTTTTTTACTAAGGTATTTCAACCGGAACTGTTCCGCTTCTTCTTCTGCTTGTATTGTAATTCCTTTTATTTCTTCAAGAAAGGAATTGATTTTGTCCTCCATAAATTATTTCACAATTTCCATGCTGAGTACACGCACATCCTGAACAGGGCGATCAGCAGGGCCTGTTTTAACTGCTGCAATGGCATCTACAATATTCAACCCATCCAGCACTTCTCCGAAAACAGTGTAATTTCCATCTAGGTGAGGTACACCACCAATGGTTGTATATGCTTTTCTTTGTTCCGGAGTGTACGTGAATTTGGTTGCAGTAGCATAAATAGAATCAATTTGAGGTTCAATTGTTGCAGCAAGTGCGCGGAGGCTATCAATATTGCTTGCATTTTGGTATTGAACGAACTTGGCTTTCTTAGCTGAATTCTCCGGCTTATTAATAATAGAGGAGAAAATTTGTTGTTTTATCCCGAAATTCATACGGTCCTCCATCTGGGTTAATTCAGCATCGGTGTAAACTTTACCCTGTGCAATATAAAACTGGCAGCCCGAAGAGGCTTTGGTAGGGTTCACATCATCACCCATACGTGCGCATGCAAGTGCCCCTTTTTTATGGAAAAGTTCAGGCTTAATTTCAGCAGGAATGGTATAACCAACATCACCATTGCCTAGTTGTACTCCCTGTGCTGCTTTTTTCGATTGAGGATCGCCGCCTTGCACCATAAACCCTGCGATAACACGGTGAAACAGGGTACTGTCGTAAAATTTCTGCTTCACCAGTTTAATGAAGTTATCCCTTGTCTGTGGGGTTTCATTGTAAAGTTTTACGAGTATGTCGCCCATAGTGGTATGGATGCGGACTTTGGTTTCTGCCTGTGCGTTTGCCAAGGTGCTAAAAGTGGTTAATGCAATTAGTACGATGCCCGAATTAATAACTGTTTTAAGATTTTTAATGTTCATTTAGTAAAAGTGTTTATATTTGCCCGTCGTAAAAGTACGTGATTTTTCAGTTTGCATGAAGAAAATTATTACTCTGAGTTGTTTTTCGCTGTCTGTGGTAGCACTTGTTTGCATTTTAGGTACTCAAACATCTTGCCATAAAGATACCACCGATTGCCCTTGTGTTATTACAGTTAAGGACACTAATAGTGCTGCTGTAGCAGGTGCTACTGTTAAGCTATTTGCACCCCATGGCACATGGTCGCAAGCTGAGGGAACTGCAATTACTAATTCTGCCGGAAACGTAAATTTTGACTTTACCCTGCCTGCCATTTTTAACATTGTGGTAACAAAAGGCCTTGCTCTTAATGATACACTGAAAGGTTCAGGCATTATTCAACTGCAAATAGGCCAATCGGTATCTGCTACCGTTACCATCAAGTAAAAAACTTTTATTTTAATCGTAAATTCCTATTTCAGGAGTAAAACTGTGTGGAATTTTTGCCCCTAACCACTAGTCGGAGCCCGACTGGCAGTTATTCAAAGCCCATTCAGGGATTTGGGGCTAGTGCAGTAATCCTATTTCAGGAGCATTACTGTACCCTTGCGTTGGAAATACTGCCCTCTACTGGAAGTATAAGTAAGCAGATAGACATATACATCTTCCTCTACAGGTTTAGAGCCTGTGTGGGTGCCATCCCATCCAATATTCGGGTCGGTAGATTCGAAAACTTTTATTCCCCAACGGTTTAAGATAACTAAATCGTAACCCGTAACGTCAATAAATACGCCAACAGGTTTAAATATATGGTTAATGCCCTTAGGGTCGAATGCGTTTGGTATCCAAACAATAGGGTCCTGATAGGCTTCAGCAATATTTGAATAACTGGTATCTACAAAAGGGTAAATACCTGAAGGCTTTTCAACCGCCTTTACATAATAGTAGAATGTACCTTGTCCAACAGTTATGGTGTGAACATTGTCATCATAAGAGTAATAGCCATTATCAGCCGGATCATAATTGGTCTGGTGGATTTCAGTCCAAATAAAGCCATCTACTGAGCGGTAAATCAGGTAATATAGTGGTCCGGACTGCCAGGTGTGGTAATCATTCCATTGCAAAATATTATCGCCCGATGGCAAACCAACTGCTACCAGATGAACAGTTTGGCCAATATTTGTGGTATCCATTGGATTATCGCAACTGTCAACGGTAACTATCCGGTAACGATAACTTTGTTTACGGGGATCCACCGAGTTATCAAGATAAAAAAGTGAATCGGAAACATGGTGTGGGGCTGTAACTGTTGCAAAAGTTGTAAATGTTTCGCCGGTTGAATCGGGAGAGCGCTGGTATTCGTAAGAGCCTGCACCGGACAAGGTGTCCATATAGAAAAATAGGTTTACATCTGATGAATTAAACACAACCGAGGCCGAACCCAGGTAATTATGGATTGGCTGTTTGGCAGTATGCACATTATACAGAAGAATATTTGAAGAAGCCGTTGTATCATGATGAGCAGAATCGAAAACCCGTACATAATAATAGCGGTTCTCTGGAGTATTCAGGTTACTATCTATAAAGGTTGTAGTAGTGGCGTTAGTTGTACCTAATAATGTATATGGCCCGGCCCGGTTGTTAATACTAACATATACCTTGTAGCCGCCAACTGAGCCAATAAGGTTTACATACGGATTCCAGCTAAGGGTGGTGTTATGGGCACAGCTATTCGGTTTATCTGTTAAAAGCATGGTATTTTGCTGAGGGCTTATTACACCTGCTTTTCCACAACTATCAAGTGCTGCGACTTCAAAACTTAAGCCTGAATCGGAAGGGTTGCCAATGGCTGAATCACTTGGGAAAGGCCCTTTGGTGAAATTAATTAAGGAAGTGGTATTAATGCCCCAAACAGTATCAATAGGCACCCATTTGCCAACATGATTTACCACATAATATTCATAAATTATATAACCTTTCACATTGTTGTGAATACTTTTCGACCAAGTCAAATCAATCGTATTTCCGGGGGTTACACTAAGGGAGTCAATAAAAACTGTGGGTGGTGCGAATTGTTCAAAAAGGCCGGTTGCACTATCGCGGTTAGATGTCGAAATACACCCAACTGAGGTATCGGTAATTTCAACCCTGTAAGTTAAAGTAACTGGATTGCAGAGGTAAATGGTATCATAGTAAACAATAACAGGGGCAGTGCTTTTCACAGTTCCAACCTGAGTCCACACATACTTAGGATATTCCCTGAAAATATTATAAACATCGGTTGATGTTGAAAGCATCGGATTATGGATAGAATTCCAGACAAGTTGAGCTGTGCCGGCGCCTGTATTGGTAACGGTAAGATACATACTCCGCATGGTATCAAGCAATGCTGAAGAACCGCCCGTTGTATCTGTATATATTATGTAATAAGTTGAACCTGAATTAGCAGAAGGAGCACTCAGATAAGAAGAAGTTTGCGATGACGTAACAATTGCGGGCCCTGTGGCATAAGGCCCGTTTCCAGTGGTAGCTGTAAGTATTTGATAATTTATAAATGAATTGTCCAACTTAGGAGGAATCTTCCAGGTAAGCGCTACACCACCTGAAGAATCTACAGAAACACACTTAATATCCGGTGATTGAATTGGAGCCTGAGCGTATGTTTTATTTAATCCTCCAATGAGGAGAATAAACATAAGAATGCAGGAGTATTTCTTAGTACAAAAATTCATTTAATAGACGCAAGTTACAAAATTAGCATAAAAACCATATAAAATACATAACGTAAGTCGGTATTTATACGTTGGGTACAGTTAATACAACTAATTACGCTTGTGGATATTGCTTTACGCAATCAATAAAATGCTTTACATTTTCCATAGGGATATCCGGGTAAACCCCGTGACCGAGGTTGGCAATGTAATTTTGAGTACCGAACTGATCCAGCATTTTGTATGTTTTACTCTTAATAACAGATGGTTTCGCATATAAAACACAAGGGTCAAGATTGCCCTGAAGAGTTTTGCCGGGTAATAACTGACGGGCTTCTTTAGGGTCAACAGTCCAGTCTAAACAAATAGCTGCACAATTGAGTTTGGCAATAGCCTTAGCCGAAAAGAATGCTCCTTTTGGAAAAGCAATAACCGGCACAAGCGGACTCAACTCATTACAAATCTTGGCAATATAGGGTAGCGAAAACTCCTCGTACGATTCCGGTGAAAGTATTCCACCCCAAGAGTCGAATAATTGTACAATCTGCGCCCCCGCAGCCACCTGGTCTTTCAGGTATTTTATGGTGGTTTGGGTTATTTTATCCAGCAGTTTGTGAGCCATTTCGGGCTCACTATACAACATCCGCTTTGCAATGGAAAAGGTTTTAGAGCCTTTACCTTCAGTCATATAGGCAAATATTGTCCATGGGCTACCGGCAAAACCAATTAAAGGGACTCTGTCGTTTAGTTCTTTACGGGTAAGTTTTATAGCATCAAGTAAGTAGGTCCAGTTTTCGGTTGAGCCAACTCGTATGGCATCAATATCTTTTTCTGTTTGGATTGTTTTTTCAAAAATCGGTCCGCGGCTTTCAAGCATTTGATAGTCCAATCCCATGGCTTCTGGCACCACCAAAATATCTGAGAAGATAATTGCAGCGTCTACGCCTAAAATATCAACAGGCTCAAGCGTAGCTGCACAAGCCAGTTCCGGGGTTTTTACCAGTTCCTGAAAATCTTTTACCGATTCACGGATTTTGCGGTATCCGGGCAATATGCGTCCTGCCTGGCGCATAAGCCAAACGGGTACTCTTTCTGTTTTCTCTCCACGTACGGCTCTAAGTATTAAATCGTTTTTCATAGTGCAAACTTAGGGAATTTACGGAACTCACCTTAAAACCTTCCTTTGCAACTTCCGTAGAAAAGCCTTAACTTTGTCCTTACTATATGGAGACAGTCGTAACCACACCCGAAGCCGAATTAGAAAAGAAGGAAATTCTTAACCGTTACCGGGGTTTGCTGCGGTCATGCAGGTATAAACTGGATGATAACGACAAAAAATTAATCCGGAAGGCATTTAATATTTCGCTGGAAGCGCATAAAAATGCGAGGCGTAAATCGGGTGAGCCATATATATATCATCCGTTAGCTGTTGCACGTATTGTTGCCGAGGAAATCGGGCTTGGCTCTATTGCCATTGCCTGTGCACTGCTTCACGATACCGTTGAAGATACTGACATTACACTGAAGGATATTGAAGGAATGTTTGGTAAAAAAGTAGCATCTATTATTGATGGGCTTACCAAAATTTCCGGCGTATTCGACGCTTCCTCCTCATTGCAGGCGGAGAACTTCAGGAAGATGTTGCTCACGCTTGCAGAAGATGTGAGGGTAATATTGATAAAGCTTGCAGACCGCCTACATAATATGCGTACCCTTGATTCGATGGAGCGTACCAAGCAGCTTAAAATAGCATCGGAAACACTTTACTTATATGCTCCATTGGCGCACCGTCTCGGTTTGAATACGATTAAATCGGAGATGGAGGATTTATCGTTGAAATATACCGAACCTGTTTTGTTTGCCGAGATAGCCCAGAAATTAAAGGATACACAGGCTGAGCGTACACGTTATATACACCGGTTTATTACCCCTATAAGAGAAGCGTTGCACGACCAAAAATTTAAATTCAGAATATTCGGAAGGCCAAAATCAGTTTATTCTATATGGAATAAAATAAAAAACAAGGGTGTTCCTTTTGAAGAAGTATATGACATTTTTGCCATAAGAATACTTATTGACTCAACCCCTGAACAGGAAAAATCGGACTGCTGGAGGGTATATTCTTTGGTGACAGATTATTATTATCCGAATCCTGACCGATTACGCGACTGGATATCTACGCCAAAAGCCAATGGCTATGAAGCGTTGCATACTACAGTAATGGGCCCTAACGGGCAATGGGTTGAGGTGCAGATTCGGAGTGAACGTATGAATGAAGTGGCAGAAAAAGGGTACGCTGCGCACTGGAAATATAAACAGGGTGGGCATGGCGAGGAAGATCCGTTAGAGGAGTGGTTGAAGAAAATTCGCACCTCGCTGGAAAACCCCGACAGTAATGCGCTTGATTTTATCAATGATTTTAAACTGAATTTATTTGCCGATGAAATTTTTGTGTTCACTCCAAAGGGTGAAATGAAATCTCTTCCGGTTAACTCAACAGCATTGGACTTTGCATTTGATATACACTCGCAGGTGGGTGCAAAATGCATTGGGGCAAAAGTAAATCATAAGTTGGTGCCATTGAGCCATAAACTTAATAGCGGCGACCAGGTGGAAATACTTACATCGGGCAAGCAGGCACCGAAGGCAGACTGGATAAATTATGTGGTAACTGCCAAGGCCAAGGCTGCAATTAAAGCATTGCTGAAAGAAGAACGGAACAAGCAGGCTGCTGATGGGAAAGAAATTTTAAAACGTAAAATGAGTCATTTGAAAATTGATTTCAATGACGAAAACATAAATAAGATTACTGCATTTTTAAAATTGCAGGATAGCCAGGAACTCTTTTACCGTGCGGCTCTCGAGCGGGTTACCAATAAAGAACTAAAGGAATACCTGGAATGGAAAGACGATAAATCAAATGGTCTGGTGCAAACACAAGGTCCGTCTCTTGAAGAGTTGGTTTCAAAGGCTAGGGGTAAGCAGGATACACTGATGATTGGTGACAATATGGATAACCTTGAATACAAGCTTTCTCCATGTTGCACAACTATTCCGGGGGATGACGTATTTGGTTTTATTACAGCTCATGAAGGAATAAAAATACATCGAATCAATTGCCCGAACGCGGTGGCGCTATTGAGCAATCACGCCTACCGTATTGTAAAAGCAAAATGGACTTCTCAAAAACTTATTTCATTCCTTGCAGGAATAAAAATTATCGGTATTGATAAAATTGGGTTGGTAAATAAGATTACACAAATTATTTCCAAAGAGTTGAACGTAAATATGCGTTCGCTTAGTTTTGATACGAATGACGGTACTTTTGAAGGTACTATCGTTGTGTTTGTTCATGACACAACGCACTTAACCGACCTGATTAAAAAACTTCAAAAGGTTGACGGGGTTATTAAGGTAACCAGGTTGGATACTAATTAGGGTCTTATTTTTGAATCACTAATTTTCCATTTCCAAGTAATTCTCCACTCTCGTTGACAACCCTATAGAAATAAACTCCGTTTGATGTATTATTAAGTTGAATGAGATTGTCACCCTGAACTTGTTTCAGGGTCTCAAACATGACTTTTTCTCCCAAAACGTTGTAAATTTCCAGCATAGGATGCGATGCTGAAACAAGTTCAGCATGACTGAGAGTTACAATGAAATTACCATTATTCGGATTTGGATAAAGTGTAACATTATTATCGGGTGAGGAAATATTATTTACCGCTAGTGTGGAACCCACAGGAACATTTATATTGTCGAGATAAAGCTGTCCGCCCCAATAGGAGCGGTTTTCAAATGAGAACATAACGGAAGGCTGACCGGAAAGTTGAGCAGGTAATTGAATATACTCTGTTCTCCAATCGCTAGAAGTCGGAATAAATCCTAACGTATCTCCAGTGGTCGAAATATTGTTAGCTGTGGTGGCTAATTGCATACCACCTTTGTAGTAGAAATTGGTCCATGTGCTGCCACAGTCAAGGGAATAATAGATTGCAAGCGTGTCGCTGAATGTTGTGTTATAAGGAGCATAGGCAACATCAAAATAGAGGGAGTCTTTATATACGTGAGTAAAGTTATAAACTGTAGAATAAATCTGTTGGTTTTGCCCGCCCATTGGATTCGGCGGTGGCGGTTCGTTTACAAGATACATACGATATCCTGAGTTGAAATTATAAAACATCATGCATGAATTACTGGTGCCAAATCCGCCTCCTCCGGGTCTTGAATAACGCTGCCAGATATTTCCATACGAAAGGTTGGAAGTATTCAAATTATTTGGATTGTTAAGATACCATCCTGTGGGTGGAAACTGGCCACTTTCAAAGTTCTGATATAATGCCAACGGATTGCTGTCCGGTTGCACAACAATATAATTACGCTTGGTAAGTGTATCTCCACCACCGGGTGCGGTAACAATTAGTGTTACATTATAAATGCCCGGAGTTTTGTAGGTGATTAAAGGATTTTGCAAGGTTGAAGTATCAGGTGTTCCGCCGGGGAATGACCAATGCCAGGATGTAATATTGGTTGGTGTTAAACTTTCATCAGTAAAATAAACTGCGGCTCCTTTATGTATTGATACATTGTTCGCGATAAATTGTGCAGATGCAGCTGGTGGCTCTATTCCCATGCAAGCCTGTTGCAATGAATCGTAATTGCTGAGAAGTCCGTTCAGTGCATAATACCCGTTTGAAGAACCACCCCAACCCCAGTTCATGTAGAATTGTGTGCTGGAGTTGTATCCTTCGCAAAGCCAAGTGTGGCCTATGTCGCCACCTCCCGTATATTGAACAATTCTTCCATGATCCAGTTCATTTTCCAGCATAACTTTCCAAATCGAATCACTGAATTGTAATTTATAATATCCACGGATAGTATGCCTGTTGTAACCAAAAAATTTTACATAAGCCGATTGATCACAAACAGAATCGGCTCCCTGATTGGAAAAAGAATTCGGGCAAATAACCTGGGCATTACTGCCACCGGGGCCGTAATTCATATCAATGGAAATTCCGCAATCGAGCATTAATCTTGCTACGTCTGCGTTCGGGGCATTTACTGTATCCGGCATGGCAGCCCAGTTGAAATATTCGTTGTAAAAATTACGGCTTATAATGCCATAATCTTCCTGGTATTGGGGTTTGTTTTCATTGTATGTATTTGAAAATAATCCGTGCGCAGGATACTTCCAATATTGCAAAACCTGGGCCATTGCTGTTGCGCAGCAGCCTGTAACACAGCCACCGGGACACATGGCATTAAAAAATCCTGTTTGGTTCCAGATAATGTTTGTAAGCGGAGGCACGGCACTCATTGCATGTTTGCCATTTGGAATTTTTACTCCATTCAGATAAGCATTCCACTGTGTTGTTATTTCTGATGTAGGTTGAATGTTATGTGTTTGTATATATGTAATTTCCTTTGCATAATTATTCATCCATTCAGAAAAATTCGGAGGTAAATTAGATGCATCATAGTGGCCAATATCATTATATCCGAGAATGGGAGTTGACGCATTATCCGCAGCTACAATAACAAACCCATCGTTTGAATTTATATTAAATACATAGTAAAGGGGGCTACCAACGGTGTTAGTTTTTGTTAATGCCAGCGAAACCGAAGAAATATTTTTTTTGGAATTTTGCTTGTAAAAATTAATGCCGGCAGTTTGGGCTTCCGAACTAGAAATAACCGATGCAAAAGTTGCACAAGAAAGAATCAGGAATGCGGTGAAGAGCGCAATTATTTTTTTCATTGACTAGATTATTAGGCGATTGTTTACAAACTTAGTAAAATTACAATTAATAGTATTTTATTTCGCGAATTGACATATAGTGAAGCCGATTGTCCCAGTATTCTACTCGCTTAGTCCAATTTCCGTAGCTATCAAAAGCAAGATATAAATATGAATGTATATCATCTATTTTATCGTGGGTAGCGATGTAGGTAATTTCATCACCCTTCTCATTGTAATAATATTTTGACTTATAAATGATTGTAGGGAATTCTAACCAGCACCAGTTAACCTCAGTTAGGTTATTTTGTTCATCGTATTTGTAATGGTAATTTTCTCCTACGGCAGTATCCTTGTCCGTATTAAATTTCTTCTGAATTATATTCCCTTTTGAATCATATCTAAAGGAATAAATCATAACCTGGCTCGTATCTATTTTATAATGGAATATCTGCTTTGTTAAGTAGCCGGCTGAATCATAAACAAATTTAGAAATCCCTCTTTCCGATAAACCGTCATAGTCGCTGATTTTTTTCTCGATTCTTCCATTCGCATCGTACTGGTAAGAAAATATGTTTCGCGTAACAGTATCAAAGATAGAATAGGAGCCATAAGCGGCGAGTTCATTCCCATAAGCATCGAAGTTTAGGATATTTATATTTTCTATACTGTTTTGTTGGAATTCGCCATTTTTTTCTTCCGTATAGTAAACCATTTCCTTTACTTGCTTCACATTTCCTTTCAGATGTTGATTTTCTAAATCGTTTTTATTTTTTCCTCCTGTAAAAGAGAAAAAGATGAAACTAATTAAAAGCAAAAACACGTTTTTCATGAAAGAGTAAAACTCCATCAAAGATAGTAATAACCTGAATTTATAAAGCGATGTTCCTTTATCGCCCGCTAACTACAACCTTTTTAAAGCTGTCAGAGTTGTTATTTGTTTGTAGCCTGAAATAATATACGCCACCAGATAATCGTGATGCATCCACGTTTAATGTATGAGAGCCTGCATTAAATTCAGCGTTGGCAATTTCCATTACATCTTCTCCAAGAATATTAAGCAAAGTAAGTTTCACTTGTCCTTTAGAAGGCAATGTGAATTGAACGGTTACATTATTTTTTGCAGGATTGGGATAAACACTTATAGCCACATTTTGCAGGGCAATAGATGGTATCCCTGTAAGGTTTACATAATTCGTATCAAACATTCCCTGACTAAGGTTATAGTAGGTTCCGCTGGCAGATTTTTCAAGCCTGATGGAACGTACCATGTAATAATTTTTACCATTGTTCGGGGAATTGTCGGAATAGTTTAAAGTAGTAATAATAGATGGGCTAATCCTGTTGTATATCTCGGTTGTTGTATCCAGGCGATACATATAATACCCAAGTATGGAATCGGTAGATGATGCGGCAGTCCATGTTAAATCAATGTTGCCATGATTTGTTGTGCTGTTAAGATTTCCGGGAGGCGCAACTGTATGCAATCTTAGTGAAGGGTCGCCCATGAAGCCCATGTTTCCATACGTTCCCAACCAAGGATAAGTGGGGTTTGTCAAATATAATGTGTTATGGCTATTAATGGAAAGCTTAGCACAGTAACCAACTGTTTCTCCCAAGCCCATGTGATGAAAATCCCAATAAGGGCGGCCTCCCCAGCAATCGGTAAGTGTCCATCCTTTTGAAGCGAGCGGGGCTCTTAAAAAATTATCCTGGCTATCCCAATCTCCGAAATAACTTCCAAACAACATGGTGAAAACAGATTGAACTGAGTCAGCTGCAAAGTCGGTGGTAGCGCCAATTCCGCCGGCTGAAGTATAGGTTCCTCCACCGCATCCATACGAGAATAAATAACTCTGTGAAGTCATTGCACTGAAATAGCCGGGGTCGTTTTCTGAAACATTAGAGGCATTAAATAATGCAGCAAAATTCCGCCAGCCATCACTTGCAAAATACTCGAGATTATAACTGCCGAAATTATCGCATACTAATGCTTGTCTTTGGGGGATAATAATTTTAAACTTATACATTAAGTCTTTGTTGATGTAACGCTTTAAGAGTTGTGTTTCTGTAGATGGGAAAGATGGCATATCAGATAAATCAACTCTTCCAACGGCTAATTCTACTAAATCAGCACCCATGTCAGTCAATGCATTTTGGTCGAATTTACCATCGCCCGGAATGTTTTGATTCTGTGTGCGCGATGCAGTTATATCATTCACGGTATTATCTGTCCAGGCACTGTCAACATCAGCATAATAATCATCACAAGGCCATGCCCCAAGGTGGTCAGGATGCCCGTCAGGATTGATATCTCCGGAATATGGTACAGGAACATGTCCGAAAACGAAAACTGATTTTACATTTGCGGGATCAGCATAATAAATTTTTTGAATGATCCGTTTCACCAAGGGTACCGGCATATTACGACCAATATTTTTCCTGATTACTGTCCAGCCATCACCAATCAAGCTCATCTGCAAATGCCAGAGTTCATCGTGTAGTGAATCTATCATGGTACTATCAACAAGAAATATCATTTTACCTCTTGCTTCTGTAACGGGTACTTCAATTCCGGCATATACATAAGTGACGGCTGTATCACTTCCAATTTCATAAATTTTGTATTCGTAATCTGTGCCGACAGAAACTGTGGTATCAATATATTTTGTTGCTGTTGGTGATAGTGTCGCTTTAACGGCGCCCCAGGTGGTGGCTGCTTTTGCTTTCCGGAAGACAGTAACAGTAGCTGCTCCTTTTATAGTATCCCAGGAGAATGTAATACTTGGTTTGCTTTTTTGAACGGTTGTAGTTAATTGTATAGTTTGATTTACTGGGCTCTGTGAATAAGCGCCATTGCTCAATATTAATGACAGGAGCAAGATTGAAATGCCGGTATTTTTTTTCATGAAGGGAAGGTAAGAATGTTGTTGTTTTACTTGCACACAAATGTAGTGCATTTAGAGTTTGGAAAATGTGATTTCCGGGAAAAGGATACCATACCACTCTATTTTTTACATTTGTATTCACTAACGCTAAATTTATTGCCATGAAAAAACTATATATATGTTTTTCACTCTTCATTCTTCAATCTGCATTTCCGTGTAGTGCCCAGTGGGTAACAGGAGGAACGCAAGTTTCGTTTTCCTCCGATGAACATCATCGGCCTTTCCTTTCTGCTGCTACCAACGGGGGCTTTTATATTACATGGCAGGCAACTGATACTACGGCTAATCAATTCAGTAAAATCAGAACAGCAGCGTATGATTCCAACGGTAATGTACTTTCCGGATGGACGAGTGGCGGTATTTTGGCAAACCCAACCGGTGATGATTATGCTTCCCAAATTATTACGAGCGAAGATGATGGAGCAATAGTAGCATGGTATGGCTACCCTTCCGGGAATCCACGCAGTTCGATATTTGTGCAGAAATATTCTTATGCAGGGGTTGCACTTTGGAATAGTGGAAACCCGGTTCAGGTAAGTACCGGAGGTTCGGGGTACAATCATAAGTATCCGATAATTGTGAATGATAAACATAATGGAGTTTTCCTTGCCTGGAACCGCTTTGACTCAAATGTAAGTGCCAGTTCACCTGATATTATTTTACAGCATATCGACAGTACAGGCCATGTTGCTTCAGGCTGGAATGTAAATGGCACAGGTGTTGCAATTACTCCCGGACTCAGAGAATATTACCCTCAATTAACCCTTACTCCCGATCAAAAATCGGTGTACGTGGTTTATTCAAGCGGACTGATTGGAGCAACCTCTTTAATCCTGAATAAATTTAAAGCATCCGATGGAACGCTTGCTGCCGGCTGGGGAGCTGGTGGAGTAACTTTATCCGGTGGCCCGAATGTATACCCTTCCATTAATCACGATTTGTGGCTTTATTCCGACAATGCAAATAATGCAGTAGTGTTCTGGATTGAATCAAGGGTGAGTGCAAATGGCGAATGTTATGTGCAGCAAGTTAGCCCTACCGGGACACAATTGCTTGTTTCAAATGGAGAACTGATTGCAGGAAATAATGCAAATGGAATTGATTATTTGGAAGTGAAACAGGAAGCGGATATGAACTTTCTTGTTGCCTATAACAACCTTAATACATTTAACGACGTGGCTACAATGAAAGTAAAACCAGACGCATCTATTATTTGGAGTGATGCGTCAAATACAACCGGAGGATATTCAGCATACCCTTATCCGGCATCGGACGGAAATAAAGGGATGTATGTGTTTTATGTAAATACCCAAACAAGCAATAATCTGCTTTATGCCCTTGCACTTGATTCAACAGGCACAATGTATGCCACATGGACTGTACCTGGCGTTGCATTTGGTGTGGCAGGCGATTATGATGGATTTAATCCAAACTATGATGTGAATGCAATCGGCACAAATAAAGGAGAGGCAGTAGTATCGTGGAATAAAATAGCCGGAGGTTTTTATAATGTTTTCACCTGTAATATTCATCCCGATAAATCAAGGTGTTCAAGTCCAACAGGAATAGATGAAATTAGCACGATAAAGGATGGATATTTGTTGTATCCGAATCCTTCAACAAATAAATTAATGCTTTCCGGAACTTATGAAGGCACTAAGGAAATTTCAATTTATAATATGCTTGGTCAAACTGTGAACAGTTCTTTGCATGAGGGTTTACAGGCTACAGTTGATATTACAAGTTTGACAAATGGAGTGTATTTTCTTTCGGTGAATGAAATAAAAACCGGTAAGAAAACAATTATGAAATTCATCAAAAATTAATTATTTTATATAAATATAAAATGAAAAAAACATTCCTGTTACTCTCATTTCCTTTATTATTTGCAGGTTCTATGGCTGCGCAGAATAAAGATTCTGTTATGCTTCGGACAATTACAAATGAGATATTATTGCACGGCAAATGTTATTCTTATTTAGATTACCTGAGCAATAAAATTGGAGGGAGGCTAACAGGCTCACCACAGGCTGCTGCTGCCGTAGAATATACATATCAGTTAATGGAAAGCATAGGCGCGGATACCGTTTTCAAACAGGAGTGTATGGTTCCTCATTGGGTGAGAGGTGGAAAAGAAACTGCGAAAATTTTGACGACAACTTCGGGTGAATATTCTGTAAATATATGCGCGTTGGGCCGGTCAGTGGCGACACCGGAAGGTGGAATTACTGCAAATGTAATTGAAGTGGATAGCGTTGGAGAGTTGAAACATTTGGGTAAGCAAGCCATCCAAGGAAAGATAGTTTTTTTCAATGGCGCTTTTGATGAAACAGAAGTTATGACATTCGGAGCTTATGGAAAAGCCGTTCCGCAGCGATTTGCAGGCCCAAGTGAGGCTGCAAAATACGGTGCGGTGGGGACTGTTGTTCGTTCCATGACCAATTCGCTTGATGATTATCCACATACAGGGGCTATGCAATATATTGATTCACTTCCAAAAGTGCCATGCTGTGCAATATCCACCATTGGTGCGGAATTGCTTCATAAAAAACTGGCTCTTGATCCAAATGCAAAATTTCATTTTGAGATGAGTTGCCAAACATTGCCGGATGAAAAATCCTATAATGTGGTTGGGGAAATAAAAGGCACAGAACACCCGAATGAATATATAACTATAGGCGGCCACCTTGATTCATGGGACCAGGGCCAGGGTTCACAGGATGATGGAGCCGGAATTGTTCAAACACTTGAAGTGCTCAGAACTTTTAAAGCATTAGGAATTAAGCCAAAAAGAACAATTCATTTTGTTATGTTTATGAACGAAGAAAATGGAACCAGAGGCGCATTGAAATATGCTGAACTGGCAAAATTGCACAAGGAGAATCATATTGCCGCTATAGAAACTGATGCGGGAGGATATTCGCCCCGTGGCTTTGGAGTCAACGGGAAGCCTCAACAAAAGAAAAAGATTTTGGGTTGGAGGAATTTGTTTTTGCCTTATGGAATCTATGATTTTATGGGTGGAGAAGGTGGAACAGATATAGAACCATTGCAAAAATCGGGTACAGTTATGATTGGGCTAATGCCCGATTCGCAGCGGTATTTTGACATACATCACACCTCACAGGATACTTTTGATAAAGTGAACAAACGAGAACTTGAATTGGGTGCTGCCGGCGTTGCCATGATGGCATACCTTCTGGCGCAATATGGAGTAAATTAATTACAGTAGCCCCGCTCCCTGCCTTATCAGTAATGGCTCCTGGGTTGTGCAATCAACTACAGTTGACTCTTCATTATGTCCAAAACCACCATCAATTACCATATCTACTTTGTCATCGTAGTGGTTAAATATTTCCAACGGATCAGTAGGAAATTTGATGATTTCATCTTCATCATGCAATGATGTTGAAACAATTGGACATCCAATTCTTTCCACCAGTCTGAGAATAATTTGGTTGTCGGGAATACGCACGCCAACTGTCTTACGGCGGGTATTCATCAATCGGCTAATGTTTGAATTTGCATTCAGGATAAACGTAAAAGGACCCGGCAAACACCGCTTCATCAATTTATAAATGGAGGTGCTCATAGGTTTTGTGTAATCTGCAATTTCAGCAAAATCATGAAAGATGAGTGAGAACACTGCTTTATCAACCCTTATATCTTTTATCCGTGCCATTTTTTCTATTGCTTGCGGTTGTTTAAGACTGCAGCCCATAGCGTAAATTGTATCTGTAGGGTATATCAGCACACCGCCTGCTTCAAGGCATTCAATGGCTAAAGACAAAGCGTCCTCATCAATTTCCGAAGGAGTTATAGAAATAAATTCAGCCATTAGTTTTAAAAAATGAATCCGGGGAATGATTATGTAAAAGTAGGATTAATTTTATTTTGTATCTTCACAATCCATGAATTAATAAACCTGAACCATGAAAAAGATTCCCCACGTATTTAAGTTTTTTATCAGGAGTAACGTAATTGTCATCTTCTCAATTTTTGTTGCTTACACCATGATTAGTTTTTGTTACTTCTATTTTCATCTGAAACAAGACCCCATGAATTTTTTCAGTTGGTGGTGGGGTAACATAAAATCCTTTGATGTGATGGAATATAAATATTATGTTATCGGATTTGAAATATTGCTTCTTGTAATTGGAATATTTTACGTACGAAACCAAGGAGACGTGAAAAGTGGACACGAAGAATACAAGTAATTTAATGTCTTCTCTTAGGTATATATGACAAAAAAAATATCATATAGCCGCGCATCCCGTGTTGAATTAGTGAAAAGCGGTAATGATTTTTTCCAACGCGCTGAACAGATAATTGGGAACAGCAAGCATAAAATTCATCTGCAAACCTATATTTTTAGTGATGATTCGACAGGGATGCATACAATAAAACTATTATCCGCTGCTGTTAAGCGGGGAGTTAAAGTTTGTCTTCTTATTGATGCATTCGGATCCCATGAATTAAAAGATGAAACTATCAAACTAATAGAAAAAAGTGGAATACATTTCCGACGCTATTCACCATTATTATCTGGATTAAAACTGCATTTTGGAAGAAGACTTCATCATAAAATATTAATTGCTGATGAGAAGGTTGCTTTAATCGGTGGAATTAATATTGACGATAAGTATCACCTGGAAGGAAAGGATTCTCCATGGCTTGACTATGCGGTATATGTGACTGGCAATATTTGTGATGAAATTTCAAAAATGTGTGAGCGCTTGTGGTCGCGCAAGGGATATTTAAGGAGAAGGAAAAAAATCAGCAAATCACTTATTAATTCTGAGAACACGGTAAGTGATATAGTTGTTAAATTGCAACAGAATGATTGGCTTTATGGGAAGAAAGGTATTTCAAGAAGTATTAATAATTCCATTCGCCATGCAAAGTCGTCGGTAACTTTGGTAGGAAGTTATTTTCTGCCCGGAAATAGAATGCGTAGGTCGTTAAAAAATGCATCAAAACGAAATGTAAAAGTCAAAATTATTCTTGCCGGCCTTAGCGATGTAAAGGTTGTTAAATATGCTACTGCATACTGGTATGCATGGCTTCTCCGCAACAACATTGAATTATATGAATGGAATAAAACAATATTGCATGGGAAAATGATTCAGGTTGACGATGATTGGGTAAGCATTGGTTCTTATAATATCAATCATTTAAGCCACTATGGCAGCATTGAAACTAATCTGGATGTGAAGGACAAGACTTTTGGAAACTCAGTGAAATCGGAGTTGGAAAGCGTAATGAGCCAGTGCAAAATACTTACACATGATGAAAATAAAAAAAGAGCAAATCCGGTTCAGATGTTTCTTTGGTGGAGTTCCTTTCAAACAGTAAGGTTCCTGTTCTGGCTGCAATTTGCAATACTTTCTAAAGAGTAGAATCTTACGCCCCCACAAGCTGACTTGCTTCGCTTTTATTGTCCAGGGCATCGCGCAAGCCATTTCCCACCAGGAAAAATGCCAGCACTAAAAGCATAAGGCAGAAACCCGGCAGGAATACAAGATAGGAGGAATCGGTAATTATAAATCCACGATTAGCATTTATCATTGAACCCCACGAGGCTGTTGGAGGTTGAGCGCCGATGCCTAAAAAGCTAAGACCTGCTTCCAATAGAATGGCGGCTGCAAAATTATCAGCCGCAACAACTGTGATTGTTCCTGTGATATTCGGAAGAATGTGACGGAAAATAATTCGTGAAGTAGAAAACCCCATTGCTTTTCCTGCTTCTATAAAGGTTTCCTCGCGCAATGAAATAACTTGTCCGCGTACAATTCTTGCTACATCAATCCACATAGTAAGTCCCACTGCAATAAATATTTGCCAGAATCCTTTGCCTAATGCGAGTGTAATTGAAATGACAAGAAGAAGAGTAGGCAATGACCATACAACGCTTATTAACCATGTTACGAAACTATCCCAACGCCCTTTGTAGTAACCGGCTGTAGCACCCATCAAAATTCCGATGATGAGGGAAATAATTACAGCAATAAATCCGACAGATAAGGAAACACGCGAGCCAATCATCAGGCGACTCAGCATATCTCTGCCTTCCTGATCTGTCCCGAGTAAATATTTTTTAGTAATAATATTATTCTTTTCAACTTCTGTTCTTAGTTCTTCCGGCGATTTAGAACTTGAAGAGCCGGAACCATTAATAATTTCTGATAAAGTATATTTCTTAACTGGACCGTTATTTGGAGTGGCTCCTGTATACAATTCACAAATTAAATTGTCGCCCTCATATTTGTAGGAATGGAGAGGAATATAATAGTATTGACTTTCTTCCCCGACAAACATTTTTTTGAAAAAGGAAGTGTTTTCTATTTCTCTGTTCTTTTTTACGAGTAGCATCTTAACCTCTGTTCCCGGTGGTTTTACCGATAACTGGAGTATCTGATTATTGGCATCAGAAGTGGAATCGGGAGTAATAGAATATCCTAAAATAGATACTGCAACAATCAGGATTATGAAATAAAAACTTCCAAGGGCAATTTTGTTTTTCCTGAATTTTTTCCATGCCTTGCTGCTTAAGGAAAGTGAATCTAGCGGCTTATTTTTCTTTCTCAGGAATAACATATCTTTATGCAGGATGTTTGTAATGCCGCTCTTTCCAACTGTAAGAGGAGAAATTTGCTGCAACTCCAACCCAGCTTATATACAGCAAGGTAATAATTTCTGCAACCGGGAAAATCCATAATAATTTCTTTTTGTCAAAAAAAGCAGTTCCGGAAAGTAACAATAAAAAATCCGCCATAATTTTAATGCCTAAACAACACAAAAGTATTGGAAATAGCTTTGTGCAAATTAATATAAATGCAATTGCAACAATTGAAAGAAAATTAGAACTGAAAACAAGTAAGCTTACAAGACTGTTTGCTGTATTTTTTGAATGAACTCCTTTAGATGCCCAACGGATGCGCTGGAGAAAAAAATCTTTTAATGAAACCTGTGCCGAGGTAGATACAATTGCCTCTTTCGATTTTACATACCGAATCATTCCCGGATATTTTTTGTGAATCTTGAACATCAGTAAAACATCATCTCCAGAAGGATTATGGTCGATTCCTTTGAACCCTTCCACATCATCAAATGCTTTACGGGTATAAGCAATATTAGCGCCATTACAGAGCAATGGAAGCCGAGCGTTTATTCCTGCGCCAGATAATAATGAAAGCCCGCATAATTCAAGACTTTGAAATCGCTCGACAAGACTAGGTCCGCAATTAATCTGAACAGGCCCGCAAACCATATATGCGTCCGATTTTTGAAATTCGTTTTCGATAGAAGATAACCATGTTGGGCTGCTGGTGCAGTCTGCATCTGTAATTACAATAACGTCGCCCGATGAATTCTTGATACCTTCAGTTAGTGCACTTTTTTTCCCATGTGCTTTTTCACAGTTAGAAATACATTTACTACTGAACTTAAATTGCGTAAGAATATTTTCCGCAATTTCTTTTGTTTTGTCGGTTGAATGATCATCTACAACAATAACCTCTAAAAGTTCTGTGGGATAATTTTGAGCTGCTATAGAAGACAGGCAATTACTTATTGTTGCCTCCTCATTACGGGCTGCAATTATTACACTTATTTTTGTTTTCGGGTTGGGTGTATCTGACTTAATACTGACCGGAAGCCTTACCCAGCTTATCAAATGGATAACTATGTAAGTGAAATAAAAAAAACTTATTACAGCAAAAATTGCAAATAGCGCATGAAGTAAAATCTGCATTGCTATTATTTATTTTATATGTTTTTTACCCATCAGTAATGCTTTTTGCCTGCTAAGATTATTCAGTACTTTTTCGTAAATGGAATCAAGAACAGAAGGGTTATGGGTATAGAAATCAAGGCTCTTCTTATAATCGTTTTCAGTAATGCGATGTTTTTTCCAGACATAATTAAACGACGTGAATGCGGCAGTATCTGCAGTATCTATAACCATACCCATACGTTGAGATGCCTGCACTAAGTGAACATCCGTAATTACTTCAACCATTGAATCCTGACTGAGTATTTCCTTGGGGATTTTTATATTGTTTTTATGGGCACAAGAGGCTGAGCAAAGGCACAATAGAAAAATCGGTAACATTAACTTCATGAGGTTCGTATAGGGTGGGATATAGTCTAATTATACTCGTTTATTCTTGCACAAATGTAAGCCAATTCATAGAATTGGAGTTTATAATTAATCCCTAAGACTATGAAATCTAAAACTTCCCTCATAACCCTTGCTCTATTGGCCTTTACGCCTATATTTTTGAATGCTCAAATTGATTTTGGCTCTGCCTCTTCCACAGTCAATGGAGGTGCTGTTACAGCCAAACTAAAGGACTGGATGGCAATAGGTGTTAATCCTGCAAATTTAGGTTGGGATGAAAACCACAAATTTTCAATAAGCATTTTGAATTTGGGAATGGATGCCCAAGCTAATTCGCTGGATTTTCCAACTCTTTTTCACTTGAGTGGTTCTCTTACTAATAGTGATAAACAGAAATTGGAGAATTGTCTTTCAACACCACCGGGTTTATTAGTTAATTCCGAATTCAACTGGATTTCGGGCTCATTCAACATTAATAAAATAGGGGGATTTGCGATTGGGATTTCTGATAAGGTGATGGGAAGGGCAACTTTAAGCAGAACTGCGGCAAATGCTTTGTTGTATGGTATCAATTTTCAAGCGTATGCTGATAGTGCTATAACTATGAAGTCAATTTCAAACGAACTTGCGGGAAGCAGCATTGCTTATTCTCATTTGCGAGAACTGAATATTGACTACGGAAGAAGTCTTCTTCACAATGAAGGATATGCAGGACGCAATAGTTTTAACTTGTATGCCGGCGTAGGACTGAAATATATTTGGGGACTTTCTGATATGGAAACACAGATAACAGGCAGCCAAATTGAAGGACATTCCAGTATGGCAAATTCTGATTTGGGTAAAAGCCTCGGAAACATGACAAATGCTCCAGGCCATGGTTTCGGGGTCGATTTAGGACTTAGTGCTACCTATGATAAATGGAAATTCGGACTCTCAATTACTGATCTGGGTTTTGTAAAGTGGAAAAATAATTACAAGGTATCAATTGACACCAGTATAGCACAACTTATTGCAAATAATCCCAATTTCGCAACAATAGACTATACAAGTGTGCCTATTTCAGATATCGTACAATATGGGCCGGGGCCTGATTACACTACAAGCCTTCCTACAAAATTAAAAATAGGTGCCGATTTCAGGCCTGTCACCATGTTTGAATTTTCATCAGATATTGTTTTTCCACTAAATAAAGCATTAGGAAATATTCCATATCCGTATTATGTTTTGGCTGGGGAGGTGCATGGTCCCTTAGGTTTTGATGTGAATTTAGGAGTTGCGGCATCATCATATGGTATAGGCATTCCTCTTGGTGTTTTCCTCGGCCCTACTAAAATTTATGTGGGTACTGGAGACATATTGAGTATTCTTGGACTAAATAAATCCCCAAATAATTCACTTGTTGTAGGTGTATTCCATTTCGACTTTTAACTTTGTGCCTCTAATATAATTCATGGGGCAGTCATTTTCAGGGAAAGTTGTGTGGGTTACCGGGGCATCCTCGGGCATTGGTGAGGCTATTGCCAAGGCTTTTGCAGCGCAAGGCGCTAAAGTTATTTTGTCTGCGCGAAGGGAGGATGAACTTCAACGAGTTAAAAAAGAGGCAGGGCTTTCAGATAATAATTGCCTTGTACTTCCCATAGACCTGTATAATGCGAATGAAATTATCCCATCAGCGGAAAAGGTAATTCAGCGATTTGGGACTATTGATGTATTAGTGTGCAATGCAGGAGTGGCTCAGCGTTTCCCGGTTGTTGACAGTACCATGGAAATTAACAGGCAAATTATGGAGCTGAATTTCTTTTCTGTAATTGCACTTACTAAAAGCGTTTTGCCCGAGATGATTAAAAAGCAGTCGGGAAATATTGTTGTAATAAGTAGTGTTATGGGCAAAATTGCTATTCCTGAACGCTCAATGTATGCGGCATCTAAACATGCTCTTCACGGTTTTTTTGATGCATTAAGGGGGGAAGTTTACAGGAAAAATATAAAAGTTACTGTAGTTTGTCCTGGATATATAAAGACCAATGTTTCGATAAATGCAGTGAATGCCGATGGAAAGTCTTACGGCAAAATGGATGAAGGGCAAGATAGGGGAATGACTCCGGAGAAATGCGCAAACGGAATTTTAAAAGCTGTAGCAAAAGGTAAAGACGAATATTTTATTGGAGGCAAAGAATTGCTGGCTGTAACGTTTGCACGTCTTTTTCCAAGTTTGTTTTTATCAACTGTGAAAAAGGTAGCATCGAAAAAAATGACATAATGATGAAATATATAAACTCATTACAATTTGCGAAGGAGCAGGATAAAAAGGATCCGCTAAAAAAATTCAGGAAGAAATTTTTATTCCCGAAAGTAAAAGGTAAAGAAGCATTGTATTTTGTTGGAAACTCGTTGGGGTTGCAGCCTGGAAGTGTTGAGAAATATATTAAAGTGGAATTGGACGACTGGGCAAAATTAGCTGCTGAAGGCCATTTCGATGGACATAATCCTTGGTATTCCTATCATGAAATGTTTGCAAAACCGGTTGCTAAATTAATGGGCGCAAAGGAAGATGAGGTAATTATTATGAACCAACTAACGGTGAACCTTCACTTGTTAATGGTTTCATTTTATCAACCCAAAGGAAAGCGGTATAAAATTGTTTGTGAATCTAATGCATTTTCGTCTGATAACTATGCGCTGCAAACCCAGGCTCAATTGCATGGCTTTGATTCGAGGGACGCAATACTTGAAGTTGCGCCGAGAAAAGGTGAGCACACACTAAGAACTGAAGATATACTTGATACTATTAATTCAAATAAAGATGAAATTGCATTGGTAATCTTCGGAGGTTTAAATTATTTAACCGGGCAGGTATTGGATATGCCAGCTATAACTAAAGCGGCCCATAAAGCAGGAATTATTTGTGGATTTGATTTAGCGCATGCTGCCGGAAATGTGGAATTAAAACTTCATGATTGGGATGTGGATTTTGCCTGTTGGTGTACCTATAAATATTTTAATTCGGGGCCGGGGGCAGTTGCTGGTGCGTTTATTAATCAGCGTCATGTGAAAAATAAAGAATTGCTCAGACTAGGTGGTTGGTGGGGATATGATAAGAAAACCCGCTTTGTAATGGATAAAAAATTTAACCCTATGGATACGGCTGAAGGTTGGCAATTAAGTAATGCTCCGGTATTGTCAATGGCTGCACATAAAGCCTCTGTAGATGTATTTATGGAAGCAGGTGGTATGGCGCCATTGCGAAAAAAGAGTTTGCTGCTTACGGCATATCTTGAATTCATTATTAATGGAATTAATGAAAAAATAAGGGATAGAAACCTTAAGCTTGAAATTATTACTCCATCAGACCCGACGCAAAGAGGATGCCAACTTTCCATCATCGCCCATGGCATTGGAAAGGATTTTTACAACACCCTGACTAAATCAGGTGTTTTTTGCGATTGGCGTAATCCGAATGTAATAAGGCTTGCACCTGTTCCTCTCTACAACTCCTTTGAAGATGTATGGAAATTTGGACAGGTAGCTGAAAAATTGCTCCTTAAAAAGAAATAATTCTAACTTATTTTTTTAAGGCTGTTAGTCCTTCCAGGGCCGATTTATCGCCAGGAGAGAGGCAAAGTACACGGTTAAATAATTCCTTCGCATCATCTTTTTTACCAATGCGGTAACTTGACCATGCATACATTATCAACGCATCGTAACTAAAAGGATAGAGGTTGACTACTTTGTTAAAATATTTATAGGCAACTTGATATTCTTTTTTATCATAAGAAATCATTCCCATACGGTAGTTAGCTGTTGTATTTTGTGGGTCAATTACCAGGATTTTATTGTATTGGGCAATTACCTCATTCATATTTCCCAAGGCATAAGCAGGGTAAACATATCCAAACTTTGCTTCAATTGCATTGGGTTTTAAATCAATTGCAGATTGGTAATATGTTTGAGATTCCTTGTAAGAACCTGCCTTGTAATAAAGCCAGCCCATGCGTAAGTTAAGCTCATAGGAGGATTTGTCATACGCCGGTTTAAGGGCTTCAATGGCACCTTTAAAATCTGATTTGGTTTCAAGTTGATAGCTCTTTGAAAAAGCATCCGTTGTGGTACTGCTTTGTGCAATAACACCGGCCGTACTCATGAAAATTAAAGCGCCTGTAATGATGAGTGATTTTATTTTTTTCATTTGGGTATGTATTTAAGTCCGATTGCGAAAAGATTATAATAAAATGGCCAATGCTGATGGAATTCTATATTGTCCTGATGTTGGTATACGCCATAAATATTTATCGTATTTGATATTGCTAAGTTAGCGAGAAAAGAAAACCTGGCTACCATAAAATCAGGAGTACCACTTATAATGTAACCATCATTTTCTATTAAATTACCACCAGAGTTGGCAAGATAGGATAATGTGAGAGTAAGTTTTTTAAACGGAGATAAAGTTAATGCGGATAATAGCGATGTGTGCGTTGTTGCATAGTGATTTTCGGTATGCAGAAAGCCTGTCTCGCTTATGGATAATGAGGAATTGCCAAATGGGAAGTACGTAATTCCAAAATAATGTTCATACTGGGTTGTTGAGTCGAAAGCACCGATTGCCGAACCAAATGTGAAATCGAAGTTGATAATGGATTTGGTAATGGATACAGCCCCAACCAAGTTGATTTTTGTTTGTGCCGTTCCAAGTGAAGTAACAGTTGTATCTCTATAAACCATAGAATCGCGGGGATGAGGGGGAATTTTGGATGGAGCTAAAACGCCAATAGAATCTATTGTATATGTTTTCGCAGCATATCCCCGAAATATAGGTTGCAGGCCCATATTAAGTGTCCACCCATTTTTTAATGGGACTTTACCGGATAGATAATATTGGAATTGGTTAGTAGTTCCCCGAAAATCGGTTTGGGAAAAATTGGTTAATGCACTATACAGAGAAAATCTATTTTTAATATAAAACCCGGCACTAACTTGTTCGTAATAGTAATTATTAAATTGTACTGTACTGTCTGTTTCGCCCATACCAGCCTCAAGTGTTGCAAATGAAAATGCTTTTAGTTTATCACTGCCAGTATATGCAATTGCTTCGGGACTGAATGACTTGCTTATCCATCGGGCCCTTTCATATTGACTGGTGTAATTATAGCAATAATAGAGGTACTCCAAGGTTTCGTCGGTTGAATTGAATTTATTGGCTTTTTCAAATTGTGTTGCCGCTACGCGATATTTCTTTTTCTCAAAATACGCCACTCCAAGACGGTAGCGCAAATAGTAATAATCGAATCCTTTGCTCAAAGCCACGTTGCCGAACGTAATAAGTTCATCCCAATTCTTTTGAGTATACAATGAATATGATTGTGCCTCGACACCGCCAGAGGATAAAGTATCCTGTGCCCTGGTTATAAAACCGAGCACCAGAAAAAATCCAAGTATTAAATAATGTTTTCTGCCGTAATGCATAGCCCGTTATTATTAACTGTGAACTTATTTAATCTGTTATTGCTTAACTCCATCTCAAACTCCATTTTTCTAGTTCCATTTTTTCCTGTTCCCTTGTAGGCTGAAGAAATAATTTTAGCCATTCCCGGGTTTTGTTCATTATCAACCTCACTGAATGATGCGACATAATTAGCTTTTAGATATATGTGGAATGGTGCAGTAAAATCCTGCAAAAATTTAGTAACGCCACCGTAGAAAGAGGAAACAGGAAGAGCGTCTTTAATTTCCACTCCTTGGTAATATCCCAACAAAACTTTGTGCGCCCCTAAATAGAAATAATAAAGAAGAGAATTTTTATCGCCTTTAAAACTTAGAAAATAAAGAAGTGTTTCGTTGTTTGTAAAAAATGCAACAGACCCAGTAGTTTTGCAAAAGAAATAGGTCTCATTCATTGAATCTGCAAATACTTCCCAACTTTCAGTAGTTGTTTCATTTCCTTTCTTAACGGAAAAATTCAACTTCATGCCTGGAATAAAATGAAACGCCTGACTAATAAGCGGAGTAGGGGTTGCTTTCAAAACAGTTTCGCCTTCCTGAGGATTTTCAAAAGAATGGAAAACATATTTTTCATCTTCTTTAGTCAGGTAATAACAAATTGGATAATCCATAGTACCCGCATTCAAATAGGCATTTGATTGAAGTTGGAAATGTATATGTGGTTCCGGTGAACGGCCTGAATTGCCGCAAACAGCCAGGGCTTCGCCCTTCTTCACATAATCACCGGTTTTAACTTTAAAGCTATCCTTTTTAATATGGCTGAGTTTACTGTAGAGAAATTCCGTATGTTTTATAATAATTGTATTTCCCCAGTTTTTTTCTACGTTCACATCGCCAATGATATTATCATCCACGCCATCTTCAATTGAAACAATAAGCCCTGCGGCAGGGGCTAATAAAGGCTTCTCATAGCAATAGAAGTCCTTTACATCCGCTCCCGGAAGGCGGTAGGTTTTTTTGTTTTCATCCGTTATAACAAAATCCCATGCATGCTTAAATTCATCCTTATGAGTTATTTCTCCGTCGTGTCCCTGTGATATAAACCACTCTCCAAAATAAGGCAAGTGAATGTGCACATAGGTATCGTTTTTGAAACGTTCCATATTGTTGTGATGGGCGTATAAATTTTTCTCGGGAGAATATTTTTGGTATTCTACCAGATGCAATTTTGTTATGGTATAGCGTTTCGCAAAAACAAAAATTACCAACATTACTACGAAACTAAAAGGTAGAGAATATAACGGAAGTGAATAGCTCAATGCAATTGTACCAAGGCCGCTAATCACCAAAACGATTAATGGAGCGGAAATAATAGCGAGAATATAAGAACGTGTGGAAGGGACGAAGAAGAATCCACCGATTGCAATAGCAGAAAGGATGAAATTAAATCCAATGTAACTATACTCAAGTTCCGACATATCACCCTGAATAAAGTAGCTGAAGAAGTATCCGGTTATGAATCCGATGATGGAAAGTGAAAAGGCAATTCTTGAGCAAACAAGCAGCCCGATTGTTATAAGCAAACCTGAAATGATATTGTATTGAAAGAAAATTGCGCCAATGGATTTAAAATAAATAACGGCAAGGTGCGGTATAAATGAAGCCGTTTTATGATAGATGGAAACGAGGGATGCACCTGCAAAGCTTCCCCAGTGGGAAAGTGTGCCTGCTGTACGTTCACTTAATTTTACCGTTTGAAAAGTACGAGTGCTGAGTAGCATAATCCACGTGCCTATAATAAATGGTAAACTTAGAAAGGGGATTCCTTTTGCACCAAGTGAAGAAGCAAGCCATGCACTTACCATCAATGTTAAAAAGGAAGAGAGAAAAAGAATTACAAAAAAGGCCGGATTGAAACTAAAATAGAAACCAATGGCTAAACCAACCAACAATACATTGTAAGTATATGTACCATTCCTTATTAATGCAGGATTGAATCCGAGAAGTTTTGCAAGGACTACAGAAAATATTACGCAAGTCAATCCGCTGATACCAATATACGGATCAACAAATGTAGAAACCCCGAGAAGCAATGCAAACCAGCGGTTATCTGAAAAGAAAACCTGGCTGTAACTGCCTGCAATGCTATCTCTGAAAAACTTCAACTGTTCCTTCACGTATCGAGGCTTTATAGTTTAAAATCCTTCAAATATTTTGGCAATACTTCATCTTTTTCAATGCTGTCAAGCGTTTCACGTTTACGAATGATATGTGAGTTGCCGTCTTTGTCAATCATTACAATTGCAGGACGCAACGCTATGAATTGCATCCATTGGGTCATGTTGTAAGCACCAACACTATGTACTACTACATGGTCATCGCGTTTAAGAGGTGGCAAAGTAATGTTCTCACGAATCACATCAATATTCATGCAAAGCGGGCCGTACAGAACTGCATCTTCAGTGTATTGGCTGAACTCTTGCGCAGGGCTAATTTTATGGTCGTACCAAAATGATGTAAATAAAATATTTACTCCAAAATCAAGAATTGTGGCGCGTCTTCCATCTGATAGGCGTTTGTTTGAAACTACAGTACCGAGTAAATAACCTGCCTCATCGATCAATGCGCGGCCTGTTTCGAGAATTAGAAGCGGGAGATCCGTATCTGTAAATCCAGCATTTAAAATTGAAGTGCAAATACTTTCTGCAAATTGATCGAATGTTGGTGAAGCGTCAATGCCTTGCAAATAGGAGCCTTTGAGGGTATTTTTGGATGCAAATCCGCCGCCCATGTCAATATACTGAACAGATTTTTTGTATTTCTTTTTTATTTCAAGTGCGAGGTGTGAAAGTTTGGATGCCGCCATACCATAAGCACTTGGAGTTAACATGAATGTACCAATGTGTGCATGAAGTCCGACCAACTCCATCTTATCGTTGAGCATTATTTTATTGATTGCATCCCACGCCTGGCCGTTTTCATAATTGAATCCAAACCTGTCCCACATAGGATAAACACCGGTATCCATATTTACACGGATAGCAACACGAGGTTTTTTATTACTCTCCATGGCAAGTTCTTTTATCAGATATAGTTCATCCAAGTGATCGATATGAATCATTGAATTATTTGCAATTGCTGCTTTTAATTCCGCTTCCGTTTTATCAGGGCCATTGAAAATAATTTTGTTACCGGGCACTCCGTTGTTCAATGCTTTCTCGTACTCGAACCCTGAAACCACCTCTGCCCATGAGCCTTCCTGGTGGAAAGCATTACACACGGCATTCATATAATTTGTTTTATATGACCATGCAAATTGTACTTTCGGATAGCGGGTTTTAAATGCGCGATTCGCTTCTCGGAATGTTCTGCGTAAAGTTCTTTCGGAAATAACAAAAAGCGGAGAACCAAATTTTCCGAGAAGGTCACGAACAGAATTTCCGTCAATATGTGTGAGCGGAGTGTATTCGGTACGAGTACCGAATTTGTTCATCAAGCCAACATTCAACTTTTGAATTACTGGGCGTTCGTATTGCAATTTTTTTGAGCTCATACTTAAATTTTATAGTTCACCAAGGGTTGATATTTTTTCAAATTCTTCTAATTCTACAATCATGTCCCATGAATAGCGGACAAATAATTTTCCTATATCGTATTTCTTAAATGGTTTCACATTTTCTCCCAAAGCCATTTGTACCAATGCTTCCGGGTGGTTCTGTCCACAGCCAACGGCTAAATAAACCCACGCAGGGAAGCGAGGATTTATTTCGAGTAAATAATAATCTCCTTCACTGTCTTTTATTATTTCAAGTTCCATACCGCCTCTCCATTTGGTAGATTTGATAAGCTTTTGAGTCATGCTCATCAATTTTTTATCATCTATAGAAATACCTGACCATGCCTTTCCTTTATCAGTAATATATTGTTTGCGCATGGGAACAGCGCCAATGGTATTTCCTTTGCCATCGCCAATTGCAGTTACGTTTACTTCTTGTCCGTGGACAAATTGTTGTATGATTACCGGAAGCCCCCATTTGGCACTGATTTTATTGAAATAAGTAGCAACCTGTTCGGGGCTGTAAGCTATAGAAGCATCATAAAATTTTCCTTTTACAACAACCGGGTAAGTAAACTCAGAACGGAGAGATGGGATATCTTTTACATTAAAAATCAATTTACTATAAGGGACTTTTATTTTATGCTTTTTGCCAAATTCCGGAAGGTTTGATTTATGTCTTTCTTCAAATTGTTCAAGGGTTGGGAGGAATGTTTTTATTTTCAATTCCTTTTTAAGTGTATCTGCAAGTTTGATGAAATTGAATAATTCCGCATCAAAATTAGGGATGATGATATCAATTTTTTCTATCGAATTAATGTATTTCAAACGCTCCAGCAGTGTCGCTTTTCCAGCCGTAGGCAATGGTATTTGGTAGGTCTTATCTACAATATCGTGCATGTAAATACCAGGCTCAAGCGACTCGTATGAAAGACCAATAATCCGCACATCAAACAACTTACTGTCCCTGAGAGCCCTTATTACAGGCACTCCCGGGCCGGGGCTGTCAATTGCGTTGAGGCCAGTAACGGCTACGTTAATTTTTTTCTTTTTCACCTTCAACAAGGTTATGCTTGGTAAGCATGTTTACAAAATCATAAAAATCTTTTTCAAATGAAGCATCATCCGTCATGTATGTTTTCACAATTTGAGATTTAATGTCATTTGCATTTTTGCCTTCTTTCAGCATTCGTATTATTTCAAGCCCGATGGGATTTGTTGAGAAAGAATCACCTGTGCTTGGATCAAACACAAAGCCTGAATCGCTAAGGGCTAAGTTCTTTTTTAGTTTCATGGCAGCAATATTTAATAGTTCAATTTTACGATACAAAAGTATATCAGAGTGGCGACAGAGTTGTAATGGTTTAAAATAAAAAAGTTATAAGATTCTAATTCGTGAGCGTAGTAAGGGATTTCCGTTCATGCCTGTTTAATGCCTTGTATTCACTAACTGTGTAGCCCGTTATTTGCTTGAACTGGTTGCTTAAATATTGGATGCTGCTGTAGCCAAGGTTGTATGCAATTTCGCTCAACGTTTGCTCATCATACATAATCAACTCCTTTATTTTTTCAATTTTAATAAGGATAATATATTTTTCAAGCGTCAAGCCAGTTTTTTCGGAGAATACTTTGCTCAGGTGTATATAGGGATGGCCTAGGCTTTCGCTCAAATAATCAGAATTACGGATTATTGAATTTGCATTATTACCAAAAAAGATATGTTGTATGATGCAGCTTTTTATCCGTTCCACCAACTTGCTCGCATTGTCTTTTACCAGTTCAAAACCTTCTCTCTTAAGAATTGTATTAATAACATCAAGATTAATGACCTGTGAATCGAATTGTACTTCTGCTTCACCCAATTTTATGGTTATTACTTCAATAAAACCCGTTCGCTCCAATTCTTGCTTCACAATTTTAACACAACTATTGCTAATCATATTCTTTATGGATATGACAGATGCAGTAGTATTTAAATTATGCTTTTGCATTATGAGTTAATAGGGTTTAAATATAGCTACTTGCCACAAAATAATAGGTGATTGCACGAAATTATTTGGTTTTTAGTCCTTAAAGAGTTTATATGCAACAGGAAATATCAATTTCCCCCAAAGGGCATACTCTTTAGCTGAGGGGTGCAGACCGTCGTGGGCTATAAGGTCTGGGTTGTCCTTCATCTTTTGGGATTCCGGAAATATATCAACAATAGGCAGGTTTCGTTTATGGGCCTCACTTTTAATAATATCATTAAACTCGGTAATTCCTTTACTGATGTCTCTTCCTCCACTATACATTTTGCCTGTAGGTGTAACTCCAAAATCAGGAATGGTGATAAGTATTAGTTTGCTTTTAGCAGAAAGAACATGGTCAATAATATAGTTGAGATTTTTATGAAAGGTACCTGAATCCACTCCTTGAACCCAATCATTTACCCCAATCAATAAAGTGCAAAAATGAGGCTTAATAGTATCAAATACAGGTAATTCTTTCTCGATTAAATTTTGAGTTGTGTAGCCTGTTACAGAAGGATTAGCGGATAATGCTATTCCTCCATCAAACCAAATCAAGCTATCATGTGAATTACGTTGTATATAATTTAAATGCCACACAAGCAAATCAGGGAATGCTTCTCCTTGCTTGGCGCCCTCGCCAATAGTATAAGAGTCTCCTAAGGCTACATATCTAATAATTGCATACTTTTTCCCTTCTTTCATTGCAATAACAATACA
>CAIUPO010000062.1 GCA_903901055.1 uncultured Bacteroidota bacterium
TACTTTGAGCCCGGAACCGACAATAAACTTATTTCATACAAGGGGAGTAAATTAGCAATAACTGTTTGTGAAGATATCTGGAACCAATATCCCGATGAAACGGGGCACTACTTTCATCAACGCTTTCCGCTAAAAGAGATGGGTGTTGATAAAGCAGAGTGTATTATTAATATCTCCGCATCTCCTTTTTCGTACACACATAGATACAATCGGGATAAGGTTGCCTATGCAGTTTCTTCCCATTATAAAACACCGTTGGTTTATGTCAATAATATTGGGGCTAATACCGACCTTATTTTTGATGGCGGCTCTTTTGTAACGGACAAAAGAGGCACCATTATGGGGCAATCTGCCTTTTTCAAAGAGGACTTGTCGATGGTTGAGTTAAAGAAAAATGAGATTATTCCTTTGGAAGGATTTAAACCATTATCTGATACAAGTAAGGGAGGTGAAAAATCGGTTTGGTATTGTTCAGATAACGGAAATGATAAAGCCATGACTGAGTCCGTATATCAGGCCCTGGTACTCGGCATTCAGGATTTCTTCCATAAAAGTAATCTCAAAAAAGCAGTTATAGGAGTAAGTGGTGGCGTTGATTCTGCATTGGTCTTGGCACTTGCTATAAAGGCCTTGGGAAAAGAGAATGTAATGTCAGTTGTTCTGCCATCTAAATTTTCATCTAAGGAGACGATGAGGGACGCTATGCAATTGCTCAAAAACACTGGCAGCCCTTATGAAATCATATCTATTGAGGATGGGGTTGTAGCTGTTAACAAATCTTTATCAACTGCTTTTAAAGGACTAAAACCAGACATTACCGAGGAAAATATTCAGGCTCGTATGCGTGGCTTGCTTATTATGGCTGTTGCTAATAAAACTGGCGCCCTGATGTTGAACACTTCCAACAAAAGTGAACTAGCTACAGGGTATGGAACTTTATATGGTGATATGGGCGGAGCCCTATCTGTGCTTGGTGATTTGTATAAGACACAAGTATTCCGAATTGCACATTATGTGAATGAACTAACTCCGGGATTAATTCCAGAAAATATTTTAACAAAGCCCCCTACAGCTGAACTTAAGCCGAATCAAAAAGATTCTGATAGCCTTCCTGAATATGATATTCTTGACCAAATCCTCTGCCAGTATATCGAGGAGCATAAATCCACATTAGAAATAAAAATGAAAGGCGCCAACAAAAAACTTATAGAAAAAGTTGTGAATTTGGTAAATAAAGCCGAATTTAAACGCCATCAGTTTTGCCCTATACTAAGAATCTCTCCTAAAGCATTTGGAGTTGGCAGAAGAATGCCAATTGTCGCCAAATTTTAAAGCCCTCACAAATTTCTAAATTAAAATTGTCCACTATGAAAAAGCTCCTTTTCACCTTTTCATTTTTCATTTTTAGTCTTTCACTCATTGTTTCTTGCGGCAATCATTCCAATTCTCAATCTCAAGGCATTCAGAAAAAAGACAACTATGATTTCGATGCAGCAAACTATAAATACAATACGCAAAAAGAATTAGTTACAGCATTTATTAATACCCTTGCAGCCCATGATACTGCTGGCACACAGCAATACCTGATTACGAAAGAAGTCATTTCTTATGCTGCAACCCTAATTGACAAGCAAGATACGATACCGGTTGAGAAAAAAGTTGCACAAGCAACCGATGAACTTAACCACAAAATGAAGGCAGTTTGGGGACATACCATTGGGAATTTGGTAAAAATGATGAATGATGACAATGTTGACCTTGCAAGTTCAACAATAACAATTGACACAATGGCCTCAGAACCATTTAAAGGGTGCAATGCTATTCTTCATAGCAGCGCTGTAGTAAGAATTTTAACAAAAGACCAACAATACCATAAACTTAATGTTTATAGCTTGCTACGTATTAAAGGCAAATGGTTTATTCTTGGCCCTAAATGGGATTGGGATGGCCACGCCGTGCACAATAGAGGTTAACTAATTTCTACTTATAATTACTCATTTCTAAAATCTTCTTAGGGTCCATCGTAGCCCATTCCAAAGGTTTTAGTTCCGGATGGTTTCGTAATGCAGATTGAACAATATTGAAACCCAAAGTATATCCACCCCATTGCGGATATGTATCAGAACCGAACATAACATCATGCTGCAAAGTTTGGTCTTCACTTTGCAAATTTGGTTGCAGCCTCTTCCATAAGTCAATCTTTTCCTGCTCTGTTAATGCCATTGTCCAAGGGGATTTGTTATCAGGATATAACATGTCTGCATAAGTATCTGCCCTACCTTCCAAAATCATCCAATCCAATAATGTAAAAGGAGTTGATTTATTATATTTCATTTTCGTCCAGTAGGTATGATTGAACTCGTGAGCTACACAATATTTTAACACTTCCTGCCATGAGTGTACTGTTGTATCAATGGCTATCAGAATTTGTTTACTGCCAGCAGTAAAGGCATAAACGCCGCCCATTTTACGCATCATAGCACGATTATAATAATTCGATGGCTGAATTAAAATGGTTATACTGTCATTTTTCAGAAACTTATTAGCCACTACAAGTGCATCTGTTATTATAGAATCAATCCTTCCCTCATTCTTCTTTATTGCAAAAGTGTAGTATTTAAGTCCTGTAGTATCCACAATAGGGTACCTGAACTCAGATCCTACATATTGGCTATACTCGCATTTTGAGAAATACCCACTTTGAATTGGACCGCTGATATCAGCCTTATATAGGCTATCATAATTTTTATTTCCTGCTTTAATTGCCTTCAGATAAGACCTGTAATAATCATCCAGAAAAATTATTTTATCTCCTTTCGGAGTATTATAAACATCAACTATAGGTTTGTATGGAGCTTGTTTTGCAGGCTGACTACAACTCCACAAAAAAACTATCATAAATAGGCCAATAATATATTTCATGATTATTGTTTATTAATTTTATAGAAAGTATAAAAATACAAAAATATTGAACAAAGAAGGAATTTAGCAAGTGCTTTTATGCCAAAGGAAAATTCTATCTTTACCCGCATTTAATTTTAATGCGCTAATGCTATTAGCCGGACTAATGAAAAGAAAAAGGGTAGGTTTTTTGTTCCTTTGTTTGATAATAATCTCTTCAACCTATAGGTTATTTGGTCAGGACACTAAAGTAAATGAGCCTTTGGTAATGCCAATTGCCCCCCCACTCCATTTTGTAATAAAAAGCAGTATTTCCTTTCCTAATATTGCCCAAACACAACTGGCATCGCAGGGAACAGGCAGCAACAGTGGCAGTACACTGCCAGTTTCTCTCGAATTGGGATATGCCTATTCTGATAAAGGAATTATATCTCTTTTTGTTGCAAACACTAATGGGGTAACAGGCAACTATAATTGGTTTGATACCGCTAACAATCCCTACCATTATTATTATGATGTTTCCATAATTACGCTCGGTATATCAACTGAATATCATTTTGGAAACAACGAACATATTACACCCTACATTGGTGGTATGCTGGGGTATCGATTCATTAACCTGACCTCAAATGGAGACATGCCAGCCTTTGGAGCCTCTGACATTAGTCTTGGAGAATTTGCTTATCAGATTTATGGAGGAGCTACCTGGTACTTTATTAAATGGATGGGCTTAGATGCCCGTGCCGGATACGGAAACAGCTACTATGCTTCTGTAGGATTGTCCTTCAGGTTTGCGCTTAAACAGGATGAGGAATAGTGAATGAATGAAAACAAACATGGAAAGCATTATTTAATTCATCGTTTATTGTTCTTAGTTAATAGTTAATTCTTTCCTATCTTTGCAGCCTTATTTCAATCCCATGGCACTAAGAATAACAGACGAATGTATCAATTGCGGGGCATGTGAACCCGAATGTCCTAATAATGCAATATATGAAGGCGGTAATGAATGGCGCTTTTCCGATGGAACTTCTGTAAAAGGCAAATTTACAGCTAAAAGCGGACTAACCACCGATGCTGATTCAGCGCAAAACCCTGTCGAGTTAGACCGTTATTATATTGTCGGCGACAAATGCACCGAATGTGTAGGTTTCCATGATGAGCCTCAATGTGCCTCGGTTTGTCCTGTTGACTGCTGCATCGTTGATGATAACAACAAAGAAAGCAAAGAAGAATTACTTGCAAAGAAGGGAACGCTGCACTTATAAAATTATTCCATGCCGGATAACACAGAAGACTTGTTTTATTATCCGGGTGTCGAAATTAAGAATAATGGATTGAAGGACTAAAAGAACTAAGCTTAATATCCTTTAGACTTTTATCAGTTTTTTTACTATCCTGCTATGTTCAGTTTCAATAATTAGCAGATAAACTCCTGCCCTGAAATTACTGCAATCAATCTGATTGATGTTGGATGTAGGGTTAGTCTTTTGTTGCAATATCCTTTGGCCCGTTTCGTTGTAGATAGTAATTACTCCTTCAGTAGGCGACAAAAAACTTAAGTTAACCATGCTTGTTGCCGGATTGGGATAGAGATTAATAGTATTATCCATTGCACTTAAAGGATTCATTCCTTCAATGTTAGTTGAATGCTCAACTTCGGCACTTTGGCTAACTTCTTTCGAATTATTGATAACCGTCTTAGGGTAAACAGTGTCTGGATTCTGATTATCATTCAAACCAGAAGTTACTGGAACTGTTCGGGCAGAAGCACATCCTTCAGTATTATCTGCTACTTCTGCAGTTTGACTCGACACGCTGCCATTACCATCCGTCACATAGCAGGTATAAACCCCTGCGGTAAGCCCCGATATAGAAGATTCAGTTGCTCCGCCAGGACTCCAGGAATAATTATACGAACCACTGCCATGATTAACAGTTACCGAAACTGAACCGTTGGGTGAAGTACAACTTATATTGGAAATAGACCAGGAAGTAATTACAAAAGGTGCAGGTTGTTCTTCCGAACCTGCCGTGGTGTTGGTGATTATCTTAGCTCCAGCCGGAATATTATAACTATTCGCAGGTCGAATAGTACTAGTATCCGTTGCCATCACTTGGTTAATGGCAATGTCTTGTCCTTTGGTGGTGGATACCACCATCAATACAAATGTAGCGGTTAACACGTTAACCATTCTGCTGTTGGAAGTGTTTGTTTTCATAATAGAGTAATTTAAAGGTATAAGTAAGAAAACGCTAAAAGATACAGAATACAACTTTGTTTAATCTGTTCATCAAAGATAACATAATTTTTGACTTATTCAAACAGCTTGCCTATATATTGAATTATTTTAACAAATATTAAAAACTGCATAGTCAGGTCCAACTGATAAAAATCAAGTTTCCCGGTGCGGCAAAGTTTGTAACTTCGTCGTGCTATTAGTATAACATTAAGCTATGTCCATAAGGAAGCAAAGGCACAACTTTCGTTTAACAACGGAAAGTACTTTTACCAAAAAAAGGCTCCGCTCCACTTGTTAAATCTGGTATTCTTTTTATTCGCCAGTCGGATACCAACTACTCTTGGAAATTATCCGGGGATAAGTCCTTTAGCTTTTGTTCTAAGGACATCATATCTTTTATAAGAACCTCGCGGGCTTTACTACCCTCAAACGGGCCAATAATTCCGGCAGATTGTAATTGATCAACTATTCTTCCTGCGCGGTTATAGCCAATTTTTAAACGTCTTTGTAAAAGCGATGCAGAACCCTGCTGGGTTTCTACAACAATACGTGCAGACTGGTCAAATAACGAATCCTTTTCATCTGCTGATATTTCTCCTCCAGTGCTCTCTCCGCCTTCCTCAACATATTCAGGCAAAGGAAATGCAGTTGGATACGCCTGTTGCGAGCCTATGAAATCGCAAATATCTTCTACCTCCTGTGTTCCTACTAAAGCGCATTGTAACCTAACAAGGTCACTGCCTGTAGATATTAACATATCGCCTTTACCAATCAATTGGTCGGCACCACCAGTGTCAAGAATCGTGCGTGAATCAATCTTGGAAGTAACTTTAAATGCAATACGTGTAGGGAAGTTGGCTTTAATAGTTCCCGTAATAATATTTACTGATGGCCGCTGGGTAGCAATAACCAAGTGAATACCTGTCGCCCTCGCCACTTGTGCAAGGCGTTGCAAAGGAGTTTCAATTTCTTTTCCGGCAGTCATAATAAGATCGGCAAACTCATCAATAATTACAACAATATAGGGCAGAAATTTATGTCCGCTTTGCGGATTAAGCCTGCGTGCGACAAATTTTTCATTATACTCTTTAATATTCCTTACGCCGGCATCTTTAAGTAATTCCAACCGCTGCTCCATCTCTATACAAAGGGAGTTCAGTGTATGTATTACTTTTTTCGTGTCTGTAATAATAGCCTCTTCTGCATCGGGAAGCTTTGCAAGGAAGTGTCTTTCAATTTTATTAAACAGCGATAACTCCACACGTTTAGGATCAACCAAAACTAACTTCACTTGTGAAGGATGCTTTTTATAAAGAATAGAAACTATAATAGCATTCAATCCAACCGACTTACCTTGTCCTGTTGCACCTGCCATAAGCAAGTGGGGCATTTTTGTAAGGTCTACAACATAAGGTTGGTCAGATATGGTTTTACCAAGCGCAAGTGGTATTTCCATATTCGATTTTTGAAACTGGTCTGAACTGATAATTGTTTTAAGTGATACCACCCCGGGGTTACGGTTGGGCACTTCAATTCCAACAGTACCCAATCCGGGCATAGGCGCAATAATCCTTATTCCTAAAGCTGATAAGCTAAGTGCAATGTCATCCTCCAGATTTTTGATTTTTGAAATCCGGGTTCCATCCTGGGGAACTATTTCATACAGCGTTACCGTAGGGCCGGGAGTAGCTTTTATCTTTTTAATTTCAATACCATAATGCCGCAGGGTTGAAACAATCCGGTCTTTATTGGCAGTTAGTTCCTCCGCATCAATAATAACTTCATCTTTCCCATAATCGCGAAGTTTATCAATTGGCGGAAATTTATAGGATGATAAATCAAGCGTTGGGTCATAAGGTGAATCTGATATTTTTTTATCCTCCAATTCTTCAGGAACAACAAATTCAGGAGCCTTTTCAATCAAGAATTCCACAGCATCCGTTTTTTTTGCCCCTTCATTTTCTTTTTTCTTTTCTATTTTCAAAGCTGGTGATTCAACAGCAAATTCAATTGTATTTGATGGTTCTTCAATTTTTACTTCAGGCTCAATAAGTGTGTTCACGGGTGCTGCGATCGGTTGCTGAAGGTCTGGAATAATGATGGCTTCTGGTTCAGCATTTTCTTCTTTACTTTCCTTTTCTTCCTGTAGCTTTGTTGCAAATTTAAATGTCATTAAATTATTTAAAACCAGAAAAACCATGGCTAAAAATGCCAGGGCGATTATGGTTCCGGATGAACCTATTTTATCGCGCAATTGAGATGAGCACATAATGCCAACTTCTCCGCCCATAAAACTATGATCGCCTAAAGGAAATAAAAAACCTAAGCAAACGGAAATCCAAATCATCAGAAAAAGGGTTATCCGCAACGTCTTGCCGAAAGGTAGTAAATACCGTTGCAAAAGTAATTTTACACCTATCAGAAAAAATATCAATACAAATCCAAATGATGCAACCCCGAACCATTCTTTAATAAAAATAAAAGATAATAATGCACCTAATTTACCCAACCAGTTTGCCGTATTAACATGAGAAGAAAGGAATTGGTGCACAGTACCGCTTACCTCTGCATCATCCGCCTGCCATGTAAAAAGAAATGATATTAATGCAATTAAAAGACATAAAGAGAACATTAACAGAAACAACCCTGATATTTGGGCAACTTTCCATTTTTCCATATTCTCTTTAAGCCCCTTAAACATTGGCTTTGAAGATTTGACCTTTGCTTTTTTTGCAGCCGCAGGCTTCACATCCTCAATTTGTGTTTGTGTATCTTCTACAGGCTTTTTATAACGTTTGGGCATTCTATCACTTTATTATAACTTATCAAAAGTATTAAGTAGGGTAACACGGATGATTTATTCAAAATGAACTTATACACCAAGACATGTGAAAAAGTATAACCTTAAAGAAAATGACCTTTCTCTTTACTATTTAACAACAAAATGATAAAATACAGTCTTTTGATATTAAAAATTTAACACGATTAAAAAGAAAAGTACAATTTTATGTAAAAATGAATTGTTATGTCCTATCTTCGCAAGATACTATTAATCAACTATGAATAAATCCCAATTTAAACTAGCAATTACAGCATTTTTATTGTTAGGATCATCTCAACTTTTCTCACAAAATATTGCAATCAATACTTCCGGAGCAGTTAGTCCAAACTCAAGTGCCATACTGGACTTAAGTGATGCATCAAACAATAAAATGGGTATATTAATCCCAAATGTTGTTCTTACAAACATTGCATTGGCAAGTCCTATAGTAACTCCGGTTGATGGATTGATTGTTTATAATACTTCACCATCGCTGCTGAATGGTTTATATGGCACCGGTTATTACTACTGGTCTGTTTCTGCCGGTAAATGGCTTTTTATTACAACAAATGCTTCCGGCCCTGTTGGTAACGGTACTACAAATTACCATGCGCGCTGGACAAGCCCTACAGCCTTAGGCATAGGCATTATACAGGATAATGGAGTTGAAGTAGGAATTCAAACCAGCGCGTATGCTTTTACTGCAGGAAACCCATTATTGCAGGTGACTGCAAATGCTACCAATGTAAATGCCATATTAGGAACTACCCCAAACGCAGGTTATGGCGTTGGTGGATATAATAGTTATGCAACAAGCGGTACTGCCTGGGCACCCCATACCAGTTTTTCAGGTGTTGTTGGGCAATCAGCTAGCGGAAGTACTTCATATCAGGCAGGCGTATTTGGTTACCAGCTTGGCACCGGACATAATTCGGGTGGTGTTTTAGGAGCAACCGCAGCCAATTCAAATGTTTGGGGCGGGCTAGGATACACTGATGTAAATGGTTATAATGTACCCGGATATTTTAATAGTAATGGCGACTTGCCTTATATAATTCTTAATACAAGTTCAGTATCGAATAACAGGGTTAGATTACAATTTGCTTACCGTGGGGCTATCTCATGGGAATTGGCAACCGATGCTACCGTTGGTGGCTTAGATAATTTATATTTTTATGACAGGCTTACCTCCGCATTCGGACCTAATATAGCCAGTAATGGAAATATGGCGCTTGGAGGTTACCTTGTTCCTTTAAACAAACTTGACGTAAATGGAGCTGTGGCTATAGGTTCTTATGCAGGAGCCAATACTGCCCCCGCTGGTACAAGCCTTATTGTATCAGGACAAACCGGTATTGGAACTGCAACCCCAAATGCTGATGCTGCCGTTGATATTGAATCAACAACTAAAGGATTCCTTTTACCACAAATGAATACTGCTTCAGTAAATGCAATTCCTGCAACGGTTCCGGATGGATTAATGGTTTATAATAATCAAACTCACTGTTTGATGATTTATACCAATGGCGCATGGAAAAGTATTTATTGTTCCTGCACACCTACCATTACTGGTGGCGGTACTGTAACCTCAGCTGGTGGTATCACCAGAGTTACGTTTACAAGTAGCGGCACTTTTACTTCACCCTGTAATTTAAATGCTATTGTTTTTGTTGTTGGTGGCGGTGGTGGCGGCGGTGGCTACATTAGCGGCGGTGGCGGCGGTGGTGGTGCTGTTTATGGTATTTATCCTGTTGCTTCTAATCAGGCAATCACTGTTACGGTTGGCGGAGGCGGTGCAGCCGGAACAGGAGCTTCCGCAGGAAGTAATGGTGGTAATTCAGCTTTTGGCACAATGACAGCTTATGGCGGTGGCGGCGGTGGCGGTGGTGAAGGAGCTAATGGGCTTAGCGGCGGTTGCGGTGGCGGACGTGCAGGTAGAGGAAGTGTCCCCGGGGCTGGAAATACTCCAGCAACTAGCCCTCCACAGGGTTATAGTGGTGGTCTTGGTAGTAATGGATCTTGCACTGATGGCTTGGGAGCCGGTGCAGGTGGTGGCGGTTCCGGTGCAGTTGGTGGAAATGGCGCAGGCTGTGTTGCAGGAACCGGTGGCGCTGGAATATCGAACAGTATTACAGGAGCGCCCGTAAATTACGCCGGAGGCGGTGGTGGCGGTGCATATAATGGTACCGGCGGCGGCGGCGGTATTGGCGGCGGCGGTGCAGGTGCAAATGGAACTGGCGGCTTTGCAGTGGCCGGAGCTGCGAATACCGGTGGCGGTGGCGGTGCCGGAGGTTTCCCGACCAATAATAATGGGGCAGCCGGAGGTTCAGGTGTCGTAATTATAGAATTTCCTACACCATAATAGTCAACATCCTCTTATTTTTTCAGGTTCAATTAATAGTCTCCAAAATAAAGAAAAAGATTTCAATAAAAAAGCTCCCGAATTGGGAGCTTTTTTATTTTATATAAATATAAATGGTTACAGTTACACCGCAGGTCTGATACTTCTTTTAGAAGTGTATTTAGCAAGATAGAAGGCTAATACAACCATAATAAACAATACAGCTATTGATGCAGTTGATATATACAACCAGGCATTTTTTCCGAATGATTCATAAACAAAGCCATCTTGCTTTGCCAAAGGAATATCGATATAAGATTGCCCTGCTGTAGTAATTTTAACTTGCATTAATGAGAAAGGCTGATACGACTTTCTTGAAAAAACAACATAATAATTACCTGCGGCCAGATCTTTAGTAAGTATTATCCCATTCTTATCTGAAACACCGGAGGCCACAAGATTGCTGCCTGAAAACACATCCATGGTAACTGAATCCATTGCATTGGCAGATAATCCGTCTTTACAATGTGCTATTAATACTCCGGACGGGTTATAAGCAACTTGATTATCTGAAGTTGAAAGCTTGCCCAATCGGTCTAATGTAATACTATCTTTTATGCAATTATCCAGACTAACCTTTAAGTTGTCGCTATTATCACTTACCGATGATTGTGCAAGTGCTTCACGAATTGAATCGCATAATAAATGGTTAACAATACTCATAGAATCAAGATAGGTTCCCGGGTACATCTGGAAAATACTGGTATGTATATTTACCTGCTTGTCTTCAAAATTAAAATAAGTAACACCTATAGTGTTCGTATTTTCCGCAGGTGCAGATGCAACAACATTTGAGTTAACTGTTTCCTGATTATTTGTTGAAACAGTTTCAGTTGTGTTTGTAGCAACCTGCTCAACAGGCTGCTCAACCTTTACATCTTTTGTAACTGTAATTTCTTGTTCAGTAGAATTTGCCTGATTGGCCTTTTTAACTGTATGCTTGGCAAACAAGGTATTTCCTTTTAATTTTACAACAAAGTGCTTATCTCTTCCAAAGCTTTCTCCGGAAATAAATAACGTACTTAAAACAAGGAATGATATTGGGGCTAAAAGATTTTGTTTTTTCATTTGTTTTTATTGAATTTGTGCCAATTTACCAAGGGAATGACTCTTAAACAAAGGAAGAAGAATGGCACTTATTCAACATGGTTTGTTAATAAACCCGAACATGATTTATTTCAAAACCCTCTGAAACATTTGCCAGTAAAGGGATTTACTTGGCTATTTGATTCTTTTCAAATGTTTGTTTTTTGCTCTTTTTGGCAACTACTTAACATTCATTTGTGAATAACTACACAAGGAAAAATAAGTATTTTGAATGTATTTCCTCAAATTTAAATTCTCTGTTAATGGCAACTATGGCTCATTATAAAGAGTAAAAAAATAATCCCGACAAAAAATTGCCGGGATTATTCTTTCAAAATTTAAAATTCTTTTAGTGTAGTTTAAAATGAATTGGGATGGTAAACTCAACCCTCACAGGATGGCCGGCTTGTTTTCCGGGACTCCATTTGGGCATTCCGGCCAATACACGTAAAGCTTCCTTATTAATGTTCGGGCCATTTGATACTCCACGTAATAGCTTCACATTCCCAATAGAGCCATCCTTTTCTATTACAAAGGAAGCATAAACTATTCCTTCTACGCCTAATTCACTTTCTTCAGTCGGATAATTTATTTTACTATTTATATAGGTCTCCAGATTACCATCTTTAAACTTAGGCATTTCGCCCACAATTTTAAAAATGGAATCTGGCCTGGGCATAGTGATACCGGGGCCAGCCGCAGGTCCTCCCGGATTGGGGTTGGGGTTTGGATTAGGGACACCTCCGCCAGGGTTGGGATTGGGCTGTGGATTAATTACAATTGGCTGATCCTCTTTTTTAGGTTTCTGAACGCTATCAACCGTTTTGGTTATAACAGGTGGATCTTGTTTAGAAGGATTTGATTTAGGAGGCGTTGCTTTAGGTGGTATGGTTGTCTTCGGAATAACCGTTGGAACAACCGGAGTTACATAAGGCTTGACAATAAAGTTATTTTCGTCTGTAATAATACGCGGTGTTTTATTCCGCATTATATAAGGAATAAACGCGCATACCGCAATAAAAGATATTGCAAGCATTTGAGAAAATAAAAGAGAACCCGGATAACGTTTACGGATATAAAAAGCTCCGTATTCTTTGTGCCTTCCTTCGAAGACTACCTCATTTCGGCCAATACTGGTAACATCTGTCCAGTCGCCGCCTGTTTTGTACCCATTCATAGTGTTGAATTTTAAAGGTTATAACTAGTGCGGTCGTTTTAGGCATGTTTTTCGCTTTTGTTTATATTAACTCTGAGTAATACTGATTTATTATATAATACGAAAAATAATTTTTAAGGTTTCCGCGATAGTGATAATTCAGCTTGGTTAAACATGGATTAAGAATTTAGTTTTATCAACATGATGTTTATATTAAATCATTTTATTTATGCTAAGAATCTTTAGATTTGCAGAATGCAAAAGGTGATTGTGAATAGATGGGGCTTGATATTAATAATATTATTAGCTTTTCTGCTTACGGATGGGGCTATACATAACCTCTATAGCCAGCAACAATCAAAACCTCCTGTAAATACACAACAAAAGCCTCCGGCAACAAAAGTTTCTAAACCTTCTCCACCTGTTATCCAACCAGCTAAAACAATTACGGTAAATCCATCTTTTCCGGGTGGCAATGATTCGTTAAAGCTTTATCTTTTCTCCAATATTGAGCAGCCGGATTCCTTGATGGCACGAGATATTTCAGGCACAATTTACTTTTCCTTTTTTGTGGAAGCGGATGGAAAAATTGATAAAATTAAAATTGAAAACGGTCCACCATCCAGTGGTTGGGATACTGCCGCTATTCGCTGTATAAGGACTATGCCTAAATGGATACCCGGGAAAGTAAATGGTAAAGCTACCGGGATGCGCTATTTTTTACCTGTGTTTGTTCCGCCGGGGCATGAACTTTTTAATATGCCCGATAGCACTAGTAATAAATAGCCTTTGGCCTAAACTGGCTCTGTTGGCTCAACAGCCAGCATTTTTGACAACATAATTGCCTTTTCCTTTACCGTATTAACGTCAGTTCCAATTTTATCATAAGCAAGTGCAACCGCCATTCTTCTGTATGGACGTGTTGTAGGTTTATTGAATATCCTTACATCCGATTTCGGTTCCCTTAAAATATCTTCAACGCCTGAGTATATAGGCGCCCTTCCATTTTCTTCTGCAAGAATTACTGACGACGCCCCTACCCTTTCGAGCGTTATATCAGGAATAGGTAATCCTAAAATTGCACGGGCATGTAATTCGAATTCGTTCAGGTTCTGTGTTCCGGCAAGGGTAACCATTCCTGTATCGTGGGGGCGTGGTGAAAGTTCTGAAAAATAGACCCCGTTATCAGTCAGAAAAAACTCAACACCCCAAATACCCGCTCCGGTAAGGGCCTGAGTTACCTTCTGTGCCATAATTTGCGCCTCTCCTAGGTCTTTATCACTTATAAGGCAGGGCTGCCAGCTTTCGCGATAATCTCCCCGTTCCTGCCTATGGCCAATTGGCGGACAAAAGAGCGTTTTACCATTTTTCTGTGTAACGGTAAGCAACGTTATTTCAGAATGAAATTTTATAAACTCTTCAACTATTACTTCTGCATAATCGCCACGGCTGCCTTCCATAGCGTATTTCCAAGCCTTTTCAATATCATCTTTTATTTTAACAACACTTTGCCCCTTTCCGCTACTGCTCATTAATGGCTTCACCACACAGGGTATGCCAACTTTTTTTACAGCTTCTTCAAATTCTTTTAAATTCTTTGCATAGCTGTATTTTGCTGTCCTTAGGCGCAAAACTTCGGAAGCAAGATTTCTTATCTCTTTGCGGTTCATGGTATAATTTGCAGCGCTGGCACTTGGAACTACCGTAATTCCACTTTTCTCGTAATTATAAAAGCGCTCCGTTCGTATGGCTTCAATTTCCGGAACAATCAAATCAGGTTTATGTTTTGCAACCAGATGATCGAGTGCAGAACCATCAAGCATATTAATCACTTCATACTCCTGCGAAACCTGCATTGCCGGTGCCCCCTCATAATTATCAACAGCTATTACATACTGCCCCAATCTTTGCAGGGCAATCACTAACTCCCTTCCTAATTCACCGGAACCCAATAACATTATCTTCTTTGCCATAGCCCATTTATATTATAATGCCAAAATAATAATTTTAATAATGATACCTTATGAGCAATTCCATATTTCAAAGATTATAAGCACATTCAGAAAATATCTATTTTATTGAGAATCTTAAAATTCGCAATGGTTTCTGACTCATATCACCTACAATTAGAAATATTTTTATATATTTGCTGAACCTGTTAAACTATAATAAAAATGAAACTAGTACCTTATATTACCTTCAACGGTAATTGCGAGGAAGCATTAAATTTTTATAAAGACTCTATCGGAGGGGAAATTGTATCTATCGGTCGTTACGAAGATTCTCCCATGCAAGTGAACGAAGATTACAAGAAGAAAATTCTTCATTCGCGCATTCAGATTGGGGAATACCTGTTAATGGCATCTGATTCAATGCCTGACCGCGCGCCATTGGTTGGCAACAACATATCCCTCTCTATTGACTGGGACGATGCCGCAGTAATGGAAATTGCCTACACCAAACTGGCTGAAGGCGGAAAAAAAACAATGCCATTGGGTGATATGTTCTGGGGTGCACGCTTCGGAATGCTAATTGACAAGTATGGCATCCACTGGATGTTTAACTGCGAAAAGAAGAAGTAATCTTCAATGCTTTCTATTATCGATTAGTAATTTAGTTCCATTGGAATTAGATTAACCCTTTAATAGTTTACATTACCTACCTTTGTATTCTAAATAAGCCTTTTCTATAAATCAATGAAAGCATATCTCAGCAGGGTTATATTAAAACTTCTATTGCCTTCTTTATTAATTGCAAGTTTTTTTGAAAGAGTAGGTGCCCAAACCAACTCCGTTAATATCCCCGGAACTCACACTTCCATTGCTGCTCCTCCCGGATTCAGGATATCATCAAATTTTAAAGGATTGGAAAAAACCAAGGATATCATGATAAAAATTTATGATCCATACAACACCAATTACTTCAAATATGCCCAAACCTTCACCCGTGAATCATTGGAAAATGGCGGTAGTGAAGTGCAGGATTATAAGAAACTAAAAATATCGGGCTATGCTGCCAAGTATGCTGCACTGCAAAATAATGTCGGCGGAAAAACATTTTATCTCATTTTCGGTGATTCAACTTTTTCAGTAATGGTAGTCGCAACATGCCCTGCCAATAAAGACTCTGATGCTATTAAATTAAAAACTGCACTTATGTCAGTTACTTATAATAAGGATACAAAAGTAAATCCGCTTTCCGGGGCATTTTTTAAGATTAATGATACCAATTCAGCTTTCCGTTTTGCCAAATGCAAAAACGATTATTATATTTTTTCAGCCAAGGGTATTGTTAAAGATGAGTATTCTGGTGAATCTATTGTTTCAGTTTTGCCATTCACATCGCAATATAGTATGAGTGACGAGACAATTGCCAGAGCCATACTAAGCTCATACGAACAGTATGGAATTACAGATACGAAAACAAAAAAAGAAGAACAGATACAGATAGGTGAATTGAATGCAGTGGAGTCTGAAATAACTGCAAAAATCGACAACAAAAAAGCAGTGCTCTATAGGATAACCCTTGTAAATGGTACTAAAGCTGTTTTAATTTTAGGAATAGCTACATCCGATTTTGAAAAGAATATGGATGAATTCAAAACGCTTGCCCAAACATTCACGTTCAAATAAACAGTTTTTTATTATTAACCCTTTTTAAATAAGAGGCTATGATAATCTGGTTTTACGGCATCGTCAAACCTTTCCTTATCATCATATAAATATATTATATAGGCATCTGCAACATTATCTTTATGGATTGCAAAAATGGTGCAGTATTTATACTTCTGCGCAAATTCATCACAAGGTTGTGATGTTGTAAATGCGCCCCAATCGCCATTATATTCTATCTCGATTGTGGCGTGCGGTATTTCAGTAATAGCAGGCATTTCCTGGAAGTTCATTTCCTTTCCCTGAACAACATAAGCAAATTTAAGCAGCAAATTAGTATGTATTAAGTTAGGGTCGAACTTTGGTTGAGTAGTAGTATCCTGGCTTGTGCTGTTGTATTTTTTAACAAGCTCCTGCAAAGGAAAAATAAGGTATCTTATTTCAATTTTATTAACAGTATCTTTTAAAGCATACTGGTAATTCAATTCATCATTCGCAATAATTTTTGTTTCAATGGTATTAGCAGGTTGTACAAATTTCATTCCTGCTTGCTCAACAACACTCAGGAATGCATTATTCCCGCCTCCAATACGGAAAGAATTAAAAAGGAAGAATAAACAAAACAGTAATGGGGTGCTATACTTCTTCATATTTCGAAACAAATATAATGCTTTCAAATTGAAGAGATGAAAACGTTAGCCTAAACAGGCTACCACATGGCCAGTTGCACAAGAGCAAGGGTGGTTATTTTATGGATTTTCTTACGGATCTCATCGTTGATATGAATATCCCCGATACAGAAATGTTCAATTTCATTTTCATTATGCCCAGCAAGGGAAAGGAATTTTCCCGCCTCGCTATGAAATGCATGAAAAACCCTGTGGTCAGAAAAGAAAGCCTGTTTGGGTATGTATCCGATATTTCTATGCAACTCCAACTGCAAGTCTTGCCTAAGGCTTGGAAGAATAATTTTAATTTCCTCCGTTAGTTTCGACGATAATTTCGAGATAGTTTCCATTGCAATATTTCTGCAATTTTATTCTATTTAGCAGCCTAACTTTATGATATATATCAGATGATAAAAGGTAAATAATCAGTTTCCCTATTAACCACCTGAAACACATAAGCTAATCCGCAAATAAATTTATCACAATCTTTCAACCTTTCTCCAAATTCGGAATTCCCTATCCTTTTCTACTCCTTCCTAAACGGACTTACATAATCATGCTGCTTTTTATACATATCCCACCTCACCTTAATCGCCATCACCAAATCATAATCCGTCGCATTCTTCACAAAATCATCCGTAAAATTACAATAATCAATAAACCCCTCAAACTGCCCATCGTTCAAGTCAATAATATCATGCCTAATATAAATATGAAACAAATCCTTCAGCACCTCCCTCCGCGCCTCCTCATCCTCCAGCACCGCAACCTTCCGCTTACTCTGCTCCAACCGGCTAAACCGCTCATACAGCAAACTAATCGGATTCATAATACTCGCCTCCTTATTCAAATTCGTATTCCTCACATCCCCAAGCACACTCCGCTCCCTGTTCACATCCCGCAAATTCTTCGTCGGATACACCTTCACCTCCGCCAAACTATAATGCACACTATCCAGCCTCACCGTCACCCTATACTCCCCCCTCACCACCGAATCCCTGAAACAAACCTTCCTCACACCAAACCCCGATGCACTCACCAAAATCGTATCCGTCCGCAACGCACCCATCACAAAATGCCCGTTCGGCTCCGCAAGCATCCCCGTACTCGTCCGTTGGTTAATCACAATCACCTGATACAACCCACCAATCCCCTTCGAATTCACCGCATTCCCCCTAATAGTAATCCTCCCCGAATCCACCTTCTGGGCCTGCCCGAAAGATTCCCGTCCCAATGGCATCGCCAAGCAGGCATTCAGGCGGGCCTGCCCCAAAGAATCATTCAGGCGGGCGTAATCACACCCGCTTTCCGCTCCAAGTCCTCGCTTCACTCCGGGCTTTCCGCTGCAATCGGGCGCAGCCATACCCACATCACACATGCATATCCACACCAAAAAAATATAAAAAATCCTAGCCTTCAAAATCATAATAATGCCGCAAATTTAACAGCCTTTTCACAATCCACCTGTTAACAATCCTTAAATCCACTACCTTAGCACCACCATACACCACCCCAACAATGCCCAAAAGCACAATCCTCACCCTCCTATTACTCCTCACCCTCTTAGACGCCAAAGCCCAGCCCAAAACAGCTAACTGTCCCAATTTCACAGGCGGAGCCTACTACATCGCCACACCACACGACACCAACACCATCGTATACCGAGGCCTCCAATACTGGATAGAAGCCCGCCTTAAAGACCACACCGTCCTCCTCTACAAAATCAATTGGACCAACCCCTGCAACTTCACCCTCAACCTTGATAAAGTTATCAATCAAGACAGAAATCAAAAAAGAGATTCCTCCCGTTTCTACCCATCCCCCTTATCCTACTCACTCAATACACTCGACTCAACAGGTATAACCTACAACATACAAGATCCAATTGTAAGCAACTACACCTATTCCGAAAAACTCATCCCACTCGTCGACACCATCGCCTGGCAATACCTCATCTACGCCGACACCAACCTCTACTTCGATTCCACCGAAATTAAAAAACTATACTGCAATCCATCCCAAAACTACATGTACAATGTACCCTACTATATTGCCCAGCAATGCGATTCCGCCGAAACCCAATTTGTAAGTTATGTACTTACCTTATTTCAAAAAGGAGATATAAAACCTGCCTTCGATTATGCCACCCCAAAACTACATAACCGCTCGCCCCAATCTGTTATTGATGCCTTCAACCAATATGTGCAAAACCTGTTTGGTAAAATGAAGTCATACCAAGCCACAAGTATCACCGACGGATACCGGATAACAAAAGATTTACGTTCACATACATACATTATAACAGGCCAATTTGAAAATATTAATGGCCCCGATGACGTTTGCATCTCAATTGCCCCCGGCAGTGCTAACCCACTAATCGGTATTAATATGTTTATTGACTCCTTAAACAGAATCCCGTTCCTGAAAAAAATATCAGCCGGTTTTTGGAAATCCTTAAAACAAAAAAAATATAAGGCTATTTACGATTCATCCTCATCACTACTGAAATCAAATGTAACGTTTGAAGATGCCCAAAAGACGCTTACCACGCTCGATTCACTCGAACGTTTAGGTGAATTTAAATTATATTTCCAAAATTTTTCTGTAGTAAAAGATAAGGGAATAATCCTATTAAGTTACAAAGAGGAACTTCATGACAAACCAATATCAATAAATCTTATTTTTACTTTTGAAGATGGAGAGTATAAACTTGCCGGACTTACCTTACCCAAAAAACAGCCATAGTCCATCAACAATAATGAAACAATTTCGGGTAATTCTTCTTTTTATTTTGGTTACATACTGCGCTATTTCAAATGCCCAGCAACTGAAAGTAGTTAAAGCCACCATTCAGCAATGGTCAGGGGGAATGCCGGGACATTATGGAACGAACTACAACATTGAACTGGAAACAAAATCGAAATCTCTGAAAATTGATACTATCTGGATAAATCATTTTTTTATTGTACCGGATTTTTCGGGCAAAAACTTTAGCTTTAAACGCAATGTTGACAGCGTTTCACACAAAATTACTTATGCAATTTCTACCAGTGAATCTCATGATGAATATGCAGAACGGAACAGAGTTCCAATTAAAGATACAACCAACGTAAAGCCTTTACCAGCCAGGCAATTTAAAGGAGCAGCGCTTATTTCATATAAATTCCGGAGCAAACAACATTTTCTAACAATTCCTACATTTACCGGATTGGAACCAATTAATTATCCTTAAAAAAGTAATTCGTAATTATCTACTTTATGAAAAAAATCAAGATTGCCTTTTTGTTTTTAACCGTTTTATATAATACGGGATGTTCCGCACAAACATTTAAACTGGTTAAAGCTACATGCCAGCGGTGGTCTGGTGGGGTGGTTGGTCGCACTGGCATTAATTATAATATCAGTATAGAATCTAAATTAAAAAATGCAGTGCCTGATACTGCATGGATAAATAATATTGCTTATCCACTTGATTTTTCAGGGAAAAACAATGCATATAAAATAAGCCACGATTCAGTCACCCACAAAATAATTTATAATATCATAACAAGTGAAACACATAATTCACTGAACATGCGAAATGGCCCGCAGAGAAAGGACACGGCTGCTAAACCGGCAGAACCAGTTGCTAAACCTGTGAGGCAATTCAAAGGCGTTGCGCTTATTTCATATAGGTATAAACACAAACAGCGTTTCTTTACAATTGAATCTTTTACAGAGTTAAAACAATTGAATTATCCCTGAAATATTAAAGACGAATCGGACTCTTTGCTATTGGCTCAAAAAAGATATTACATTTGCAACAAATAAAAAAATTCAATCATGGAAGAAACAAAACAACAACTCCCCAATGCAGTAGCTGTATTAGTGCTTGGGATTTGCTCAATTGTAATTAACTGTTATGGGCTTGGACTTATACTTGGAATTATAGGCCTTGCGCTTGCATCTCAAGGCAGAAAGCTTTATAAAGAAAATCCTACCCAATATCTTGGCTGGGGCAATTTGAATGCAGGGTACATCATGTCTATTATTGGTGTATGTATTGGTGCAATTTGGGCTATTATCTGGATTATTGCAGGAGCGGCCATTTTAAGCGGCGATATGTTTGCCCGTCACCATAGTTCAAGCTTTGGGAACTACTAATTAATCGGCCATAAAAATTAGTTCGTTTTCATGATTACCTGGCTTGAAAACCATTTACTACCTTGTGCATATAAAGCTGTGCTGGGTATTGATTGCCCTGTATGTGGCTTTCAAAGGGCTTTTCTTTGTTTACTGCAAGGTAAGTTCGGGGAAAGTTTTAAAATGTATCCGCCATTAATACCTTGCCTTTTATTTATTGTTATTGCAGGAATTTATTTCATGAAAAGAACCACTGTTAAACCAGCTTTAATTAAGGTAAGTTCCTACTCAATCCTAAGCATAATTTTTGTCAATTATTTTATCAAAATGTCTTTACTACTATTTTCTTAATTCTACCCTATTACTATGAAACATTTCAGCGCTCTATTTATCTCTTCTGCACTTTGTATTGGATTATTTGCTTCCTGCGCAAAACAAGGCCCTGCCGGTGATATTGGCCCGCAAGGACCTCAAGGACCGTTAGGGAATGCTAACGTTCAACCTGTTTTCGACAGTACAAATTCATCTTCCAATTGGAATTATATTACCGGAAACTACTGGTATGTTTCTTTTGCCAACCAATACCTTACCTCTTCCTTTATAAAAAGCGGTGGAATTGCTGAAGTGTTTATGAGCACTGATAATGGAAAAGTTTGGAGTAATTTACCTACAACTTATTATGCTGATACAGTCCATAACGCACAAATGACCTATACTACATCAGCAAACACAGTTACATTGTACTTTACATGGAATGATACCAAACAACACACTGACCCGGTTACAACCTATGGCGGAACTTGTATTTTTAATGTTGTATGTATTACTCCGGCAGTAATGAAGAAATATCCCGGAACTAACTGGAGCAATTATCAATCTGTCAGCATTATTCCTGAGTTAGGTTTAAAATCCGGAGTAAGGGAATAGAACAATCCCAACGTTTTTTCAAGGCTTTACGTTTATAGGCTTATAGACCTATTTTATTTTTAGTATTTTTAAACCCTAAAATCGTAACGCCATGAAAAAAACATTACTCTTTGCAGTATTATTGCTACCCTTCGGAATTGCCTTTGCTCAACCCGCAACTTTTAATTATCACGGTTTAGCCGGAGGAGGTGCTCAATACGCACCCAGCATAAACCCTGCTAATGCGAGTGAAGTTTACCTTGCCTGTGATATGAGCGGGCTATATCACTCCACAGATTTTGGTAATACCTGGGATTTAGTGAGCTTCCGGCAAGTAGAGGCTTCTCATCCTTCTATGGTTCAATTTACCAACAATCCGAATATCCGTTATTGCATGACGTTCGATAATAACAGCGGAAACGGCTACGCCACCAAATCAACCGATGGAGGGGTAACATGGGCTTTCACCACCGATGCTACAGGTGGTAATGGTGCATGGTTAACGTATGCCAATCCACAGAATTCAAACCAATTAATTGTAACCGATTATTCCAATATGTACTTTTCAAATAATGGCGGAACAACTTTTGGCCCGGCTTTCTATACTGATGGCACAGGTGCAGGCGCCTATATAGCAGGTACTTTTTGGGATGGATTAAATATTTATATCTGCACCAATATAGGTTTGCTTGTATCAACCAATGGTGGCACAAGCTGGACCGGCCCTACAATGACAGGCATACCAGGTACAGAAGCCATTATTTCCTGTGCCGGTGCAAAATCTGGTGGAACAACAAGGTTTTTCTGTATTACACAGGCTGTAGCAGACGTTTATGTAGGCGAAACAGGAGACAACTGTTCCGGATATGCAAATGTTTATACGGAAGATTACGGCGTTACCAATTGGACAAAAAAAGAAAATGGAATAACTGCCAATGACCGCCCTTTCTTTATAGGTATGACGGCCACCAATATCAATGTAGTGTATATGGCAGGTAATGATAATTCAACTCAGTTTCCGGAGGTGCTTAAAACATCGGATGCAGGTGCTTTATGGACACATGTATTTAATACTGCAACCAACCAAAATATTCAAACGGGGTATTGTGGCGCAGGTGGAGATTTAGGTTGGAGCTGGGACCAATATGCATTTGGATTTAATGTATCTCCATCTGATACAAACCATATTGTTCTTACCGGAGAAGGCTTTACACATGTTACAAGCGATGGAGGTAAAACCTGGCAAGATGCCTATGCTCCAAGGGCAGACCTTAATACGGCCAATGCCAACACCCCTAAACAAAAAGCTTATCACCCGAATGGAATTGAAGTAACATCGGTTTGGGATTTGACATGGTACGATTCTTTGAATGTATTTGGAGGATGCACCGACGTTACGGCAATTCGTAGTAAAGATGGAGGAAACACATGGGCTAACTATAGTGCAATTGGATATAATACCGTTTATAAATTCTTGAAAAATCCAAGCAATAATGTGCTTTACGCAGCCACTTCCAGCATACATGATATGTATGAAAGCACCCGTTTAAAAGATAATATTCTGGATGGTGGTACCGGAGAAATTGCTTATTCAACTGATGGAGGCAATACTTTTCAAACGATGCACAACTTTAGTAAGCCTGTTATTTGGCTGGCACTCGATCCAACCAGTTCAACGCGCATGTATGCAAGCGTAATTAACCATGCAGGCTCAGGAACATTGGGTGGTATTTGGGTTTCGAACGACATTCAAAACAATAATACTTCCACTTGGACAAGGTGCAACGACCCGGCCAGAACACAGCGCCATCCCTTTAATTTGCGAGTTTTGAATGATGGAACATTAGTTGCTTCCTATTCTGCAAGAATAAATCCGTCGGGAAAATTCACTGATAGTTCAGGTGTATTTATTAGCACAGATCAAGGTAATAGCTGGACTGACCGCAGCGATGCAGGAATGAAATACTGGACTATGGATGTTGTGATAGATCCATGGGATGCCAATCAAAATACCTGGTATTGCGGTGTATTCGACAATTATGGAGGTCCGAATAATACATTGGGAGGCTTGTACCGTACAACAAACAGAGGTGTAAACTGGACAAGGATTGATACCCTTTCACAAGTTTATTCCATTACGTTTGACCCGAAACACCAGGGACAAGCATATATAACCACCCAGCAAGAAGGCTTATGGTTTTCTTCGAATATAGAAGCAACTACTCCAACAATCACGTTGCTGAACCAATATCCATTCCGTCAACCAAACAGAACCTATTTCAATCCCTATAATTCAAATGAGGTTTGGGTTAATAGTTTTGGAAATGGCCTTCGTATGGGCGATTTAACAACAACAGGAATAAACGATATTGTAGAAAACTCAGGTAGTGTTAACATTTATCCAAACCCTAACGGCGGTAACTGTACAGTTGCTTTAAATGAATATAAAGGAGAGAAAACTAAGTTGGAAGTTTATAATCTTTTAGGCGAAAAAGTATACACTACAGAATTAATATCTAAAACCCAACAGGTAAATATTGGTGTTCAATCTGCAGGCGTCTATCTCTATAAGGTTGTTAGTCAAACTTCCGGTGTAATTGGAGAAGGGAAAATACTTATCCAATAGTTATAATCAAGACTTTAATTTAACTTCTGATAAGCCTCCGGTAATTACTATCGGGGGCTTATTTTTTACCTTTTAACATACCTTTTCATAAAAAAGATTCATACTTCGTTATGCATAACTATCTTTACCGCCTATGAAAATGAAAAGGCCAAAGCAGAAATTTAAAACCTATTGCACCTTCCTATTCCTGTTTTCTATTTCGTTTTTCACTTCTGCACAAACGGGTAGCTCATTACCGGAAGGAACAGTGCCTGACACAGTACTTTTGAATACAGGTAAAGTTATTATTACCCATGTTACAGATACGATAGGCTTCAGTGTCCAATTGGTGAAGCCACATTCCCATAAACACAAAAAGCTGGAGATTGATAAAGACAATATCTTCCAAATTACATTTGGGAATAGCGGAAAACGGGTTGTCCTGTATATTTACGATACACTTATTGGCAACGACTTTACAGTTGATGAAGCCCGGAGATTTATAGCAGGAGAGCAGGATGCAGAGCATGGGTATCATGCGTTTGGAACATCGGCTGCAGCCTTTGCCGTTGGTGCCGGTTCCGGAATAGTAGGTTCCTTTTTTGCATTAGCACCTCCATTTGCTTTTGGAGGTTTTATGTCATATAAGTATGTGAAAATCCGCCACCGTAGCGTAAAGAATAAAGAAAATGTACACCATGACGGATATTTGTATGGTTATGCAATGGTTGCCCGCCGAAAGCGAACACTCAGAGCCTTGCTTTGGGGTGGTATTGGTGTGGTAGTGGGCACAACCCTTCATTACACAGTATTTCATACCCAATAGTTCATAAAGTTTTTAAAGTTCATAAAGTTGAAAGTTTTCGTTGCCAGATTCATTCGCTTTATAGTATACTCTCACATCTTCATCGCCCTGTGCACCACTGCTTATGCCGTAAAAACCGCGCTCCTCATTTCAGGTAGTACAGGAAACATACATGTAACACTCTTTGTATTTAGCGCCACACTACTCTTCTACTGCTTCCACCCCATCAACAAAAAAAAGTTCATTACCTCCACCGAAAGCAACGAAGAACGCATAGCCTGGATGAACACCCACACTTCCATCTACTACATCCTTATTGCAGCCTCTCTTCTAATACTCACAAGCCAGTTTCTCTACCTACCCATTCGCACCTGGGTCATCCTAACACCTGTTGCCCTGCTTGGCCTCGGATATACATTCCCATTCATCCCAACAAAAAATGGCCGTAAACGCCTCCGCGATATTTATTGGCTTAAACCCCTTTGGATATCAATCGCCTTCTCTACACTAACATCTTTCCTTCCAATTGCCTTCTCACAGCCTCTTTCCACCCTTCTAGCACCCGCCCCACTCTTCATTTTCTTCCGCTCCATCCTCTTCATCTTCGCACTCTGCATTCCGTTCGACATCCGCGACATGCAATTTGATAAATCTAAGAATATCCGCACACTCCCCGTAATCTTCGGCCCAACCCTATCCATCTATATTGCCATTATACTCCTTCTGCTTTTCATCTCGCTCATCTGTATCCAATTCCTCTATTTCAGCATTCCCTTTCCCCTTGCCACCGCGCTCTTCCTTTCAGCCATCATCACAATCTTTCTTTTACTTTTTGCCAAACGCAAAATCCCCCAGCCACTGTACTCCCTGCTATACGATGGCTCCATGATGTTGCAAGCCATCCTTGTCTTTTTGGCCTTTAACTACTTAAGGGTATAATTATACCCTCTTTATTTGCTCACAACCTATCCATTAAAAGTTCAATATATTTGCCCGGACACCATTTTAATCTCATGCAAAAAACAACTTACTACACATTCTCATTTGTTATTCTTTATTTTTCATTCTTCATTCCCCTCAGGGCGCAGACCTGGTCAACCGTAGGCTCGGCACCCAAAGGCAGCTTTACACCTATGTATGTTTTCAATAACAAACTGTATGCCGGAGGCATTGATAGCATAGGTAAAAAAGCAACCCACATTGCTTGCTGGGATGGTAAAACATGGGGATCTCCCGATTCTGATTTACAAGGCACAGTTACCGTTATGGGTGAATTCAACGGCAAGCTGTATGCGGGAACTGAAATAGGCGCTGGAATGACCAAAGTCTACAACCTGGTTTGCTGGAACGACACCCTTTGGAAATATGTAGGTTCCACCAATGGCAGGATTAATGCACTTTATGTAATGAAAGGCGAACTTTACATAGGAGGTTCATTCACCAAAGCTGATACTGTCTCAGCCAAGCATATTGTAAAATATACCGACACAGGAGGTTGGTCAAAGGTTGGCAGAGGCCTGCCTGGTAATGTTTGGGCGCTAATTGTTTACCGCGAAAAACTATATGCAGGAGGGCAGTTTCAATCGGTAGAAAGATGGACAGGCAAAACTTGGGAAGATGTGCAAAGTAGCACAGGCCAGCAGGTAAAAAGCGGCTGGGTGAAAGCTTTTGTAAACTATTTTGATGAACTATATGCCTGCGGCGAATTTACTTACCTTGTTAAGTGGGACACCCATATATGGCAACCCATAGGGCCTTTTAATGATGCCTGCGCTGCTATGACTGTTATGGAAAACGGGCTATTTGTAGGAGGCGACTTTACTACTGTGCCCGGGGTTGATAATGTGTTTCATATAGCCAATTACCAAACCAGCAGCCGCACCTGGAACTGCATGGGTGGAGTGATATACTGGCCGGGAGATTGTAAGAACTATACAGGCACTGTGAGCTCATTGGCAGTATATAAAAATGAACTATACGTTGGCGGGCAATTTATGATTGCCGGAGGAAAAATTGCAACCAATATTGCAAAGTGGTTGCCGGCTGCAGAAACAAAATAAAATTTTTTTATAAAAATGGTTATGCAACGATATGCAACACTTTTGCAAATTTCCTTCCCCGCCCTATTCTTCACATATACTTGATATTTAATACACTAGAACCATAATACACCTTTAAAATAAATTATTAAAAGGTCGTACTAATATAAAATATTATATAACAAAATAAATTCATAGGTCAGTGACATTTTGAGAAGCGAACAAATAATTACAGGGGTTATTTGATTTCGTTGCCGTTTTCGTCGTAGGTTTTTATTGTTCCATCGATCTCGTCATCCGAATACTTGGATATTCTTTTCAATTTTCCGCTTTCATAGTACTCCTTTTCAATCCCATTTTCACTATCTGTGAAAAGAATTTCATAATTTAAATTCCCATTCTTTTCAAAATAACGTTTCAACAGACTATCCCTTCCTTCATTCGTATAATAATCTTCCAAATTTAATTTCCCACTCTTATAATATCTTTTTATTGTCCCTACTACCAAACCATTTATATAAGGTGTTTGAGATTCAAATTCTCCACTCTCATAATATTCCTTTTTAATGCCGTTTTTTTTACCATTTGAATATTGAACTTCATACCATTTCTTCCCACTCATATAATACCCCCTTTCTATCCCCAAAGGTTTGCCCATAGTATAAACAACAAGCCGGAAATACCGAGGATTAGAATCCTTTGGAATTACATGTAAACTGAGAGAGGCTAACCACCCTTTAATATTACTATCATACCTGTATCCTAAATATTCCACCCATTTCCCTTCCTTCAACCCATTCACCATTTTATTTTCAGCTTCTGCTTTATTTGTAAAGCCACTATCAATCGGCTGCTGGCATGAAGCCACGAAAGAAATGAAAAGAGAGAATATAAGAATTAAAAGTATTCTCATGGATTTAAATTGTACCATCAAATGTAGTATTTATTTAAAACATAAAATAATTGCCAGTCGGGCTTCCGACAAACGACAAACCCTTCCGAGGAAATCCCGGAAGGGTTTGAGATATCGGGCGGGAGCCCCCTGTTAAAATTATTCTGCTGTACCTGTTTTGCCGTGAGATGTTTTTCTCATGGTATGTTTATGGGTAGCTTTTCCTGCTGCTGCCATAACGTTAGGTTGTCTTTCGCTAATCATTTCTATTACACCACCCTGAGCTGATTGTGGGCCATTTTCATCGAACTGATATATGGTAGTATAAAGATTTGAAGTAGTATTGTACCTGAAGATAACACCAGCCTGGGCTTTGGTTGATCCACCATTGCTTGTTGTTCCGTAGATGTTTCCATCGCTTGCCATTGCAAGGGTACTCATTGGGTTTGCTCCGTTTGTATTATCGAAATTGGTGAGTACTGAAATCTTACCATTATAATCGCAACGGAAAAGTGTACCAAAATAGTTTGCACCGCTTGCGTAAGTTGTTCCGTATAAATATCCATCTTCCGCATTTAACAAACTTCCAAAAGGAGTTGTACCTGTTGAACTGTTGAAACTGTTTAAGGTTTGAAACTTGCCTGAAGTAGAGCAACTGAACACTGCACCACCATTATAAGTTCCGCCATTGGTTGTTACTCCATAAAGGATACTATCTTTTACTAAGGCAACGTCACCTTGTGGGGCTGCACCGTCAAGTCCATTAAAGCTGTGCAACACAGTGTACATTCCAAAAGGAGAATATTTGAAAACAACACCTTTATTAAACTCACCGCCCATGCGGGTCATTCCGTAAAAGTTGCCATCTGCACCTTCTTTTAAACTACCCACAGGGTTTGCACCATCTTTTCCGCCGAAGCTTTCGAGTATGGTTAAAACACCATCAGTAGAACATTTGAATATTGTTCCTGCTGAATTAGCACCACCAACGTTGGTCATGCCATATAAGTTTCCATCTGAACCAAAGGTTAAGCTACCCAGCGGGCCGCCACCAATTTCCACACTGAAATTTACAAGTGTAGTTACAGCGTGATTTTTTTTGTTGTACTTAAATAATGTACCTCCGCCGTTTGAACCACAGCTTGCAGTAACACCATACAAATTACCATCGGCATCCTGAACCAGGTTACCCATAGGAGAACAACCGTTAAGGCCGTCTTTAAAATTGAATAGTGTGTCTAAGCTTCCTGCAGTATTAATACTGTAGATGGTTCCGTGATTACCGAACCCTCCGTGAGATGACATTCCTACCAGTGTAACTTGTGCACCGCAATACTGGAATGCCGCAATTGAGATTGTAAATAGTAATTTTTTCATTTGCTTCCTTTTTTAATTGTTTTTTTACTTTTAACGAGAAAGTAAAATTTTTAATTATGTCTTAGTACACGATTTTCTACGCGATAGTTCTTATAGGGTTACAAACACTTGTTTTTCATATTTCACACTTCTAACTCTTAAACTAAGCATTATCAACTGATTTACTTTGTATTAGGTTATTCCCGACAAAAATACACTGATTTGAATCAGGTTTTCAAAAAGCAAATTTTATTTTATTAACAATCAATTGTTTATGTAGTAATTAAAAGATAATTCTTAACATTCACGGGATGTGTATCCTTCGGGCCTTCAAAAGACCCCTTAGAATAAAGGATAGGGCTATTTGGAAAGCCAGACTATAAGGAGTACAATACCTGTAATAAAGGCGCCGATAAGTATAAAAGGTAGAATGAAGAATGCTATAAAGGATTTTGCTTCGCCCCTGTTTTCAGCTTCCATCAAGATGTCTTCATTAATATTAAATTTTTTCTTCGCAGAATTTATGTTATTAATTAACGTTTGTTCATCTGTATTCTTTATTACATACTTTGAATCCGGACTATTACCAAGTTCCCTGAATTGGGGAAGTCTTAGGGCACTATCTTTTAGATATACTTCAGCATATTCATTATTAACTTCTACAATCTTTTTAACATAATGAGGTTTCAATAACTTAAAATCAAACTCATTCAAGGTTATATGCCTTGGTTCATTACCTGCATTTACGGCAATGACTACTCCTATAATACAAAAAAAGAGAACTGCTCCTATTGCAACTATTATTTTGTGGCTTGTTTTCATAATCAGGCTACTAAACTATGTGTTTTTTTTAGAATACCTTGATTTTAAATGACTATTCAAGTAATATGCCTATTGTTTTTTCAACCTATTTATAGGGAACTTCTTTAGCTTCCGTTTTATCATCCTGAACAACCCTTCCATTTTTTATGGTCAAATGAAATATCTGACCTAATAAATAGCCAATGATTAATACTGCGAGGAAGAAGAATAGTGCTTGTTTGGGTTTCATATAGAGAATGCTAAAATAAAGATAAAAAAGACATCCTGAAAAGTTTTGCCTTTAAACTAACACTTCCCCGCTCATAACTTATAACTTATAACTCATCACTCGTTGCTATTTATACTACTTTTGTGTTATGGAATTTTCTGCCCAACAAATAGCCGCATTAGTAAACGGAAACATTGAAGGCGATGCCTCTGCTAAAGTGAGTAAACTCGCCAAGATTGAAGAAGCGACAACTGGCTCTCTTACCTTCTTATCCCACCCAAAATATGTGCCCTACCTTAAAACCACGGGCGCATCTGTAATTATTATTACCGATGGAATTACAGATGAAACAAGTGAAGCTACTTTAATTAAGGTAAAAGATTCACGTCAGGCATTTACTATTCTGATGGAGGCCTATCAGCAGCAGCAATTTACCAAGAAGGGTGTTATTGAAGAGTTTACAAACATATCACCAAAAGCAACTGTAGCGAAGGATGCTTATATAGGTTCATTCAGTTATATAGGAGATAATACTACCATAAGCGAAGGTGCTCGCATTTACCCTAATGTTTATATATCCGAAAACTGCAAAATCGGGAAAAACTGCATTATTTACTCCGGTGTTAAAATATACCATGACTCTGTAATCGGAGACAACTGTACCCTGCATTCAGGCGTTGTGGTTGGTTCAGATGGATTCGGATTTGTGCCTAACGACAAAAACAACTACCGCAAAATGCCCCAGATTGGTAACGTGGTAATAGAAAACAATGTTGAAATAGGATCGAATACTACTGTAGACAGGGCAACTATGGGATCAACCGTTATTCATAAGGGAGTGAAGCTTGATAACCTTATACAGATAGGCCATAATGTGGAGATAGGGGAAAACACGGTTATTGCTGCCCAATCGGGTGTTGCAGGTTCTACTAAAATAGGCTCCGACTGTATGATTGGAGGCCAGGTAGGTATAATAGGCCATCTTACAATTGGCAATCGGGTTAAAATAGCAGCACAATCCGGAATTGGCTCCGATGTGGAAGACGACAGCACCATTCAAGGCTCACCGGCACTCGACCACATGGATTATAAAAAGGCTTATGTAATTTTCAGGAAGCTTCCCGAACTAAGCCGTAAAATAAAGGAACTAGAGTCAAAAATTGAAAGCCTGACAATTTCTAAGTAAAGTTCCGGCAAAAAAACTTAATATTGTATTTTGAAATGCCAATAGTCCCCCCAACCGGACTAACAGCTATAAAGAATGAGTGAAAAACAACGAACTATAAAAAACCCCGTAAGCCTGAAAGGCAAGGGGTTGCATACAGGCATAGAGGCTACAATAACCTTTAAGCCAGCGCCTGTTAACCACTGGTATAAATTCAAACGTATTGATTTGCCGGGCGAACCAGTGATTGATGCAGATGTAGATAACGTGGGTGAAACTGAAAGGGGTACTACCCTTCACCAGAATGGGGCAAAAATTGCAACAACAGAGCATGTTCTTGCCGCACTTGTGGGTTTAGAAATTGATAATGTATTAATAGAAGTAAGTGGCCCTGAAGTGCCTATAATGAATGGCAGTTCTATGCCATTTGTGGAAGCACTTGAAAGTGCAGGTATTGTAGAACAGGAAGCAAACAGGGTATATTTCGAATTAAAGGAAAACCTTACTTACGAAGACGCAAAAGGCCATATTGAAATGCTTGCTGTTCCCCAGGAAACATTCAGGTTGACAGTTATGGTGGATTATAATTCACCTATACTTGGAACTCAGCACGCCACAATATACAAGGTAAGTGAATTTAAAGACGAAGTAGCAGCTTGTCGCACATTCGTTTTTTTACATGAATTGGAATTATTGCTCCAACATAATCTTATAAAAGGCGGGGACTTCGATAATGCAATAGTTTTGGTGGATAGAGAAATTCCAAAGGAAAAAATGGAATACCTCGCCAAAGTATTCAATAAAAAGAGCAGCGAAATTGAAGTGAAATACCCGGGTATTTTAAATAATACCAAGCTCAACTTTTACAATGAACCGGCCCGCCATAAACTATTAGATATGGTTGGCGACCTTGCATTGGTTGGTATGCCAATCAAGGCACATATACTTGCTGCTAGGCCCGGCCATTCGGGTAATGTTGCATTCGCAAAGAAATTGAAAGAGGCAGCTAAAAAAGATAAGCTGAAAAAAGGAATGGCAAGGTATAACCCTAATGCTCCTGCTATTATTGGCATTACGGAAATAATGAACCTCCTGCCCCACCGTCCGCCTTTCCTTTTAGTTGATAAAATATTGGAACTGAGTCCGACCCATGTAGTAGGCGTTAAAAATGTAACCATGAATGAGGATTTTTTCCGCGGGCACTTCCCGGGAAACCCTATTATGCCAGGTGTTTTACAAATTGAAGCCATGGCACAGACGGGTGGAATTCTGGCATTGAAAACTGTTCCTGATCCGGAAAATTACCTAACCTTTTTTATGAAGATTGATAATGTTAGGTTCCGCCATCCAGTTGTTCCGGGTGATACACTGATATTCCATTGTGAATTAATGGAACCTGTGCGCCGTGGGATTTTCCAGATGAAAGGAACAACTTACGTAGGAGATAAAATAGTAACAGAAGCGGAAATGATGGCCCAAATCGTTAAGGTAAAAGAAAGCAACGGAGTTGCCCATGCAACTCAAAAAGTAAAAAGTTTATAACCCATTTAACTTTTAACTTTTAAAACCGTCTTAGAATGAAATGATATCTACACTGGCACAAATACATAAAAACGCAGAGATTGGTGAAAACGTAACCATTGATGCGTTTGCTGTTATCCATGATAATGTTAAAATTGGCTCAGGCACCCATATCCAGAGCCATGCGGTAATTTATCCGGGAGCCCGGATCGGCAAAAATTGCCACATATTTCCGGGGGCGGTTATCAGCGCAGTCCCACAAGATTTAAAATTTGCAGGAGAAGATACTACCGTTGAAATAGGCGACAATACAGTAATACGTGAATATTGTACTATTCACCGTGGCACAAAAGAAAACTGGAAAACAGTAATTGGGAAAAACTGCCTTATTATGAATTATGTGCATGTTGCGCATGATTGTGTTATAGGAAACCATGTAATTCTTTCTGGTTATTGCGGGCTTGCAGGCCATGTAGATATTGAAGATTATGTAATCATGGAAGGCTATTCCATGGTGCAGCAATTTATACGCATTGGTGCACACGCCTTTTTAGGCGGCAGTTCAAAAGTGCGTAAAAATGTACCGCCTTATGTGAAAGCCGCCAGGGAGCCGCTTTCCTATATTGGTGTTAACACAGTTGGCTTGACAAGGCGCGGATTCGGCCCGGAAACTATTAAACAGATTGAAGATATTTATCGCATCTTATATGTAATGGGAACCAGCATTCCAACTGCCCTTAAAGCAATTGAAGTGGAAATCCCCGAATCGCCTGAAAAACGCAACATCATTGATTTTATAAATAACTCGCCAAACGGAATTATGAAGGGCCCGTTAAGCAGTTTGAAAGAATCGGATGCTGTGGAAAATTAGAATCCCTATCCTTTCTGAATTATAAATGAGCAGAGAATAAATTTTGTCTTCATGATAAAAATGAAATTCTACCGCTTTCTTTTTTTTGTGTCGTTAATTGCGGTTATCGATAGCTGCACACCGAAGAAAAATTACATAATAAAAGTAAAGATCACTAAGCTTACCGAGTCTACTATGTATGATAGAAACCTGGTGAGCGATTATCTTTTTGATGCCGAAGAATCACCTGTAGATTCACTGAAAAATAAAAGCAAATTACTTTTTCTGAAAGGCATTGATTTGTATAAAAACAAAAAGCATCCGAACCTGGCTGTTCCACTTTTCAAAAAATCCATTCTATTGTTTCCCGATGCAAAAACCTATTATGAATTGGCAAATGCACTTCTTGACGGGCAAGCTGAAAACAAGGTTGGAAATGGGTACGATGAATACCTTCTGACTTTAGCCCTGAAACAGGCAGACAGCGCATTGGATGTTGCAAAACACTTAAAATTCACACCGGAGTTCCAACTATGTTACGACAGGGCTTGTGTAGCCAATATGTTATATAATGCGGATACTACAAATAACCCCAACAGCAGACTGTATGATTTGGAGGAAGCCTTCAGCAAGGGATTTAACGATACTACCTTTCTGAAGAACGATAAGAGGATTAATTCAGTGATAAAAACAAAAAGATACAAAGAGATCGTTGCTGACTGGTTGGCTTCAAAATCAAAAATTAATTCTAACAGTATGTTCAGTATTTACATACGCTCTTTCCCTGCAGTTACGCAACCTTTTGAAATTGTTCCGGAAAAAGTGAATATGGATGATTATTCAGAATCAATCAGCTACGATTATGTAAAGTTTATCCCTGAAATGGGGAACACTGAATTTGGACGGAATGTGCAAACCGATTATCAGTATGTTGCCAAAGTAGCTGAAACCCGCAAGTATGTTGTAGTTATATATAGCGCCTCCAGTTTTTACGGATTAGATTGGCAACCCACTTATACCAAACTGGTAAGTTATGATACCGCAGGGAATATTATCTCCACCCGACTGTTTGCATGCCAATTTAATACTGAAAAAATAAGAACAGGGAAAATTGATAATAACCAAATAACCCTTAAAGATTTAAAAAGGATTTGGCAATATCCCATTGATAGTGTAAGGTTTGAAGATAACAAAGTATTACGCTACGAACTTCTTGCTCAAGCCACTTTTCATTTGAATGATTCCGGAAGGATTGTTAAGGACAATGCGCCTGTCAATTTTAACGATTCAGCAAAACTTGCTACGCATTAAGCCATGAAAAGGAAAATCTATTTTGTTATATTTCTTTTTACTTTGCAAGGACTCATTTCTTGCAAGAGGCCTGTCACCAATATAATTATAGAAGTTCCTGTTTTAAGGGCAAGTTATATTTACCGGACAGATTCTGTGGACAATTACCTTGGGAAGTATCAAGCCAAAAATAAAGAAATGTCTGATGCTTATTTCCAGAAGGGACTGGAATCTGAAAATACAAATCCGGATAAAGCTGTTTTCTTTATTAAGCGGGCCATTACCCTTTACCCGTGTTTTAAGTATTATAAAGAACTAGGAAGTTTTAACAGTAAGTTGGGGAAATATGATGAAATGCATGATGTGTATACTTTTATACGTAACGATATACCAGACGGCAAAAAGCAAAACGGGCAATACCATATTGATGCACAGCTTAACCCCGACATAGTTTACGAATGCCTTATATCAAATATTTTAAGCAGCAAAGGAGGATTTGTAGATGATATGGAAGAGGATTTAGAAGAAGACGCAAAAGAAATGAATATAGGAATTTTGGACCTGAAGGATAAAGTTTTTTCAGACCCACGGCTAAAATTGGACAGCAACTCGGAAGATTACCAAGACTTAATACTTAACTTTTTTAATGCGCAACAAATTCGCTTTTACATGGCAAAGCCTTCAACCTTTAACTATTTCCTTTCCACCATAAAAGACACGACAAGAGTTTTTGAAATAGATAAGAACAAGGTTAGGGATTTTGATTACAGAAGTTTTAATGGAAGTACTTACAGGCACGAGGCAGGACCGGAAAACATGCTGATATCGGAATATTTTAACCACTACCTTCCCGAAAAAATAAAGGATACTAACTGGGATGGGGTTTACAACTATACCCATGTTATTCATCTGAATGATTCAATACTTGCCATAATTTGCGCCATCGACAGTTCTGAATCTGCCTGCCCTGCCGACATTCGTCAAATTTACCACCGGCTTACAACCTTTACTAAACATGGAAGGATGATAGCATCCACAATTGTTGCGAACCAAAGCGGAGAAAGCCTTTCAACATTACAGTTTACACATAATAAATATACTATAACTTATTTTAAACGTTATTGGGAGAAACCTTACAAAAAAAATGACTTTGATAATTACCTCACTAAAACGGAACAATTGGATAAAAAGAGTTTTGTAATCAACCCCAGAGGGGAGATAACAAAAGATTCAACTTCTGCCGGGAATAGGACTACCCCTTAGTTTATAACGCCAAATAAGTAGTTCGGCTATCAATAAATTAGGAACCCAGCTAAGCCATGCTATCAACGTATACATTTGGGCGGCATGAAGATGTATATAATGCGGTAAAATCAAAGCATATAAACGCAATGAAACGGCAGTAAGAGTAAGTGCATAACTTCTATACATACTTGCAACGTGCAACTGAAATTTTTTCTTACGGGCGTACTTGTAGGCAAGAAAAGTAAAGAGCCACCAAAGGCTTGCTGTAATGGCAAATGAGGTTTGTGCCCACACTCCGCCATTGGCATATATAGCCATTACAAAGCCTGAAGGAGCAGTAAGAAACAAAATAAGAATAACATAAGCTTTTCCAAGCTGGCGATGCACCTTTGGCCACTTGCGAATAACGGGTTTTATAAATTGAAATATTCCGGTTAATAAAACAAACGTCCCTGTTGCAATATGAATATAAAATGCCTGTCTCCATATTGAAATATGAATCACGGCCTGTTTGGTTAGTAAAAACGCGACATCATATCTAAATGAAAAATAGGGGATAGTTATGAGCACCATCCGGTAAACAAAATAGAGCATAACCCCTACTAACATTACTGAATAGGCTATTTTATACTTTGAAATATTCGAGTCCCGCACTATTATTTATTCTAACAGACAAATGTATCTCAAATCGACACATCATTCTACAAAGGCCAATTTGATAAATCACATACCTTTGTGCCGAATCATGAACATTACACTAACAAACGCAGGCAAGAAGTATGGCAGAAACTGGATTTTCCGGAAGTTCTCGCATCAGTTTGTTGCAGGCAAAAGATATGTAGTAATGGGGCCGAACGGTTCCGGAAAATCCACTTTGCTGAAAATCATTTCAGGTGGAGCAACGCTTTCCGAAGGAAGTATAGAATTTGCAACCAACGGTAAAAAACTGAAACCAGAAGATGTATTCCAATATGTATCTATAGCTGCACCATGGCTTGATATCCCGGAGGAGTATACCTTAGAGGAGATACTTACTTTCCATACGCAATTCAAAAAATTCGCAAATAACATTTCAATTAAAGAAGCAATAAAGGTTATTGAGATGGAACATACCCATGAAAAACACTATCGCAACTTTTCATCAGGTATGAAACAACGCGTAAAGCTTGGTCTGGCTATTCTTTCGGATACTCCCCTCCTACTCCTTGATGAGCCTGTAACTGCCCTTGATGCCAAATCAGTAAAGTGGTATCAGGATATGGTTAGTGAATATGCTAAAGACAAATCCATCCTGGTATTTTCTAATAACAGAGAAGAAGAGTTCGGGTTTTGTGAGGAAAGGGTGCACATAAACGTTTAGTAAAAGCTAAGCATATCTTTCCTTTACCCATTACTTTTCATAAAAACACTAATCTAAGTCATATTGGGTGGTATTTTTCTTCATTTTATTAACATACCATGTCCCCTTACAAAACAATAATATAATCAATAAGTTATGTAATTTAATACGGAGGTAATATAGGCTGTATACTTTTGACGGCGTAACTTTTTCAAATCACAATGAGTATAATACCCCGTCTTAAACAAAAATTTAAACCAACAAATAATTCTAACATGAGGAAGCACCTGTTCAGCATTATTCTTATCGGACTGAGCCTTCAGGGTTTCAGCCAAGAAGAAGCAAAAGCCACCAAAAGTGGACAACACTACACAACCAACAAATTCGACTGCGTAATTTTTCCTGCCGATTTTGACGGAACAACCAACGACAAGGTATTTACACCATCAACCGATCAGGTAAACATTGCTGAAAAAGCAATGGAAACCCAACTAAAAGATGCGCCTATATTGCATCCCGTTGAATTGAAGTTTGCACGTAAGCACCTTACGGAGTACAAAAGACAATATTTCGGGTATATTGACCATAAAAATCACCATATCCTTTATATTAACTGCTTTATGAGCGATGATGGTGATAATACGGATGAAAATACCACTAACTGGTTAACTCAGGAAGTAAAAACCGGAAAAACCGGCGCTTATTACTGGCAAGCCACCTTCGACCTTGATGAAGGTATGTTTACAAAAGTAAACTTTGCCGGTTCAGGAATCTAAAAAAGTATTCAACCTATAAAAACCCTCTACGGCTATAGCCGCAGAGGGTTTTTTATTTTTGGCCGTTAGTAAGTCAAATCATAAGGAAGGATAACTTCAGAACCAACGCTCGTGAGGCCGTTTTGAAGAGCTACATTTTCCGATAATGATTAAAATCATATCCCCAATTGAAATATATTTAGGATATTGGTCTCCCTTACTATGAATTCGCCAATTAGTTACTATTTTTACCTTTTCAGGAGATGATCGTTTTTAATGAAGCAATTATCTGTAGCCAATTTTAGAAGCATTTGAGGATAAAGGAATGAAAAGCATTTACGACAAACTAATATTGATAGGTTATATGGCAGCAATTGCCATCCTTGTTTTTATTGGTTTCGAGTCATTCAGAAGTACTTCAAATTATATTGCATCGGATAAAGATGTTACCAATACCCACCACATAATTGAAACGCTGGTAACCATTCAATCTACCTTGAAAGATGCCGAAAATGCTGAAAAAGGGTATATCATTACAAGTAAAAACATGTACCTCGATCCTTATATTAGCGACAGGAACAAGCTAAATAAGATTACGGGGCAGCTACTCACACAATCTGATAATACACCACTCCAGCGAAAGGACCTATCAATGCTCGATTCGCTTATTACGTTACGTATTGAATTGCTGAATACAGGAATAATCCTCCGGAGCGGAAAAGGCGGCTTTGAAGCGGCACAGCGGATAATTGCATCCGATTCAGGCAAGAGTGTTTCGGATTCTATAAATGTATTGATTGGCCGTGCCCAGAAATATACAAATGACCTGTTGGTGGAAAAAGAGAATGACCTCATTCATAATGCCGGAGCCACCGGCAAGTTCTATTCGGCCGGAATTATTGTGAGCGTATTATTGCTTCTGCTAACATACGTTCTGCATTTAAATGACCGAAAAAAACGAAACCTGGCGGAGCAAAAACTTCAAAACAGCCAGAAGCGATACGAAATGATAGCCCGGAACTTTCCGGATGGTACAATTAACGTACTTAACCGCGAATTGAAATATGTTTTTGCCAACGGAAAGGAACTTTCAAAATTTGAAATTGCCCCCGAAGACCTTATTGGTACTGAATATCTGATACGCTTTCCGGTAGAAAAAAGGGACGGAATCCGCAATACTCTTATGGATGTTTTCGACCGTAAAAGCCTGAGTGTTTCATTTGAATTTATGTATCGCGGATTGCTTTATACGGCAAGTGCTGTGGCCTTATGGAACAGCGTAAAAAATGAAATTGACGAAATACTTTTGGTTGAACAAAATATTACGGCGCAAAAACGAGCTGAACAGGATGTAAGGATTTCACTTGAAAAAGAAAAACACCTGAATGAGCTTACTTCACTAATAGTTTCTATTGCTTCGCATGAATTCCGAACACCACTCGGTACTATTATTTCTTCAACCGAACTGATTGAAAAATATATAAGAAATACCAATGAAGTGGACCTTATCCGTGAGAAAAGCAATAAGCATTTATTGCGGATTAAATCATCGGTTGATCATTTGGTAGAAATATTAAACAGCTTCATATCACTTGAAAAGCTTGAACAGGGCAAGATTGAAGTGAAACCTACGTTGTTCAACATTGTTTTATTTTCCGAAGATTTGATAGATGAAATTAATTCATCGTTAAAAAAGGAACAGAAAGTAACATACAAGCATATCGGTAACAACACAGGTGTTTTTCTTGACCAGCAAATGATGAAAAACGTAATTGTAAACCTACTTTCGAATGCCAGTAAGTATTCACCTGAAGGTACTTCAATTGAATATACAACTACGTTGGATGGCACCGGACTTACTATTAATGTAACTGATCATGGCATGGGTATACCAGATGGTGACCAGGCTCACCTTTTCGAAAACTTTTTCCGTGCAAAAAACGCTGTAAATGTAAGAGGTACGGGATTAGGGCTTAATATTGTAAAAAGATATACCGATTTGATGAAAGGAAACATTAACTTTACCAGCAAAGAAGGCGAAGGAACAACTTTTGTAATAAACATACCTTTAACGAATACACTATCATAAATCCCCCCTGATAATTACCAAGCTATGAAGAAAATTTTATTAATTGAAGACGATGCAGAAATGCGCGAAAACATTTCTGAAGTTATTGATCTGGCCAACTACACAGTTGTAGCAGCAGATAATGGAAACAAAGGAGTTGAACTTGCCCTGAGCGAAAAACCAGACCTTATTATTTGCGATATTATGATGCCGGGGTTAGATGGGTATGGTGTGCTGCAAAGTGTTGCACAAAACCCAACTACAGCGGGTATCCCGTTTATTTTCCTTTCTGCGAAGGCAGAAAAAACTGATTTACGTAAAGGAATGAACCTGGGCGCAGATGATTATTTAACCAAACCTGTGCGCGAAGCAGATTTATTGAATGCAATTCGTACTCGCCTCAGAAGGGCAGAATTTTTCCGTAAAAACTATTCCCGCGATATGAGCGGATTGGCTGATTTTATTGATGAAGCCAAAAAATTCAGTTTGCCGCTTTCGGTTGCTGCAGATTACCGCATAGAATCGTTCCGTGGGAAAGAAGACCTATACAAATCAGGTGAAAAACCCACCTCTGTTTATTTTGTAATTAAAGGAAAAGTAAAAACCTGGAAAGTAAACCAAGAAGGTAAAGAGTTTATAACAGAAATATATGGCGCAGGCGACTTTTTCGGTTACGTTGCGTTGCTAGAGGGTGTTCCATTCTCCGATTCAGCCAGTGCTTTTGATGAAGCTGAAGTTGCACTAATTCCAAAAGAAGATTTCCTATCGCTCATTTATTCCAACCAGGAAGTATCAGCTCGTTTTGTAAAAATGCTTGCCAACAATATTTCTGAAAGAGAAGAAAGGTTATTGAGCCTTGCTTATAACTCGGTGCGCTCAAGGGTTGCCGATGTGCTTTTGCAATTGTATAAGAAACAACCACAGAACGATAATATCCGTATTTCACGTGAGGAGTTGGCAAGTATTGCAGGTTCTTCTACCGAATCATTAATCAGAACACTATCCGACTTTAAGCGAGAATGGCTTATTGAAACCGATGGAAGGGAAATAAAGGTTTTAAACCCATTCGGATTGGAAAGGATTAGGAAGTTTTCCTAATAAAAAGATTGCCGATAATTGTAATTGTGTAAGCGACCTTGGGGAGATAAAAAAAATCCGGGGAGAGTACCGCATGCCTAATCGTTAACGCCTATGAGAACAACCTTGGCTTTGAGCTGATAAACTCCCCCCGGATTTAAAAAGGAAAGGGCAAGAATCTACCAAGCAAAATCGTTTACGCCTATGAGATGTAGCTTAGTATGTTTGTGATTCCCGCCCCTTGTTAATTTTTCTATATTATATTTTATACTTAATTATTACTTATACTTAAATTAAAACCTGTAAGAAGCATTACGTTCACTCACTAAAAATGCAATATCTTCAAGTTCGTTATCCTTTTTATGCGGGAAAATCTTTTTCAATTGTTCAGCACCTACCAATTCAAGATCGGAATAATGCTTTTTAATAGTCTTCAAATGCGTCCTGTTCATGTACCATTCTTTAGCGTATCCAAAAGGAGCAGTTAATAAAAGAATTGGCAATGGTGCAAAAATTAATAATTCGAACGCGTGTGTAAGTAATGACTGAACTGTTAATGTAATTTGCATAGTAGCTTGTTTTGTAGGATGCAAAACAACTAATATAGAATACCAAAATCCATGATTTGCCACCTAGCCCCCAATGAGATTTGTCATTTCCGCGGATGATTTTTATCAATTTTTAATCTCCCCATTTGAATTACCAATATCTATCTAGGAAATTTCATTTGGCAGGTTATCTGATTTAGGTCATTTATCCCTGCATGTTTGTGAATTTGTTAAAATACTTTTTAATATTGATAATTAAGCAATTAAGACAATCTGAGTATTTTTCAGAATGTTTTTTTCTTAAAAACCTCTATTGCACAACCTCTATTAGTGGATTATTTATTTACTTTGGCACAAATCATTCTTACCTCCTTATACCAAAAGGAGAATGCCTTACCAGCTTTATTAATGATTTGCAAATTGGTATCCTTTAATTTTAAATCCTCCACCGCCTGACAAATAAGCAGGCAATTAATTATTCAACAAATGAAAAAACTACCCGGAATTCTATTCCTCCTTTTTAATTTATCACTTTTCACTTTTGTGAATGCCCAAACAGGTACATGGACTGCATTGAAAAACCTTGCCCCGCATGATAACCAGGGTGTAATGTTATTGCTTACCGACGGTACAGTTATTTGCAGCAATACTTCGGGAAGCGGTTATGGTACCGGATGGGACAAGCTTACGCCGGATATTCATGGCAGCTATGCTAATGGGACATGGACAAGCATCACGAATATGAATAACGACCGTTTTGCTTTTTCATCACAGGTATTACCAAGTGGTAAAGTTTATGTTGCAGGAGGCGAATATGGAAACGGAGGCTATTATGGCGAAGTTTATGACCCGGTTGCAAACACCTGGACCAATTGCGGAAATATACCCACCGGCTGGAATATTTATGACGCCTGTTCAGAGCTTCTTTATACTGGCAATATATTAGAGGGCCCTGAAATAGGTACAAATGGCGGTCAGCCATGCAATAGTATCCTTCAATGGAACCCTATAACCTTAAACTATATTAATGAGAATGCCGAGCCACAAAATCATGATGAGGCTTCATGGTTAAAGTTGCCGGATAGTACTGTAATTACAGTAGGAATGCCATATCCGAATAACCCGTCGCAGGATTCATCTTGCAGGTTTGTACCCCAAACAAATAGCTGGCTTGTGGATGCAATGACGCCAAACAATTTATATGACCAATGGGGTTATGAGTCAGGCCCGGCATTTTTATTACCAAACGGAAAAGCAATTTTCTTTGGCGCCACACAATACAATGCTATTTATACACCAACAGGAAAATCAACTACAACCGGCTCATGGACTGCAGCAGCTAATTTCCCTAAAATAAGCAGTAGCTACGTAACTATGCCAGATGCACCCGGAGCAATGATGGTAAATGGGCATATTTTACTTGCTGTTTCACCTATACCCTACTCTAACAGCCATACATTTAATACACCTACCTATTTTCTGGAATATGATTATACAAATAACACATTCACCCAGGTAACGGCAGTTATCCCAACAATAGGTTCTGATAATCTTTCAGGTTCAATTTCCCAGAACAATTCATTTCTTGTACTTCCTGATGGTAATGTTCTTATGGGATGTGCCGCAATCAGCGCTCCAAAACAATACTTTATTTATACTCCCGGCAGCGCTGCAATTCCGCAAGGCAAACCTACTATTGATGGCGTAACCACCACAGATTGCAAAAAGTTTATGATTACCGGGAAACTATTCAATGGAATCTCCGAGGGTGCCGGCTATGGCGATGACGCTCAAAATTCAACTAATTATCCTATTGTAAGGCTAACAAACGGAACCAATGTATATTATGCTAAAACAACCAATTGGAATAGAATTGGAGCAGTGATGACCGACAGCTTGGAGGATACAGCCTACTTCACCATTCCAACTATGCCTACAGGAACCTATTCATTGGTGGTTACTGCAAATGGTTTTGCATCTAATCCTACTTTATTTACGTTGCCATGCGTTTCAACCGATGTGCAGCAAACTACCGCTTCATCAAACAGTATTTCGGTTTACCCTAACCCTTCGAATGGTTCTTTTACAATAGCATCATCAGAATCGTTGGATAAGTCAGTTTTGACTATTTATAATATGTTAGGCGAAAAAGTTGCAACAAAGGAATTAACAGGAAATAAAAACCTCCTTAGTTTAAATGGTAATCCTTCCGGCGTTTACTTCTATAGGATAACAGGTGAAACCGGCATCTTAATAAGCAATGGTAAACTTATTTTACAGAAATAACAGGTAAGATATTCTTTTTCAACATAAAAGGATAGATTAATTCATTCCACTCAATGAAAGTCTCCTGATTTAAATCAGGAGACTTTTTCATTTTCACCCCCTATTTATTCACAATTCAAGGGAATTTCAATTATTCCAGATCTTTTTTCCTATACTTTCCATACCAAACATACCAATTAATACCAACAATGAAAAAACTACTTACGCTTAGCGCTGGAATAACTTTTGCCCTAGCTATGCAAGCCCAGGAAGTTCAGTTTAATGCCGACGGGTCATTTTACAAATCTTGCATCTCGCATTGGGAATCAAAGCCCTTACTTGAATTAATTAAAGAACGCGATGCCAAAAGAGCCAAAGAAGGTTACAAAGCAATTGTAACACCAAGGCCTGCCGGTGATGCCTCTGCACACGAAACCCACCGCACCTGGACTCCAGACCCTAATGCAAGCACTGTTGACGGTGCCCTTCAGTCGTTTGACGGTAACATTCACAATACAAATGCTCCAACTGCCTTTACGCCGGTAAGTATTGATGGGCAACAAAGTATGCAAGGCTATTACCCACTTGACCCAAATGGTATGATTGGCTCCAATTATTTTGTTCAGACAGTAAACGTAAACTATGCTGTATATAATAAGAACGGAACAACCAAATTGGCAGCAACCGATTTAAACAACCTGTTTACAACTGCAGGCGATTTTGGTGATGCAGTGGTGATGTATGACAAACCGGCTGACCGTTGGATTATTACAGAGTTTGACGGACCAAGCACCAACAATATTAAATATCTGTTGTTTGCTGTTTCTGCAACTAACGACCCACTTGGAACTTACCACATGTACTCATTCGATCCTGATAACAGTAACCGCCAGGTTGACGATTACCCAAAATATGTTGTTTGGGGCGATGGATATTATGCTACTTGTAATTGTCAGGGACATGGTGATTATGTAATGGCATTTCAGAGAGATAGCATGCTTAAAGGTGCTACCGCAGGAATGATTGCAGTTACCTGGAATTACGGACCTTGGAACTTAACAACCAATTGCGGTGGTGGATTTTTCTGCCCACAATTGCTTGATTGCGACGGAACACTTCCTCCTTATGGCTCACCTGAATACTTATTCTATTACTGGGATGACAACTGGGGTTGCGGAGGTAAAGATTCTATTTGCATAGAACAAATCACTATGAATTGGAAAACCAAAACAGGTAAAATCAATGCTAACTTCCAGCATATACTTACCGGTGCATTTAATTCTACATTTACCGGTGGAACACGTGCAGATATTAATCAACCAGGTAATAACTCTGCGGATTATATGGATGCACTTGATGGTTTTTTCTCCTACCGTATTCCTTACTTAAGATGGGGAACTTACAACACGGCTGTAATGGCTCACGTTGTTAACGTTGGCTCTGGAAACACCATGATTGGTGCTATAAGATGGTATGAACTCCATCAGGATACCACTACAAAACTATTTACTATTTACCAGCAGTCTACCTATTCACCCAATAATATTAGTCGCTGGAATCCTTGTATAGCAATGGACCAAAATGGTAGTATCGGATTAGCATACACTGTTTCCGACCCAACATCTGTTTACCCCGGCTTTCGTTACACCGGAAGAAGGACATGTGATGCATTGAATACAATGACTATTGCAGAAACCACTGCTAAAAGCGGAAATGCGCTTGCATCAACCCCACAAGGAAGTGGAAACCGTTGGGGCGATTATTCAGAAATGTCTGTTGACCCTTCAGATGGTATTACATTCTGGGCAACCAATATGTATACCAATTCCGGTTACGGAAGTGGCACTAACGTTGGTTCGTGGATATTCAGTTTCCAGATTACCAAATGTACTACCGATGTAACAGAAGTGAATACAGCAGCCGCTGCATTAACTGCTTATCAAAATGGAAATAACCTTATGGTTAAGGGTACTGACTTCCCTGAAAACGAAAAGTTAATGGTACAGCTTTTTGATATTAATGGGCGTATGATTTCTACAAAGGACATGGTATCAAATTCCAAAACTTTGGAGGCTTCATTCAATACCTCTTCACTTGCTAAAGCTATTTACCTTGTTAGAATTGGTAACGACCATATTCAACGCGTAATTAAGGTTGCAATAAACTAATTTTAGCACCCGTTATTTTTAAAGTCTCCTGATAGTAATCAGGGGACTTTTTTATTTATTAACGAAAGGCATGAAAATTCAAACACAACTAGTCAAGTTTGAGGTTTTTTGCCTATACTTGCCATACCAAACATACCAAACTACCACCAATGAAAAAACTACTTATTATGAGTGCAGGCATTGCTTGTACTTTTTCTATTTCCGCACAAAATACAGCGCCTAGGGAAATACATTATCCCGATGGGTCTTTATATAAAGAATGTTACTCAGTAAGGGCAACAAAGCCTTTACGCGAAATTATTGCCGACCGTAAAGCAAAAGGCTTGGATAAACTTGTGGCTAAAGATGGCCCAATGCCAGACGGTGAAATTCGTAATGAGTTTACCAGGAATAAACCCAAACGTGCACCTGTAAGTTTTTCTTCCAACAGTGATGTACAATCAGTGCAAGGGCACATGATTGGTGCTACAATTCAGAATTTTGAAGGACAACCTTGTTATGGAGGATATCCACTTGACCCTAACGGTATGATAGGAACTACCTATTTTGTTCAAACTATTAACAGCAGTATAGCTGCCTGGGATAAAACAGGAAATGTTTATATTCCACAAACATCACTGGATGCAGCTCTCTTTGGAAAAGTTGGTGAGGCTGATTTAGGCGACCCTGTTACTATTTATGACAAAATAGCTGACCGTTGGATTATTACAGAACTTGAAGGACTTCTTTCAAACAGCAATATTGATACACTTTTATTTGCTGTTTCACAAACCAATGACCCTGCAGGTGCTTATTGGATTTATACGTTCGATCCGGACAATTCAAATGTTGATGATTATCCAAAATATGCCGTATGGAGTAATGGGTATTATATGACCTGCAATTGCCAAAATAATGATTACGTAATAGCCTACCAACGCGACAGTATGTTAGTGGGTAAAAAAGCAGCCTACATTGCAATGCCTTGGAACTATGGCCCGCAAATAAGTGGTTGCACAGGCAACTTCTTCTGCCCTATGATGTTGGATTGCGATGGTGTTCTTCCACCAGCAAATTCTCCGGAATATCTGTTCTACTATTGGGAACAAGATTGGGGTTGCGGAGGCGGCGCAGATTCAATCATCATTGAACAGGTTAATGTTAACTGGGGTACAAAAAAAGGTACTATCAATGCAAAATTCCAGCATTTGGTTGTGAACAATTTCAATTCAAATTTCCTTGCCGATTTCGACCAGAATCTCCCGCAGCCTGGTAATAATACCACCAATTATCTTGCCTCAAGCGATGGGTTTTTCGGATACCGAATCCCTTATTTAAGATGGGCCAGTTATAATTCAGCGGTAATGCAATTCCCTGTTAACAATGGCACATTAAATGCCCCAATTGCAGCAATAGAATGGTTTGAATTGCGCCAGGATACAACCACCAAATTATGGAGCGCTTACCAGCAGGCAACTTATGGGCCAAACGATGGTGTTTGCCGCTGGATGGGTTCTATAGCCATGAATATGAATGGAGATATAGGGTTGGAATACACTGTTTCTTCAGCTACTACTACCTATCCCGGAATCCGCTATACCGGAAGAAGGTATTGCGATGCTAAAAACACAATGACCGTTGCCGAAGGCACTATTGCCACGGGCAATGCACTTGCAAACACACCACAAATGAATGGCAACCGCTGGGGAGATTATTCTCATCTTTCAGTTGACCCTAGTGACGGAATTACTTTTTGGGGAACTAATATGTATACTGAAAATGGAATGCCTCATAACATTAGCACCCGTGTTTTTTCCTTCCAGGTACCGGTATGTTCTACTGATGTTCCAAATGTTGTAGATTCTTACAATGCTACGTTGAAAGCTTACCAAAACGGAAGCAACCTGAACATTACAGGCACTGATTTCCCAGAGAATGAAAGATTGGTTGTTCAGCTTTTTGATGCAACAGGTAAAATGTTAATGACTAAGGATATGGTTTCAAATTCCAAGTCTTTAGAAACCTCCTTTAATGTTTCATCTCTTGCAAAAGCAATTTACTTAGTAAGGGTTGGAAATGACCACGTACAACGTGTAATTAAAGTTGCTATCAACTAATAATTAATAGCTTTTAAAGAAAATCCCTTTGATCAATCAGAGGGATTTTTTTATTCCCCTTTTTCAGGTTTATTCGGGCTAAAGAATTTCAGGTATATCCACTTTGATAATCGTATGCCATTATTGTCAATGTACCTATACATTATGAAGGATGTTCCAAAAGTAAAACAAAGGGATACTATAAACATCAATATAAAACTTAGCCCGTAATTTAAATGCAGGGTTGCATAAAAATATCCAAACAGGTAACAAGCAAGGGAGCCTATAATTATCAGGTGTATCAGGTAAAGTGAAAAAGAGATTCTACCAAGAAACTGCAATGGTTTTGAAGAAAAGAACCGCTTAAGCCATTCACTGTTTATTACCGCAAACAGAAAGCATGAAGCACCAATAATGAAAGGAAAAGCACTGCCTGCAACTTCAATAAAATCAAAAATACCCCAGGCATTTGATGCCTGCAAGCTTTGGTATCCGCCAATGTACAATGCAAATAAAAAAATCAGGAACACGGAGATTTTGGGAGATTTTTTCCGTTCCTCTGAATGATAGTAATCGCAAAGAGCCAGACCAATAATAAAAGCAGGCATAAAGTTGGAGTGGATAAGCACGATAAGAATAGCATAAACCAAATATCGTTTCGAAAAATTTCCGAATAATGCGAGTGTTGCAAATACAAGCATCGACCCGAAAAATTCTATAATCATAGTCCATAACACAGGGTTATAGGTAGAGGTTGCACCGGCAAAAAATACGGTTCTGAAAGATTCGTTTAGCACTCCCATAAAGCTCACATCTCCCTTCCACCAACTGCCAAGATAGTAGGTGCTTTTTGTGAAGTTATCGGCTGTAAAAACATTTGAATATGCACCTGTTTTAATTAAGATAAACGAAACCAAAACGGAAAAGAAAACCGGCACAACCAACCTGACATACCTTCGTATTGCAGACGAGCTAAGATATTCCCGGTCTTTCGTAACGAAGTATTTATAACTGAGCGCATAGCCGCTGATAACAAAAAAGAGGGTTACAGCAAATCTTGAATTCCATAAAACACTGATGGGTGAAAACCCAATTGACTGCTCAATATTTCGTGATGTGTGGATATATTGAGCATCGGCATCGTACATAAATAGCGCCGGATAAAAACTTAAAAGATAATGGTAAACAACCACCATAAGGGCGGCCAGGCCCCTTACCCCATCAATATATGCAATCCTGTTTTGTTTTAATTGCCCTGCAATTCCTTCATCAACGCTCATATTGCCAATCAGTCAATCATAAATAATACGCATTCGTTAAATATTTTGCCACATCTATTGCATCATTATTAATGGTTGAAGTGATGCTTCTAGTTAGATTATTTTTGAGTGTTAAAATACTCCATTCATGAGAATTAATGCCGTTGCATTGTGCCTGAGCGATTTTTGTGCCATCAGTAAGGTAGAAATTAAGTATTTTTATTATTATCCCGTTTGCTGCATACTGCATTGATTCGACTTTGCCAATAACTTTATTGTCCTGTGTAACCTCACTTATTCCAGCACCTGATTCTGTACCAACACCGGTTAACCTTATAGTTATTGTTGCGTTCCTGTTTCTAACTACTAAATTATCATACACCGAATTATTATTATTGCTTGCAGGCAATGGGGATTGGGCCGCTGCATCCTCCGAAAACTTCTTGCCGTTAAGCGAAACAAACTTGTCTTCTTCTGCGCTGTTTATATGGTCGCCTTCAATAAGATTTTCTTCTGCAACGGTTTTATAGACCTTAGTGCTATAGCTTATTTCGGCCTTATTTTTAGTATCGGTAAAATAATATTCATAGTATGAAACATTCGTAGTTGCGGGTGCATATTGATTTAAATTTTGAGCTGTAGAAGGTTTTTTATAATACGCATACTTTACATAAATAAGTTCCTTCCCTTGCAAAGACTGTACACTAAAATCAGATGCCCTTAATGCCCCGTTTGACTTTTCCACAACAATGCAGTATGGAACGCCAGCCTTATACACTGTATCCAAATCCCATATTGTTGTTCCTTTTTCTTTTGATTTCTGCACACTTTTCAAATGAGATTTCATTTGCTTTTCGCTTACCTGTTGGGCCGAAGCGGCAGCATAAGCAATAAGTGCAATTGCCAGCAAGTTTAGTTTCATAACGAATTGTTTTATTACTGAGTCAAAAATAAGATAAATTCCGCTCCTAAACTATGCCATCTTTTCAAGTGCGGCAAGGCGCAATCTCATTTCTTTAAGTACTTCTTCTGAAAGTTTTTCCGAACAGCCACCTACAAGTTTTATACCCTGGTCAACTATTAATTTTCTGGATTCCCTGTCGGGCAATGTAGAAGCAATATCAGAAAATGCCCGCAATAACCGGAGGCTTACGGCAACATCGGCCTGGGCGTATAACCTTACTTGTTCAAAAGCCGATTCAAGTATCCTGTCGAAACCAAGCCAGGGAATACTTACCCTAAGAGTGCCTTCGGGATAGTAAAACTCCGTTTGGGGTGCCTTGTGCATGGCAAATTGAATCAAAATACTGCTTAGTTGGTCAATACAATTAATAGCGGTGCTGGGGTCGTTAATGGCAGGAGATACGGCTTTTAAGGCTATGTCTACAATTTGCAGAATCCCAAATTCAATATCAGCGTCAAGCGTACGGATAGTACCGATATTAAATGCTTTTCGCAGCGATTTATCCAATTCCGGTGTGACTTTTCCTTTTCCTGAAATTCCTAATATTGGAATACCCGCAGGAACAAAATGCCCGATGCGCCGGGTTACTGCTATAGACAGATCATGTGTTTTTGCGAGCGTGAATAATCTTTCATTATTAATAGACAGGATATACCCTGATGTATCACTTAATATAGGCATACCTGCTGCATCAACATGGGCAGGTGAAACTGTTTTTTGCACTCCTTCGCCCTCGCCTCTCATTTCCGGAAGGGTTTGTTTAATCATATCTTCAGTTTCACGGGCAATCCGATCAACAAGGTGGGTAACACTCACGGCCCTCGAAATATGAATAATAAAAAACAAGAGCCATGTTACACAAAGGAAAGCCATTACCATGGCACCAAAAACGGTTACCACCGGGCAAAATTTGGCAGGTAAATTCCGGGCCGCAGGCAATGCACCAAGGCAATATAGGAATGTCCCCAAAAATATTCCTAATGTTTGCTGGGTTACGTTGTCTCTTACAAAACTGATTATTATACGGGGTGAAAATTGGGTGGAAGCTAGGGTAAGCGTCATAAGGAGAATTGCAAATACGATTGAAACTACCGTCATCATTGCTGTTGCAATACTGCTTAATATGAGCTGTGCAACAGCAGGGTCCTCTGTAGTAGGAAAAAGCACGGTAGGAATGAAATCCCTTATATGTGGATGCAGTTCTTCAAATTCAGATAAATACATTCCAACTGCCCCAATAATTAAAGCAATAAGCAGAGGTCGGATTAAAAACCCAACCCGTATATCATTCTGAAGCCTCCGTATTAATGATTTAAATTTCAAAGCCTATTGCTCATTTTGTGGTATGCACAAATGTAATGAGTTTATTGGATGTGGGTTTTAGGTGGAATTAACAAATGGTAACAGCCCTTCTTTTGTGCAACCTATTATCTTTGTATTTCAAAATTGCCCTGATGCCTGAAAAAACCCTTACCCTTGACAAACTGAAACCCGGTGAATCGGGCAGTATTGTTTCCTTTAATGATGAGGAAAAAGCATTGAAGTTCATGGAGATGGGCTGCACACCGGGAGAGATTGTTTTAATGGATAGTTATGCTCCACTGGGAGACCCTGTTGCAATCATAGTTTCAGGATATAAGTTAAGTTTGCGCAGATCGGAAGCATGTTTGATTAATATTGAAAGAGCCTAAACGTATAGATGTTTAAGAAGAGAAAATTACGAAGAGACCCGTCAATGACCCAAATGAAGGTTGCCCTTATGGGTAACCCGAATAGCGGCAAGTCCACTCTTTTTAATGCCCTCACCGGAATGAACCAGCAGACGGGTAATTATCCGGGTGTTACTGTTGAAAAGCGCACGGGTGAGGCTATTATTAAAGATGAGGCGGGCAAATCTGCGTATGTTACTTTTCTTGATTTACCCGGCACTTATAGCATCTATCCTAAATCATTAGACGAAGAAGTTTGCTACAAAGTATTATGCGATAATAAGGATGAAGACCACCCGGATGCAGTGCTTATTGTTGCAGATTCCACCAATCTACGCCGAAGCCTTTTTCTCACCACCCAGGTTATAGATTTGGGTATTCCATGTGTATTGGTTTTAAACATGTCAGATTTCGCACGTTTACGAGGACTTGAAATTGATGCAACCAAACTGTCGGAGCAATTAGGAATACCTGTAGTTGCAACCAATGCGCGGAAAAAAGTAGGAATTGAAAACCTGAGAAAGGCAATTCTGAATGAATTTCATAAACCATCCAAAACATTCCTTGATATAGCTGATTTCACTTCATTGGAAATGATTGAGGCAGTTCAGAAAATGTTTAAGGATAAGAGCCACTATGGCGCTTTTCAGTTAATTAATAACGAAACTGGAATTTCTCATTTTGAAACGATAACCGAGAAAAAAGAAGAGATAAAAAAACTCATTGTAAAGTACCATTTTGAAAAGCATAAAGTACAATCGGATGAGACGATCGCCAGGTACAGAGCCATCAATGAGGTTATAAAAGAATGTGTTGTAATTAATGAAGAGGAGAAGAAAAAATCAATAACGGCACGGGTTGACAAGTTACTCACCCATAAAATTTGGGGCTACGTTTTCTTTTTACTTATTCTTTTTGTGATTTTCCAAAGCATATTCCTCATTGCTAAATATCCGATGAATGCAATAGAATTCTGCTTTATAAAAATTTCAGAATTCAGCAAAAATTCACTTCCACCGGGCGAACTTACCTCCTTACTAATTAATGGAATCTTAGCCGGACTAAGTGGAATAGCGGTATTTGTACCTCAAATAGCCCTTTTGTTTGCCTTCATTGCGATTCTGGAAGACACCGGCTATATGGCAAGAGCCAGCTTTTTAATGGATAAATTAATGCGCCCATTGGGGCTTAACGGGCGTTCTGTTATTCCGCTTATGAGTGGCATGGCTTGTGCTGTTCCCGCTATTATGGGCACCAGAACCATCCCCAATTGGAAAGAAAGACTTACTACTATTATGGTGACTCCGCTTATGAGTTGCTCAGCCCGATTACCTGTTTATACGTTGCTTATTGCATTGGTAATTCCTAACACACATAATTATGGTTATTTCAATATGCAGGGACTTGTGCTGATGGGGATGTATCTGTTAGGGTTCGTTTCTGCGTTGGGTGCAGCCTTTGTATTTAAACTTATTATTAAGTCAAGGGAGAAGAGTTATTTTATGATGGAGATGCCACTCTATCGTGTTCCAAAATTATCGGGTATTGGGTTAACCATTTATCAAAAATCATTCATCTTTTTGCGCGATGCAGGGAAAGTAATTATTGCCATTTCGGTTATTCTATGGGTAATGGCTTCACATGGCCCACCAACCAAAATGAAAGCAGTTGAAACAGCGTACGCCCGCCCAGACTCTGCAAAAAAATACAATTCAATACAGATAGAAAGGTTTATCGCAGCCGGGAAATTAAAAGAATCGTATGCTGGCCATGCAGGCCAATGGATTGAACCGGTTATCAAACCGCTCGGTTTCGACTGGAAAATCGGAATTGCACTTATAAGCTCTTTCGCCGCAAGGGAAGTATTTGTTGGTACCATGGCAACACTCTACAGTGCTGATGGAGCAGACGATAATCTCTCCATACGTGAAAAAATGTCTGCAGCCATTAATCCGGAAACAGGGAAGCCTCAATATACCGCTGCTGTAGGTTTTTCGCTCATGCTATTTTACGCTTTTGCAATGCAGTGTATGAGTACGCTAGCTGTTGTTTACAGGGAAACAAAAAGTGTAAAATGGCCGCTCATACAATTCTTATATATGGGTGCTTTGGCTTGGATAGCCAGCTTTTTGGTTTTTACTTTTGCAAAATAATAATTCCTGTTTTCTTAAGTTTTCTATTTTTGATACAATTCAACAAATTGAAACACATAGTTTTTACTTGTCTTGCCATACTTCTTTTAACCTCTTGCGGAGTTACTAAAAGAAGGTATTTATCCGGTTTCTCTATCGATTGGACGCATAAGAAGCCGCCATCCCATCTGCAAAAGCCACAACAGATTTCAGGAAACACCGCAATCTCACCTACGCTTCGCGTTATGCCCTCACAAAGTTATTCTACCCAAGATACTATCTCACTTTATAAATCTCAAAGCCCTTTCCTTGCTTCAAAAATCACCCCTGAAAACAAGCCTATTGCAATGGGTCAAAAGCTCACGTATTCAAAAGTACTGATGGAGTTTCCTAAAGACAGTGCAAACAACATCACCAAACCAGGAAAGGAAGTTTGCCCTGAGGCAAAAAGAAGCTTAACCGATGGCATTCTTTCAATCGCATTACCCGCAGGAATAATTTTGCTGGCAATACTTTTAGGTACGGCATCCGATGCAGGTAGCGGAGGATTTGTGCTATTAGGATTTCTTTTTCTAGGTGCGCTTTTAAGCGGTTTACTTTATTTAATTTTTGGAATACTGGCAGTTATTAATGGAGTTAATGCGCTGGATAAAATAAAAATGAATCCTGAAAAATATTCAGGAAAAGCCAAGGCAACAATTGGTATTATTCTGGGGTTATGGTTATTAATTGCTTTAGTTTTGTCAACACCTTTCTGGTAGAATTAAAGGGGGTAACATTTTGAGTTTCGTTCCGTACATAATAAGACACGCCAAACACGCCCTAATGAAATATTTATACGCCTTCATTATTTCCGTAGTTTTACTGGAATCATGTAATATTACAAAACGAAGATATTTGCCCGGTTTTAGCATAAACTGGAAGCACGGAGCCCCTAAGACAATTGTAAATAAAAATAATGCTCCTGAACATTCTAACCACAATCATTTTCACCCTGCAATAATTGCTGCAAAGCCCATGAATATTCTAACGGAAGACCCTCTGCCGGATTTGGTTATTCCTACCCATTTTGAAACATTCCATATTTCAGGAAATAACAATTTGCTAAAAAACACCTCTTTTTCAAAGCAGAAAGAATCGCTGGCAAACCCGCTAACAGAGCAAAATAACTTATCGGGAGATCCTATTGCTCATGAGGACTCCAATAAGGAGGTTTGCAGTCAGGCGAAGGCCAGTTCTCATTTGGGAATGTTCGGGTTTACCCTTATCCTTCTTTCTGTATCTGTTTGGTTAGGCCTTACGATTATCAGAAATTCGGGTGGATTATGTGCAACTGCAAAACTCGCTAATACCATTTTGATTAGCGCGGGCATTGCAGGTGGTATCTTGGGCTTACTAGCAATTATTTTTGGCATTATTGCCCTTCACAAAATACATGCTGAAGAGGGTAAATATACCGGGACAGGTAAGGCTATTTCAGGTATGGTTTTTGCACTAATTTTATTCGGAATCCTCGCTTTGTTATTAGCTTCATAAACGCAAAACTTACGCTTTGCTTATCCGGTAAAACTTCCAGACAGTGCTCCTTTCAACCCAATGGTTAAAGTTGAATTTTAAAATCCAGTTGGGGAAATAGCAATAGGCCAACTCTGCTTTAAGTCCGTTAATATGATTTTCCCAATCATTGTTCTGTTTATAAAATAATAGCGCTGAATTCATATTATTTTCAGACAAATACCCTTGCATCTGGGGAAGGCTGTCAATTTTCACAATTTTAATATTTCTGCTTTTGTAAAATCCCACGAAAAGGCCGTCAATTGTCATATCGCAATCGCTTTTCAGCACGAAAAGAACATTGTCCTTTTCAGGTACATTATAGTACAAATATTTACAATAATCTATGGGGGTTTCTGCCGGAACAAATGTCCGGAATAAAAGCAGCGGAATGCTGACTATAACGGATATTTTAAATGCATATTTGTAGAGTTTATCAATTTGGAAACGGTTAATCAAATAATCCAACCCAATGGCACAGCTATAAATAAAAATAATGGTGACAGGGAATAGAAACCGCATTTCCTTATGGCCTATAAAAAAATGTGGAAGGATAAATGCAATTAATATCCAAATTACAGGATTACGGGGGTTTTTATAAACTCCGGCAATAAACATAATTAGAAGGAAAACACTTATGGGCGGTGCTGCCTGCATAATAAATTGTTCAATAAAGTACCACCAAGGGTTCACCCCGAAACTGGCTGCCTTGTGTAATACTATATTGGCGTAATAATACTTGTAGGGAGTAAATACAAGGTTGCCATAAAACCAATAATCAAGCCAGATATTTAATCCGATAGCAACAACAATTGCTGATGCCACAAGGAAAATAAACTTCCATTTGACTTTTTTAATTATCAGTAACCACAGCAAAAAGCCGCCAATGGCGAACATCATTTGAAAACGTATAAAAAAGGAAATCCCGAATAGTAACCCTGCTACAATATAGACCATGTAAGGTTTCTCAGCCGGTTTCTCCAGTAGATTGAGAATATACCAAAGGCCATATAAAAACAAGATTCCGGAAATATTCTCGGCCGTAAACCTTACACTAAGATACGGTATGAACCAAAGGAAAAAACTCATCAGTAAAAATGCTTTCCTTGCAGTTTCAGTTTTAAATTTATCTATCATCAAAATACACCACTTGCTAACGATGAACCAACTGGCTATTCCTGTTATAAAACGCAACAGAAAAGCCAGGAAGAATGGATTATATACTCCACACCACTGCATTATCCGGGCAAACCCATAGGCAATATCGGGCAATAAAGTGGCCCTAACCTGGTCCTGAAATTCCCATGGTAAGCTAGCCCCCGGAATGAAGCCAAGTTTGTAATTACAAAACTCTAATATCTGGTAATGTTCATCGGCCTGGTGAAAACCGGAACTGAACCACGAACAAAGTATATTCAGTAATAATCCGGCTATAAAAAACCGTGAATATTTAGATTGTAGTATCTCTTTCAAACAACCTTGGGGTTTTATTTTATCGGGCAAAGATAGATTCTTATTATAAGTGATATAGCCTGATTATTCAAATTTGAAGATTGGCCGCTCGTATCGATTTCGTACTTTTACATCTCAAAAACCTTCTATTTTGAAAATAAAAGAACTGACCAACTATCTTGAAGAGCTCTGCCCGCTGGGCTATCAGGAATCGTATGACAATTGCGGATTAATTGTCGGTGATAAAGAAAAGGAAATAAAAGGAGTATTGCTTTGCCTGGATAGTACCGAAGATGTGCTTAAGGAGGCCGTAAAACTTGGGTACAATATGGTTATTGCCCACCATCCTATCCTTTTCTTTCCCATTAAGAAGATAACTGGCAAAACCTATTCGGAAAGGACCCTCATATATGCTATTAAGCATGACATAGCCATTTATGCTATGCACACCAATCTTGACAACATAATGGTTGGAGTCAACAATAAAATCGTACAAAAACTTGGACTTAAAAACCTTTCCATACTCAGCCCTAAAAAAGGAATTCTTAGAAAATTGGTGACCTTTTGCCCGATTAATAAAGCAGATGCAGTGAGAACAGCTCTTTTTGCAGCCGGAGCCGGCAAAATTGGCGATTATAATGAATGCAGTTTTAATGTGGAAGGAACTGGTACTTTCAGAGCCGGTGAAAACACCAAACCATTTATAGGGAAAAAACATGTAAGGCATCATGAAAAAGAAGAGAAAATTGAGACCATCTACCCTATCAACATTGAAAACAAAGTTGTTCAGGCCCTTTTAAATGCCCATCCTTACGAGGAAGTAGCTTATGATATTTACCCCATGGAGCTATCGCATCCACAAGTTGGCGCAGGAATGATTGGGGAGTTGGAAAAACCTATGACAGAGAAGGATTTCCTACTTATGGTAAAGAAAAATATGAAGGCAGGAGGAATAAGATACACCCCTTTAATTGGCAAAAAGGTAAAAAGAGTAGCGATATGTGGAGGAGCCGGTTCTTTCCTTCTGAATGATGCACTAAACAAGGGGGCGGATGCCTTTATTACAGGCGACTATAAATACCACCAGTTCTTTGATGCTGAAGGCAAGATACTTATAGCCGATATCGGCCATTACGAAAGCGAGCAATTTACCCCCGAAATACTACATTCTTTTCTTAAGGAAAAATTTACTACCTTTGCAGCCCAAATTTCAAAAACGAATACTAATCCCGTAAACTATTTATAACAATGTCATCAACCAAAACAGGAAAGACCCCAGCTAAAAAATCATATCTACAAGGACTTCAGGGCATGACCCAGGAGCGTTTGGAGGAAGAACTTACAGCATTGTACCAGTTACAGGATATTGATTCTTTAGTAGATGAAATCCGCGTATTACGAGGCGAACTGCCTGTGGAAGTGCAGGATTTGGAAGAAACCATTGATGGTTTGAAACTACGTGTTGCAAAGCAACAAGAGGAAATGGAAAACCTCGAAAAGATGATTACTGAGAAGAAAAACAATGCAAAAGACTCCCAAACCCTTATTAAGAAATACGAATCGCAACAAAACAAGGTTCGTAATAACCGCGAATTTGAATCATTAACCAAAGAATTAGAATTCCAAAAACTGGAAATCCAATTATCAGATAAAAGGGTTAAGGAATACAAATCCTCAATCATTGTAAAGCAGGAAATGATGAAACAATCGGAAGACCTGTTGGCTGAAAAGAACAAAGACCTGAAAGCTAAGAAAGACGAGTTAGAAAAGATTGTTTCGGAAACCGAAAAAGAGGAAAAAGACCTCCTAAAAAAGTCAGCTGATGCGAAAGCCCATATTGACCAAACCCTTTTGAATGCATATAACCGTATCCGTCCTAACTTTAAAAACGGGTTGGCTGTTGTTACCATTGAAAGAGGCGCTTGCAGCGGATGTTTCGTAAAGATTCCACCACAAAGACAAACCGAAATTACAGCTCACAAAAAGCTGGTTGTTTGCGAACATTGCGGACGTATTATTGTAGATAAGGCCCTTATTGAAGATACAAAGAAAGCGCCTACCTCCAAGGTATTGGAAAATCACGCGTAAGTCCGAGCCGGACAGTCCATAATATAGAGCCCCTTAATTGGGGCTTTTTTTATTTCCGTTATTTTTGATGTAGGGACAATTTTGGAATCGTCCCCACCTTAACAATTCCTTAACATTGAATTAATCGTTAACTTCGGTACTCCAATTATCTTTGAGAAATATGAAAACAATATACCTGGTTCGCCATGCAAAGGCCTCAAGAGATGAAAAGGGAATTAATGATTGGGAACGCCCGTTAACTGTAACCGGAATATACCGTGCCCAGAAAATAGCCCAAAAGCTTAACAAAAAGAAAATCCTGCCCGGCAGGATGATATCGAGCTATGCATTCAGATCGCTTAATACTGCCCTAATTTTCGCTATTAATATGCGTTACCCGGTAGCTGCCCTTGAAATCAGCCCAAGCCTTTACGAGAAAAAAGCTTCCGACATTTTGGATATGCTGAAAAAACAAGATGATTCCATATCCTCCATTATGGTATTTGGACACAACCCCAGTATCAGTGACCTTTGCAACCTTATCACAAAAAAGAAATCGGAGGACTTACCTACTTCAGCTGTAACAGCCATCCAGTTTAATATTGCCAATTGGGCTGAATTGAGCAAAACAAAAGGCAAAATCACCTTTACCGAACAAGGAAAATAGCTTTGAATTCAGCTATAAGATATGAGATATAAGATATAAGTGAAATCAACTGTTATTCACTAATAGCTTATGTTTTATATCTCATATCTTATATCTCACATCTTATATCTGTATATTTGAAAATCGATTTATGAAGAATAAATACATTCCAAGAGACATTAGCTGGCTATCTTTTAACGAAAGGGTATTCCAGGAAGCCACTGACAGAACTGTTCCGCTTATTGAGCGTATGAAGTTCCTGGGAATATTTTCCAGTAACCTCGATGAGTTTTTCCGTGTACGTGTTGCCACCTTAAGCCGCCTTGCGGAAGTAAAGAAGGGTGTAAGTGAATTTATTGGTGAAGACCCTGCCAAACTCTTAAAGCAGATAAATAAAAAAGTACTTGAACAGCAGGAGGAGTTGGAAAACGTATATAGCGCCATAGTAAATGAATTAGCCTCTCACAAAATATTTGTGGTTGATGATAAAAACCTGAATAAGGAACAGAGTGCTTTTGTATTGAAATATTTTCATGAAAGTGTGCTGCCAACCCTTGCACCTGTGATGATTGAGACGGCACCCAACTTCCCTTACCTGAATGATAAAGCCATCTACTTTGCTGTTAAACTATTCCGTAAGGGCGAGGTAAGAAAAGGGATGAAATACGCCCTGATACATATTCCTACAGATGTGTTGCCAAGGTTTGTAGTACTCCCAAAGCAAGGAGAATCAAGATATATTATTCTTTTAGATAATGTGATCCGTTTTTGCCTTAATGAAGTTTTTGCCGTGCTGGAAGTAGACAGTGCTGAGGCTTACACCATAAAATTAACAAGGGATGCGGAGCTTGATATTGACCAGGATTTATCAAAAAGCATTGTAGAGAAAATTGAGAAAAGCGTTAAAGACCGCAAAAAGGGTGACCCGGTGCGAATGGTGTATGACCGCGAAATACCCAAAGACCTTCTTCAGTTTATAATGAAGAAAATAAAAACGAAGAAAGCCATTACCCTTATCCCTGGCGGACGCTACCATAACTTCCGTGACTTTATGAACTTCCCCGGGGTTGGTAACAGAGACCTTTTATACCACTACCCTGCTCCACTCCCTCATCCGGAGCTAAGCAAGGCCCGAAGCTTATTCAGCGTAATTAAGAAAAAAGATATTTTACTTTGCTATCCTTACCAATCCTTTAACCATATAATTGACTTGCTGCGTGAGGCCAGCATTGACCCTAAGGTTACATCTATCCGTATGACTTTATACAGGCTGGCCAAAAAATCGAGTATAGCTTACATTTTAGCGAATGCCTTAAAGAATGGTAAATCGGTTACAGTGGTTGTAGAACTGCAAGCCCGTTTTGATGAGGAAGCCAATATATACTGGGCAAAGCAATTGAAGGAAGAAGGTGCAGAAGTTATTTATGGTATTTCCGGATTGAAAGTGCACTCCAAATTGCTGCTCATTACCCGCGAGGAAGGCAACAGTACAGTAACATACGGACATATAGGCACAGGTAATTTTAACGAAGATACGGCCAAGTTTTATAGCGATTGCACCTTGCTTACCAGCGATACGCGCATCACATCAGAGATTTCCAAAGTATTCCATTTTTATAGCAATAACTTTAAGGTCGGCAATTACGACCATCTGCTTGTTTCGCCTTTCTTTATGAGGAAGAAGTTTATTAAGTATATCAACAAGGAAATTAAAAATGCAGAGGATGGCAAAGAGGCCTATATTATTCTTAAACTTAACTCCATCGTAGATACAGAACTAGTGAAGAAGCTATACCAGGCAAGCGATGCAGGGGTTAAGGTTAAATTGATTGTCCGTTCGAGTTGTTCGCTGATTCCAGGAATTAAAGGGTTGAGTGAAAATATTGAAGCCATTAGTATTGTTGACAAATACCTAGAACACTCCCGTATACTTGTTTTCTGCAATGGTGGTGACGAACGGATTTACCTAACTTCGGCAGACTGGATGTACCGTAACCTTGATTTGCGGAACGAAATTGCAGTACCCATTTACGATAAGAAGATTCGTGAAAAGCTTAAGAAGATATTGGAAATTCAATTTAAGGATAATACCAAAGCACGCATACTTAACCTAACCCAGGATAACCAGTACAAACCAACTTTACCCGGAGATAAAAAAGTGAGGGCACAGGATGAAATCTACAACTATTTTAAAGGACGCTTACTTGCTCATAAACCTAAATTGAGTGAAAAGTGAAAAAAGAAAAGTGAAAAATGAAGAACAAAAAGTCTGACAACTGCCCACTGAACACTGACCACTTGTAATGAAATTCGCTTCCATCGATATTGGCTCTAATGCAGTTCGTCTGCTGTTCTGTAACGTTTTAGAGGACAAAGGCAAAGTAGTATTTAAAAAAGCCGAGTTAATACGAATCCCCCTCAGGCTTGGCGAAGATGCCTTTCTGAGAAAAAAAATAACCAAGCAAAAAGCTGACCGTTTAGTTACCACCATGAAGGCTTTTAAGCACCTGATAAGTGTGCATGACGTGGTTGATTACCGGGCCTGTGCCACCGCTGCCCTGCGCACTGCCAGTAACAGTGAAGAAATCATCAAACGCATCCGAAGGGAAGCCGGACTGCCTGTTACAATTATTGATGGCAAAACCGAAGCCAGCATAATTTATGCCAATCATGCGGAAGAAAACCTGGAACACGATGCCTCTTATATGTATGTGGATATTGGCGGAGGCAGCACCGAGATAACCCTTATCAGCAAAGGGAAATGCGTGGCATCAAGGTCGTTTAATATTGGCACTATTTTATTGCTTTATAACAAAGTAGAAAAAAAATACTGGCTCGAATTCCGTCAGTGGATTAAAGATATTTCGGAAAGTAAACCGGGCATTACTGCTATTGGCTCGGGTGGCAATATTAATAAGCTCTACAAAATGTCCGACCGTAAAGGTAATAAGCCCCTACCCTACAAAAAACTTAAACTTATTACTGCTAAAATCGAGTCGTATTCTCCCAAAGACAGAGTATCCATACTTGGGCTAAACCCTGACCGGGCGGATGTTATTGTGCCTGCCGCTAAAATACTTCTGGCTATAATGAAAAGCGCCAGAATCCAGAAAATAATTGTTCCAGAGATAGGTCTGTCTGATGGAATAGTAAGGGGTCTTTATGCGGAGTTTAAGAAGCGGAGTTTAAAAAGCGGA
>CAIUPO010000063.1 GCA_903901055.1 uncultured Bacteroidota bacterium
CAATTAATAATATCGCGCCTGAAATAAAATGGAGTTTTCAAGGCTCATACATTCTGAAAGACAAATTAATATTGCTTAATGTGCTTCTCAATAACGATTGGAAAAGGCCAATTTGCTTTGCTATCGGCGGTGGAGCTGATGAATTTGCAGGGCTCGATAATTATTTAAGATTGCAGGGCTTCGTGTATGAACTTGTACCATTTAAAAACCCTTCAGGGACATCATACTCTAATGCAGATATATCAACAGCAGATATGTATAATACGGTTATGCATAAATTCCAATGGGGTAATATGGGCAATGGAGTTCCATTAAACAAGGGAAAGATATACATGGCTGAAATTTCCCGGGTAGTTGTTGGTGAACTTGCACAGGCACTAATTGCTGAAGGGAAAAAGGATTCAGCTATTAAAGTTCTGGATTTTTGTTCTGATTCAATACCTGAAAAATCATTACCCTTCGAGAATGATGAAATGGTGCTAGACGAGGCATATTATGCAGCCGGAGGCTTTGATAAAGCGAATACTATTTCGAAAAAACTATTTGACATATATGAAGGTAAACTGATAGAATATAGTAAACCCGATCCGGAAGACCATTACCGTGAATCAAACCTGAATGAGGCGAAAAACTTTATATTAAGACTACGTTATGATGCCCAAAAATACAAACAGGACGGGTTACAAAAAATATATGATGCAAAGCTTAAGGATTTTATTTCTCAAGGTCTAATTAATCAGGAAGAAATTATTAATGAAGGATCGAATTAGGCTGAATTAAACAATTCTGTTACCTTTGGCTCCTCATTCCTACCTCCACCATGATTGAACATATCAAACATTTTATCTCGATGATTCCCCATGACAGGGATTCACTTCAGTATATTGTTGACACCTATCAAAACAGTACTTATGTAATTCTTTGTCTTATTATTTTCTGCGAAACAGGACTGGTAGTTACCCCATTCCTTCCCGGCGATTCGCTTCTTTTTGCGGCGGGTGTTATTGCAAGCGGACTGGGAGTTTTAAACATCTATCTGCTTTTACTTTTACTATTTATTGCAGCCTTTGCAGGCGATAATTCCAATTACTTTATCGGAAACTATTTCGGACCAAAAGTTTTCAACTTGAAATTGCGGTTTATTCGTAAAGATTATTTGGATAAAACCCGTGCCTTCTACGAAAAGCATGGCGGCAAAACAATCATTATAGCCCGGTTTATACCTATCATTCGCACGTTTGCTCCATTTGTGGCCGGCGTTGGGAGTATGACCTACAAAAGATTTATAACGTTCAGTATTTTAGGCAATCTGCTTTGGATAAACAGCTTCCTTTGGGCAGGCTATCTTTTAGGACATACTGAATTTGTAAAGAACTATTTTACCCAAATAACCTATTGCATTATTATAGTTTCGCTGATTCCGCCAATATATGGAGCCATCCGAAGCCGCTTCAAAAAATAAGCCTGCACAGGTGGCTATCATGCCCCTCGCCTATTTTCCGCCGATTAAATATTTTCAACTCATGTTGAAGCATAAGTCGGTCGTTTTTGATGTGCACGAGCACTTCCACAAGCAATTCTTTTATAACCGTTGTGTAATCAGCGGACCAAACGGAGCTCAAAAATTATCTATTCCTATAATTCATAAAGGAGTACGAACAGCACTAAAGGATGTCCGGATTTCGTATGAAAGCAATTGGCGCGCTATCCACTGGCGTGGCTTTGAAGCAGCATACAGGCGCTCACCTTATTTTGAATTTTACGAACATTATTTCAGCCCAATATACTCCGATTTCAAGCCAACTTTTTTGTTTGAATGGAACATGAAACTTCTCGAGATAATGAATACCATTTTTGGAAATAAAATTCACTTTTCATTCACTACAGAATATATTGAAAGCTATCCGCATGCAAATGATTACCGAGCATTGGCAGCACCTTCAGTTTTAGCTGCCAACCCTATTCAAATTCCAAAATATCTTCAGGTTTTTGAAGAACGGAATGGGTTTATTAATAATTTAAGTATTGTAGATTTGCTATTTTGCGAAGGCAATAACATGCTGCAATATTTGAAATAAATGTATTTTTTAACCATAAACGAAGCACCCGAAGGGGTATTAAAAAGCCAGGCATTTGATGTTTGCCGTTTTCTTGAAGATAAATTCAAGATTAAGGTAACACTAATTGCACTTATTTCAGTACGCTCATTTTTCAAGGTTCGGAAAGAGTTTAAGAAAAACTACCACCGTACAATTATTCTGCCGGGTTTCCCTGGAATAAACAACTGGAAGAAAAATATATTTACTTTAAAAGTGCTCTTGTTTTTCAAGAAAAATGAAACAATAATGGCAAGAGGTATTTTTGCGTCTTGGCTTGCGCTAAATTGTAAAAAAGCAACATGGGTTGCTTATGACGGAAGGGCAGCTTATGCAGCCGAATGGCTTGAATACTTTACAGGGTATTCAACAGTCATCGCATCCTACATTAAAGATCTTGAAAAGGAAGTTGTTGATGAAGTTCAGGGAAGACTTGCAGTTTCTAAAAAACTGACTGAATACTGGCATAATTACCTGGGCTGCAAAACTACCGATTTTGTAGTTATTCCATGCACCATGAATTCGGCTATTAACAGTTCTATTGATAAAGAAAAAATAAATGCACTTCGTCAAACACTGGGAGTGGGCGAAAATGAAATTTTAATTGTAACTTCAGGTTCTAATTATGCATGGCATGGAATAGATCTTTTGTACAAACATTTGGCCGTTGCATTATCTGAAAACAAGAATATAAAACTATTAATGTTGAGTAAACCCGGTGCCGAAAAACCATTAAAAGAGACATACCCCGACCGGGTTTTGCAGGAATGGGTCGACTATTCAAGAGTAATGGATTATTTGCGGGCTTCAGATTATGCTTTTTTTGCACAAGCAGATTCCATAAGTAATATGCCTCGTACACCCGTGCGCTTTGCCGAGTACATGGCTGCCGGACTACCCTCTATTGTTTCAAACAATGTGGGTGATTATAGTGAATTAGTTGTTCAAAAAAATTGCGGAATATTATTGGATACAATTAATTGGAAAAACCTTCAACGGCCCGCCTTCGAAGACCGATTAAGAATAAGTGATTTGTCAGAAACTATGTTCCGGAAAGAAAACTACACAGAGCAATACAGAAAACTCCTGAACTTGTAATTCAACTTATTTCTTATCCAAGCTTCCAAATACTTTCTTAAGTATATCCGAAACACGTGCCAAGGGATTCTTACGAATCTTTAGTTCTTCTCTTGCCACCAGATTAAATAAACCATCCAATGCTTTTTGGGTAACATATTCATTCAAGTCAGGGTTTACTTTAGTAACACCAGGAATCATATTATAGGTATTTGCCAAGGGCTGCCAGTATTTGGTTACCTGAACCGTTGCAATAGCTTCTTTTACAATAGGTAAAAAAGTATCATGCAGTTGTTGGGCTGTTTTACTTTGTAAATATTGGGTAGCCGCATTATCCGCACCTTTCAGAATATTCAAACCATCATCAATATTCATCGACATAACTGCATTAACAAAAATTGGAGCAGCCTTAACAGCAGCCTGTTCAGCAGCGCGATTCATACTTAAAATAAAATCATCCACCTGCTTTTGCATTCCCACGTCAACAGCGGTTTTCCGAACCTTTTCTGCATCCGGAGGGAATGGAATTTTAATCAGGGAATCTTTATAAAATCCGTCAACCTTTGAAGCTGACGAACCTGCATTATTCGAACCGACCTTTAAGGCCTCCTTCAAGCCATTTACAATATCATCATTACTGAGTGTGCCATTATCGCCTTTTTTGCCAAGGGCATTATTTATGTTTTTGGATGTATTATTCTCCAGTTTTTTTAAATCGAATTGGGCAAATGAGATAGTAGAAATCCCTAAAAAGGCAATTGCTAAAATGGGTGTTAGTTTCATAATTAGTTGATGTTAATTAAACACAAAAGTAATGTTCTGAATGAGTTTTGGATGAAGGCTCTCAGCAACAGGGCAGGTTCGGGCAGTCAATTCAAGAAGTTTTTTTTGTTCGTCAGTATATCCCATTGGCGGAAAGGTAAGGGTAATATGTATTTCAGCTACCCTGCGCGGATTTGCTGCCATAATCTTAGTAACTTCAGCAACAGTTCCGTCAATATTAATGTTGCGGCTTTGGCATGCAATGCCCATCACTGTAAGCATACAGTTTGCCAGCGAAGTAGCCATCAAATCAGTTGGTGAGAAAGCTTCTCCTTTTCCATGATTGTCTGGCGGTGCATCAGTTATTATGGTATTGCCCGATTTTAAATGAACGGCTGAGGTTCTTAATCCTCCCGTATAAATAACTTTCGAAGTAATCGCATTGTCTGCCATATTTTGTATAAATTTGCCAATACAAATATAGGACAAGTATTCATGAGGGACTAAAATGAATAATGAAAAACGTAAAATGAAAATCCCATATTTAAAACTTTTTACTTTTTGCTTACTGCTTTTCATTCCTTTCGGAAAGTTTGTAACTGCTCAGGAAATTGCGGACGAGTCCATTACTCCACCGGATGCAAATATTATTTATAACCACCAGGCAATTGGGGCTATTTCTATTCATTCGGAAGGATGGGGGTTTTATTTCCGCCGCTCAAAAATACTCGACATTTATAAAAAGATATTCTGGGAAACGGAATTTGCTACTATGCATAACCAGAACGAGTATAAAATATCAAACCCGAACCAGCCCGAAGCATCACCTTACTATTTCGGCAAACTGAACGGAATGGGAGTTTTCCGTCTTGGCGTGGGTGTTTCAAGGATGATTTGGAGGAAAAATGATTTGAACTGCGTTCAAATTGATGCCATTTATGCAGTAGGCGCATCATTAGGCATTTTGAAACCTGTTTACCTTGATATTCTTGTTAGTGCGCCCAATGGAGATCAACTTCCGCCAGTTCCTGAAAAATATGACCCTGCAAAAGATAACCCAAGTAACATTTATGGCCGTGCTTCTGTATTTGATGGCTTAGGTGAAATGACTATACATCCCGGCCTTTATGGTAAAGCCGGAATTAATTTTGATTTTGCCAATCGCCACAAAACCCTTAAAGCCCTTGAAACAGGCGTGGTGGTAGATGCTTATAAAAACGTAATCCCCATGATGGCTTTCTCTCAAAACAACCGGATCTTTATTAATTTATACCTGAGCTTCAGTATTGGCAGCCGCTGGATTTAACCGCATAATTTGTGTCAGAAAACAACACCCTTCCGTTAACAAAACCCCAAAGCAATAAGCCCTCCTGGCTAAAAGTAAAACTACCAACAGGCGAAAACTATCGCAATGTTCGGGCTACTGTTGATGCAAACCGTCTCCACACTATATGCCAGAGCGGAAACTGCCCGAATATGGGCGAATGCTGGGGAGCCGGAACTGCCACTTTTATGATATTGGGAAATATCTGCACCCGTTCATGCGGCTTTTGTGCTGTAGCAACAGGCCGCCCAAAAGCGGTTGATTTAAAAGAACCTCAACGTGTTGCCGAGGCAGTACAATTGATGAAAGTAAAACATTGCGTAATTACTTCTGTCGACAGGGACGACCTGAAAGACGGAGGTGCAGCTATATGGGTTGAAACCATCAACACCATCCGTGAAAAATGCCCCGGGGTAACCCTTGAAACACTGATCGGAGATTTTCAGGGAGACCCTGAACTGGTGGCAAAAATTGCCGAAGTGCGCCCTGAAATTGTATCGCATAATCTTGAAACAGTTAGAAGGCTTACCAAGCAAGTACGAATACAAGCCAAATATGACCGTAGCCTTGCCGTGTTAAAAATGCTGAGCGATGCGGGGGTAAAAACCAAATCAGGTATCATGTTGGGACTTGGTGAAACCTTCGATGAGATTTTAGAATCGATGGACGACCTGAGAAATTCAGGTGTTAGCATATTAACGCTTGGCCAATATCTTCAACCAACCCCGGAACATCTTCCCGTAAAAGAGTTTATACACCCCGATAAATTTGCCGAACTGAAGTTAATCGGCCTTCAAAAAGGGTTCCGTTATGTTGAAAGCGGACCATTGGTTAGGTCTTCTTATCATGCAGAGAAGCATTTGTTTTAAACTTTGAAGGTTTGACTTCAACTTTATAAACTTTCACCTCTATAAACGTTATACTCATTTGCCGTTTAATAAGTGAAACCTACCATTTAATAAGTCAAACCCACCATATAATAATTCTTCCCCCTGAAGGTTCTTTTTATGATATATCTTTGAAACTGCAAACCGTTTTTGAGGGTGTATTTATAAAAAATTTACCAACACTTTCAAAAGCCAAGTTTTTCGGACTCAATATTTAATACTTTTGCCCAACCAACCTATCTAACTAACCAAACATGAACTCAAAAGAAACTACTAAAACCACCAAAAACTCATTATCCTTCATTAGCCTCAAATTAGGCTCTGTGGCTATTGTTCTTGGACTTTTATTTTCTGTGTTTACAAACAATCACAGGCAATACTCGGCCGGAAACGCCATTTCTAAAGAAAAGGATGAAAAAGACAATGATGCTTATGGTATGTTGAAATTCTTCTTCAATGCCCGTAAAAATATTACAACCAATAAATTAGATTATAAAAGCATGTTTGAAGCAACCGCGGCAGACAGGGAAATGGCTACCGCCCGTTTTACCCATGCAACTACTGCAGTTCCTTCCCTTAATTGGGACAGTTACGGACCTACTGCAACAGGAGGCCGTACCCGTGCAATCCTTATTGATAATCAAGACCCAACCCACCAAACAATTTTTGCAGGTGGTGTAACAGGAGGTATCTGGAAATCAACTGACGGTGGTTCGCATTGGGGAAGTTCAATCAGCACCATTGCATTTAGCCAGGACGACCAAATGGCTAACATGAATATTTGTTGTATTGCTCAGGATTCCAAAGGTGTTATATATGTTGGAACAGGCGAAGGCTTTGTAAATCTTGGAGAGGAATTCAGTACTGGTGAAGTGGGTGGTGGTATTTTTAAATCTACCGATGATGGAGCTACATGGCGCTTGCTTCCTAAAACTGCCCCTGCTGCAAACTCTGCAGCTTTATGGGCATTTACCAATCGGATTGCAATTCAACCAAATAACTTTAAAACCCTTTATGCATCTACCAATTATGGCTTGTATATCTCAAGGGATAGCGGAGCAACATGGCGTAGCGCATACAATCTTGTAACAAATAAAAAAATATCCGGCGCTCCCAGCTACAATTCACTTGATGTAAAAGTTTCTGGGGATGGTAGTGTTATAATTGCCGACGTTAGCGGATTTGGATATGTATGTAACCCATTAAGCGGAAATGATAGCAGCTTTACTCAGATTAAATATACTGGAGTAGGAAGATTACCAGGTAATGCGGTTCGTATTGAGTTCGCTATTGCACCAACCAACCCGAACCACATTTATGCTTCGGATATACAAGGTTCTGCTCCTTATGGTGCATTTGGCACTACAGGTTCAACATCAGGTATATTTATGAGTACCAATGGTGGTACTTATTGGTATAATATAGGCCCAGGAGGAAGTATGGCTTTCGACCCTTATATTTCTGCGTTTGACCAATGCGGTTACGATAATACATTGGCAGTATTTCCTAATAATGAAAACTATCTGATATTAGGTGGTACAACCTTCTATAAATGGAATACTACCCACTCTGGCGATACTGTTGGAGAATGGAATAAAATAAGCCACTATGGAGGAGGCCCTTCCGATCCACTCTGGGTTCATGCCGATGATCATGCACTTGTTTTCGACCCTTCCAACCCGAACGTATTGTTCTTAGGTTGCGATGGTGGCGTATTCAAAAGCACAAATGCTACCAATGCTGAAACTTCAAGCGGAGCAATGACATTCGGCGCTTATAACAGAAACTATGCTGTAACCCAATATTATCACGTTTGTTATTCACCACAAGTTAATTACGTAAATGTAAATTATGGTAACGGTACTAAAGTAGAAGGTATTGGAATGGGTGGCGGAGCTCAGGATAATGGCTCACCTTACATGACCGGTAATGGATTTTACCCGAATGATGGTAATGATATGACAGGTGGCGATGGTAATGGTTGTGCAGTTTCGCAACTTAACCCAAATATCGCCTATTTCTCTATCGACTACGGTTCTTTCTTGGGCCGGGAAGGAAACCTTTCAACTCTTTCAGGACCTACCGATGCCTACACAGCATTCCAGGGTAGGTGCACTGGTGCGGACATACAGGCAATTGGTGGAACAGGTGCAGGTAGTTTTGATTTCCCGGTTGCATTATATGAAAACCCGTATGATTTGTTAAATCATGATTCTATCATTTTTGTTGCACCTAAGAATTATAAACCCGGGGATACAATCTGGCCACAATCTTCTAACGGGCCTCTTTACTACCCTTATGTAACCCCAATTGCTATTGCTATGGGCTCCAGAACGATGGTTCCGGACAGGGTAGTATCAAGACTTGCTATAGGATTCAGCGGAAAAAATTATATCTGGATAAACGGACAAGGTGCAAGTAATTACTCCGTTTTATGGAAGCCAATTGGTGGCGGTCTTTCTAAACCTACTGCTGACAACAGCGCCTCTCCTATTCATGCGCTTGCATGGTCTGCTGATGGTGACGATTTGTTTGTAGGTGATGAAAGCGGTGTATTATTCCGATTCTCAAACCTAAATGCTATGGACGCTAATAACTATTGCAGCGGTGCACTATTTTGGGACACTGCTTCTGTTTCGCATGTAACAGGTGATACTACAGTAAAATCTAAACAGTTGGCAAGCCCTGTTGGCGGTAGGGATATCTTATCACTGGGCACCGACCCGAAGAATAGCAATAACCTGATGGTTACTGCCGGTAATTATGGCAGTGCAGCTTATGTGTACTATTCTACCAATGCTCAAAGTGCTTCTCCGTCATTTGTCAGCGTACAAGGTAATTTACCGTTGATGCCGGTGTATAGTTGCATAGTAGACCTTCGTAATTCAGATGGTACTTACCTTACCGGTTCTGCAATGGTAGCTACCGAGCATGGCATTTATTCAACTGATAAATTAAACGGAACTTCTACCGTTTGGGTGAAAAACAGCAATGGTTTGCCGAACGTAATGACATCTGATATCAAGCAACAAAACATGCCGAATTATATGTGTAATAATTCCGGCAATATTTATGTTTCAACACATGGAAGGGGTGCATGGGTTTCAAGTACACTTCAGCAATTACCAACCGCCGTTCCTGTAGTTAAAAATGCGGCTGTTCTGGATAACCTGAAAGTTTATCCAAACCCAATGACAACTCAAGGTAATATTGAGTTCGATATGACGACCTCTGATGATGTTACTGTTCGTATCTATGATATCCAGGGTAAAGAAGTTAAAACCATGGCGTTGGGCACTCAAACACCGGGCAATCATATTGTTCCTTTTGAAACTACCAACATGCATGCGGGAACCTACTTTGCTACGCTCACAGGAAGCACATTCCGTAAGGTTTGTAAGTTTGTTGTAACCAAATAAATTTAAGCCAATTTATGCTGAAGCCCTGGCAAAATGCCAGGGCTTTTTTATTGCATATAGTTGATGGAAATCAGCTTTCAAATGGCTCTTTCAACATTTTTTGCGCTTCTAAGGTAAAAAGGCATTCCATTGCGTCTTGATATTTAATACCTTTGTAGTCTAACCACCAATATATCTTCTTATGAAGTTCAACGAAACTACTAACATCAGTAGAAATTCACTATCGCTGCTCAGCCTTAAGTTCGGAGCTATCGCAATTGCAGCGGGCCTTTTATTCACTGTATTCACAAAAAACCACAGGGAATATTCTGCCGGAAATATTATTAATAAAGAACAGGATAACGATAAAGATAACGATGCATTGGAAATGCAGAAGTATTTCTTCAATGTGCGTAAAAACCCGTTTACCAATCAACTTGATTACCAAAGCATGCTTGCGGCCGCTATTGCAGATAGGGCAATGAGTATACCAAGCAAAACCCATGCAGCTTCTTCACTCCCTCAATTTAATTGGGTTAGTGTAGGGCCAACAGGCACAGGTGGAAGAACCCGAGCCATTTTAATCGACAATCAGGACCCTACCCACCAAACTATCTTTGCAGGTGGTGTAACCGGAGGTATCTGGAAATCAACCGATGGTGGTTCTCATTGGGGAAATGCTAATACCACAATAGCATTCAGCCAGAATGATACGATGGGCAACATGAATATTGAATGTATTGCTGAAGATAAGGCTGGTAATATATATATCGGTACGGGCGAAGGCGTTACTGCCGGAGGCGGACCGGAATTCAGCTCCGGAGAACTTGGTGGAGGTATCTGGAAATCGACTGACCGTGGCACTACCTGGAATTTGATTCCAAGTACCAAACCGGCAAATAATACATTAACTGGATGGGCTTTCACAAACCAGATTGCTATTCAACCCAATAATAACAATACCTTATATGCCGCTACCTATTTCGGATTGTATATTTCCCGCGATGCCGGTGTTTCATGGCGTGCTGCGTGGAGTGCAACCAATAAAAAGCTGGCAGGCACAGCAGGTAATAATTCACTTGATGTGAAAATGTCGTTAGATGGCAGTGTTATTATTGCAGATATTGGTGGTTTCGGATATACATGTAACCCATTAGGTGGAAACGACAGTGTATTTACAGAAATCCATTATACAGGAGCGGGAAGATTACCTGGCAATGCGTCACGTATTGAATTCGGTATTTCTCCAACAGATCCTAATCGCATTTATGCTTCCGATATTCAGAGTTACGAATTTGGTGCGGCTGCAACAGGTTCAGGTATATTTATGACAACCAACGGTGGTGCTTATTGGTATAACATTGGCCCTGGCGGAAGTTATGCTTTTGACCCTTATACAGCCGGTACCGGCGGACAAGACCAGTGTGTTTATGATAACGTAATTGCTGTAAACCCTACTAAAGAAGGCGAAATATTAGTTGGTGGTTGCACTTACTGGAAATGGGATCAAGTTAATCCGGGCGACACCGTTGGTTCATGGGTTAAAATAAGCCACTATTTCCCATACTTTGGCGGAGACCCTCAATATGTTCACCCTGACGAACACGCTATTGTGTATGATTTGAACAATCCATTGGTTATTTATTTTGGTTGCGATGGTGGTGTATTCAAAAGTACCGATGGTGCAAAAACATTCCTCGCTTATAACCGTAATTATGCTGTTACCCAGTATTACCATATTTGCTATTCACCACAAGTTAATTATGTGAATGTGAACTATGGCAACTCTACCATGACCCAGGGACTTGGCATGGGTGGCGGTGCACAGGATAATGGCTCACCTTATATTGATGGTAATGGATTCTACACCAATAATGGTACTGATATGACAAGTGGTGACGGTGGCGGATGTGCTGTTTCTCAGCTAAACCCCAACATAGCTTATTTCTGTATTGACGGAGGAACAACCCTTGGCAGAACCGGTAACCTTACCGGACTTGGTTTCCCTACAAGTGCCTACACAAGAACAATCGGTGTAAACAGAGGCGCAAATATTGACAGTATTGCACAATTAGGAACCGGTTGCTTTGTATTCCCTGTTGCATTATATGAAAACTCGTACGATTTATTAAATCATGATTCAATTTCATATAAAGCTGACAAGAATTATGCTATTGGCGACACTGCATGGCCACAGTCTTCAAACGGACCTCTATTCTATCCTTATAAAGTTACTTCCGCAATGACTAAAGATTCGTTTTATACTATACCAGATCATGTAGTATCAAAATTGGCAGTTGGCTTTAGCAGTGGAAATGGGGTATGGATAACCGGACAAGGTGCAAGTAATGCAAACGTTGTTTGGAAACCAATTGGAGGAACTCTTTCTAAACCTGATGCAATGCCAAATTCAGCAGCTCAGACACATGCCCTTGCATGGAGCTCTGACGGAGATGCACTTTGGGTAGGCTTTACAGATGGTAATGTATACCGCCTTTCAAACCTGAATGCGCTTGACGCCAATAATTATAAAAGCGGCTCACTCTGGTATTCGGAAGGTGGAGGCCATTCAACCGGAGATACCACTGTTCATTGTAAGCATGTTAGTTTGGCAATCGTTTCCGGCAGAGATATCATGTCTATCGGTACAGACCCTAAGAACCCTGCAAACGTTATGGTTACAGCAGGTGGTTATGCAGCTGGATTACACAGTGTGTTCTACACAACTACAGGAACCAGCGCAAGCCCTAATTTCACCGATGTTCAGGGCAACTTGCCTTCTATGCCGGTTTATAGTTGTATCCTGGATATAGATTCAGCAGGAACATTCCACCCCGGTACTGCAATGATTGGTACTGAACATGGAGTTTACTACACCAATAAATTAAATGGAACCTCTACAGTATGGCAAAAAAGCAATACAGGCGGATTCCCTAATGTACTTGCATTTGATATGAAACAACAGACCCTACCAAACTACCAATGTAATAACTCAGGTGTTATTTATGTTGGAACACATGGAAGAGGAATATGGATGAGCAACGATTATTATCAACCAACTGCAGTGCCTACAATTAAGAAGAGCACCGGTTCAATTGATAACCTGAAAGTGTATCCGAACCCAATGACTACTTCAGGTAACATTGAGTTTGACCTTAACTCTGCTGATAATATTTCGGTTACCATTTATAATATTCAAGGCAAAGAAGTAAAAACTATGGAACTAGGAAATCAGGCTCCCGGCAATCATATTGTTCCTTTTGGAACCAATGATCTGCAAGCAGGAACCTATTTTGCAACCTTAACAGGAACAAATTTCCGCAAGGTTAGCAAGTTCATTGTGGTTAAATAGTTTCAATTTATTTTCTAAAGAACCCTTGCTCAAAAAGCAGGGGTTTTTTATTTTTCAACGGATTGGCAAAATTTATACACATATCACATAAATCCTGAATCGAATGTTTTAATTTCGCGTCTTTAAAACATCCCTCTATTTTTTGAATTGCCTTTCCATAAATAAATGACAATCTAACAAGTAAAGTAATAATATGCCAAACACAAAAGAAAAAACATCGAACTCCCATAAAAACAACTATGAATCGGGGCTTAATGATTGGAACGAACAGGAAAAAGCCGCAATAGAACTTATCAGTATTGTTGGCAAACTTTGGTTTGATAAATCTATCGAACTTGTAATTTTCCGCCTGCCACTTGTCGATCAAAGTTCGAGCGTTATACTTAACCATCATCACTATGCTCAAAATATCATTAAGCAACCCATAACCATATACGATACAGTATTATTAGCCAACGAAATTTTAAAGTTGGATATGGCACCTGCCCGGATAGACATTGGCAGGCTAAGTTCTGAATGGCTGAAAGAAAAAGGGAAATATAAGAACGGCGCTGAATTTGTTGCGGATAAGCTTGGTAATTTTATTGGTAAAGATAAACGCAGAATGGTACCCAAGGATGTTGTTCTGTATGGGTTTGGACGTATTGGCCGGATTATTGCCCGTGAACTTATTACCCAAGCAGGTAAAGGTGAACAACTTCGCCTTCGCGCAATTGTAACAAGAGGTAATAGTAACGAAGATATTTCCAAAAGGGCTGATTTACTAAGAACAGATTCGGTACATGGCCCTTTCCCCGGAACCGTAATAGAGGACTTTGAAAACAAAGCCCTCATTGTTAATGGACATATTATCCACATGATTTCAGGCGATAATCCAAGTGAAGTTGATTATACCGCTTATGATATTAAAGATGCATTGCTTATTGATAATACAGGTGTTTGGAGAGACAGGAAAGGCCTTGAACAACATTTAAAGGCGAAAGGTATTGACAAAGTATTATTGACCGCACCCGGTAAAGGCGATATCCCGAATATTGTACATGGTGTAAACCACACAAACTATAGCCCTGAAGAAAAGATTTTTTCTGCCGCTTCCTGCACTACTAACGCCATTATACCTGTCCTACATGTTATTGAACACACACTTGGTATTGAGAAAGGACATATTGAAACTATCCATGCTTATACCAACGACCAGAACCTGCTCGACAACTATCATAAGAAATATCGCAGGGGTCGTTCAGCCGTTTTGAACATGGTTATTACCGAAACAGGTGCCGGAAAAGCAGTTACCAAGGTAATGCCCGAGTTGGAAGGAAAAATTACAGGCAATGCTGTTCGCGTGCCAGTTCCGGATGTTTCACTTGCCATACTTCACCTTACAGTAAAAAAGGACACAAACAAAGAAGAGGTAAATAATATCCTCCGCCATGGTGCACTTGTTGGAAACCTTATCGAACAGATTCAATATTCTGAATCGAATGAATTAGTATCGTCGGATTTAATTGGAAATGCTTGCGCTTGTGTGGTTGATAGCCCGTCAACAATTGTATCAAATGATAACCGTTCAGTTGTGATTTATGCCTGGTACGATAATGAATTTGGCTATTGCAGACAGGTTATGCGCTTTGCCAAACATGTGGCCGATGTAATTCGGTTGACCTACTATTGATTCAAGACGGGAATACTTATTAGCGAATTTAAGGCTGGATTAACAGAATATTGAGGATGCACGCAATTTTGCGTCCATTCTGCTTGTCTTTATTTACATTTGTATCCGAAACTTAAACCACAATACACCATGAGTAAAATAAAAGTAGCTATAAATGGTTTCGGCAGAATTGGAAGGGTAGCCTTACGCGCTTTATTACAGAGAAGCAATATAGAAGTTGTTGCAATAAATGATATTACGGATAGTGCTACACTGGCACATCTCTTTAAATACGATTCTGTTCATGGTAAGTTTAATGGCACGGTAGCAGTTGATGGTGATGGAATCAAAATAAACGGTCAGCATATTAAAATAACTGCCCAAAAAGACCCGGCTTTGCTACCATGGAAAGACCTGGGCGTTGATGTGGTTATTGAATCTACCGGATTTTTTATTGACAGGCCAAGTGCCGAAAAGCATCTGACTGCCGGAGCGAAAAAAGTAATTATTTCAGCACCCGCTAAAGGGGATATTAAAACAATAGTACTCGGAATTAATGATAAGGATATTACTCCGTCAGATACTATTTTATCAAACGCATCATGCACTACCAATTGCGCCGCTCCAATGGCTAAAGTAATCCATGAAAACTGGGGCATCGAAGTTGGATTTATGACCACGGTTCATGCTTACACCAGCGATCAAAGGCTACAGGACGCTCCACACAAAGATTTACGAAGGGCAAGGGCAGCCGCACTTTCTATGATTCCTACCTCTACAGGTGCTGCAAAGGCTATTACCGAGGTTCTTCCTGAGCTAAAAGGAAAGCTTACGGGAGATTCTATTCGCGTACCGGTTCCCGATGGTTCGATTACCGATTTTACTTTTATTGTTAAGAAACCAGCTACTGTAGCCGAAATTAATGCTGCTTTCAAAAAAGTATCCGAAGATTCATTGAAAGGTATTCTTGAGTATTCCGAAGAACCATTGGTTTCCTCCGATATTGTTGGAAACCCGCATTCATGCATATTTGATTCTGAATTAACCGCAGTAATTGGCAGCCTTGTTAAGATTAGCGGTTGGTATGATAATGAAACAGGCTATTCCAACCGATTAGTTGACTTGGTAGAAAAAATAGGCGGCTAAATTATTTTCAAAAAAAATCTTACAAAGCGCCCTACAAGAGACTTTTGATGTTCTATATTTTCTCAATTAGCCCGTAAACAATAGGGTTCCCCTCAATTGATCTAACTGCAAAATTATCCATATAAAAAATACACTTATCCTTATTCCAGATAAATACTTTCACTTTTAAATCAGGATAATTAAGGAAGTTTTCCGGTAATTGAAATATATGGTAGGCCTTCATCCATTTACCGGTTGAGTCAGCCGGAATAAACTGCGATACTTTTGTAGCGCTCCAGTAAATTTGTTTTCCTCCCGATTCAATGGAGGCAGCCAACTCCACATCTTTCAGTTTTTTCAAAGGATAAATATTTAGCGTAACAAGAAAGAGATTATGCCTGTTACTTGCCATTTTATCTAAATCGCAAGTGAATGAAGGAGCCCATTCATGCAACGAGTCCATTTTATAAATTACATTATGTATGTCTAAAACTAAATTGGATTTGTCAGGTTCTTCCCAATATTTGCAAGGCTTATTAAAATCATTTACCGATTCAAAAATGTAGGGACTTTTCCCATTTGTTGATTCATTCGTGAACACATAATTCGTTCCGCCCTGCTGATTTTTTGCCAATACCATATAGGGATAATAATTCAGAATCACGGGCAGTATGATCGGATCAGCAACTGCCATATTATCGTAAGACAGATAAGGTGTTTTATGCGTTTCGAAGTAATTAATAAGTTGTAATTCCCCACCCGAATCAGGCATCCAGGTGTATGGTATTGTTGAATGATACTTCTTAATATAGAATTCCGTCATACTGTCAATCGGAGCAATGGCAAGGGCTGTAAGGTTCTTCTCCCCTACCCTTTTCGAAATGGAATCATTAATTACAACCTGTCTTTCATAATGAAATTGGTAAAATATATCGTAGTATTTGCGCTCATTTACCAATACAAAAACATTCACTCCACAAATTAGTACAACCACTACTGAACGCAACTTCACATTAAAATCAGGAAGCAATCCAAAAAACGAAAACAACATAAATGGGAAGCTAAAAATAAGCACTGATGGCTGTATTACAGAGTTCACATATTTCGAATAGAAAAATCCCAATAGAAATGGAACCAAAAACCAAACCAGCGATATGAAATAAAAAGGAGATGAAACTTTTCTTGTCCGTGCAAGATTAATAACACCTATCAAAAACAATAGTCCGGTAACAAAATAAGCTAACGTTGAAAATTGAAGAATGTAATGGATGTACTCTAAAATATACTTGTTGCTAGGTTTGGCAAGCCAGTTTCCAACTCCGCCTTGCCTTAGCTGATATAGAAATATACTAAGATGAGGTATGTATAAAATGAAAATACAAATTCCGGCAGTCGCATATTTAACAAACGATTTACCTCGAACAAAAAACAACCCCGTCACACCTACGATGGCTGCAAACAACAAACTAAAATGATGGGTATATGCACACAAAGCACTAAACAAAACATACAAGAAGAGATGCTTATAATAACTCTTAGCTCTTAGCTCTACGCTCTTAGCTTGTCTTTGGTAAAATACAACCATATACCAATGCCACACCATTGCCAATGAAAAGAACAATCCGAATGAATAAGGCCGTGCAACCTGGCTATAAAAAATGGTATATTCAATAGTAGCAATATAGGCGGCAGAAACAAGCCCAACCGTTGGGTTAAACCACACCTTTCCAATTCGGAAAACATAATAAACAGAAAGTATACCGCAGATTATAAACGGGAGTTTCACTACTATTTCAGAATAACCAAAAAGCTTTGTCCAGTAATAAAGAAACACCTGCACACCTGCAGGATGCGTATCTCCTAACTTTACACCATGCAGTATTTCATCATGAATATTATAGTAATGGGTGCGGAGAATAGCACTCATTTCATCATAAATAAATGGAATTTGAAACGGGTGCAACAAACGCAAAACAGCAGCCAGCAAAAGCAGGAGTGCCAAAATAAAATACGTGCCTTTGTTATTTTTATTCATAAACTTGTATTGACAAAGATAGTATTCGTAGTAAAAAGAGGAATAATTCGTATCTGATCGAAATTTCTGTATATTTGTATATCAATACAGATAAAATGAAAAAAGCTATTACCCATTTTATTTTCTCTCTTTGTTTGCTTTTCACATTTGAAGTGAATGGACAAATAATAACTACGATAGCAGGAATTGGAAACCCCAATAGTGGCGCATGTGGAGGTTGTGAAAATTGTCAGGCAACCACCTCAATGATGATTAATACAGAAGATGTAAAATTCGACGTTGCAGGTAATATGTACATTGCGGAGGGATGCGTTTCAAGTTTGGTAGAAAAGGTAGATTTAACCGGCAACGTACAATTTGTTGCAGGAAATTGCTTCTTCGGGTATTCTGGTGATGGAGGCCCTGCAACTGCGGCAGAATTGAAGAGGGCAAATTCAATAGCTTTCGATGCTAAAGGTAATCTCTATATCGCAGATCTTGATGCAATGGTTATACGAATGGTGGATACATCCGGTATAATTTCAACCTTTGCAGGTAATGGGCAAAGCGGATTTTATGGAGATGGTGGACCAGCTACTGCGGCAGAATTTAATGGCCCTTCCGGAATAGCATTTGATACAATCGGGAATCTTTATATTGTAGACCAGTATAATAATCGGGTTAGAAAAATAGATTTGTCCGGAACTATTTCAACAGTTGTTGGTACTGGTATTGGTGGTTGGAGCGGTGATGGAGGCCTCGCGTCTGCTGCGGAATTAGGTATACCATCACATGTTATTTTTGACAAAAAGGGCAATATGTATATTGCGGAAGATGAAGCCTATGGTAGCAATGTACGCATGGTAAACTCATCCGGAATAATAACAACAGTTGCAGGTCGCGATTCAATGGGTTATTCCGGTGACAATGGCCCTGCAACAGCTGCAAAAATGGACGCTCCCATTGGTATGGCCTTTGATGTCGCCGGAAACTTATACATTGCTGACTGTTACAATAATGTAATTCGGGAAGTGAATGCTTCAACAGGAATTATAACCACCGTTGCGGGTAATGGCTATTTAGCTGGAACTTATAAAGGCGGGTTTAGCGGCGACGGAGGCATTCCAACGAGTGCAGAGTTATTTGAACCAACTAGGATTAGTTTTGATAATGCAGGAAATTTATATATTCCTGAATTTGGTAATAGTGACGTCCGAAAAGTTGCGAGTATACCAACTAAACATGATGAAATAAGCCAACAAATCTTCATTTCCATTTACCCCAACCCAGCCAAAAACCTTTTAAACATTGACATTAACTCAATTAAAGGCAAAGTGGAGTTAACAATTTACAACGTTTTAGGAGAAAGGGTAATTAATGAAACAAGCACAGATAAGTCAATAATAAATATCAATACGGAGCCCTTACCCTCAGGGTTGTATTTCATTCACCTGCAAACTGAGGATGGCACAATTACCAACCGCAAGGTTGAGATTGTAAAATAAATCAGGTTCATTTTTTCACTTTTAGTTTAACGAGTCATTGACTTTTTCAAAAAACACTTTTTTGTGTATTATCTTTGTATTCAAAGCAACATGAAAACAACAATACCGGATAAAATGAAAAATACCATGCAGCGAAAAACAAGTACTAACTATTGCTATAAGTTCATGGTATTTATAGTATTTTATAGTATTTAACTATGAGCGCACCAATAAAAAACCCTCTAAATCAACCCATTAACAAAATATCAGAAATCCTGAATTATAGTTATTTTATAGTATTTCCACAGTAACCCCACAGTTATTTTACCAAACTCATATTATAACCAAAAATGAAAATTATTAAATAAAAAGGCAACTATAAAGGAGGCACGATGAATTTATTAACTCTTTCTTATTTGTTTCGGGTCATAGTCTATATCTCATCGTTTATTAACATTGCTTCTTTAAAACTCCCTCATTCAAACGTCATCTTAAATTAGTAGATTGGTTTACTTTGTATACGATGAAGAAGTTTATAAAACTTTTTAACCTTATTTTATTGGGGGTGGTGTTCTCATTCCTGATGGAATCTTGTCATGGCAGTAAAAAGGCAACTAAATCATCCTCAACTTATCAGGGGAAATATACCCCTGCACCTAACCCGCCAAAGACAAGCAAGCACTCGAAAAAACAGAAGAAATCGAAAGGCGCTCCGACGAAGGATAATAACGACAAGGGAAGTGGAATTGCAGCTAAATATGCCGAAAAACTTGGGGTTGATAAAAGTGCAGTTACCAATTACGCCCTTTATAGCTTTATTGATGCTTGGTATAGTGTCCCATATAAATATGCCGGAAGAACCAAAGCCGGGGTTGATTGCTCCGACTTAGCCTCCCTCCTCTTCCAGAGTGTTTATAACATCACCATTTCAGGTACTGTAACCGACATTTACAAACGATGTAAACCAATTAAGTCTTCCGAACTTAAAGAAGGTGATTTGGTGTTTTTTAAAATCAACAGTAAATCGCTTTCACACATTGGTATATACTTGCAAAACCACAAGTTTGTGCATGCCAGTGTTCATGCCGGAGTTGTAATTAGTGACCTGGGAGAAGACTATTACAAGAAGTATTTCTGGGGAGCAGGAAGACTTTTAAATTAGATACAAGAGATGAGATATAAGAGATAAGCGTCAATTCAGAAATGTTTCCAGTTCATCACTTATCACTTATCTCTCATCACTAAACTTATAACTACTCCAGGATTTTACCAATAGCTGAATCATAATCTTCTTTCAGCTTATCTACTTTACCGAAAACATCCCCGTCAATAATCATTTCGTTGCCATCAACTACACCAAGGAAACTGAATTCCGCTGAAGAATTAAGCACCAGATCTGTAAAGGCATCTTCGTTCTCAGGTTTCACCGTTACAATTACCCTCGATTGTCCTTCCCCAAAAAGGAAAGCATCTTTACGGATACTTGAATCGGCATCAATATCAAAACCCAATTTGCCTGCCATAGCTGACTCGGCAAGGGTAATGTAAAGTCCGCCGTCTGAACAATCGTGGGCTGACTCTATAAGTCCATTTTGTATCAATTCCTTTACAGCAAATTGTACTTCATATTCTTCCGAAAGGTCAAAATGAGGCGCAGGAGATTCCTTAATATTATGCCATGAGTAAAGGTATTCCGAAGAACTGATATCGTTGCGGCACTCGCCAATTAAATAAATCAGGTCACCTTCATTTTTGAAATCAAGGGTCATTACTTTATTCTTATCGTTTACAATGCCCAACATTCCAATTACAGGGGTAGGAAATACAGGACCCTCGTAAGAAGACTGATTATAGAAACTCACATTACCACCCGTAACAGGTGTATTAAACTGCCTGCAAGCCTCGCCAATCCCTTTAATAGCCTGAACAAATTGCCAGTATACCTCAGGGTTGTATGGATTTCCAAAATTTAGGCAATTAGTAATAGCTATTGGCTCACCACCGGAACAAACAATATTCCGTGCAGCTTCGGAAACTGCTATTGCGCCGCCCTTATGAGGATCAGCATATACATAGCGGGAGTTGCAATCTACTTTCAAAGCAAGTGCAGAATCTGATTTCTTTACATTTACAATTGCTGCATCCGATGGCTTGTTAGAACTCATATTTACCGTTCCAACCATTGAGTCATATTGCTCATACACCCACTTCTTAGATGCTATGTTCGGGTGTGTAAGTAAATAATTTGCAACTTCAATATAATTACTTTGTTCTGCGACCGAATCAATATCAAATTTCTGAAACTCCCTGAAATAGTGTGGTTCTTTAAATTCACGTTGATAAACAGGTGCGCCACCGCCCAACACAAGGGTTTCAGCAGGAACATCAGCAACTAATTCATCATGTACATAATATTTCAAACGGTCGCTATTGGTTACCTCACCTATAACTGCATAATGCAAATCCCATTTTTCCAAAATAGCTTCTACTTCTTTTTCTCTTCCTTTCTTAACTATAACCAGCATACGCTCTTGAGATTCTGAAAGTAGAATTTCAAATGGCAGCATATTTTGCTGACGTAATGGCACTTTATCTAACCATATATTCATTCCACTTTGGCCTTTAGCAGACATTTCGGATGTGGAACAAATAATACCTGCTGCACCCATATCCTGCATACCAATAACAGCGCCTGTTTTAATAATCTCCAATGAAGCTTCCAGTAATAGTTTTTCCTGGAAAGGGTCGCCAACCTGAACGGATGGCAATGACTCTGCTGAATCTTCTGTTATATCTGCAGAAGCAAATGTAGCTCCATGTATACCATCTTTACCTGTACTTGAGCCTATAATGATTACGGGGTTTCCTTCACCATACGATGTTGCAGAAATAGTTTCACCTACCTTTACAACCCCTACAGACATTGCATTTACCAGAGGGTTTACATTATAGCAATCATCAAAAAACACTTCGCCACCAACTGTTGGAACGCCAAATGCATTGCCATAATGGCCAATACCTTTTACAACACCTTTCATAAGCCATTTTGTCTTATCCGTATTGATATTTCCAAAACGCAAGGAATTCAATTGCGCAATGGGTCGGGCTCCCATTGTAAATATGTCACGATTGATACCACCTACACCTGTTGCAGCCCCTTGATATGGCTCCAAAGCTGATGGGTGATTGTGTGATTCTATTTTAAATGCACAAGCATACCCGTTTCCTATATCAACCAGACCTGCGTTTTCCTCACCAGCTTTAGCAAGTAAACCTTTTCCCTCGCGGGGAAGGGTTTTTATCCAGTAAATAGAGTTCTTATAGGAACAGTGCTCGCTCCACATAACCGAGTAAATACTTAGCTCGGTATAGTTTGGGGTACGACCAAGAATCTCCTTAATCTTTCCAAATTCATCTTCTGAAAGACCCAATTGTTTGGCAATTTCAACGGTAACCTTTATCTCTTTTGCAATAGCTTCCATACCTTTGTGCTGAATTAATTTCAGTATTGTTTTAAATGTGCCGCAAAGATATGCTAAGTGGAATTACCTGCACGTTAGTAAATCTTCAAATTATGGGTTTGAGTGAGGTTTTTATTAACAACACATTTATGTGGCTTTCTAATTCGCTTTAGTTGCCTCAGCCGTCTTCAACCGTATATAACCCTCGTTGGTTATAGTATACTGGGCAGTCTTATTTATAAGCTTGAACTTATCAGTCAAATAATTACCACTCTTATCTTTCTCAAAAATTCGTTCTGAATCCCTTTGTGTAATTGTCAAATCACTTGCTATTTCTCCCCAATACGACCCGCTACAGTTGGTAGCACTCCCGCAGCAAGTGCCTTCCAGTAAACCGATATTATTCAGGCTATCTCCTTCTGCATTATAAGTCTGCACTATAGGGTATTGTATATCACCAGAAACTGAATAAACAATAACGGCATAAAGGTCGGTATCCTTTAACATACCTATTATTCCTGATGCTCCGGGAGGTGCATATTTCTTAAAGATACTATCGGGAATATTTAATTTTAAATGTGAAACGGTGTCGGAACAACTTTTTTTATAAGGAAGTTTCAAGTGGGCTATCTGCTTTTTAAACTTATCAAAAGCACGGGATTTTGGCGATTGGTTGCACGCTATGGTGACCAAGCACAGTAAGGCAATTGTAAAAAATCTGTTCATATTTCCGTGCAAGTTGAATTAGTACAATAGTATGACTTCAAATCTTGCTCGCAACTGATAATTGTCAGCATCTTCTTTTATATTCTATAAACCTATCAAAACCAGACTAAAGAGTTATGAGTTATAAATTAAGAGTTATGAACGAATTTGCATATTGCTCATCAATCGTTACTTGATTATAACTTATACCTGATAACTTATACCTGATTTAACTATTTTTGAACAAACCATTCTGAGCCTGATGTCGGATATTTTATTCAGCCTATTTTATTTTTTACTTTTCTCGGCATTCATTCTTTTGGGTAAATGGTACCGCTCAAATGGTTTCGTTAACAAGCATTTTCTGCTTCTTTTTTATATAAAACTCTTGTTTGGTGTTGGGCTTTGGTTCATTTATACCCATTTATATAAAAACCGCGTAACCAGCGATATTTTTAAGTATTACGATGATGCAAAAATAATATTCAACCAGCTTGGGGCCGGTACCAAAGACTATTTGACTATGCTCACAGGCATTGGGGATTCGGGCGCTCATTACCAATCACTCTATCATTCTATGAATAGTTGGGATAATGCATACGAATCCACTTTATATAATAACAGCCATTTTATTATCAGGCTGAATGCATTTTTCCTCTTGTTTTCACAGGGCCATTATGCAGTTCATGTTATTATTATGTGCTTCATTTCTTTAACCGGGCTAACTTATATCTATAAAGCATTTATTCCCTTTGTGGAAGATAGAAGCAAAATCTTTTTTGCAGCTATTTTCCTTTTCCCATCAGTAATTTTGTGGAGTTCGGGTATTCTGAAAGAGGGTCTTGTTTGGTTTGGAATGGGCTTGTCTATCTACTATTTCTTCCTTTTGACAAACCGCAATTTCAAATTAAAATACATTGCCCTTACCCTACTTGGCTTCTTAATTTTATTTGAAGTAAAGGCTTATGTTCTTCTCTGTCTCCTACCCTGTTTTGCAGCACAACTTCTGATTAAGAAAACAACCTTTTTTTACAAACGCCCTCTTCTTACCTATTCATCCGTTCTGGTTGCTTATTTGTTTTTCGCGTTTATACCTCATCTGCTTTTTAACAAAACAAATCCTTTACATATGATTTCGGACAAGCAAACCGATTTCAACCGGATTTGCAGAGGCGGTATTTATTTGGAAAATATAAAAGACAGTAATACTTTTGCATATATAAAAGTTGCAGATTCAACGGCCCTCGTTCCAGAAGACAATGAAGCAGCTCGTTTGCTTCCCCAAAAAGGTATTCAATATTTGGCAAGTAATCCGGTAGTTTATTCGGAACGGACAAAGAATAAAAAAATTCCTTTTATTCTAAGAATTGGAACTGGTTTTTCAAAGATTACACTTGGAAAGAAAGATACATTCCATTTAATTGCCACTGATAGCATGATTTTTTCAAAGAAGACTGATAAAGATGGTAATATTATAAGAAGCTTATATCCTGATAGTAATAGTGTTTATTGGATTTACACCTACATAGAAACCGCCAACAGCCGCATATTACTTGACCCAATAAAGCCCCATTTAACTAGCCTGCTAACTCATATTCCGGAAGCATTAAAAGTTTCCATGCTGCTACCCTACCCGTGGCAAATCCATTCAGCCATGACCGGAATTTATTGTATGGAAAATATTTTTGTTTTACTGCTTATTATTGCGGCCCTGTTTTTTATCAAACGCCCGATTCCTAATAAAGATTTGGTGCTTTTCTGTTTATGCTATTGCCTTATAATGCTTATACTCATTGGTCTTGTGACTCCAATTTTAGGTGGAATTGAAAGGTATAAGTCTGTGGTAATTCCTTTTATGTTTATTTTGCTCCTGTTAATTACAAAAAAGCCGATAGTTAAAAACCCATGAGGGAAAAGTTATTCCGAAAAAAATCGCAGGAACAAATCCTTAGCCAACTTGCCTCTGACGAAAAAGGCGAGCACGGCAATGCTTTGAACCGGGTACTTTCTGTGAGGGATTTAACGGCTCTTGGAATTGCAGCCATTATTGGTGCCGGAATTTTTTCAACCGTTGGTAAAGCCTGCTTCTATGGAGGACCTGGGGTTATTTTCCTCTTTATGATAACGGCGGTTGTATGCGGTTTTTCTGCAATATGTTATGCTGAATTCGCATCTCGTGTACCCATTTCTGGTAGCGCCTACACCTATTCTTATGTTGCATTCGGAGAAATAATTGCATGGATTATTGGATGGGATTTGATTATGGAATATGCCATTGGAAACATTGTTGTAGCTAATTCCTGGTCAAGCAATTTCACAAGTTTTCTTGATAAGATGAATGCAGGTATTCACCTGAAATTTCCACATACATGGCTGAATCTTCATATCCCTGATTTTCTCACAAACAGTTTCCGCCAGATTTATTTAGGCCACAACCAATTTGTTGAAATGGCTGCCAAGCACGTGAAAATTCCTGACGATGTTGCTGGGATGAATGACCTATGGAATTCCGCGCCACATATTGGTTCTGTTCCTGTAATAATCAATCTTCCGGCATTAGTAATTACATTCTTTATTACATGGTTGGTTTTTGTTGGCATACGCGAATCGCGTACTTCGAGCAACCTGATGGTAGCATTTAAGCTTATCGTAATTATGCTTGTGATTGCAATAGGGTTCTTTTATGTAAACACAACCAACTGGACTCCCTTTGTACCAAATGGTTTTGGCGGGGTGATGCGGGGTGTGTCGGATGTATTCTTTGCTTATATTGGTTTTGATGCCATATCTACAACAGCCGAGGAATGTAAAAATCCTCAACGCGATTTGCCCCGCGGTATGATGTACTCGCTAATTATTTGTACTGTTTTATATATCGTATTAGCATTGGTATTAACTGGAATGGTGAACTACACCCACCTGAATGTTGGCGACTTCCTTGCTGATGCTTTTCAGCAAAAAGGCTTAAATTGGTTAAGCGGAATCATAGCATTAAGCGCTGTTATAGCTACAACAAGTGTATTATTGGTATTCCAATTAGGGCAACCAAGAATATGGATGAGCATGAGTCGCGATGGCCTTCTCCCTAAGCGCTTTTCGAAACTTCACCCAAAATATCATACACCGGGTTTTGCGACAATAATGACGGGATTGATGGTTGGTATACCTGCCCTATTCCTAGATTCTGATTTAGTAACCGACCTTACCAGTATTGGTACTCTATTTGCATTTGCATTGGTTTGCGGAGGAATTCTTCTTTTACCGAGAGAGGAGAAAGTAAAGGGCAAATTCCGTGTTCCTTATGTTAGTGGAAGATATTGGGTTGCCATATTAATGATTGCTACTATTGGCGTTGCATTTACTTTTAATGGAGACAAATGCTACGATTTTTTCCATTCCCGCTCCTTGAAGCCTGCCGATGAATTAGTAACATCACTGAACCCAAATGAAGTTTTTTCACTGACGAAATCATTGCAATATGCACCCAAAGAAGGTATCATTAAAGATTCCTTGGTAAACTACCTGACCAAAATTGACGACAGTAAATATTCCGTTGCAGTAAGGAAGCTGGATGTACCGGAAAACGAAAAATTCAACAGCGGATGGGGTGTGTTTGCAAACAATATCACCTTCTGGATTTTTATCCTTTTATCCATTGTAATGACGATTGTAAGCTTTGTAAAAAAACTCTCTCTTATCCCCGTTCTGGGTCTTCTTTCCTGCTTCTATTTAATTACTGAACTTGGCCTTACTAACTGGATGCGGTTTATTGTTTGGTTAATAATTGGGATGGTAATTTACTTCACCTATGGCATCAAAAACAGCAAATTGAGGGTAAATTCGTAAATTTGCACTTTATACCCTTATTAAGAATGCCTGTAAGGAAAATTCTAAGTTTAATAATTCTTCTGATTTCTCTGTCCGCCATAAGCGGTTTTGGCCAGAGCAACTCTTCTTACTATTACCATGATGGAGGTGTGCCAACCCCTGCTGTTTATGAAGAACCAACCGGAAGGCCATGGAAAACAAGTATTGAAGCAGGTCTGGTTTTCGGTTTCTCAGGAGTTAACGGGATTTACACAAATTATGTAAACAGTTTGTCTGCAAAAACAGGATATATGTTTGGCATAGTGGAGGAAATTCCGGTTCAAAAACGCTCCTATATCCAGATTGGCCTTCAAATATTGAAAGACGGTGTTACTTTTAATTCCTACTATTTCGCGCCGGGGTATTCTTTCCTGTATGATGGTTCAGAGAATTTCACGCATAATGTAGATATGAATGAAATCCATATTCCAATCCTTTATAAATTTCCACTAGGCCCGACCGACCGCAAGAACCGCAGCGTTTATATGACTTTCGGATGGAAGTTTCGTTACATCTCCTATACTAATTCTCAAATTACGGATAACAATACGGGCTACCTTGTATGGAACCAGGAAAGGGACGTATCGAGTGTTTATAAAATTATATCACAATATGGTAGCAGTATTTTTGAGGCCAGCATTGGTTATCAGCGGAACACTAAGAAGAAAAAGAAAAGAGGCTGGTATATGAACCTCGAATATAATTACGGTATTTCGCCTCTATTTTATTCAGGCAATGGTCAGGGCTCCAATGATGTAATATTCCATCTGAATACCCTGATATTTAAAATAGGAAAACTTTTCTAGGAAAAAGCCGTAAATAGTAAGTAGAAGTTACAGGCAATGTTTCTGAATTCTGCCTAATGAGCAATGACTTACAACGTACGACCAACAACGAATGAAATACAAACGACTATTTATTTGGATACTGGCACTTACCATTACCGTTTTATTTCTTCGCAATTTCGTCGGTGAAACGTATTTCATTCCATCTTCCTCAATGGAAGATGAATTACTGGCCGGAGACTTTATTTGGGTGAATAAACTTGCTTATGGGCCTCGTTTTCCCCAAACAATACTTTCAATCCCATTCACTAAAAACATATTGCCTTTTTCTAATAAACTTCCATCTTATTTAACCTGGATTGAACTCCCCTACTTCCGTCTTCCGGGTTTCGGGCCAATAAAAAGAAACGATATTATTGTTTTTAATTTTCCGGCTGAAGATGGCCACCCGGTTGACAAAAAAGCAAATTTTGTGAAGCGATGCGTTGGGCTACCGGGCGATACAATTGAAATTACCGACAAAACAATTTTAATAAATAAGAAAGCAACCGTATCGCTTCCTAAAGTTAAGTATTCCTACGAGGTCTCTTCCAGTGCAGATAGCCTTGCCTCTTACTTTTACAGAACATTTAATATAAACGAAGGTGGCATGGTTTCGGCTGATAACAAATACATTTTCCTTATGACGGAAAAGGAGGCTGACTCAATAAGTAAATTGAGCAACATATTTTATATAAAACGCTTGTCAGATCAGTATGCAACACCCAATATGTTCCCAGGAGGGAAATTTGCCTTCTGGAATAAAGATAATTATGGCCCTTTAATTATCCCTAAAAAGGGTAAAACAATCCGGTTGAAAGTGGATAGTATTGAACTATACCAAAGAATTATTACCGTTTACGAAAAGCATAAAATGAATATCAGTCACGATTCCATATTTATTGACGGACATTACGACACCACTTATACCTTCAAAATGAATTATTATTTTGCACTTGGCGATAACCGCGACAATTCGGATGATTCCCGCTTCTGGGGCTTCGTTCCGGAGGACCATATCATTGGAAAGGCATCTTTCATCCTTTTTTCACTAAAGCAAACAATGGGAAAATTAGCCTGGAAAGGTTTTAATGCAGCAAGATCATTCACTGCTATCCGTTAAAAAAATAAATTTGCACGGATTATGTCAATAATAAAACCTTTTAGTGCAATCCGTCCTACCCCTGAAATTGTTGCCAATGTTGCAACACATTCGGTTGAGCGGTATTCAAAAGATGAAATAAAACATATACTTGTCTCTAATCCGGTTTCGTTTTTGCAGGTTATTAACCCGGCAGAAGTGCCTTCCCAAAATCCTGAGGAACGCCTTCACGCTATTAAACACAGGTTTAAAGATTTCGTTTCAAAAAATATCTTTACGCAGGATACCTCACCTTGTTTTTATATCTACCGGCAAATCAAAAACGAAAGGCATCATATTGGTATCATTGGCCTTGCATCAGTGGAAGATTACCGGAATAATGTAATTAAAATACACGAACAAACCCTTGCTTTAAGGGAAGAAAAGCTGAAAGAATACCTGGATGTTTGCGAATTTAATGCTGAACCTGTTTGCCTTACCTATCCTCATAATAAAGGATTAAATGAGCTTATGCAGGTAAAGGTTAAGCAAACGCCTTTATACGACTACATTACTGATGGTATAAGCCATTCAGTTTGGATTGTAAACAAACAGGAAGAAATAGAGGAGATACAAAATCATTTTAAAAACATACCTGCTATATATATTGCTGACGGGCACCACAGGGCTGCCTCTTCAGCCAGGCTAGCAGAAAAGAGAAAAGCAGCCAACCCAAGCCACACCGGAAACGAAGCATATAATTTTTTCACGGCAGCACTTTTTGCTGATGATGAACTGACCATATTCAGCTACAATCGGATTGTTCAAAACCTGAATGGTAAAACAATAGATTCATTTTTAGCTGAACTCGGAAAGAAATTCAAACTGCATTTAATTACAGGGAATAACCATGAACCTTTTCAAAAGAAAATGCTTTCCATATATACCAATCAGCAATGGTTTGCGATTGATATAAGTGATCTGGAGCATTCACCAGACCCGGTTAGTAATTTAGATGTAAGCGTACTTTCAGATTATATTTTGTCGCCCATTTTGGATATTCATGACTTGCGTAACGACAAGCGTATTTCATTCATACCGGGTATTAAATCAAAAGAAGAAATAGAAAATATTGTTGACTCCGGAAAAATTGCTGCCGCATTTTGCCTTTTTCCTGTGTCCTTTGAAGAACTCATTTCTGTTGCCAATTCAGGCAAAGAAATGCCACCAAAATCAACATGGATTGAGCCCAAACTCGAAAGTGGCTTGCTTATTTATTCGCTATAATTAAAAACCAATTAGAATTTAGCCCTGCTCCTTCTGCGGTGGTAAGGGTTCGGACGGTAGTTAACCGTAAAGAAAAGGAACATGTAAGAGTCATTATGCGTAGGATCTCCACGCTCTGTATTAGGAAGGTCTTGACCAGGAATTAATCCTCTTACAGGATGAGAAAGAGCACCCGCTACAGGCCCCCTGTATGCATCAATTGCTGAAACACTAAAATAATTTCCGTGTGTATCATCAATATAATCTGAACTGGTCCATAACCTGTCTGACAATTCCATACCAACACTCCACTGAATATCTATTAAGTATTTTACACCAAGTCCTGCCGGGAAACATAAAGCAATCGACGAATAATTTGAAGGTCCTCCCGGTAACCCTTCACCTTCTGTACTCATTGGGCGAAGACTGTACCATGTATTATTATACATCCCCTGAGGATTGAAATAAAGGCCACCAATTCCGGCAAATAAGTATGCATCAAGTGCTAATGTTCTGAAACCATGCGCATGCCTGATTTTGTAACGGTGCCCCGGTTGGTCATACTGATAAAAATGGTATTCCATTTGAAGAGAAGGCTCTATAATAAAGGAACGGAAATTCTGGTTACGGTTAAAACGATATGGATTACTACTTAATGCATCATTACCATAAAGGTTCGCAAATGTGAAAGCAAGTTTTGCTGACCAAGCATGCCCGATACGGCGGCGGTATCCGATAAAACCTCCGTAACGCAAAGCTCCCGGGTTAAAGTCACGCAAAAAGTGCGTTCCGATTTGCGGGGAACCTCCTAAGTCTCCTAAGAATTGAGAAAGGCCAATAGCACCACAATATTCACTGCGATTTAATGTATGATTAAGTTCATACTGTGAAAAGCCTGCAAATGGCGCGGCTGTAAGTAAAAATGAAAAAAGTAATATTTTCTTCATACGTGTTGAAATGCAAATATAAAAACATTTTGGAATATAATTGACTAAATGAAACATTTTTTTGAATTTCAATAAGGAATTACAGTTTACAACCTACTATTTACTTCATTATTTTTCGTCTAGCTTGCTTCAAAAATTGTGTTTATTTTATTCATTATCTCGCTGTTTATAAGCTTTTTAAAATCTATTACTTTCAAGTTATTTTTAAGCTGACTGGCATTCGATGCACCTAAAATTACAGTGCTCACATTTTTATTATTCAGGCACCATGCAAGTGCAAGATGTGTTATATCTATCCCTAATTCAGTTGCTAATTTACTTAGTTGCCTAACTTTTTCCAATTTCTTTTCCCCTTCAGTCCCCGAAATCGAATCTTTCAACCAACTTAATGTAGGCAGGTTAAGCCTCGAATCTTTTGGGATTCCATTATTATATTTCCCCGTTAGTATGCCCGATGCAAGCGGCGACCATATTGTAAGCCCTAATCCAATATCGGAATATAACTTGGTAAATTCCTTTTCTACCTTGTCGCGGTGCAATAAATTATATTGTGGTTGCTCCATTGTTGGCGGCACAAGCATATACTTACGTGCAATATTATAAGCCTCCATAATAGATTCAGCGCTCCATTCCGATGTTCCCCAGTATAAAACCTTTCCCATTCTTATCAGGTCGGTCATTGCCCTTACCGTTTCTTCTATCGGGGTTTCAGGGTCAGGTCTATGACAAAAATATAAGTCAAGGTAATCTACCTGCAACCTTAAAAGTGCAGCATCGCAGGCTTCCATAATATGCTTGCGGCTCAAACCCCTTTGATTAGGAAGTTTACCACCCCAGAAAACTTTACTTGACACAACATAGGTAGTCCTGTCCCAACCCATTTGTTTGAATATATTACCCATAACCACCTCTGCTCTTCCACCTGCATATATCTCGGCATTGTCGAAATAATTTACACCGGCATCATAGGCCACCTTCATACACTCCAGCGAGGTTTTATCTTCTATCTGGCTGCCGAATGTAACCCAAGCACCAAATGAAAACTCACTTACTTTTAATCCTGAACTGCCAAGCCTTCTGTATTCCATAAATTATAAAAGAATTATTTTTCACCTTATTAATAAGGTGATGCAAAGTAGTAATTTTTTGGAAATTACATTGAAGTGAATTTGCTATTTAACTTTACCTAGTTTATTTTTACAACACGCAAAGCCTTTCTAAAATCATGCTGTATAATGCTTACAAAGTATAACCCTGCGACCAAAGTGCTTAAATCGATTTCGATATTTTGCTCATTATTGGCAATATCCACCTGCTGAGAATAAAGCAGTTCACCTGCAGATGAAATAATATCTATTCTGCATATTCCTTTTAATCCTTTCAATTTTAATGTGGTTGCCTGACGTGTGGGATTAGGATAAAGGCTTGCCTCGCAAGAATCCAGTTTTACCCCGCAATAATCAGATATGGTATCAGTATGTCTTTGTTTTGCTGAATCAATTAACGGAAACCATAACGAAGGCTCAGGTTCTTTATCAGGAGTCAGGCATTTTAACATGGGTTGAACAGTTGCCAGGTAATCAATTTTGGGTTCAATACGTTTTGGGTTCTTTTTAAGGTTAACGCCGATAACATAGCTTGAGTTTCCATATTTGCTTTGCGTAAAATTGATAAGCTTTCCTTCAGCAGTAATGACCTTATTTTCGCGGGAATACAAGCCACCCATTATCATTAAATTATGATTAATCCTAATCTTCTGTAATAAATCAAAAGCTCCCTTATCCTGAATAGTTTTTTCAAGTGAAATAATGCTGTCGCCATGCCATGTACTTGTAAACTCAACTTCATTACCTTTTCCCCAACTATTAGTAATTACCGGTATAATTTTTGCGCCAAAATTTAGTGTATCTGTAAACCAACCGGCAATATGAACATAGCCGTCATCATCCAATGCAACGGAAGAAGCCTCACAATAACTGGAATATCCTTTCTGCTGGTAAAATTTTGCATACCCAAGTTTACCATCGGGCATGAACATGCAATAAAAAAAACTATTCCCGCTTTTATATTCATATTTGCTTTTTTGAACAATTTTTATGCCTTTTGATACTACACATTCAAAACAATAATACCCAACAGCATATATCCTCCCTAAGCTGTCTATTGTTAAATCTTTTATAACCTGGGCATTCTGCCCTCCTATTTTCCTTGCCCATAAAAAATTGCATCCCGAATCGTATTTTGCTACATAAGAATCCTCCGATTCATAGTATGAGTCATTCGTCAGGGAATCTTTTTTAGAAAATCTGACTTTCCCTTTGAAACGCCCATAAACAATAAGATTATCATTCCTGTCAATTGCCAACAAAGGCGAAGGGTATGCAGTTTGGTCCAGCGAACACTTAAAAGGTAAAAACTGAATTACCTTACCATTTTCATCCAATTTAGCAATCGTTACCCTGTTTTCGTCATTTTCTTGTTTGGAGGGAATTGAATCAATCACTTTGGACCCGTCTCGTAATGTTCCCGAATGATAAAAAGACCAATAGATTTCATTCTTGCTATTTACAGCAATTCCCTGCCCTTGCCCCGAAGAATTATTAAGGGTGTGGGCCCAACGCCTGATTCCATCAGGAGAATACCGCGCAATAAAAATAAATTCCGGTTGACGATAGCTGTTTTTAGCTTTTGAATAACCCAGGCGAAGCGTGTCCCCGGGAGAAGGGAAACTGATAACGCCTTCACCATGTCCGGTAATAATTACGTCTCCATCAGGCGCGGTTGCAATAGTGGTAATGATGCACTGTTTATCACTTAGTAGCGGATGCACCCATATAACCTTCCCTGCATTATCAATTTTCATAAATAAACTACCTGCTTTTGTTGGAGGGCATGGCAAGGTTTTATTTAATTCAGGTATATTTACCTTATCGCAATAAAAGGCAGCTAAATAGGAATTGCCTGTATTGTCTACCGCTAAGTCATAGTACTGCGCATTACTAAAACCATTAACTAAAAACACCCACTCAACCCCAGCTTTCTTTTGTGTTCCACCATATAAAGATAAAAGAAGAAAATAAAACAATGCTAAATATCTCATGTTAAAGAAGCGTGGAAATTGATTATCCAAAATAATTGCAGCCTTGTCTTTAATTAACAAGGTGATGCAAAGTAGTAATTTTTGGGAAGATGAAATTAAACTAAAGCTTATGGCTTTCCCATTTTTCATGCCTATTTTATGGAGTGGAATGCGGATTGCATTTTTAGGACTTCTCCTATAATATTCAAAAAATAAAAAATCAATGAATTCGTACCCCCGTATTTTGAGGTTTTAAGATTATCTGATAGCTTTTTTTCTGCAAAACCGCTCATACCTCATTTTTCCATTGTGAATATTTGCTGATATGATTCGGGCTTAATACCAAGACTGCCTGTATAAGGATGGTTAAGTAGGATGATAATAAAGAAAAACATACCAATGAAAATGCCCAATAGTGTAATTAGAACTACATGCAATCTTCCATGCTCAATATCTAACATCATAGCACATATAAGCGTAATAAAACCTCCTAATAACATTGGCAACCACATAGGAGTGGGTATTGCCGCCTCCATTGCAATAATATGAAGCCCCCTGTAAGTAGCCAATTCATTTAAATCATGGCACATTTCTGAGAGCAATTGAATCTGATATTGGGTTTTTGGATTGACTTTTTCAATTTTATTATAAACATGGTTAAATGATTCTATTGTTTTGCGATTTAGCTTCATTTGCTTCATAGACTCCTGTTCTTCATCCACCACATTCCCAACAAAAACAAGGAACACGCCCATGAGTTGTTTAGAATCTACTGTATCAGGATAATTTTTAATGTCCCGATACACCCCAATGGCAGCACTACCTTCTTTACTCGCATTGCTTCGTGTTTCATTTAATTGTGCCCAGAACACAAATACAATGAAGCTCAGCAACAGTGCATAGAAACTTGAAATAGATAAATAAAGGAAACCGGTTACCTCATTATGAGACCGGAGAATTTTCATTCGGATATATTTTCGAAAAAGAAAAGTGCCTACTCCCCCAAAAATTGCTCCAATTGAAATAACCAATAGAAAAAGCATATAGGGAGATAAACTTGCCAGTTTATGGGTAATATCCATGTTGTTGAGTTGAGGAAATTTTATAGATAAATGAGGGTGTTTTTACCTCAGGATGCAAAAGTGCAGCTATTAAGCTTTTTAACTATTGCATCCTAATGTGAAAAAGTTACACAAATCACGCACCTATAGATCACTTTCCTAATTATCGCAAAACAACCGAAATAAAAAGGTTTTTAAGATTCAAGGAAACTTGAAAAATTCCTTATAGAAACTAAAGAATTAAGTAGTTTTAAATTTCTGTGCCCGGTGAGAGACTCGAACTCTCAAGGATGTAACTCCAACGGCTTCTGAGACCGCAACGTTTGCCAATTTCGCCAACCGGGCGTATTTAGTTAAGAGTGAAGAGCTAAGAATTAAGAGCGGAGAGCAATAATGTTTTTCACTCTTAACTCTTAGTTCTTAGCTCTTCATTCTTTCAGTGCCCGAAGCGAGACTCGAACTCGCACACCATCACTGGCGCCACCCCCTCAAAGTGGTGCGTCTACCAATTTCGCCATCCGGGCAGGCTTAACTTTTTTTAAGGGGCTGCAAAGATAATCACAGATTTAATATATGGGTAAATATAAATTTTAAATACTGGAAATGCTTTTGATTGCACCTCATATACTCAAACCGTCATTGGTTTTATCAACACCCGTTAATAACTTACCACTACTGATATTCAGGGGCGTAACGATCTCTTCATATTTGGATAAAATGAATGGTAGAACTTGCCTTTGTAATTATAATCACGCTCCATCAAAAACAATTGTAGATATTTGCGCTTCACTTATAACTACTTATAATGAGTAGCTTGCTTCTCTTTATTTAATGAACTCAAAACAAGAACATTTGCATTCTGATAAATTTGTAACAGTTATTCAAGCTAGAACGGGCTCCACAAGGTTACCCGGTAAGGTTTTGATGCCTATTGTTGGTAAGCCACTTTTAATTAGAATGGTTGAGAGAGTCCTGCTTTCTAAACTTTGCGGAACGGTTGTTATTGCTACTACTACTGATAAATCAGATGATCCTGTCGAGGCATTATGCAAATCTGAAAACATATTATGTTATAGAGGCCACCCTGATGATTTGCTCGACCGCCATTACCAGGCTGCTAAAATAATGGGGGCAACTGTTGTTCTTAAAATCCCTTCCGATGTTCCGCTGATTGATCCAACAATTATTGACCGGGTAATACAATATTTTAAGGATAACCGCGAGAATTTTGATTTTGTAAGCAACCTGCATCCCGCCACCTATCCCGATGGAAACGATGTGGAGATTATGACATTTTCAGCTCTTGAATATGCATGGAGACATGCTACCAAGCCAATGGAACGGGAACATACAACACCTTATTTCTGGGAGAATCCCGATATATTTAAGATTGGAAATGTGGTTTGGGAATCGGGAAAAGATTATTCTATGTCTCACCGTTGGACCATCGATTACAAAGAAGATTATTTATTTATAAAAGCAGTATATGATGAGCTCTATCCCAAGAACCCTGCCTTCGGAATAAACGATATTCTGGACCTTCTTGAAAAAAGAAACGATATTTGCGAAATTAATAGTAAATATGCAGGTGTAAACTGGTACAGGAACCACCTTGACGAACTAAAAACCATTAAACCGGAACAAACGAAAAAAGTGAACTGAAAATGAATAGTGAAAAAATAAAAATATTAGAAGAACGTGCATTAAAAGTGCGTGAACATATTATTCGAATGTCAACCGATGGTGGCTGCTTTACCGGCGCGTCTTTATCATGCGCTGACTTATTAGTATACTTATATTCTGAGTTCCTAAATGTAAATCCCAATAATTTAAAAGACCCTGAAAGGGATTACCTCTTCCTTTCCAAAGGCCATGATGTGCCTGCCATGTATGGTACTTTTGCCGAACTTGGGTTCATTGAAAAAGACCGTTTGAAAAATCATTTGAAATCGAATGATTCAATATACTGGCACCCCAATCGTAATATTCCCGGCGTGGAATTCCATTCCGGTTCATTGGGCCATTTGCCGGCAGTAGCAATGGGTGTAGCGCTCGACTGCAAATCGAAAGGCCTAAAGAATAAAATAATAGTAATAACCGGAGATGGAGAATTAAACGAAGGCTCCGTTTGGGAAACTATCCTGGTGGCTCATGCTTATAAGTTAAGCAACCTGACAATAGTAGTTGACCGCAATTGGTTCCAGGCAAATATTGCTACCGAAGAATTGATTCCGCTTGAGCCGCTGCCAGCCAAGTTCGAAGCTTTTGGCTGCAATGTGCAACGCATAGATGGGCACGATTTCAATGCGCTTGATAACGCTTTCCGGGCATTACCTTTTGGCAATGAAGGCCCGAATGTAATTATTGCCGACACAAAACGTGGCAAAGGCTTGCCAAGTATTGAAGCACGCGCCGACCGTTGGTTCTGCAACTTTAATGCGACCGAAATTGAATCGCTGATGCAGGAATTGCATGGACATGGAAAAACCAAATTAGAATCTGAAACACTCACAGTACGCTAATATGAATTACGAACAACTAATTAAAGAAACTGCCGAAAAAGATCCTCGCTTTGTGGTTATGACTGCTGAGAACCGTGCCTTGGTGCGCTCATTGGCAAACGACAAAGCACTTATAGATAAGGGCCAGTTTTTCGACACAGGTATAACCGAACAAACCATGATTGGCGCAGCTGCCGGACTTGCTTTGAGAGGAAGAATTCCGATTGTGCATGCGCTTGCAACATTTCTCACCTTACGTGCTTTTGAATTTATCCGCACCGATGTGGGCATTGGCGGGCTTCCTGTAAAACTAAGCAGCTTTGTTCCGGGTTTTTTATCCGATGGTAACGGCCCAACCCACCAGGCTATTGAAGATGTTTCCTTAATGCGTGGCATCCCCGGTATGCAGGTATTCTGCCCTGCTGACGAAGAAGATATGCTACTTATGTTAACCGATATCTGGCATTCTCCTACCCCATCTTATGTTCGGTTGAATACCCGCAAAACAGATTACAAACACGATAAAAACTTCACCATTGGTAAAGCCGAAATCATTTCGGAAGGACATCATGTTACGCTTTTAGTTTATGGAATGTTATTCGAAGAAACCCTGAAAGCAAAAACTATTCTTGAATCTTCGGGTTTATCTGTTGGTATGATAAATATGCGTTCACTTAAGCCAATAGATGAACAAGCTATACTGAATGTTGCTAAAAACTCTGGTTTATTAGTAACCATCGAAGACCACTTTCAAACTGGCGGATTATACACGATACTTGCAGAAATATTCCTGAAAAACCGCATGACAGCAGATGTTTTACCACTTGCACTAAATGAAAAATGGTACAAACCGGGCTTGCTTTCTGAAGTATTAAATTACGAAGGTTTCACCGGAGAAAAAATCGCACAGCGAATTATGAAATATACGAAAGAAAATACGTCATTGCGAGGCTCCGCCAAGCAATCTCACCCAATTGAGTCCGTCTAAATAAACCTGATTAATATTAACACATTAAAATAAAAACATGGCAAACACCATTTCGTTCAACGAAAACTACCCCGATATTTCTCATTCCGATGAGTTGTATGCTAGAGCCAGTAAAATTATGCATCCGGTTACCCAGACCCTTGCAAAAGGCCCCGGACAATACATTAAAGGAGTTGCCCCCAAATACTTGAAAAGAGGAAAAGATGCTCACGTTTGGGATGTGGATGGTAACGAATACATCGACTTCAATATGGCAATTGGCCCAATTTCCTTAGGCTATTGCTACGATAAAGTGGACAATGCCATCATTGCCCAATTAAAAGATGGTATTACTTTTTCATTGATGCATGAACTGGAAGTGCAACTGGCAGAGTTGGTGCATGGCATCATTCCGAATGCGGAATCAATCCGTATTAGTAAAACCGGTGCGGATGTTTGCAGCGCTGCAGTGCGTGTGTCCCGTGCATTTACCGGAAGAAAGAAAGTTTTGTGCTGTGGCTATCATGGCTGGCACGATTGGTATATCGGCGTAACCAGCCGTAACCTCGGTATCCCTGAAGAAATAAAAGACCTGTCAAACACTTTCGACTATAACAATATCGATTCAGTTCTTGAATCTCTCGATAGCGACACCGCTTGTCTGATTCTCGAACCATTTGTATTCGAAGCTCCGAAAGATGATTTCCTTAAGAAAGTCCAAAAGGCTTGTAAAGACAACGGCACCCTGTTAATATTCGATGAAATGTGGTCGGGTTTCCGTATTGCATTGGGTGGAGCACAGGAATACTTCGGCATCACTCCAGACCTTGCTGTGTATTCTAAAGCATTTGCCAACGGTATGCCAATCTCTTTACTTACCGGAAGAAAAGATGTAATGCAACTTTTTGAAAAGGAGGTATTCTTCTTTACCACCTTTGGTGGAGAAGCCCTATCGATGGCTGCAGCAATAGCAACCATTACCGAGATGAAAGAAAAAAATGTGCAGAAAGAACTGGACCGCAAAGGCCAAATGCTGAAGGACGGCTATAATAAAATTGCAGAAGAACTCGGCATCTCCAATTACACTAAATGTTCCGGCTACAACTGCCGCACCATAATGACATTCGATGCCAGCGCAGGCGACCCGCTTGTACTGAAATCATACGTGCAACAAGAGATGATTAAGAGAGGTGTACTTTGGGGTGGATTCCACAATATGTGTTTCTCTCATACCGAAAAAGATATTGAATATACATTGAGTGTGTATAAAGAAGTTCTTGCATTATTAAAAGTTGCAGTAGCGGAAAACAAAGTTGCTGCTATGCTGAAAGGAGAGCCAGTAGAAGCAGTTTTCAGAAAAGTTAGCGGATTTAATATGAAACCCAAAAAAGCTGCAGCCAGTAAATAAAGTGGAATTATTCTCCCTGAAAAACAAAACAGCAATAGTTACCGGCGCCTGTGGCCTGTTGGGTAAAAACCATTGCATAGCATTAGCTGAAGCGGGTGCCAATGTGGTTTTGCTGGATGTGAATGTGGAAAAATGCATGAGCGAAGCGAAAGAATTAGGCTCTCATCATTTTGGATTAGGAGTGGATGTTACCAATGAAAATTCGTTAAAGGCGGCGAGAGATTTAATTATCTCGAAATATGGAAAGATTGATGTGTTGGTAAATAATGCAGCCATTAATGATATGTTCGAAAACCCTTTATTGGCAGGCGAACTATCCATGTTTGAAAATTACCCGATTGAATCCTGGAACAAATCGCTGGAAGTAAATATCACGGGGGTTTTTCTGTGTTCCAGAGTATTTGGAACTGTAATGGCTGAAAACGGAAGCGGAAGCATTATCAATGTAGCATCTACCTATGGAATGGTAGGACCTGACCAAAGTATTTATGTAGATAAAAACGGTAACCGCAAAATGTACAAGTCTCCCGCCTACCCTGCTACCAAAGGTGCTGTAATTAATTTTACAAGATACCTTGCTGCCTATTGGGGCCATAAAGGAGTGCGTGTAAATACACTCTCTCCGGGTGGTGTGGAAAATAGCCAGGATGAATACTTTTTAGAGAATTACTCAAAGAAAACGGTACTCGGGAGAATGGCCACACCAACCGATTATAAAGGTGCCATAGTATTTCTGGCTAGTGATGCGTCTTCGTATATGTCGGGTGCAAATCTGGTAGTGGATGGAGGTTGGACCGCTATGTAATTAGAAATTAAAAATAAGAAATTAGGAATTAAAAATAAAAAGCATGAGACTTATTAATGTTGGGAATAGAAAAATCGGAGACGGGCAACCCTGCTATATTATTGCTGAAATTGGCATTAACCACAATGGCTCAGTAGAGACAGCAAAAAAACTGATTGATGGTGCTGTAGAAGCCCATTGCGATGCGGTGAAATTTCAAAAGCGTACTCCTGAACTATGCGTACCAAAGGACCAATGGGACAAGGAACGTGATACTCCATGGGGCAGAATGAAGTATATAGATTACAAACGTAAAACCGAATTTGGTTTTGCCGAGTATACCGAAATTGATAAATATTGCAAGGAAAAAGGCGTTGATTGGCTGGCCTCCTGCTGGGATGTGCCATCAGTAGATTTTTTAGAGCAGTTTAAACCCGTGCTTTACAAGCTGGCATCCGCCTCTCTTACGGATTATCCACTTTTAAAGCGAGTAAAAGATACAGGCAAGCCATATATTATCTCTACAGGCATGTCTACCCAAAATGAGATTGTAGATGCAGTTAAATTTTTAGGAACCGACAATTTAATGATTGCCCATTCTACTTCTTCATACCCTTGCCCTCCAGAAGAATTAAACCTTCGTATGATTAACACCCTACAGAAAATGTATCCAAATACTCCTATTGGTTATTCGGGGCATGAAACTGGTCTTGCAACCACAGTTTCGGCGGTTGCAATTGGGGCAGCATTTGTAGAAAGGCACATCACCTTAGACCGTGCTATGTGGGGTTCCGACCATGCTGCCTCGGTGGAAATACATGGCTTATCTATGATGGTTAGAAACATCCGCGATACCGAAATTGCCTTAGGCGATGGGGTTAAAAAAGTATATGAAAGCGAAATGGAACCTAGAAAGAGATTAAGGGCTGTGACCACAGTCACTTCAGCAAACGGCCAATAATATTATTCTTGTAAATAATATTTATTTCATAGTTCCATGGAAAAAGTAGTATTAATAACTACTATAGTAATCATAGTAAGTGCAGGTATTCTTGCACTTCTTGAACGGATTTTCCCGTACCGCAAAGGGTTACTTTTTTTCAGGGAGGGTTTTTGGGTCGATTTAATATGGTATACGCTTATACAGGGCTATTTTCTAAAGATTCTGATATTCGACTTAATCATTATGCCCTTAGATGCAAAGTACCATCTTTCAGCATTGCACATTGTTACTAACTGGCCCTTTATGGCGCAACTTTTGTTCTTTCTTATTACACATGATTTATATATTTATTGGTTTCATCGTTGGCAACATTCTTCAAAAATTTTATGGCGAACCCATGAAGCCCATCACTCCAATACAGCAGTTGACTGGATTGCAGGGGCGCGTTCACATACGGTTGAAATATTAATTAACCAAACCATTGAATTTTTACCAATCGTATTGCTTGGTGCAAACCCTTTAATAGTACCAATTAAACTTTGCATCGATGCAGTCTGGGGAATGTATATCCATTCCAATATCAATGTAAAATCGGGCAAGCTTCAATATTTCATTAATGGGCCCGAAATGCACTTGTGGCACCATGCCGATAATAAGGTTGTATTTTTTGCAAATTATGGCACCAAGTTTGCCATTTGGGACTGGATGTTTGGGACCGCTTACCACCCTGGTATAAAGCCTACCAAATATGGACTTTATTACGACTACCCGAAGGATTATTTCTTGCAGCAAGTAAACCTTATTTATAAAATCGATGAGCAAAAACTGGTGCTGAAAAACAAGCCTTTCAGGGCCTATTATAACCTCCGCCCGAACACCATTAAATTTTTTAAGCGTATTTTTGCAGGGAAAACGAATTAAAACCTGTAGAAAACAGAATTCTGAATTATAAATGTTGAAGGTTGAATTCCATAAAATGGCATTCTTTCAAAATTTAATATACAGCATTCAACATTAAAAAAATGAGGGCCTGGATTTATCTAATAATCGCATCACTATTTGAAGTAGCCTGGATCTATTCTCTGAAGCTAATGCAGTTTAAAAAACTGCTTACCATGAGTTTTGCAGAGATATTTACAAACAAAGAGGGACTTCTAATGCTTCTCCCGCCAATTGGCTATGTTGCTTTCGGAGTTGGAAATATTATTTTCTTTTCAAAAGCTATGAAATCCATACCTGCCGCTATAGCTTATGCATCATGGATGGGTGTAGCTTTAGTTTGTATTAAAATTATAGACACTACCGTATTTAAAGAAGCCATCTCATTCCCCCAGATTATTTTTCTTTTATTAATATTAATTGGTGTGATAGGCCTAAAAATTTTCGCATAACCCAATTGAAAAGACACCTTCTTAAAATCATTCCCTTAGTAATTATTTTAATAGTTCAGGCCCAGGCAAAGGCTCAAACCAGGGACTCCATACCTCTACATAAAAGCCCCAATCAAAAACTGGTTGATAGTCTTACCTATGAAATGGATGTGGTAGACTTTATCAATAAATCCTTTCATGTCCACTTAACATCCAAGCCTGACACGCTAAAACTAAAACCCGGAAAACTTTTCTTCGCATTTGTTCCGGCAGTTGGTTATACCCTGGAAGGAAGCTGGCTGGGGAATATTTCACTCAACACGTCATTCTATCTATCCAATCCCGATTCAACTAATCTTTCAACTATAACCTACGGAGCGTTATATACGGTACGGCATCAGTTTGTAATGCCTATTATTACCGAGGTATGGTCGAAAAACAATAAACTGAACTGGCTTGGCGACTGGCGGTTTTATAAATACCCTGCCAATACATACGGGCTCGGAGCCAAAACTAATGCAGCGAATGCCGACCTGGTAGATTTTTTATACGTCCGCTTTTATCAGGAATGCCTATTGCATTTCCATGCATTCTATTATTTTGGCGGCGGAGTAAACTACGATGACCATTTCAATATAAAGGAAGGTGGAACGAATGCCGATTACACATTATATAATAAGGGCGCAACACATACCGTTTCATCAGGGCCGGTGCTGCATTTCATGTACGATAGCCGCACCAACACCAACAACCCCAGAGACGCATCGTATATCAGTTTAACCTACCGTAATAACAATTCTATTTTTGGAAGTAGTTCCAACTGGCAGGAAATCTTTGCCGAATACAAAACGTACATTTGTCTTTCGCATCATTCCTCCAACACCCTTTGTTTGTGGAGTTGGAATGTATTTACTTTCGGCGGCAATGCACCTTATTTCGACCTGCCAAGTAATGGCTGGGATATTTATTCCAATTCCGGCAGGGGCTATATACAGGGCCGTTTTCGGGGGCAAAACATGGTGTATGCCGAAGCCGAATATCGGTTTAAAATAACCCGCAGAGGTTTATTGGGAGGAGTTATTTTTACCAATGCCGAAAGCCTGAGTGAATATCCCTCTAATAAATTTCAGGCCATTGACCCGGGTTATGGTGGCGGATTACGCCTGAAAATGAATAAATATTCCGATGTGAACCTGGGCATTGATTATGCCTTCGGGTTAAATGGTTCCAAAGGTGTTTTCTTTAATTTGGGTGAAGTGTTTTAAATAAAACTATTTTACAACTTTGCTTGTGAATACTTTTCCACTCTCCTCTTTTATAGTTACCAAATAAAGTCCCTGAGGCAGGCTAATTAAACCATTCAGGGATATTAATGTGTTTCCGTTTCCGGCAACCTTCTTCTTATTTTCATACACTACCTGCCCTATTGAATTGTACAATTTTATTTCAACATTTTGTTGAATGGTTGAAAAGAATCCCAACGAAATTGAACTTTGAAATGGGTTGGGATACACTTCAGAAATTGAACTTTGCCCTTGTTTACCGTTCATTCCCGTTAATATTGAATTCGCATTGCAAAAATTGGGAATGCCATATCCTCTCAGAGAATCCGGGCTAAAGTACTGATTGGCACTTTGCTTAATTGCCTGAATTATCTGCATGTTAGTCATATTTGGATTTGCCTGCCAAAGCGAAGCCACGGCACCCGCAATTATTGGTGTAGAGAATGAAGTTCCGCTGGCACCTCCTACTCCACCGGATGGTGAAGCAACCGCAGCGTTAACACCCTGAGCAGCAACATCCGGTTTTACTCTTCTGTCATAAGTAGGTCCGGTAGAACTAAATGAAGCATAATTACCGGAAGCATCTACCGCACCCACGGTAAGAATGCTATCTGCATCATCTGGTGAACCTACATAATGCCATACATTGTTCCCTAGGTTGCCGGCACACGCGCAAACCACCATTCCTTTCTCTGCGCAAATAGTAGCTGCAATACTCGCCACCGCAGTCCGGCCGTTCATATCAGCGTATTTATAATTTGTGTTTGCATCATCAAATGTTGTGTAGTATAACGAAGTTGTAATTACATCTGCTCCGGCACTGTCGGCATACTCGGCTGCAGAGGCCCAGTTATCATCTTCAATCATATTTTCGGTTGGAGCGTCTTCGGCCCGCAACAAATAATAATTCGCGTCCATTGCATCGCCCAATAATTGTGTTGGAAGATTGCCTGCCATACATGAAAGGCATTCCTCTCCGTGCACATCTACATTATTTGTATCATCGTACACATTGGTTATTCCCCAAACAAAATCCCATGTTCCTAAAACCTGCCCTCGGTTATACAACGTATCAAATGCAGGAAGCTGATTGGCTTCTCCAAAGCGTGCATCAATCTGTGCTATCTGGATTCCTTTTCCACGAAAACCCATATTGTTCAGGCAATCCACATGAATCATATGAAGTTGGTTGTAAGATGAACCATAATTTAACGAATCGGTATTGGTTGTATTGTGAGGCCAGTTCAGTGGTTCAACAGTTTCTGTAAAAAAAGATGGGTCCTTGCTATGTGGCTTAACCCTTGTTACATATTTAGAGTTTTGAACAAAAGGTAGTGCCCTGATGGCAGCCATCTTAGTAGTGTCTGTTGTATAAATACTTATTGCATTAAACCATTTGGAACGGTTTAATAATTTAACCCCTTTGGAAATAACACTGTCAATATAAGAAGGATTAGGAGGAAGATCATTATAGAGAATCGGAATACCATACTTCGCTCTTCGTGCAAGGCATCTTGAAGAGAGATAGGCGGATGGATTAGAAATGGAATACGGGCTATTATTTTTATCTGTGAATACAATCCAGAATTTTCCGGCCACCTGTGCTGAAAGGCTTTCTGCAATTAATAATATCACAACAAGAAAAGGAATTATTTTTTTCATGAAATCTGTTTTTACAAGTATAGGAAGTTTTATGTTCTTTCCGGCAATAAAATTAAGCAAACTTCATTAGCCAATCAGTTTATTTCCTACTTTAGCAAAAACATACTTATAGCTACTTATTATTAACTAAAAATTAACCGCCTAAATTCACTTACCATGAAAGAAAGGATACCAATATTGCTTGCTGTTGCAATAATTTTAACCGCCTCCGTTTCATTTTTAAATAAATCCAAATCTCAGATAAAACTTGCTGATAATGATAAACGTAAACCTCATATTGAAAAAGAAAACCCTTCTTCCGCCCAGGATGCATTGGCATTTACTACAATGGCAGCAACCTTTCCGAATAAAACCCTGCCGCAAAATGCTTACATAAAGGGGATGGAATGGTATAACCGCGAAATAGCGAAAGCAAAAAAATCTAAATCAATTACCAGTTCTACTTCATGGACCAGTATAGGCCCGAACAATATCGGTGGAAGAACTATTGGTTTCGCTATTGACCCTACCGATACATCTGTAATCTGGCTGGGCTCTGCCAGCGGTGGACTCTGGAAGTCAACCACTGGAGGCATTGGTGCATCAGCTTATACGTTCCATCCTTTGGGTGTTCCGGTTTTGGGTGTAAGTTCTATTGCCATCAACCCTACTAATCATTTGGAAATGTATGCAGGCACGGGTGAGGTTTATTGCGACAGCAGCTTTGCACAAGGTATTGTGAACATTCGTGCAACACGCGGTTCTTATGGAATGGGCTTATTCAAGTCTACCGATGGTGGAAATACTTGGACACAAACTATTAACTGGAGTTACCAGCAAAACCTGGGCATTTGGGATGTTGTGATTAATCCGCTTAAGCCTTCAACGGTTTATGTTGCAGCTACAAATGGAGTTTGGAAAACCACCAATTCAGGTGCAAACTGGGTGCAAGTATTAACAATTCCACAGGTGATGAGTTTAACAATTCATGCTGTAGATACCAATATACTTCTTTGCGGAGTGGGCAACTACGGCAGCACCCTGCATGGTGTTTACAGAACTACCAATAGCGGTGGCACATGGGCAGCGGTAACTAATGGGCTACCTGCTCCACTATATCACGGCAGGGTAACAGTATCTACTTATAGCGGAAACAACGACCACATGTACGCGCATATTTGCGACATTTACAATACTATCGGCCTTTATAAGTCGACTGATAAAGGTGCTACATGGACCCAACAAACATCACAGGACCTTGCCAATTACCAGGGTTGGTATGCCAAAGGTGTGCTTATGCAACCGGGTAATGAAAATAATATTCTTGTTGGCGGTATTGATTTGTGGTATTCATCAAACAATGGGGTTTCCTTTAACCAATTGGATAATCAGACATTCAACCAGAATAACTACATGCATACCGATATCCATGGACTTATTGCCAATCCGTTGAACCCGAATATGGTTTACATTTTGACTGATGGGGGGCTGTTCCGCTCCAACGATTTTGGAAACACCTATTACGAATGTACCGGAGGATATATTACTACTCAATCTTACATTGGCAGTATTTCAACAACCGATACAACCAAGTTGCTGAGCGGCTTACAGGATAATTACACAATCGGATTCGTGAGCAATAGCAACTGGCAGGCTATTGTTGGTGGCGATGGTTGCTACAATGCAATCGACCACACAAACGACCAGGTGCAATATGGGGCTTATCAATACTTGAATGTGTATCAAACCACAGACGCTTGGGCTTTTACATCCAATCAAATTCTTAATGAACCCTCTAATGCTAACAGCAATAATAACTATGCTGCATTCTTAGCTCCTTACATATTGTCATATTCAAACACTAACTTTATTTATGCCGGAGCCCAAGATTTGCTACTCTCCATGAATGGAGGGGTTAATTTTAATGTAATGGGCAACAGCCCCGTTAATCAGGGGGCGTGGATTACTTGCATTGCCGGTTCCTTTACCAATACCGACTCCATTTATTTTGCAACTGCACCCGATACTACCATTCCATTCAAAATGTTTGTTAGTGGCAACCAGGGAACTAATGTAACGGATATTACAAGCGGGCTGCCAAACCGCTATCCGCGCAGGATTGCCGTTAACCCATCCAACTCTGCTGAAGTATATATTGTATTCTCAGGATTTGGATCAGGCCACGTTTATAAATCAATTAATAGCGGAGGCACTTGGACAAACATCAGCACCAGTTTGCCGGATATGCCTTTTGAATGTATTACTGTTGACCCAAAACATCCAACCCACCTTTTCGCAGGATGCGATTTTGGAGCATTTTATTCTACAGATGATGGCGCTACATGGACCATGTACGACGCAGGTTTCCCTGATGCTACCGAGGTATTTGATTTACTTGTTTCCCCTCTCGACCATTACCTGTATGCCTTCACTTATGGCCGTGGACAATGGAAACGCGACCTCTCTGATATAAACGCAGGAGAAAATGATATAACAGTTCAGAACGTTAGTGCAACCATGTTCCCTAATCCGGCTACAACCGATTTGCACATCAGTATCAGCGATTTTAAATCAGGCAACAATTATCAACTTTCTATTTATAATATACAAGGCCAGGAAGTTTACAACTCAAATGTTCAGGCTTCTACTTATACTATTCCTGTTTCAGGATTGGCAAGTGGTATGTATATCTTAAGTCTGAAGAATGAAAATTCAGTTGTGTATTCTAAGAAATTTGTAAAAGAGTAGTCGGAAGCCCGACTGGCAATTAATTAATAACCCTTGACTGAAAATGTCAGGGGTTTATTATTTGGAGTGCTGAAACAAGTTCAGTATGAATAACAGCCCCACAACTCTTAACTCTTAGTTATTAGCTCTTGGCTTTCTTCAGCCCCATCTCCGCCCCTTTCCGAATCATAAACTCATAAGCAGCATCAGGCTGGTTGGGTATAGTTCCTTCAAGTATTGCTTCCCTTATGGCTTCTTTAATCAGTCCCACTTGTAATGAGGGGCCAATGCCAAAGGCATTCATAATATCTTCTCCGCTTATTGGGGGCTGCCAGTTACGCAGGTGGTCTTTCTCTTCTACCTCTTTTAGTTTACGCTTCACCAATTCAAAATTAGCGAGGTACTTTTTCATTTTCGTAAAGTTCTTGGTAGTAACATCTGCCTGGCAGAGCAGCATCAAGTCGTCAATATCATCCCCGGCATCTGCAAGAAGGCGGCGCACAGCAGAATCAGTTACTACTTCCTGGGCAAGTACAATCGGCCTTAAATGCAGTAATACAAGCTTCTGCACATATTTCATTTTCTCATTTTGCGGAAGCTTTAAGTCTGCAAAAATCTTTGGAACCATCCTTGCTCCTTTATCTTCATGCCCGTGGAAAGTCCATCCCGCCTTGTCGTCAAAGCGTTTGGTTAGCGGTTTTGCAATATCATGCAAAACAGCAGACCAACGCAGCCACAAGTCTTTTGTACGTAGTGAAAGGTTATCCAATACCTGTAACGTGTGGTAAAAATTATCTTTATGGCTTTGTACACCCACCGAATCCACACCTTGCAATGCCGCCATTTCCGGAAATATTATTTGCAGCAAACCCGCATCAAACAATAAACTAAACCCTATTGAAGGAATATCCGAAAGAATAATTTTATTCATCTCTTCGGCAATCCTTTCTTTCGAAATAATTTTAATCCGCTCCTTATTTCTCTTAATAGACTCGAACGATTCCTTTTCTATTTCAAATCCCAGTTGTGATGCAAACCTTATCGCACGCATCATGCGTAAAGGGTCGTCACTATAAGTAATATCCGGGTCAAGCGGTGTGCGGATAATACGTTTATCCATGTCATCCAGCCCGTCGAAAGTATCAACTAATACACCATATTTATCTTTACTCAGTCCAATTGCAAGTGCATTAATTGTGAAATCACGGCGCTTTAAATCATCATCTAAAGTACCATCTTCCACAATAGGTTTGCGTGAATCATTGCGGTACGATTCTTTTCTAGCTCCCACAAATTCAATGTCGTATTCATCGTAAACCAACTGGGCTGTTCCAAAACTTTTATACACATGTACTTTTCTATCCCCAAGTTGTTTGGCTACTTCCAATGCAAGGTCTATGCCTTTTCCCACCGATACCACATCTAAATCAGTACAGGGCCTGTATAAGTAAAAATCGCGCACATATCCGCCCACTGCATACGCTTCCACACCTAAATGGTCGGCAGCTTTTCCAATGATTTCAAAAATCTCCGACTTAACAGCTTGCTTGCTAATCCTGTCTATTTCTTCCTTTGTCATTATCTAATAATCTCAAACAAGCCGTCCATTCCTATTTTAATAATTTTTGAGGGAGCATTTTTCCTGTGTTCATCTTGCCTCAAAGGTACAACGTAATCCACATTGCTTTTTATGTCTTCGCTTATTTCATCAAAAAATGCAGGAGCAGGCTCTCCGCTAATATTTGCAGATGTTGACACCAATGGCTTACGCATGGTATTAATAATCATTTTGCAAAACTCATCTTTCACCACCCGTATGGCAATCGTTCCATCTTCCGAAATCAAAGAAGAAGCTAACCGTTTCGCACCCGGATAAATAATTGTTAAAGGATTTTCAGCATACTCCACCAAATCCCACGCAACTTCCGGAATATCTGCATAGGTATCAAGTTGAGATATTTCTGAAACCAATACAATCATGGCTTTTGAGGTAGGCCGCTTCTTAATTTCAAAAACTTTTTTCACCGCATCTTCATTGGTAGCATCGCAACCAATACCCCAAATAGTATCCGTTGGATAAAGGATTGTTCCGCCTTTCTGCAAAACGCTGATGCACTTTTTAACTTCTTCAATCATTTTAACGGGAGGCTCTTTTCTGAAGCCTGTTCATATAATCCACGGGAACTGGAAATTTGTTTTGGTTTGCCAATTGCGCATATTTCAACGCATTGGTTCCATCACCAATTTTATCATAAGCTAATGAAAGATCATACATACATTCGGCATTTGTGGCCTGCACTTCCAGCAGTTTCAAATAATCTGTTATGGCAGCCTGTGGATTTCCTCCATTCAAATAAGCATTGCCCCGCAATAATAAATACGATGGCTCTTTGGGTTGCTTTTGAATAAGCTTGGTATAGTCGTCAACAGCTTCTTGAAACTGTCCTAATTGCGTTAAGGTTCGGGCAATCTGCATTAGCAAACCTTCCTGTGTAGAATCTAATTTGTATGCCTTTTTAAAATCCTTTAACGCAAGGTCAAACTTTCCGGTATTTGCAAATGTACATGCCCTATTGCTGTAAATAGTAGCATCGGTACTATCGTATTTAATAGCCATTTTAAAGCAACCCAGTGACGTGTCATACTGCTTTTGCATACCATAATAATTACCCAAATTGCGCCATACTCCAGGCTCATCGGTATGCAACTTGGCAAGGATTGCATATTCCACATAGGCTTTATCGTATTTGCCGCTGTCGGCATAGTAATTCCCCAAATTCAAATAAGGGAGTGTTGTAGTCATGTTGGTCTTGGCAATTACATCAGACCACAGCGTTTCCGGGTCATGCCAAACCAATGTTCGCTCATAACAGAAGTATCCTAATATTAGCGAAATGAACCCAAGTACAAAACCGATTACAACATGCAATGCTTTGCTCTCGTACCATAACCAATGAGCCACATAAACAAGAATAAATATCAATCCGAAATAAGATACATAACTATACCGATCGGATATAACAGTTGCACCAGCCGATAGGAATTGCAGAATGAAAATAAGGTTAGCCAAATAAAACCCCAGTCCGAAAAGTACAACCCTGAAAAGGTCTTTGTTTTTCCGTAAAAGAATAAGAGGAAGAAAGAATATAGCTGCTGCCAAAAATGGGGCAACATAATATTCAGTTGGAAGATTATGGTTTGAGGTTAATCCGGGATAAGGATAATAAGAACAAAGATTTGCAGGATATATCGCCTTGTAGGTATACATGGTAAATGCATAACAGGCAATAAACATTTTTTGAAAAATGGTATATCCATGCGTCAAAACTACAGTTTTATGACCTATTTCGAGAATAATGGATTGCAGCCCCGACAAAAATGCGATAACGAGAAACATCCATTTTTCAAGACCTAACTTTATCAGTGCAATCAATTTATCTTTCGGATAAAGTAACACATCACGCTTCAACAGCCAATCGACAACAATTAATGAAAGGGGGAACGAAACCGCCATAGGCTTGGAGAACAAGGAGAGAAGAAAAAATTCCAGTACATAGAAAAGTCCGGGATTGAAGTCTTTGAATTTTACCTCCGCAACAATTAATGCACCAACTAATCCTAACAAAACAATAAATATCAAAGGAACCCAGATGGAGAAGTTATGTCCGAAAGCCTCGAAATCCAGATGAAAACTACTGAGAGCAAAAATTCCTGCAATACAACCTACTGCAAAAGCAATATTCAGGTATAGCATCCACCTGAACTTAACACCCTGTGTATAGCGAACATACATTATTAATCCGATAAAATAAAACAGGGAATACATCACATCCTTACGTTCCGAAATCCATGAAACCGATTCAACGTGCATGGGGTGGATACCATGAATAAGCGCTCCCGCAGCCACAATCCAGGGAATAATCTTTATTGCCTTATACCCCACCTTAACCATGGCATCCATAAGGATACGTGTAAAATGGAAAATTACAATCGCATTTAAAATATGCAGCAAGATTTGTGTGAAATAATATCCTCCGGGAGAAATTTGCGAGAACTGGTAATTCACCGCAAGGGACAACATGGTAAGCGGATGGTAGTAGTTCAACGTAATGTCATGGAACAACATGCTGTTAATATTCGCTGCTGAAAAACTAGTAATGTATTTGTCTTTCGTCACATAAATCCAGTCATCCCAATTCAGGAACTGGTTATGCAAAGTGTATCTGAAACAAATAAAAATAATGACCGAAACAGCAGCGAGCAATGCAATATTCATGTCGCGGGTGCTCATCGCCTGCTTAGCCTGTTGCTGTGGTTGCTTAGGTTTCGCAGGGGTGTTAGCTGCTTTCTTCGGAATATTTTTCTTTTGGTTATTCATGCATCACGCTAAACTATTTACCGCTTTGTGCCGCTGATTTTTGCAAGCCTTCAAGATAACCATCTTCCAATTTGTATCCATTTTGCTGGGCTTTTAAAGCATAATTCACAGCAAGCCCAAATTCTTTTCGGGTTTTGTAAGCAAACGACAAATAATACATGCACTCCTTATCTTTCGGATTTCCATTTAGTGCTTTAGTAAAATCATCAACCGATTGATCAACCCGGCTTGTATTCAACTCTGCCAAACCACGATATTTATAGTAGTCAGGCGGGTTTGGGTCAATGGAAATAAGTTTGTTGTAATCTTTATAGGCTGCGTAATAATTCCGTATTCCATATAAAAGCATATATCCTCTGCTCTCCATAACTTTCTGATTGGAAGAATCTAGCCTGTAAGCATGGTTGTAATCATTCAAGGCAAGTTCATTCTGCCCTAAGCGCGAATAGGTAATACCTCTGTCAAGATAAGTATCCATATTGTTGCTGTCCAGTTTCAATGACTTGGTGTACTCATCCAGCGATTTTTTAATATTCCCTCTTATTGCCCATATATTTCCAAGGTTACTATATACGCCTGCATCGGTACTGTTAATCTGCTCGAGCACCACATAGTTCATATAGGCGCTATCGTAATTCGGCGGGTTCAAATCCTGAACATAGTAATTGCCTAAATTTTTATAAGCCGTTTCTACACCACCGGAATGAACGTGCACTTCATATTTTGTAGCGCTTGCAAATACAGTATCTACCCTTGCAGGATATTTAGCAATAACATCTTTCCAGAGTGTTTCTGTATTGTGCCAAACGTATGTCCTAGCGTTGCACAAATACGCAAACACACAGGAAAATACAGCAACAATAATTATAACAGGAGTTTTTAATGCGGCAATCTTATCCCACACTAAATAGAGGAAATAAACTATCATAAAAATCAATCCGAAGTAGGAGGCATAAGTATATCGGTCAGCCATAATAGCAGGACCGGCAGAAATAAACTGCAAAATGAACATCACATTAAAAAAGTAAAAGAAGATACCAAACAATGCAACCCTGAATGTGTTCTCCCCTTTTTTATATGCCAGAAAAAGGATGCCAAGGGTAATTAATACTGCCGCAAACGGCAGGGTATAATACCAGAAAGGAAGAATCTTTGTGTTTTCAATATATTCGGGATATGGATAGAATGAGCAAAGTTTGATCGGGACAAATAATTTGCCGATATACATCAAGTAATTATACCCCACAAAAACAATCCGTTGTACAAGAGTAAACACGTGAAAGTTTGAGATAGAACCTCCCGCTTTTGCCCAAATATAAGATATGATTCCATCGCCAACTGAAATCATAAAAAATGGGATTTTTTCAAGGAACATCATTGCATTTGACTTGCGTTTCAATAACACATCAAACGTAAATAATGCCAATGGGAACACCACCGCCAAAGGCTTTGAAAGCAATGATAAAATGAAGAAAACAAATACAAGTACCAGTCGGCTGATCTTGTTTTCCATAATGTACTTCACATAGAAAATCAATCCTACCAAATAGAATAAGAGATACAGAACATCCTTGCGTTCTGCAATCCATGAAACGGATTCAACGTGCATCGGGTGGATACCATGCCACAATGCACAAAGCCCTGCCAGAAAAGGGATGTATTGTATCTTCCCATAACCTCTTTTAACCATGGCATTAAACAATGAATAGGCAAGCACGAATACAAGGATGGTATTAATCAAATGCAAAATAATTTCAGTGGCGTAATAAGGGGCGGGAGCATTTCCAGAAAAGTGCCAGTTAAGCGCCAGCGAGAGCATAGTAAGCGGGTGGTAATAGTTATGTGTTATCTCATAATCATGAAACAACATCATTTTTATATTGGCTGAATTAAGGTTTTTGATATATGAATTCTCATACACATAAAGCCCGTCGTCCCAATTGGTAAATTTGTTACCCAGTGTGTAATGATAGCACCAGAAAGTAACCAGCAGAATACCTCCCAGTATGGCATAATTAACCCACCATGGATATTCAGGGGCAAGCTGTATTTTAGCCTTGGGGATGGGCTGTTTAACCTTTTGTAAAGGCTTTTGAACAGGCTTATTATATTTCGGGTTTTTACCGCTCATGAATTGGCGAATTTACAAGTTCTTGCAAAATATCAACAAATCAAGTTTCACCGGAGGATATTTAAATAGCCATCAGGAAGTTTGAATCCGGCAGTCTGAGCCATTAGCGCATACTTCATAGCATTTATGTTATCATTTGCTTTGTGATATGCCAGCGAAATGTCGTACATACAGTCTGACGCATCCGGCTTAAGCTGCAAATAGTGCTGGTAATCAGCAATTGCAAGATTAATTGCATTTACTTCCAATTCATCATTACCTCTATATAAATAATTGGATGGCTCATTTGGCAAGTATTTTATAATGGTAGTATAATCCTTAATGGCAAGGTCGTAGCGTTGTATTGCATTGTACGTTATGGCTCTGTCCATGTAAATGGTTACGAGAGAATCGTTACAGGCAATCGCTTTATCATATTCCCTGATGGAATTAGCAATTTGCCCATGCATTCCATAAATATTTGCCATGTTTTTGTAAACCGTTGGGAAATGGGTATTCATATTTTCAAGAATGGTATAATTCTTTAGGGCATTCGCTGTATCACCTTTTTCTACATAATAGTCTCCAAGGTTCATATAAGCAACCTGCGAGCCCGAACCGGGGTATTTTGATAACACGTCAGTCCATAACGATTCTGCATCGTGCCAAACCTTGGTACGGGTATAACAAAGCACAAAAAACAAGAGAGACATCCCTCCCAACCCAACCACGGCAACATTCTTGGTGGAAGGCTTCGCAGAAATCCATTCATTCGCCAGGCATGCAATAATAAAAACCAATCCGAAGTAAGACAGATAAGTATATCTGTCAGCTATAATAACCCCTCCTGCCGAAACAAATTGCAGCACAAATAAAATATTAAACAGATAAAAACTTAGCCCGAATAAAGTTATCCGATAAAGGTTTTCTTTCTTTTTCCACTTAAAATAGAATGGGATTGAACCTATCAATATTGCAGTTAATGGCATTAAATAATATATGGGTGGGATAGGAATATTTGTTCCCAATTCAGGGTAAGGATAAAAGGCGCTTAGGTTAAATGGAACTAAAAATTTAACCACGTACATGGTGAACCCATAAGAGGCAAAAAGAATCCTGTCTAAAAATGGGATTGCCGAAAAGGATGTTACCGAACCTCCACCTGCTGCTAGTTTGTAAGTAACTATTGCACCAATAACAGATACTGCAAACAATGGCAGTTTCTCTATAATTAATCCTTTAAGATTTTTTCTTTTCAAAAGGATGTCAATAGAAAGCAAACTCAAGGGAAATGTTATTGCCATTGGCTTTGATAATAATGACAAGATAAACCAAAGGACCACCAACAAATACTGACTTATTTTTTTATCTCTTACATAAAACAAATAAGCAATAAGCCCCGCTAAATAAAAGAACGTATAAAGCACATCCTTTCGCTCGGAAATCCAGGAAACCGACTCCACGTGCATTGGATGGATGCCGTGCCATAGGGCACATAACCCGGCTAACCAGTAGACATATTTCACCTGTTTATAACCAACCTTAACCATGGCGTTGAACAGGAGAATTACTAGCCAGAATATTAGACAAGTGTTTATAAGATGAATTAAAATATTAGTCAGGTAATAAGCTGATGGGCTTAATCCGGAGAAGTGATAATTAACCGCAAGAGACAGCATTGTAAGTGGATGGAAGTAGTTATTCGTGATGTCGTGGAACAACATCATCTTAAGGTTTTCGCCTGAAAAATTTTGGATGTACAGGTTCTTCACCACGTAGTAGGAATCATCCCAATTGGTGAATTGGTTGCTTAATGAATTGTGAAAACAAATAAACGTGAGTATTACAATACCAAGCAGCAAAACCCAGCCTAACCGCTTACTCGATTTCCTAATTGTAACCGGATTATTTTTTTGGGGTACGGTTTTCTTCACGAAAAAAAATTTTAAACCGGAACATGGTAATCCCTCAACACCTCGTTCAGCGAAGTTTTTGTATCCGTACTTTCTTTGCGCTTGCCGATAATGAGGGCACAGTTTACATGGTAATTTCCGGCAGGGAATTTCTTTTCATACGAACCCGGAATAACCACCGACCGCGATGGCACCACCCCTTTATATTCAATAGGCTTGTCACCACTCACATCAATTATTTTAGTTGACTGAGTCAACACCACATTAGCACCAAGCACCGCTTCTTTCTCCACTCTCACGCCTTCTACCACTATGCAACGGGAACCCACAAAGCAGTTATCTTCAATAATAACTGGTGCGGCTTGTGGAGGTTCAAGCACCCCTCCTATTCCAACGCCTCCGCTTAAATGCACATTTTTACCAATCTGGGCACAGGAGCCCACCGTAGCCCATGTATCAATCATAGTTCCGCTATCAACATACGCACCAATATTTACATACGATGGCATCATAATTACTCCCGGAGCAAGATAAGAACCATACCGTGCAATGCCATGCGGAACAACCCTGATACCTTTTTCTTCGAAATCTTTTTTCAAAGGGATTTTGTCAAAGAACTCAATATCTCCCGCTTGTATTTTTTTTGAGGTCTGGATAGGGAAATAAAGCAGTATTGCTTTCTTCACCCATTCATTTACTTTCCAGGCATCACCTACTGGTTCAGCTACACGAACCTCGCCCCTGTCGAGCATTTCGATAACCTTTAGAATAGTATTTCTCGATTCTGCATCTTTCAGCATTTCCCGGTCATCCCAGATATTATTTATAAGTTCAATTTCGTTGTTCATAGTCTTTGTTGTTGGTGCAAAGATAAAAAATCACTAGGTACTCACCCATATCAAGTTGAGTAAATAGACAATGTGAAACAAAATGGAAAATAGATAAGGAAGTATTATTTAATTTTAGCTAATTCCCCATATTTGAGTTCACCCAACGCTCCATTCGCATCACATTTTACTATACATATTTTATTGTCTTTTAGCGAAATTATTTTACCAGTATACCATGTATCTTTATCTTTCCAAGTCACATTATCATCAACTTTAAACCCATTAAAGGAAGCCCCTACGATTGTTCCGCTAATTTTAGCCAACTCACTATATTTAAGTTCACCAATCACACCATTCTCAATACATTTAAGTATACAAGTTTTGCTATCCTTTAGAGAAATTATTACCCCTGTATACCAATTACCAGAAATCTGCCATGTTACTGTATCCTGAGCCTTAAACCCATTGGATATAGATTCAAGTGCTATTCCCCAAACATCACCTTCAACAGAATAGTATTGGTGTTCACTGCTAACCATTACCATATATATTCTGGCATTCATAATATATTCACCACCTTGCACATTTTGCACAGTTTCATCAATTGCTTGTTGTATTGTTTCAGCGCGGGACTTTTTACGTTCTTCATTACTTGCGCCAACATATGTCTGTATTAGGTGGTAGTTTTGGCTATGGTCTATATTGCGGTTGGAAATCATATTTAATTGACCTATTTGCACTACCTTAATGCTTTGGCATGAGATTAGAATTAAACTAATAATAGCTACTCCCAATAACCTTTTATTTGATTTCATTATATTCTAATTTTTTAAGTTAAAAAACAAATATAAAAATTATTTATTAATCTACTCATCTCTTCTTCTAAATGATTAACGCCTGAAATACCCTATTAATATTGGTAAAGGGTACCGATTTTTCTTAAAGGCATTAAATATTAAATCGGGACTAATTTATCTCCTATATATCTTAGGGGACAACTCAAAAACAAAAACATGACTAAAGAACAAACATTAGTCTGGCTAAACAGAGAAATTGAAGCCTATCAAAAAGCAATTTCGTGGGAATATATTTCCCAATTTGAAAAAAGTAAGACTGCAATAACAATCATAGCTTTACAAAACCAAAAAAGGGATTTAGTTTTATGTAATTACATAAATCTAACACACCCTCAATACTTCAAGGTTTTGTAAATTAATTATATTGTTATGAACTTTACAAAATGACTTTTCCCCTCTCTACAGGTAGAGAGGGCCGCAGAGGTGAGTAATATACTACCTTTGCCCTCCATGAAACGTATCCTCGCTATTGATTACGGAAACAAGCGCACAGGCATTGCCGTTACTGATCCCTCGCAAATTATTGCATCGGGCCTCACCACCGTTCGCACCCATGATTTATTTACTTTTCTTACTGAATATCTGGCAAAAGAACAGGTAGAAAGTATTGTAGTTGGTGAGCCTAAGAACCTTGATAATACGCCTACCCATGGCACACTTCCGGCTCTTGAATTTATAAAAAGATTGAAAGTTAAGTTTCCGGATATGCCAATTTATAGGGTCGATGAACGCTTCACCTCTAAAATGGCATTCCAGGCAATGATAGACGGAGGATTAAAGAAAAAAGACCGTCAAAATAAAGGCACTGTAGACATGGTGAGCGCCGCTATAATCCTGCAATCTTTCATGGAAATGAAAAAAAGCGGCAATCTTCCTAATCAAGTATGAACTATGAATTATGACCAATAATGACAGAAGGGATATATTAAAAGATAAGAGCTTCAAGCTTGCTAATAGAATCATTAAACTCTACATGTACCTTTCGAAGAATAATGATTCCTACATTTTAAACAAACAGCTTTTACGCTGCGGAACTTCTGTAGGTGCAATGGTAAAACGCTGAAAGCAAACCAGATTTTATTCATAAACTAGGTATTGCTCAGAAAGAATGCGATGAAACAATGTATTGGTTGGAATTACTTAAAGATAACAAGTTCATTACAGAAGCCCAATTCAAAAGCATTTATAACGATGCTGAAGAATTATTAAAAATTATTAAAAGCGCTATTCTTACCACTAAAAGTTCAATTCGTAAATAGTTCATAATTCATAGTTCATCGTTATTAAATTTACTATTTTTGGCGACCCAATTATGATACTACCTATTGTTGCATTCGGCGATCCGGTTCTGAAAAAGAAGGCGGTGGATATTACCAAAGATTATCCGGGGCTATCCCAGTTTATCGCCAACATGTTTGATACCATGAAAAACGCCAAAGGCGTTGGCCTTGCCGCACCACAGGTGGGCGTGTCAATTCGTTTGTTTATTATAGATGCTTCCCCGTATGCTGCCGACGAAGATGATGATGACGAGGATGATGAAACAGCAGAATTGAAAGACTTCAGGAAAATATTCATCAATGCACGAATCCTTGAAGAGGATGGCACCAAATGGAAGTTCAACGAAGGTTGCCTTAGCATTCCTACCATTCGAGAGGATGTAGAAAGAAAGCCTGATTTGCGCATTAAATACATGGATGAAAACTTTGTAGAACAGGAAGAAACATATAGTGGAGTCCGTGCCCGGATTATACAACATGAGTACGACCATATAGATGGAATTCTGTTTACAGACCGTATTAATCCATTACGCAAACAGTTATTGAAACGGAAACTCACCGATATTTCTAAAGGTATTGTTGACGTTAGTTACAAAATGAAATTTCCTTTAAAAAAATAAACCATGAGAACAAAAAGAATAGTAGCCATCGGCTTTTCCATCTTAGCTATAAGCTTTTATGCTTGCAATGGAGACAAAGACAATAAAGGAGCTGCGGGTATGTCAAGGCAAACCTGCATTGATTCAATGAATGCGATAGATTCAAAACTCAAAAACATAACTACTCCTGACCCTGTTAGTTATGGTAAAGCAATAACGGCATGGACTAATTTTGCAACCAACTTCCCGAATGATACTCTTGCACCTGTATGCCTGTTCAGGGCTGCGTCATTTGCATCCAGCCTAAACCAATATCAACGTGCACTCAGCCTTTATGACACCATTGCAAAAAAATACCCTAACTTTTACAAAGCTGCCGAGTGCGCTTTTTCCCACGGAAATATTTACGAAGACAAAATGAAAGACACTGCAAAAGCCCGTGTTTACTACCAATTGGTATTAGATAAATACCCCAAAGACCAATGGGCAATGCAAGCTCGCTTTGCATTAAAAAATCTCGGTAAAACCCCTGACGAGATTATCAATAGCTTTCCGTCAAAAGACTCAGATAAGGACGGCTCCGGAACAAAATAGCTCTTAACTATTGAAGCCTGAACTTGAAAGGGAGCATATAATATACACTCACTTTTTTGCCATACATACTTCCTGGAGTCCATTTAGGCATTGACTTCAGGCATTCAGTAGCCGCATCTATAAGCATTTTATTCCTCCCTTTTTGAACACTTACCCTACCAACCACTCCAGTAGAATCAACCACAAAACGCATGTAAATTGTTTCTTCAATACCCGCTTCTTTCGCAGCCTGGGGGTATTTTAAATTCTTCTTAATAAAGTTATACATGGCTGATTCCCCGCCGGGAAAATCAGGCATTCTTTCAACATATATTTTGGGTCCAGTATCAGGTGGGTTAACATACCCAAGGCCATCGATTGATTGTGGAGCATCTTCTTCGCCGTTTTGTGTCGAGTTGGTATGAATAGTATCATAATAAGAAATAGGCGGTGGCGGATATACTGAATCCTTTTTATGGTGGTGCTTTTTTGGGTGAGACTGTGCAAATCCACCATAAAAAGAAACTAAAAAGACAAAAAGGAAACCAATTGATTTCATACTAAACTTTATTGGAGGTGGAAACTTAGCGGCAGGTTATATCCTGTCCTGATTTTTTTATGATTCATTTTGGCAGGAGTCCATTTGGGCATATTTTCTATACACCTTATGGATTCTTTGTTGAACATTTCATTAGCCGATTTAATAATTTTTATGTGTATAACACTTCCTGAAGTGTCAATTATAAAGGATAAATACACTTTACCTTCAATGCCTGCTTCCTTTGCCATTTCGGGATATTTCAGATTCATCCGTATATACCTGTACATTGCTTCCTGCCCTCCCGGAAATTGAGCCTCTTCATCAGGCACCATAAATTTTATGGCAGATGTATCCCCATTTCCGACAGGGGCATCATCTTTACTTCCCGCAGTTCTGTTCAAAATCGACCTGTCTGTTATTTCCATAGGAGGAGGTACCACATCAGAATCTAAAGCAACAGGTGGAGTTGTAAACCTTATTGTATCGTGCTTTTTATGCGTATGTTTTTTTGTGCTATGAGTTTGGGCCTGCATTCCAATCACAGGTATTATCATTAACACAACAAAATATTTTATCATCGGGATAATTTAAATCCCATCAAAGTAACGAATTTAAAACAGGCTATAAATAACAAACCCCGGCAAAAACCGGGGTTTGTGAAAAAAGTTTTGTTATCGGCGTTCGACTCTTATTGTGCTCAGCCTAATTGCCTGCTGGGCATCCGCCTAATTGCCTCCGCTCATCTTTTTCTGAATGTCGGCAGACATTTCTTCTGCAGTCATCAGCGCATATCCGCTTGGCACTTTAAAAGCATCCTCAGAAACAGTTTGCTTTTCAACTTTGGTTGCTGTCATTGAAACAGTCATACCGCGTTGTTTCATGCTATATTCCATAGGAAATCCTTTTAAGCCTTTAAACTGGCCCGAGCCACCTTCATAATATGGAAGCTCAGTGGTATAATATACGTTGGAGATATAGGACTGTCCATCTTTTCCGGTAACGGTAATGTCAGCTCTTTTGCAAACATACCCTGCTATTGTTTTGGTGCTATCGACATACTTAATATCCGGAGATTTATCATCCTTCTTGGTCTTGTCGTTTTTAAGTTGGTATTTATTCCCCATCACTTCCACCAGGATAATCGGATCATCCGGTGTTTTCTTATCGGTAAAATAAATCTGTTTTGACATACCCATATCCACCATGGTCTTGGTTCTGTCGCCTTTAATATAAACCTTCACCGAACTGTTCTGCATCATTGCAGCAGCTTGTGGGTTATCTACCGAAACGGAATAAGTAACAACTCCTTCAAACGCATCTGCGTTTGTGGTGGTAGTTGATTTTGGCGCAACAAATGCCGAAATGGCAAATGCTATTCCAGCTAAAGATGCTGCTAATGCTATTTTTTTCATTGGTTTGTTTTTTTGATAGCCCAAAATTAAGCTAAATATTTTAATCTGTGTTTAATACAATTAAAAACCGCACTTTCTATGCTTAATTGCTGCTTGCAGACTGCTTCTGCATGTTGCGGTATATTTCTTCAAGGGTTAAAAGTTCATATCCCGCCGGAACTATAAACGTATCATCCGTAACTGATTGCGGCTTAACTTCTGTTGCTATAACATTCATGGTAAAAGCCCCATCTCCTATGCTATATTCAAGTGGAAAACCTTTCAGACCGCTAAACTGACCTTTTTTGCCATCATAGTTTGGAATTTCATCGGTATAATAAACATCAAATGTGGATGTAGTTACTGAATCGATAACTTTAATAGTAATTGTCATCTTCGCCTTTTTGCATTTATAACCTGCTATTTCTTTTGTCCCTTCAACATACTTTATTATTGGCGCCAATTGGCTTATTTTTGATGAATCGGTGTATTTCAACCGAAACTTATTACCCTTCATTTCAATAAGGACAATAGGCTTTTCAACAGAATTTGTATCATTTATTTCTGTCCTCACCATTTGTGGTGTATTCCACACAGATTTTGATTTTGAACCTTTGAGATACGTAGTCATACTACAGTTCTTAAACATAGGAAGCAGCTCTGTATTATCAACCGTCATTGTATAAGTTACCACTCCCTCAAAACCCATGCCGGGCAACTTTACAGATTCAGCAGGAGCAATAAACGCAGAAATGGCAAAGGCAATTCCGGAGAGTATGGTTGCAATTGCTATTTTTTTCATGGTAAGCTGAGTTAATGTACTCAGTTAATATACTCAAATTTGGTATAAGGCACCAGCACTTCCGGAATACGGATTCCATTTTCAGTTTGGTTGTTTTCAAGCAAGGCCGCAACAATACGTGGCAATGCCAATGCACTTCCATTAAGCGTATGCGCAAAAGTAGGTTTATCTTTGTCCTTTTTATAACGCAATTTCATACGGTTACTTTGGAAGGTTTCAAAATTGGAAACCGAGCTGACCTCCAGCCAACGTTTTTGTGCACCTGAGAATACTTCAAAATCATAGGTCAATGCCGAGGCGAAACTCATATCACCTCCGCAAAGGCGTAGCACACGGAATGGCAAATGCAAGCTTCTTAATAATCCTGCCACATGTTCCCGCATTTCATCCAATGCCTGATAGGATTCTTCGGGCATCCTTATCTGCACAATCTCAACTTTATCAAACTGGTGAAGACGATTCAAACCTCTCACATCTTTCCCATACGAACCTGCCTCCCTTCGGAAACAAGGTGTATACCCACAATTTTTAATTGGCAGGGAATTTGCATCCACCACCATATCCCGGTATATATTGGTAATAGGCACTTCCGCAGTTGGAATTAAATACAATTTATCTTCTCCAACAAAATACATCTGTCCTTCTTTATCGGGCAACTGGCCGGTGCCAAAACCACTATCTTCATTAATTAAAATAGGTGGTTGAATTTCTCCATATCCCGCCTCAAAAGCTTTATCGAGGAAAAAATTAATCAGTGCTCGTTGTAACTTTGCTCCCTTTCCTTTATAAACAGGAAATCCGGCGCCGGTTATTTTCACGCCTAATTCAAAATCGATGATATCATATTTTTTGGTCAACTCCCAATGAGGCTGCGCACTTTCACCTAATTCCGGAATCGCACCTTCGGTATGTACTATTTCATTATCTTCAGGTGTCTTTCCTTTTGGAACACTTGCATGGGGCGTATTTGGCAACAACACCGCTTTCGATTGCAACTCTGCATCTATCTTTTTTGTCTCTGATTCCAAAACGGTGATATCCTCTTTCCATTTGCCAGTATTCGCTTTCAGGGCATCTGCTTCCTCTTTCTTACCTGCTTTATATAATTCCCCGATTTCTTTGGATGCTTTATTTAATTGAGCTAAAATCGCATCCAGGTTTGTCTGGGTAGACCTGCGTTTTTCATCAATTGCAAGTATATCTGCAACGATAGATTTTGCATCAAAATTTTTTGTTGAGAGCCGTTCAATTACTTCTTCCGGATTGCGGCGTATATAGGAAAGTTCTAACATGGGTTATTTAGTTATCAGAGGTCAGTTATCAGCAGTCAGTAATAATTACGGGGCAAAATTAAAATAAATAATGTCATTGATTTCCTTCACTAGCAACTGACCATTGATTACTGACCACTTGCCACTGATTTATCATATTTAGTAAAACTGCTTATCCAGATTATCCTTGACCAGCGGAAGGTGACCGGAAACAACGAGAATACCGGAGTAAGAATAATGAACACCAATACCAACGGCGGCATATCCCACCAAAACATATTCAGCGTATATAAAAGAGTAATTAATCCCGTCTGCAAGCCATACGACACATACATTGCTCCATAAAAATAGCCTACCTCTCGCTCAAATTTCAAGTTGCAATGCGGGCAGCGTTTATTCATCCGTAAACCATTCTTGAAACTGTAGGGATTATTATTTTCAAACACTTGTCCCTGATGGCAGCGCGGGCAGCGGTTGGCTACTGTATCATGTGCTATATCTATTATCCTCAAAGTGTGTGCTTATTTCTTGAAATTAGAAAGTACAAATATACGCTATGCATTTGTAGGGACGATTCATTAATCGTCCGTCTATTAACCCTCCACATCATATCCCACCAATGGGTTAGGATAATTGTTATCTTATGAGTTGCAGAAACCCTTGTTGTTTGTAGGTTTTATTGTTGCAAGTACCCGAAATAATGTAATAATAAACTCCGTCAGATGCCTGAGCACCGCCTTCGGTAAGTCCTGCCCAGTAGACATTCGGGCTGGATGATTTGAACATTTCCTTACCCCATCGGTCATAAATAACAATTGACCATGCTGTCATATTTTCTGTTTTTATATAAAACACATTATTCAATCCGTTTGGCCCGGGGTAATTTGGTGTGAACACATTGGGCACCCGCAAATCAAAGCAGGGAGCTTCAACTGTAATGGTAACTACTTTCTCAATCTGGCAGCCTAATGAGTCGGTCATTGTAATAGTATAGGTAGTTGTAACGGTTGGAGAAACTTTTACTGAATCGCATAGTGGAGGATCCAAACAAACTACGCTTGGTTGCCATAGATAAGGAGTAGTAGTTTTTCCAACCGCATAAATTATAGTGTCATCGCCCAACAAAATAGTTTTGTCGCAACATCCCGTCAATGTTGGGAAATCAGGTATTACGGTAGTTACTTTAGTTGTCAGGCATCCATTGAAAACAGTAACCGTATAGATGGTGGTCGATGTGGGATTCACCGTCATTGTATCTGTTGTTGCGCCGCCGGGAGTCCACAAATAAGTAAACGGACCTACTCCTGTTGGGCTAACCTGTAACCTGATCTCACTACCAGAACAGGTTACTGCAGGCGGACTAATTATTGCTGTTGCAGTGCGCAACGAAATAATAAATGTGGTATCCTTTGAACAACCCAACGAGTTTACTGAGGTTACGGTTATTGAAGAATCAGCATTTATCGGACCCGTTATGTACGAAGTAGAAGTGCTGCCATTACTCCATTTGTATTTACTGCCACCGCTTACAAAAAGGGTATCGGTATTTCCTGCACATTTCCATGGAGTGCCTGTAATCACAGGCTTTGGCAATGGAACTACGGTTACGGTGATCGCATTTTTCACGCTGTCGCAAACACCATAAACAGTTACCGAATAGGTTGTACTAGCAGTATCACTTACTTTAATGGCGGAGGTTGTAGCGCCATTGCTCCATTTGTAACTCACCTTCCCTCCCGCACCTATAGCGGTTAATACTACAGTGTCATTCGGACAAATACTATCTTTTGATGCACTGAAAGAAGCCGTTGTCAATGGAATTATTCGAACTGTTGCTGTTGCAGAATCAGCACAATTCCCTAACGAGGCATATAGTGTATATGTAGTGGTAGCAGGCGGTTTCACCCAAATACTCGATGAAGTTTTTCCATTACTCCATTTATATTTCCCGCTTCCGCTTGCTGTAAGTTGCACGCTATCACCTAAGCAAACCGAATCTTTGGATTTACTGATGGCAGCCGTTATGGTTGTAATCACATGAATTGTAAATGTGGTATCATGCGGGGGACAATAACCGTTATAAGCGGTAAGGGTAAAGGTTCTGTCGGTAAGTGGTGACCCGATAATCGTATCTGTCGTAGCGCCATTACTCCACAAATAGGTAACGCCCCCACTCGCAATTAATGTATCGGAAGAGCCGCTGCATATTGAATCTTTTCCTGTTATGACGGGGTTTGGAGTACCAAGTATCACAATCGTTACCGCAGCCGATGCACTACACCCGTTAGAATCTGAGCCTGTAATGGTGTATGTTGTTGTAGCAGTTGGTGTAGCTGTCGGATTAGGACAAGTATAACAACTCAACCCGCTATTCGGTGCCCAATTGTAAATGCCTGTATTCAATCCATAAGCATGAAGTGGTTGGCTGCTTACCCCGCAAACACTATCATTATAGGGCGCCACACCAATTCCCGGTGGAATATAATTTTGAATTTTTGTGGTAACAAAATACACACATCCTGAATTATCAGTCACCGTGCAAGTGTAGCTTCCTGCGCTAAGCCCGGTGGCTGTTTGGGTTGTTTCGCCATTGTTCCAGTTATAGGTATAAGGAGAAGTTCCGCCTACAGGATAAACAGTGCTTTTACCAAACACACTTTTACAAGACGGATTTGTATCCGTCACCGTTGCTGTATACCCCGTTTTCCCGCTTATGATAATGGTTGCACTTGCTTTATGGGGCACGCATTCCGAATCGGAAACAGTCACCGTATATATCCCGGCACTTAACCCTGTCGCAGTTTGAGTTGTTTGCCCGTTGCTCCACAAATAAACAAAAGGCGAAATACCCGTAACATTAGCTGTTGCGCTTCCATCTGCTGCCGAGCAGCTACTTGGCGGAGTAGCAGTAACGTTAATAAGTAGTTGATCGAGGTAAACCCCTGCATCAGCTGCCATAGCATCTTCATAACCCAGCCCACAGGTGTATGCAACAAACCCCTGACCAGTGGTTGTTAAATTATGCGCGCCAGGCAGAATGGTCAACGAACAATACGAATATGTTGGATTGGGAATTAAGGTACTGAAAAACGCTCCAATATTTACATTATCCAAAAACACAGAATTTTTATCAGAAGTGCGGGTGACAATTTGTATGTAGGTGCTGTCGATATCCGGTGCGCGGCTTACATAAAATGCAATGGTATCTAAATACATTTGCTCGTTTGCATCCACTATAACTTCTGATGGATCTCCTTTGCCTGTTGGGTTTGTAACGTAGTAATTATTGCATGAACCTGTCCTTAAAAACCTTCCCACCGAAATCGGATTTGTTGCGCTTATATAAACCGGCGCTGAATAATTCACCGTTGTATCATAGTACTGTCCTGCATTTAGTGTTTGTACATTGTTGCCCGAATTGGTGTGGAATGTAACTACCGTCCCGTTGGTTTCACTCAGAACCCTGCATTGGTCCTGGGCTTGCGCCGTAGGAAGAAAAACAAAATTTTCGCCCCAGTTACTTGTAGGAAACAATTCCTCATAAAACGGATTGGCTGTTCCGCTGCAATACATGCAGTTCCAGTTAGCGGCAGCAATCACGCCTGTCTCGCTGTGGTTTAGCGACCTTATTCTGCTCCCGGTAAGGTCTCCATTGGCTTGGACCAGCAACTCCTGCCCGGGCTGCAATACCTCGGTATAGGGAACATACGCAGGATGCGGCCCACCGACCGTTATATTTTGCGATGGGGTTATCTCTACACTGTCTTTGCAATCCTGCGCCACAATCAGGAATTCGGAAAAACTCTGACACAGACTAAAGTCCATGATGTAATAATCATTCCCCAATGATGTAACCGGAAGAATGCAGGAATTATCGGAACGCTCGCTATATTCTATGGAAGCAAAAACAGAAATATTACTATCGGCAACCACATGCACAGCCTGGTTCACCGGGCCGGTGAAGGTAGTAACCATTACATCGGCAGAAGGTAAAACCAACCTAACCGTAGTTGTTGGGGTAGCAGTGAAATTAACCGTATAAGCATATCCCGGAATAGTGAGCGTACCATTGGTAGTTTTCAGGGAGTTGATGTACACCACATAACTGGCAGAGGTAAGGTCTTCCGTTTCGGTATACCCAAACCAAAAATCTTTTCCTGAATTCGTATTTACACTTTGCGCGGAACAAACACAGTTGAGCAAAAGACCTATAAATAAAGCTAAATAACCTCGCCGTAACGTCCAGCAATAATGCTTTTTTGTAACATACATCATGTTACAAATATACCAAATACCTAAATGTAGGGACGATTCATGAATCGTCCTATATAATTACTTATTGGTTCTAGGTTGGACGATTCATGAATCGTCCCTACTATTACCTTATCAACTGCAAAAACCCTTGCTTTTTATATTCATTTCCACCGCAGGTGCCTGAGATTATATAGTAATAAACTCCATCAACTGCGTCGGCTCCGCCTTCGGTTTTACCATCCCAATAAACATTCGGGTTGGTTGTTTTGAACATCTCCTTACCCCAGCGGTCATAAATTAAAGTGGACCAATTGCTGATACCTTTCGTCTCAATATAAAAGAGGTTATTTGTTCCGCCGTTTGCGCCAACATGGTTTGCCCCATAAGTAGGTGTAATAACATTGGGCACAATAAAATCAAAACATTCTATGCTAATGGTAACCGTGTGTACACTCTCACAACCCATTGAATCGGTTGCAATAACTGTATAGGTGGTGGTAACGGTTGGTGTTACTACTACTGAATCGCATAATGGAGGGTCTTTACAAACTACGGAAGGTTGCCAGCTATAGGATATTATCCCTGAGCCTTTAGCAACAATGATCGTATCATGCCCGATTGAAATAACCGCAGGACAACATGCACTCACGTTAGGGATTATCGGTTTAACAGTTATTGTTTTTGTAACAGGGCATCCATCCGAAATTGTAACCGTATAAGTAGTGGACGAACTAATTGATACGTCGATTGTATCCGATGTTTGTCCGCCGGGTTTCCATTTATAGGTGAATGGACCGGAACCTGTTCCTGTTGCAGTAACTACAATCGGGGTATTTGAACAACCTCCTGCATAACTTACACTTCCCGTAGTAACAGGCTTTACTGTTACTTTGTAACGAGTTGTATCGGGGCAATTGCGGGAGTTATAGGCAACCACGTAAAAACTCGAGTCCTGATTAATGTTTCCGGTAATATAGGTTGTTTTGGTACTTCCGTTATTCCATTTATAGGAAGTGCCTCCGCTTACGGTAAGTGTATCCCGTATTCCACGACATTTCCATAAAGAGCCTTTAATAACTGGTTTTTGCAATGGTATTACAACAAGCGTTACAATTTTCTGCGCACTGTCGCATCTTCCATAAACGGTTGCGGTAAAGGTTCTGGTAGCCGTATCGGTAACTGTAATGGAAGAGGTTGTTGCACCGTTGCTCCATTTGTAAGTAACATTGCCGCCGCTGCCTGTGGCAGTAAATGTTGCAAGTTGATTAGGGCAAATGGTGTCATTCTTGCTTACCGCAATAGTTGATAAAGGGAAAATATTTATTTTCTTGGTAGCTGAATCACTGCAAGTGCCTGCTGTGGCATGAAGGGTATAGGTTGTAGTTGTGCTAGGGGTTACCCATATCGTAGTAGATGTTTTCCCATTACTCCAGACAAATGAGCTTCCTCCGCTCGCGGTAAGCAAAATGCTGTCGCCCTGGCATACCGAATCTTTGGATGCTATAATGGAGGCCGCCGGAGAAATAACATGTATCGTAATGGTTGTATCATGTGTACAGAGGCCATTTTTGGCAGTAACCGTATACGTGGTTGTAGTGGAAATTACCCTTGTGATAGAAGTGGTAGTTGCACCCGTACTCCATGTATAGGTTGTACCACCAGTTACTTTCAATGTATCGGTATACCCCGAACAGACAGAGTCCTTCCCTGTTATTATGGGTTTAGGCGCTTGAAATACTTTTATAGTAACCGTTGATGAAGCAGTACACCCGTTTGAATCTGCCGCATTTATAGTATAGGTAGTTGTAGCTGTCGGGCTGGCCGTAGGATTAGGGCAGTTGTAACACGTCAACCCAATATTAGGGGTCCAGTTATAGGTTTTTAATCCGGAAGCCGTAAGGATAATATTGCTTCCATTACAAATACTATCATTACCCGGGGCTATTGTAAGGGTTGGTGTTACCGGGTTTACAAGGTTAACTACCACACTGTACCTGCATCCCCCACTGTCGGTTATTACACAAATATAAGTTCCGGCAATAAGTCCGGTATCCTTTTGTGTGGTTGCCCCGTTATTCCATAAGAAAGAGTATGGCGATGTTCCACCATAAGGGTATACGGTGATATTCCCTTTTGAAAGCGCACAATTAGGATTGGTGTCTTTTATGTTAGCTCCGTAACCGGGCTTACCGCTGATGTTTATAATTGCAGTGTCTGAATGCGGAGGGCAGGCAGCATCGGTAACTGTTACGGTATATATTCCGGCACATAACCCGGTATCGGTCTGGTCAGTAGAACCATTACTCCAAAGGAATTTGAAAGGCGCTATCCCGCAGTTGATAGTAACGGATGCAGTTCCGTTGCAAGCTGAACATGAAGTTGGGGAACCGGCCGATCTTGAAATAAGCTTTGCCAGTGCCGGAACCTGAATAGAGGAAACAAAACCATCGCCGCACAAATACAAAAGATCATTCTGGCCCAAGGCGAGGTCATACACTGTACCGGGCATCTTCAGGGTTGTATCAACCTTCATGGTAGGTTTAAATACTTTTAAAGAATCCATGGCGCCAAGAAAAATATTATCACAGGCATCTACATCCAAACCACCCCAGTTAAAGGATAAATTAGTAACGTAAACACTGTCATTAAGCACTCCGGTAGTTTTATTAAACTGTTTAAGCGAGGCACCATCATACATATATAGCCAGTTAGGGCTTGCTGCCATACCATTCATTCCATTGGCATTTCCGACTGAGTTATTAACATAGGGTACGCTGTTAACCTCTTGAATATTGAAGTAATCGGGCATTATATATGTGGTAGGGCTCAGCGTTGGAACAGGCAATTTGCAAATTTCATTACTGAATTTATTTTCTGCCAGCGTATGCGCCGTTGCCACATAACCATAAGCCCCGGAAGGATCCATGCAAATAAATGCAATGTCGTGGTAGGCAACGGTAGCACTCAATATATTAACAGGGTTGGCAGTTGTCATAGTAGTATCGAGCATACAAGCCTGGTAAAATGCATTTGTTCCACCAGTACCGATTAAAATATTTCCGTTGCAGGGGTTGTAAACGGCCCTCCACATTTCCTGCAATGAATTATTACCCAAAAAAGTTCCTATCAACGATCCCAGGGTATTTATTTTAAAAACTTTTGCTCCGCCAACGTTGTCAAACCCTTCGGTGATATAAGTATTTTGCGAATGGTGGTCAACCACGATGTCGCCATAATAATAATACGTAAAGGATGTATTATAGGTCCACATTATATTGCCTGTAGGGTCTATTTTAACGCACTGGTAGGGATATTGTCCGCCTAATGCATATACATTTCCTGAATTATCATAATCAAGATCATAAGCCCTGTCAAGGGTTGTAAATAATGGATCTGTGATCCATGGGTCAATAACCAGTGTACTTTCCGGATTGTATTTATCAACTTTAAAGGAAACTGTATTGCCATTCAGTTCAAAGCCTACATTAACATTACCGTCGTAATCAAATTGGATAAGGTCTCCTTTGGGGCTATGGTCCGTAATTTCCCCCACATCACTTTTCATTACCATATTTCCTTCCTTATCAAGCTTCATATCCTTAAGCTCCGGATAATTCAGCTTTATCATGGAAACATCCCCGCCGGGATGCACAATTATGGAATATTCCAACCCATCCTTATCTTTAGGAAAGGTGTATTCAATATCAATATTCGGGTAAATATTTTTGTAAGTAATTTTCTTATAAATGTCTGTTTTTATGGTTGAGTTTATTCCTTTTGGGTAGGTATAATAGTAATCCAGCTTCATGGCTTTATCAATCGTTACCAAAGGATTTGCGCCAACCCAGCTACAAGCCATAAAATGATCTATAGGCTTTACAAATTCACGTGCATCATCATCCTTATCTCCATCCGATGCTGCCGCTGTTTTAGGGAATTCTTTATAACCATAAACAATACCATTGGCAGTAAAGTATGCGAACACTTTACCTAATTGAGCCGCAAAAAACACCTTTTCATTTCCGGGGATTATTCCGTCAAACTGGCCTTTGTTCTCAATAAAAACCTGATGTTTAAAAGGGTTAATGCTCCATTTCACTTTAAATTGCTTGCCATTCTTTCCGGATGCACCTTGGGAATTATTCGTCTGGGAATAGCCAATTGTGCTAAACAGCAAACTAAAGAGGCAAACTAATTTTAAATATTTTTTAATCATGGTAGGTATGGTATGTCAAAAAGCTATGATGAATAATAAGTACTTCCCTAAGGTAATGTCAACAAATTTATGAAATACATTGCCATCAGCAGATGACAATTTGCAGGACACTCAAAATAGTTTAGATTTAAGCATGCTTCCCGCCTTTCGCCTAAACTAATACGTCGTTTTCCTAGCACAGGTTGGGTGGTTGTGAAAATAATTATTCTTTCACCAGTTTACCCTGATTAATAACACGTCCCGATTCATTTACTATCCTGTAAAAGTAAATTCCGGAAGGTTCAGTGGAGATATTAAGTTCATTGTCACCCTGAACTTGTTTCAGGGTCGCAACAAAGACTTTTTTTCCAAAAATATCGTATAGCTCAATAATAGGATGGGATGCTGAAACAAGTTCAGCATGACTTAGTGTAAATGTAAATTTACCATTGCCAGGGTTCGGATAAACAAGCACATCTTCTACCCTATTTGCTACTTCATTCATTCCTGAAGTATTTACTTTACCCCAAACAGCAACATCAATAGCATCCGAAGTCCCTGCACGGGTAAATTGTCCTGCCGCATATAATGCAGAGTCGTAAACGGTTAAAGCTGCTAGATTATAGTTAATGCCTTGGGTACTTAAAGTATCCCATGCTGTACCATTCCAAGATGCAATACTATTTGCCGTAAGTGCTCCGGCTTTGCTAAACAATCCTCCAACATAAAGCTTTCCGTTAAAAACCGAGAATGCCTCAACACCAGTTATTCCGGTAACTCCGGCACCTACCGCCGACCAGTTTGCATCGTTCCATTTGGCAATAAAATGCGCAGCAACTCCGGCAGTTGTAAAGTTCCCGCCCACATACAACGACCCGCTATAAGCCTGCAATGCGAAAACGGGGGCATTAGTTCCCGTTCCTACGGTGTCCCATTTTGTACCATCCCAACTCGCAATATTGCTCACGTTCCTTTTTCCGGCACGTGTAAACTGCCCTCCGGCATATAACTTTCCATTATATACTGCAAGAGCATTCACGCTGTCGTTAATACCATTTGAAACAGAATCCCATTTTGTTCCATCCCAGCAGGCAATATTTTCCGCCTTTATTCCGCCGGCATGGCAAAACGCACCAGCAACATATAATTTACCGTTGTATATAGCCATAGCATCGGCCCAGCCGGTACCGTTGCCACAATATTGCAGCCCTTTGGTTGTAACCGTATCCCACTGGCTTCCGTCCCAAACGGCTATATTATTAGTTGGCAAGCCATCGGCCGCAAAAAAAGACCCGCAGGCATATAGCTTTCCCTGATAAACACACATTGCAGCCACATAATTTTGTCCCCCTGTAAGCCCCGACCCTACTCCATTCCAGCTAGTACCATTCCACCGTGCAATATTATTTACAGGCACATTTCCCGCCTCATAAAACCATTCTCCTCCAACATACAACTCGTTATTATAAGTTGCAGCTGTAAGCAAACCCCAATCGCTTGTAGCACCCGTTCCTAAAGGACCCCAAGTTTGTGCAAAACCTGCACTGAAAATTGAAACACTAAAAATAAAAGTGAGTAATCTCTTTTTGTTCATACTGCTTATTTAATAAATTATCCTTTTCGGGAGTATTCCTTTTTTAAATTATATGCCTCGTAAAAATACATTTCTATCGTATCAGCAAAAGATTTTTTTTAAACGATCTGAAACCCCGTTGAATTTTTATGTAAAATTAGGATTAACAAACACAACCGCAAACCAAAAAAAATGCACGTTTCACCAATAATTATGCCGGCTAATAACTTGTGAATAAAAATTTAACATGAAATTAGTTTGATGTAAATAAAACTATGCTACTTTTGACCAACATTATACAATTACGCACCTTCATTAAAAACAACTAAACAACAAAAACATGGAAAACACAACACCAACAGCACCTAAATCAGGTGGATGGAAAGTAATGGGAATCATTTCGGTAGTTCTCGGCGGACTTAGCATCATCCTTTCTTTTATCCCTTGTGTAGGTGGCTTAGCTATTTACTCAGGCATTTTAGCAACCATTCTCAGTATTATTGCTTTAGTAATGGCTAACAGCGCAAAAGCATCAAAAATGATGGCAATCGTAGCATTGGTTATTTCAGTTGCTTCTATCGGAGTAGGCTACTGGAGAGCTAAACAATTGGCTGATGCCATTGGTGGTGGGTTAAACCAACTTCAAGAAAAATTAGATTCTGCTAAAAACGCACATTAATGCGTAGCAGTTATCTGCTCTTTAATAAAACAATTGCCGCTACATTAGCGGCAATTGTTTTTTATTTTGGTATCTATCCCATCTTCGGCGATTATGCAGTGCAATGCCAGGTGCTAAAAGCAACGGGCCACCCTTGCATTGGTTGCGGATTAACACGCGGCATTCACGAAGCCATATTATTCCACTTCGACAAAGCCCTGCTCTGGAATTCCAACTCTATCCTTATTTTATCTTTTTTAGTAATTACTGTTTTATTACGTCTTGTAATAAACCGCATCATTAAAAAAATGGAGTCTATAGGTAAACTCCGCCTCATTCTATTTATTGACTTAGCCTTTTCAGTTTGCCTTTACCTGTTTTGCTTCTGGCATTTTTTCACCAACCAGATTTTTAAGTAATTCACATTACCCAGTGAGATTGTCATCCTGAGTGAAGCGAGGGATCTCTTTTAACTTACCCTTGCCTATATCCATATTTTTCATAAATTTGAATTATAAATTCATTCCATGAATACACTGCTGAAAAATAAAATCCTCGAAATTTTAATAGGAACAGGCAAAGTGATTGCAGCAATTGTAATTATTATGCTGCTGGGCATTATGTTTTTCTGGCACGGTAATGGGTTCTACAGATAAGCGGTTTGAAGGTTATTTCATTACCGGATTGGCCTTTGTAGGGACGATTCACAAATCGTCTCTACAATATCAACATTGAAATCTATTTGATTTCCTTGCCTTTTTCGTCGTAGTGTATATAACTTTTTGTTTTCCCACGTTTAAATGTAATCACATCCCTGATTTTCCCATTGGTATACTAAAACTTTTCTACTCCATTTTCTATATCTCTCTTATAAGAGCATTCTCTTTCCAAAGTGTCTTTTTTATAATACACTCTCTCAATCCCATTTTTTTTTCCATTTACATATGCACACTCACAAATTATTGTTCCATCCTCATTATATTCCTTAACAATACCATTCTTTTTCCCATTAATATTTGGAAACTCCTCATGTAAACTTCCATCTGTATAATATATTTTTTCAACCCCATTTTTCTTACCATTTACATAAGGTGTTTCACAAAATAATTTCCCGCTTTTTCCATAGTATCCTCTGGATATTCCAACCCTCCTTCCTCTGCGATAAATTGCAAGGTTATAGTATTCCTCACTTGTATCTGTCGTTTGATAATACATATACCCATCACCATAATAATACTCGATCCACTTGCCTTCTTTACGCCCATGTACCATTTTATTTTCCGCTTCGGCTTTATTGGTAAATCCTAAACTATCAACTTGGGCAAATGCAGTAATTGCAAAGGACAAGGATAATATGGAAATCAAAAAACACCTCATTTTCTATTTGATTTCATTACCGCTTTCATCATAAGATTTTCCTGATTTAAATACACCATTCTTCAAAATCGTCTGCGACTTAAGTTTGCCATTCTCATAATATTCTTTCAGAATTATCTTCTTTCTATATTTACCATACTCCGTAACAATCATCACTTTTCCCGATTTATAAAACATCGTGTCAACCTCATTCCAAGTGCCCTTTACATATCCTCTTACCTCATTGAGTTCACCGGTAAAATAATATCGTTTCAGAATCCCGTTTTCCTTATCTTGCTGATAGGGTATCTGAACGCGAAGCATTACCTTATCAGGCTTTCCTCCAATAAAATATTCTTTATATATCCCAGATATAACTCCGTTAATATATGGAGTTTCCCTCCAAAGTTTACCGGTATTAATATTATAATCCCTCACTATTCCTACAGGTATACCATGCCTATAGATGGCTAATCTATAATAACGAACCTCAAGAACTAATCCATCATCTAAAGGAGAATCATACCCTGAATCTATACCCTCGCACCATTTCCCTTCCTTCAACCCATTCACCATTTTGTTTTCCGCTTCGGCTTTATTGGTAAAACCTAAACTATCTGCTTGGGCAAATGCAGCAATGGATAGGGAAAGGGATAATATGAGAATGAGAAAAAATTTCATCTTTATTTATTTTTCTTTTCGTCTTTCTCGGGTAAAATACACAAATAATAAATAAACTTTTCATCAGACATTGTAAATGATACGTAAGCGAATGTTGCACCGCACGATGCTGTCATTTTCTTAATCCTCTTTATTTCTCGTTTATTAAGGTCTTTTAATGAATGTACATTTTGCCGCCTGTTTATCTCGCCTTCCCCATTTGCACCAGCCATAAAGTAGAGCGAGTCGCATTGCATTACAGTTACGTCCTGCCAATTGACTTTATTGGATAAGCAACTATCATTCTGCCCAAACCCGACAACAGAGTGAGCGAACAACGCTATCATTATCAAAAAATATTTCATCTCTTATTTAACTTTATTGCTTAGCTCATCATATTCCTTTGTCGAATCGAGAACCCCGTATGTATAATATTTTATCGCTTTCAATTTTCCATTTTCAAAATAACAGTTGGTGATACCGCTTCTTTTATCATTCCTGAAATTCGATTCCTCATTTATTGCACCGTTCTCATAATAACATTTCACTATTCCCGAGGTTACATCATTTATATAGGGGTCTTCCTCTTTTAATTTCCCATTCTCATAATACCATTTCAGCATACCAACCCGCTTACCTTTCACATAAGGCGCTTCGTCTTTAATATTTCCATTTTTGTAATACCCTTTAGCCAACCCATTCCGTTTTCCGAATGTATATGGAATTTCATTCTTTATCGCTCCGCCACTATCATAATATACTTTCACAATACCTTCTATCCGGCCATTCTTGTGAGGGGCCTCTTCTTTCAAACTTCCGCTTTCGTAATACCATTTTACCAGCCCGTTTATATGCTCATATTTATACGGAATTTCACCATACAATTTCCCGTCTTTATAATACTGATGTGCCATTCCTACAATTGATCCCATTTGATATGTTTTCAACGAATAATAAGCTGCGTTCGTATCTGAAGTAACTTCATGAGTTGAATCAATATACTCTATCCACTTTCCAATTTTAAACCAAAGGAAGTGCCTGTTTTTAGCTTCTGCTTTATGGGTGAAACCATTATCCGGTGTATTATTGCAGGCACATAAAACGACTACAATCAGAATCAAAAAATATTTCATGCGTTATTTGATTTCATTAAACCTTGCCATTAATTTTTATTCTCCTTCCAAAACTGCCCTAGCGGCATATCCCATAAAAAATCGCAAACCTTTTCAAAAGGTGTTATGTCCCAATCATCGTATGTCCTTAGTTTTTTTACTTTACCATTATCGTAGGTAATAGTTACATAAGTATAGAGAGAATAATCTACACCTTTTATATCCGAATCTTTCCGGTTCGCAAAATCAGAATAGTTAAGCATTCCTGTGAGGTAGGCATACTTAACCGAATCAACCGTTGAATAATAAGTTCCCCTCAATTTATATATAAAGTTCATTTTACAGCGCCTACCTTCCTGTATATCATCCCAGTATTCACCGTCCCAATTATAGAAGACTGCCTTTCGGTCTGAGGTAATACTAACGGAAAATCGAGGATAATCCCCGCCCACAGAGTTGGGAGGAACCGGTATTGTATACTCTATCTTTTCTATTTCATGCGGTTTGCATTGGAGACAACAGGAAGAATACTTGATAAAAACCCCGAACTTAGTTATCATTGAATCTTTACATACTATTTTCCACTTGTCCATTTTATCCATCCAGTGGGAATTATTCTGATAAATTATAACCACGGCCACATTTCCAATCTTTACAACCTTGGTAAGTGAAACAAAGCCCAATGTCCCTTCTACAGCGGTCAATTCTTTCGTACCGATTCTATTACAACTATCCATAAATGCATACAGAATTGGTGCCTCATCATCTCTTGCTCCTAAAGGATAAGCGTAAACCAATAAGCCTGTATGCCCGTTATTTTCAAAGTCAACTTTTTGCCAAATTTTTAAATTCAATGAATCTACCGTTTTATTAAACAAAACAAATCCCGAATCACTCAAGCCTTCTTGTTGGGCAATTTTTTTCAATGATAGAACCCTGAATTCCTTGTCTACCCCATGCTTATGAATGAATTTCTCAACATCTCTATCTGATTTTAAATCATCAATTGCGTTATGCAAGGCTTGCCCGGTTGCTATGATATTCAGGGATAGCGATAATATAAAAAGGAGAAAATATTTCACATTTTTCATCTTATACAAATATAAATAAAATCATAATTGCCTCACCACCAATCAGTGTTTATAACAAGTCATTGACTTTTTAAAGAAACAATTTCTGATGATTTAATTTTGCTTTATGAAACATTGCAAATCCATATTTTCATCAAACCTGATAAACAAAATTAAAAATCACTTTTCCTGTTCCGGCCTGTTAATAACAGGAATCATAATTAACATACTATTGAATTACAGAATGTTAACAAAATTTGATTTTCCTGTTATTTCAGTTATTCTCCCTGTTACTTCCCTGTTATGGCTCCTGTTATCTTCCTGTTATTTATATACATTTTTTAAACCATTTTAACTATTTTATTATGAAATACCAAAAAGGACAAAGCGGCAATCCTGATGGCCGGCCAAAAGGAACTTACACAAAAGTCAGTTCCAAACAACGAGAGTTTTTACGCGAATTTATTCTCGATAACAAAGAAAAATTCGAAACCGAAATCGGAAAATTAGAGGGTAAAGAGTTCCTCCAATTATATCTTTCCCTAATGCAGTACATCCTTCCAAAACCGGCTACAGCCGAGCTTAAGGAAGTCCCGAAATTGGAGGAATTTATTGCCATGACACCTGAAGAAAGACAGATAGCCATGGAAGAAATAAGGGAATCTATAAATAAAGAAAAAGCCAAACTATGAGAAATGCAGTGAAAAAACGAATGCGGAAATTGGATGAAGAACGCAGGAAAAAGCAAGTGGAGAAGATTGACAATATGCAAGAGACGGAAAATGTTTTGGGAATGGTTGGCACCGAATTTATAACCAAATATCCTGAAGGCAGTTATATCACATTTACAAGTGACCGGAAAAAGGGTGAAGAAATCACCCAGGTATCCTGTGCATGGTATGATAAAGAGGGAACCAAGAAAAATTTTGTAAGCAACCCGCCCGAATGGCAAAACATTACCCAGGAAGAGGCCGAAAAAATTGCCAAAAAATTCGACCAGTCTATGTTTCTAGGGATGGTATATGTTTAGAATAATTAGCAATTCTCCAATCAATTACTAATTATTAGAGAGCGCAGCGAGGTTCGCAATCTTGTATAGCAGCCTTGCACCTACGTTTGCATCCCATTCATCGTTGCCGGGCGCTACTTCATTAATATCAAACGACACTATTTTTCTTCCTGATTCAACTACCTTTTCAATCAGGTAAACCGCTTGGTGGTATTCCAGTCCGCCAGGGACAGGGGTTCCGGTATTGTGGCAGAGTTTAGGGTCTAAGCCATCAATATCAAAACTGAGATACACGTTTTGCGGAAGTTGGTCAATAATATTTTTTGTAATCTGTTTCCAGGTAGTGCCCTCATACATGCGCTCCTTCATAGCCTTGTCCGAAAAGAGCTTCACCCTCCCTTTCGAATCTTGAATCAATTTATTTTCACCTTCCGAAAAGTCACGTATACCAACCTGCACAAGCCTTTCAAGGTTCTTTATCTTCAATGCATTAAACATAATGGATGCATGAGAGTAAGTGAAGCCCTCGTAGGCATTGCGCAAATCGCAATGTGCATCAATATGTAATATCCCGAAAGATTTAACCCTTTCGGAAACCGCTTCCATCAAGCCAAGTGGGGTACTGTGGTCACCTCCTATTAAAGCAACTATTTTGTTCTTCTTCAAAAACCCAAGTGACTTGGATTTAACATGTTTCCTGAAGTCATCACACTTCTTGTTCACCTCATCACGTATGGCAAGCATAGGCTTAGTATCGCCCTTGCCTTCTACAAAAGCATCTAAATAGGTTTCTACTTTTTTGCGGAGAGTGCCATTTAGCTTCTCAAATTCTTTTGGAAACACATCCATGGCAATGCCCGTCTTCCAGGCATTGGGTATGCTTTCATCAAACAAATCAACCTGGCAAGATGCGTCCAATATAGCCTTCGGGCCTTTGGAAGCGCCGGTTCTGTATGACACCGTCACATCCCAAGGGACTGGGATTGCAACTACACGTGCATTATCAACAGTGTAAGGAAGTCCGTAAAGCGTGCCCACCGCAGCAGGTGCATCCGGATCGAATTGTATAGAAGTTTTTTTGCTCATGGTTTGTTTATTGAAGTCCCAAAAATAAAAAAGTCCCTCCGAAGAGAGACTCTTTTATTTTTTCAAAAAAAGTAAATTACTTTACTTTAGATGCTAACTCAGCGCCAGCTTTGAATTTTACCACTTTCTTAGCAGCGATCTTGATTGCTTTTCCGGTTTGTGGATTGCGTCCATTACGGGCAGCTCTCTTAGCTACTGAAAAGGAACCGAAACCTACAAGAGCGATTCTGTCGCCTTTCTTGAGAGCTTTGGTTGCTGAAGAAATAAATCCGTCAACTGCACGTGCAGCATCAGCTTTGGTGATTTTCGCCTCACCGGAAATGGCATCGATTAATTCTGCTTTGTTCATTTTGTATAAATTTTATTGGTTAATACTGATGCGAATATATTATACATCTCAATATGTACGCACGTTCTCAGGTTAAATTACCCCAAAATTGTTGATAAATGGGGTGTTTTGTTAATAACTCACCCCGAAAAGGGCATTATATAAGGGATTTTGGATGACAATTTCCATCAGTTAACAATATGCCAGCCCTCCTCCTCCAACCGGAATCCCCTTAGAAAATCGGCTACAGGCATGGTTTTACGGCCTTCCAGTTGCAATTCTTTCACCTCAATAGCACAATCACTGCATCCTATATATATATGTATACTGTCCTTTATTAGTATCTCTCCCGGAGCTACTACAATATCATGACTAACTAATGAGCTATAAATTTTTAACGTAAGCTGTTTACCTTCCTTATTCTCCAATACCGTCCAAGCTGCCGGATAGGGGCTTAATCCACGGATAAAATTAAAAACTTCATGGGCAGGTCTGTTCCAATTTATTTTACAATCATCCTTAAATATCTTAGGTGCAGGCTTTAGATTATCCGTGCTAAAAGTATCCTGTGGAACGTCAGCAAAAAGGCCGACTGCGATATAATCAACAGTCTTAACCAACAAGGCAGAGCCGGTATTCATCAGATTATCGTGAACGGTGCCGGCATTATCACTTTCAAGAATAGCCACCTTCTCCTGTAATAAAATATTGCCTTTATCAATATCCTGATTAATAAAGAAAGTAGTAACCCCCGTTTGTTTCTCTCCATTAATAACAGCCCAGTTAATGGGCGCAGCACCTCTGTATTGAGGCAATAGCGAGGCATGAAGATTAATAGTTCCCAATTTAGGAAGCCTCCAGACCACTTCTGGCAACATACGGAAAGCCACTACCACAGCTAAGTCTGGAGTCAACTCCTTTAATTGAGAAATGAAGTTTTCATCTTTTAATTTCTCAGGCTGTAATACCGGCAAGTTATTTTGGATTGCATATTCCTTAACTGCAGATTGCTGCAACTTCAAGCCACGGCTTGCAGGGCGGTCAGGCGCAGTTACAACTGCTACAACCTGATGCCTGCTTTTAACCAGCGCATCCAGGCTTGCAACTGCAAACTCAGGCGTACCCATAAATACTATACGAAGGCTCTTATCCATTTATTAATTTCTATTGTCTCTTAGTTGGTTCCCACACACCAGTCGAGCCACCGCCAATGGCTTTAAACATTCCGATAAACACTGCAAGGTTAGTGAAAAAGAAATACCTGACGATATGCATAATCCGGAAATGCACACCGATTTTATACATTAAATAATCGATAGGAATTAAAAACAATAAAAAAATCTCCCCCCAGAAAACATAGGCGTAGAAAGGGATTTGATAAGCAACGGCGAAACTTGAAATAAAAATAGCCAAAAACAAAACAGGGCCAAACCACCGGATGGCTTTATGCGAAAAAAAACAAAAACTTATTTTCCCCGGGCGGAAAAGAAGAAAGAAAAATGCAAAAAAATTCTGAAAACTGCCTGTGGCAATCCTGACCTTTCGCTTAAACTCTACCTTGGGCTTATGCGATACATCTTCATATACCATTGCATTCATTTCACTGATGGCCTTACCGCCTTTTTCGAGAACTCTCATGTTAATATAAAAATCATCGACAAGGAAGCTGCCCGGCACATTGTGGTAGTAATCCTTTCTTAAAGCATAGCAGCCACCAAACGGGCCCATCATGGAACCCCACAGAACACCTTCCTTGTGTTTTGCAATCACCTCCTGCCTTACATAAAAACTCTCGGCAACTGCGGCTCCGGGCTTTCCCGTTCCTTTGTGCATCATGTGCGAATCAACAAGAGCAATCTCTTTATTGGCAAAATGCTTGAGCAATTCCTGTAAAGTGTTTTCGGCAAACATAACGTTTGCATCAGTTATCACCAGTATTGGATGATTAGAGAGTTCGGTCAATTTGTTAATGATTTTCACTTTCCCGGTCCGTTCCAAAAAGGCCTCCAAATGCAGGGTTTTATACTCTTTCGAAAGTTCTTCAATGATTTCATTCGTCTTATCGGTACTTGCATCTGACCCGACAAATACTTCTATTTTATCAACCGGATAATTACCCGAATAAATGCTTTCTATTTTTTCTGAAATTACTAATTCCTCGTTGTGAGCTGCAATCAAAATAGACACGTTGGGCAGTTCTTCATAGGAATAAACTATACTGTTCGATTTCTTAGAACCCGCAAGCAGATTGAGCAATTGCGGATATAACAAATAGGAATATATAAGCAACCCGAGCGATATCCAGAAAATGAGTTGAGCGATTATCATTAGGCTGGATTTTGGCTTTTGTCCTTCATTCTGTCTTTATAAAACCCTATTAAATTATGCGATATTTTTTTTACATCATACTCGCTTTCCACAAGTATCCTTCCGTTCTTTCCAATATTTGCCGCAAGGTTCAAATCCTCCAATGCACTGCAAACCGCTTCGCAAAAATCCACCGGTTTATCCTTTACCAAAACATCTTTCCCAATATTGCATTCTATCCCTTCTATCCCCATTCTGGTTGTTACTATTGGCTTAGCCATAGCCATGCCCTCAATAATTTTAACTCGCATTCCGCCTCCAGCAAGCAAAGGTACAATCATGATGTTATACTCTTGCATAAATGTTTTCGCATCCTCCACCTCACCATGAAAAACGACTCCTTTGTAAACGCCTTTACGAATACTTTCGGGCATCTTTCTCCCTGCAACATGAAATTTAATATGCGGATACCGCGCATGAATATCACCCCAAATAGTTGTAAGAAACCAATCCAGTCCCTGCACATTTGGCAACCAGTCCAGCGCTCCGATAAAAAAAAGCGAATGCGGATGCTTGCTTTCCTTAGGTGTATATTTAGAAATATCCATTCCAAAAGGAATATTTATCATTGGGGCCTTGCATCCCGTTCGCTTAAAATAATTGAGGTCTCGATGGGTAATTGTTGCAATGCCGTCAAAATGGTTAACCACATTTTCCTCGTAGTCTTTAAGTTGTTTCGATAAGGTCAATAAGTACTGCTTCTTTAAACCGCTTTTCTCCTCCTTTGCCAGTTTGTGCCAGATTTTCCACTCCACATTATGTCCCCTGAGAACGATTGGAGCCTTCGAGTTTTTCCTTATAAGATTTATATAGGGCGCTAGATAAAGGCCCTCCAAATGTATGATATCGAACTTTTCCTTTTGCAATATTTCTGCAAGTTTCTTTCCGAATTTTTCCGATTTAAATCTCGAAACATTATAAGACCTCCCGGCCAAAAGTGCCACCAATGCATTAATTGGTTTTACCGATGTATCCATTGTAATAGCCTCCAGCTGCCTGTCGCTTCTGAATTTTTTGGGGATAGATTCCAGATCGATGAAATGCTTTTTGGTATTCATGGCAAGCAGTTTCACCTCCACACCTGCTTGCAGCAAGCCTTCCGTAATGGCATTAGTGGCCAATGCTCCCCCATCTTTTTCGGGATATGGAATTTTATTACTTAGTTGAAGTACCTTCATCAGGGCAGGGTGAAAACCCAAAATTAAAAATTATAACTCCACTATAACACTCACTTCGTCCACCTCGCCCCCAATCGGAGGATTCTTCTTTATCACTTCTACCGAAAGAGAAGTGATGCTTGCAAATGTGTTTTTAAGATTATCTGCAATGCGCTTAGCTACGTGTTCTATTAACTTAGAACGGATACCCATTTCATGTTTCACAATTTTATACACGTCCACGTAGTCTACCGTTTCATCTAACTTATCATCCGAAGCTGCATTTGCAAAGTCACCTTGCAGCGAAACATTAACCACATAATCCCCGCCAATTACAGCCTCCTCCTGCAGACAGCCATGGTAGGCATAAATGTGAATTGATCTTATATTAATTGTGTACACCCGTTTTATTTTGACACAAAACTAATGATTAATAGAGTCAGCACTGCAGCATTAATAAGGATTGTGACAACTGACTTCAGGAATTTCCATATCATGGCACAGTAAATCAGCAAACTGATGGTTGCAATACCAGCTATATAAAACGGCCAACTTTCGTGCTTTTCAAATCCAAAATAAGAACATGCCTGAATAGCACCGCAAGTAATCAGTACATGCCCATCCATCAAGAGCCGCAATAGTTCACGGTCATATTTCTTCCCATAATCGGAACGAAGCACAAATATGTCATGCAGGATGCCGTTTACAACAGCCCATACGCCCGCCCCAAGAACCACTAAGGATAAATAACTCACTTCACTATTTTAAAGTTGAAATTAGGGTTGCCAAATTTCATCATCAGTCGCACCCATATTGGTAAAAGCATTTCCATGGTACGGGCGCCGGTAATGTCGCCCAAATCAATAATCGATTCCCATCCAAAAGACTTTATTATTTCCAATACAGTTGCTTTAGCAGATTCATCGTTACCGCACATGAAAAAATCATGGGCACCTGAAGCCACCATAGTGGGGTTTACCATCAGCACGCAGTTCATTGTATTAAATGCTTTCACCACCTTAGCGCCCGGTATAGTTCTCTGAATTTCCTCCCCAAGTGAATTAGTATTACTTAATGAAGGTATTAAAGAGGGTGGCATACCTTTGGAAAAATCAAGCGCGTTAGATACATCCACTAATATTTTGCCGTTCAGATTGTCGGCTCCGGCAGCTTTCACGGCATCTATTGCTCCATCACCTTTGGTGCAATTAAAAATAATTTCACCGAATGCGGATGCATCTGCAAATGTGCCTTGCGTGCCATTTGCTCCGGCTTCTTTCACCCACTTAGCCGCCTTTTCATTAGTGGCTGTTCGTGAGCCCATCTTTACCTGATGCCCCAACTGCACTAACTTAGTGCCTAAGGTAGCACCCACCATTCCTGTTCCTAATATTCCTATTTTCATAAAATTTAATTTACTTTTTTATAGATTACCGGGTCTCCCCAAGGTGAGGAGACAATTAATTCTTTATCATAAAGTTGTAATACTTTATAAATGCTACCGTAATATTCAATTTTAACACCATCGGAATTGCGATATTCGCCTGGTTCACTTTGCCATAAATTCCAATTGGATGAGCACGCACCATGAATTTCCTTTAGATTTTTGAGCAAACAGAAATTACCCTTAGTCATTTCTTTATCCCCCCGTTCAAATAAATAGAATCCTGTTCCTTCGTATTCATCCCAATTTATAATTGTATCGGTTAATCTTAGCTCATCAAAAGCCCTAATTGTATCTTTATAATAAAACATTATTCCAGCTGCTCTTCCATTTAATAAGTTGTTTCCAAAAAACAAACCAACGTTTGTATCACTCGCACACCGCCATGTCCCATTGAGTTTTTCCTTTAAAGTAGATTCCGTAAACTCTTGCTTTTGTATCAGCACACATGAATTGGGGTAGAACATTTCTTGTTCTCGGGCCTCATTATTTGCAGCAATAAAAGGGTATGGCCCCTGCGCCTCGCAATAAATAGAAAACAAAAACGAACTAACTATAAAGAGAAATGATTTCATTTAATTTTAAATTCAAATCAAATATACAAAATTTTCATTCGACAATCAGGTTCAAACCTCTATATTTAACCTCCACATAACACACCACTATGACTTCGAGAAGAGACTTTATAAAAAAATCAGCATTTGCATCTGCATTTGTTGTTACCGGATTACCAAAATTTGGAAAGAGCGCCCAATTGCCGAGCACTTCAGGTACAACCAAACCAATTGTAATTTCCACCTGGAAGCATGGAATACCGGCCAATGATGCCGCCTGGAAAATATTATCAAGTGGTGGGCGGGCTTTGGATGCAGTAGAGCAGGGTGTAATGGTTCCGGAAGCAGACCCGAACAATACAAGCGTTGGCTTGGGTGGTAATCCTGACCGTGATGGACATGTAACCCTTGATGCATCTATTATGGATGAAAAAGGTAATGCAGGTTCGGTTGCGTTTTTAGAGCATATCCTCCACCCTATTTCAGTAGCCAGAATGGTTATGGAAAAAACTCCGCACGTTATGCTGGTTGGCGAAGGAGCGTATCAGTTTGCGATTGATAATGGCTTCAAACGCTCCGATCAGGGAATGACACCCGAGGTAAAAGCCAACTGGGAAAAATGGAAAGCTGAAAACAAATACAATCCAAAAATTGATAAAAATAATCACGATACTATTGGAATGGTTGCGCTGGATAATGCCGGAGATGTGTCAGGAGCTTGCACTACCAGTGGCCTTGGAATGAAAATGCATGGGCGTGTTGGCGACTCCCCAATTATTGGAGCAGGTATGTTTGCCGATAATGATGTTGGCGCTGCCTGTGCAACCGGCGTTGGTGAAGCAGTAATAAAAATTTGTGGTTCTCACCTTATTGTGGAATTAATGCGTAATGGCAAAACACCACAACAAGCTTGTGAGGAAGCTGTAAAAAGGATTGCAAAAAAAGTCAGTAACTATAAAGATATTCAGGTAGGATTTCTGGCATTGAACAAAGCGGGAGATGTTGGAGCCTATTCAATTGTGAAAGGTTTCAATTATGCAGTTGCTTGCAATGGCCAGAACAGGCTTTTTGATTCCGATTATTTGGTGAAGGAGTAAAAGACATTGCCACAGATTCACAGATTAGAAATGAAATCTAAGAAATTCACAGGAAGGCTTAATAAAATTATTCTTTTCATTAGCCTTTGTATTCTTGCTTTCGGCTGTGGCGAAATAAAAAAAGTCATTGGAGGAAATGTAGAAGTAACCAGGTATCGGGAAATGAAATGGTTTAATGTAAAGCTATTGAAAAAGATCCAATTTTTTGATAGTACTGAGCAGGTTAATTTGCGAAGGGGGTATATTGACCTAATCCCATTTTATGTTGATAAGAAACAAGGTTCCGGAATTATTTTATATACCACGAGGGGAGACTACAATAATCGCACTCCCCTATTTGTGAAATATGAAAATGGCGGTGACCCTTATTGTGTTTTTATAGTTATTCAAAACAAGAAAGTACTCTTATTCAAAAACAATAATTCTGATTCTAACAGGATATTTATGAATGAATTAAAAAGTGCCTTACCTACTATACCTGATTCCATAACTAGTCAAAGCTGTATATTGAATAATCTCATCTTTGTAGATGAGTAGTAGCTTAGAATATGGAATGATGATTTTCACATTTCTCCGTTCATAACTTACTCATAACTTAACATCCAACTATTCTGAAAAAACAGGCTTTGGCGTAACTTTGCAATCCTTAAAAAAATTAGGGCGAAAACAGACCTATGCCAGACTTCACACACCTCCACGTACATACTAAATATTCTTTATTAGACGGGGCCTCGCAGGTTCCCCAACTGATGAAAAAAGCCAAAGAAAATGGCATGAAAGCTATTGCCATTACCGATCATGGAAATATGCTTGGTGTGCCGGAATTTTGTGCCGAGGCTGAGAAGAATGATTTGCTTCCTATAATAGGTTGCGAATTTTACATTGCACCCCGTAGCCGCTTTGAAAAAACGAAGGTTGAAGGCAGTGAAGAGAAGAACTATTACCATCAGTTACTTCTTGCAAAAAACCCTGCCGGATATAAAAATATCTCCAAGCTTTGTTCCTTCGGTTTTATAGATGGTTACTATTACAAGCCCCGGATTGACCGCGAACTTATCAAGCAATATAAAGATGGACTCATAGCCACCACATCATGTTTGGCAAGTGAGGTAAACCGTACCATTATTGATAAAGGTGAAGAGGCGGGCGAGAAAGTATTTTTGGAATGGAGGGAAATTTTCGGGGAAGATTATTACATTGAATTACAACGTCACGGGATTAAGGAGCAGGATATTTGTAATGAAATTCTGAAGAAGTGGAGTAAAAAGTACAATGTAAAAATCATTGCTACAAACGACGTTCACTATGTAGATTTACAAGATGCCGAAGCTCAGGATATCTTGCTCTGCATCCAAACAGGCAAGGATTTCAGCGACCCGAAAAGGATGCGTTTTGATAACGACCAGTTCTTCTTCAAAACCCAGAAAGAAATGGGTTTATTGTTTGAAGACACCCCTGAAGCCATTGATAATACAGGAGAAATTGTATCCAAGATTGAAAAGATAAGTTTAAAGAGGAGCCTGCAACTACCGGTTTATAATCTACCTGAAGGCTTCACCAATGCTGATGAATATTTACGCCATCTTACGTATGAAGGTGCGAAACGAAAATACCAAAGCATAACAGAGGAAGTCCGCAACAGGATTGAGTTTGAGTTAAGCGAAATAAAGATAACAGGATACGCAGGATACTTTTTAATTGTTCAGGATTTTATCGCTGCCGCGAAAAGATTGGATGTGTGGGTAGGCCCCGGACGTGGCTCTGCGGCCAGTTCCATTGTTGCATATTGTACCGGCATCACCAATATTGACCCTGTAGGATATAAATTACTCTTTGAGCGTTTCCTCACATCAGAGCGAGTTTCCATGCCTGATATAGACATTGACTTTGACGATAAAGGCCGTGAAAAGGTTATCCAATATGTGGTTGATAAATATGGCAGGGAGCGGGTTGCACAGATTGTTACCATTGGAACTATGGCAGCAAAGAGCGCAGTGAAAGACGTAGCACGCACGCTAAAAGTACCACTTCAGGAAGCTAACCGCCTGACAAAAATGATTCCTTTCAACGCTAAAGATTTGGCAGATGCTATTGACAAATCGAAAGAGTTAAGAGAAGTTCTTGCCCAACAAGATACTGACCTTGGAAAAACCCTGAGACTTGCAACTGTACTTGACGGAACCGCCCGCCAGACGGGCATTCACGCGGCAGGTATAATAATTGCGCCAGATGATATAAAAGAATTTTTGCCTGTCCTTACCAACAAAGATTCTGACCTCTACATTACCCAATACGAAGGCCAGTTTGTAGAGAAAGTAGGTATGCTAAAGATGGACTTCCTCGGCCTGAAAACCCTTACCATCCTTAAAGAAGCCATTGCCTTAATAAAAAAGACAAGAGGCATTGAAATTGATATTGACAAAGTCCCGATTGACGATAAAAAGACCTACGAGCTTTTCCAACGTGGAGAAATGGTAGGTATATTTCAGTTTGAGTCGCCGGGAATGCAGGCGTATCTGAAAGACTTAAAGCCCACAAATATTGAGGATCTTATTGCTATGAATGCTCTTTATCGTCCCGGCCCAATGGACGATATCCCTGCATATATCGCCCGAAAGAATGGTAAAGAAAAGCCATACTATTATGACCCCTTGGCGGAGGAAATTCTCAAACCAACTTTTGGTGTGATTGTATACCAGGAACAGGTGATGCTTATCTCGCAAGTGATGGCAGATTTTACCCGTGGCCAGGCAGATATGCTCCGTAAGGCGATGGGTAAAAAAGATATGGCATTGCTGGCACAACAAAAACAAAAGTTTATTGATGGGGCTGTTGCAAAAGGATGTGCTGAAAAAGTTGCTACTGAATTATTCGACAAGATGGCTAAGTTCGGCGGCTATGGCTTTAACCGTGCACATGCTGCTGCATACTCTGTGCTGGCTTATCAAACAGGGTACCTTAAAGCAAACTACCTTGCTGAGTATATGGCATCGGTGCTTACAAACAGTATGGGTGACATTGAAAAGCTCACTTTCTTTATTGATGAGTGCCGTAAAATGGGCCTTCCTGTGCTTGGACCAGACTTGAATAAGAGCGAGCACATTTTTGCTGTCACTCCAAAAGGGGAAATCAGTTTCGGATTGGGAGCCGTGAAAGGCGTTGGTGAAGCGGCTGTTGCTGCAATTGTTGCAGAACGTGAAGCGAATGGATTGTTTAAGGATGTTTTCGACCTGATGAGTCGTGTTAACCTTAGAAGCGCTAACAAAAAAACCTTCGAAAGCCTTATCATGGCTGGTGCTTTCGATGCACTGGGTAATTTCCACCGTGCACAATATTTTGCACAGGAAAACGGAAAAATAAGTTTCCTTGAGTCGCTTATTCGCTTTGGCAATGCCGTTCAGGATGCAAGCACACAAGGACAAAATTCCCTTTTTGGAGAGACGTTAGATAATTCTGTTTCCAAGCCACAACCTTTGCCGACTGCACCCTGGAGCAGAATTGAGCTAATCAATAAAGAAAAAGAAGTAGCGGGTTTTTATATCTCAGGCCATCCGCTTGACGATTATAAATTTGACATTGAGAATTTCTGTACAGTCACGTTAAATGCACTGGAAGACCTTACCCCATTCAAGGGAAAAGAAATCTCCATAGCAGGAATTGTTACTGAAGCCGCCCACCGCCTGACACAAAACGGGAAACAGTTTGGCAGCTTTACATTAGAAGATTATCATGGAAAAGTATCCATGATGCTTTGGCAGGACGACTATCTGAAGTTTAAACATTATCTGGAAAACGGGCAATTCCTCTTCATAAAGGCAAAAGTTAACAACCGCTTTAATACAGAACAACTGGAATTAAAGGTTATGCAAATTTATTTGTTGAATTCTATCCGCGAAAAGTACTCGAAGAGCCTTACTCTGCAAATTCCCATCAAGGATGTTTCTGCTGATATGGCTAAGTATATTAGCGATATTACCAGCGGATCACCGGGAGCATGCAGCCTTAAAATTTTATTGGTTGACTCGGATACGAACATGAGTGTTGACCTCGTCTCCAAAAAGATTCGCCTTAACCTCAGCAACGACCTTATTGGGCAGGTGCAAAAGATGAATGGGGTAAGCATGAAGTTGAATTAGTCACATTTACGAAACCTTTTCCGGTTTGTATCGTTCTAAGTTGAGAGCAACCTAAACCTTGGTTATTGATTAAAACCTACTCATTTTTAAATTCAACAAAATGAGAAAATTGGTTGCAATTCTATTACTAATTCCTTCTTTTCATGCCATAGCCGCCGCCAACACGGGAGACAGCAATCTTATTGGTTGGAATGAAGCTATCATTCAAAAAGCGAATACAGCAGCAGATGTTAGTTATATGACAGAAAATGAAAAAAAGGTTGTGGAATACATTAACCTTAGCAGAATGCAACCGCAATTATTTGCAAGTACTCTATTGAAAAACTACCTGAAAGGCTACCCGGCGTTGGAATCAAATGACTATGTATTGAGTTTACAAAGTGATCTCGAATCGGCCACTTCATTAGAGTCTTTTTTACCTGACACTGAACTTTATTGGTGCGCCGAAAAATGGGCCGATTTTATCGGTACAAATGGAATGGGTGGTCACGGAGACTTTCAAGTACGGGTTCAGAATTTTCTCGATGAAAATAAAAGGGTTGGTGAAGATATTGATTACGGTTTTAATGATCCACTGACCATAGTGATGAGATTGCTAATTGACAATGGTGTGGAAGGTGTTGGACACCGTAAAGCCATCCTCAATAATGACTATACTAATATCGGACTTTCTATTAAACCACACATTAATTTTACCTGGGCTTGTGTTATTGATTTCGATGGGAAGATGTGATTTTGCAGACTGGATTTCATTGCGCAATCAACTATTTTCCGGTGGTTTTTGTAATTTAATTTTATTGGAGTATTGACATTTAGAAAGCATAAATTGACGGTCACCATAATTTTGACTAATCTTGTATACTCAAAACACAAGTGTGGATTCAGGTTCGAACAGGTTAAGAAGCAAAAATAAGGTTGTATTCGTTGAGAATAATGATTCCTTCTCATGGAACGTAATTGACGCACTCCCTTTTTCACGTTCTGAAATAACTATTATCCAGCATTCCCGCGAAAGTCAAGCAAATAAAATTCCTGATGATGCAAACTTTGTTGTAATTGGCCCCGGCCCGATGGACCCCATTCGCACCGGACTTACAGATATCGTACTTTTATGTGCCGAAAAAAAAATCCCCGTGCTCGGAATTTGTCTGGGCTTTCAGGCAATTGGAATGGCTTTCGGGGCAAAGCTTATACGCACAAATCCGGTTCACGGCAAGCGGAGTAGTATAAACTTTTCTTCTTCCCGCTTCTTCCCTGAATTTTATGGCGATGTGGAAGTGATGCGCTACCACTCACTTTCATTGGAGAATATAAAATCACCTATAAATACAATTGCGAGTACTTCAGACGACATACCAATGGCACTTGAACATGAAACCTTGCCCATAGCGGGTTTCCAGTTTCATCCTGATTCATTTGGAACAAGCAGAGGTACAGAAATGATTCATTCTTTTTTTAAACATGCACTATGAATCTATCGGAGCTTGAATATATGGATTCATTCGCATTGCTCTCACCTGGCTTTGGTGACGGGCATTACCTGTTGTGCGAGGAACTGCAACCATCCGGTAAGAATGGAAACCTCGTAGTCCAACCCTTTGAAGGTCCTGCCCAATGGTTCATTGCTTCTACCCGGGAAGTTACTCTGAATATGAATGTTCCACAACCAACCATATCCCTTGGTGCTGATGAAAAGGGTTATGTGGAAGGTGTGGAAACAATCCGTAGTAAAATTGCGGCAGGCGATGTTTATCAGGTAAACCTTACCATGCGAGCCACTATCAATAACGTTTCGGGCGCAGAATTATTTACCTTGCTTTGCAAAAATGGGGTTCCCCGTTTTGCAGCATGGGTAAGGCTTCCCGATGGAAATGAATTTGTTTCGGCATCACCTGAACTGTTTTTTGAAAAGACAGACAATACCCTGCATTGCCAGCCTATGAAGGGAACTTCGCCAAAAGATAAAAAAGAATGGCTGGAAAAAAGTGAAAAAGATATTGCAGAACTTGCTATGATTACTGACCTAGTCAGGAACGATATGACTCCGCTTTGCAATCCGCAGAGCGTAAAGGTTGTAAATGAACGCCTGTTGATTGAGTTGCCTTATGTCGTACAAGCTGTCAGTGATGTGGAAGGCACACTAATGCAAGATATCTCTATTGGTGAAATACTCAAAGCCCTTCATCCATGCGGATCTATAACAGGTGCGCCAAAAAATGCGGCGATACACTTAATCAAGTCTCTCGAAAGCTCAGAACGTAAATATTATTGTGGTTCGTTGGGATATATCAATGGGCATAACGCCATATTCAGCATACTTATAAGGACAGCGTATAAATCAGGAGACCATTGGATATATGGCACGGGTGGCGGCATTGTCTGGGATTCCGACCCTGAACTTGAGTTGGAAGAGGCACGAATGAAAATGGGAATTTTAAAATGAGTTTTACAACACTTCGGATAAATGATGATGGAGTGTTGCTTTACGCCCTGCATGAAGAAAGATTCCGCAATAGTGGTGAAGACGCTATACTTTCATACAGAAAATTTGCATTGGAAGCAAAAGCCGGGGTTTACAACCTTACTTGGGATGGGGAAAATTTATTAGTTAAAGAACGCGGCGAAAGCAATTTGTTTGATGGAATGCCTGCCAGATATAGGGTTTCACCTATAGCGCATTTAAAAAACCGTATCGATAAACCTGCACCACCAAGTATCTATTCCAACTTGGTTGAACCAACTATTTCAACGTTGCTTACTTCTGCCGACGGAAAAGAAATTTATGAAAGCTGCAGAGCTTCCATTATTTCGTGGAACGGGAAAAATATCATTAGAGTCCCAGATAATCGGCCGGCTGTTAAGTCGACTATGGAAAGGCTCTTGAAGGATATGCCTGATGTTATTGAAGAACCAATACTAGTAGACTCTGCCTATCCTATCACATTAATAAATGCAGTGAAATGTACCTGTACAATCTCTGTGGAAGGAAGAAACCCTTTTCCTATTGAACAATTGGAGAAAATCAAGGAAGCGTTTTTGGCAACAGCAAAAAGGCAATAGGCAATTTTTACTACTTTTACCTACCTGATGAAATTCACTTTCAACAAAAAAACGGTATTAATTTACGGTGGATTATTTTTCCTAATCCAGTGTATTTTTGCTATTGTTTTCTACCGCGAACGGTTATTTACAGATTGCTCATATTACTTATTGAATACTATTAATAGTGGCTGGTTCTGCATAATGCACCAGCGCTTCATACTTGGCCTTGCAGAGTTACTTCCCTTTATCGGAAGCCATCTCGGACTGCCATTAAAGGCCTTGTTGATTCTATTCTCCCTAAACAATGTTTTGTTTTTTGGGGTGATGTTTCTCATTATGTTGAAGCGGAATGACCTGCCCGGAGCCTTGGCAATGACAGCCCTACTTGCCTTTGCCACGCTCAATCTTTTTGTAGCTCCCATAATCGAAATATGGTATGGCGCAGCGTTTGCCATTTTGCTCTATTCCATTTTACAGAAAGAACTCTTAACCAAAATGGATTACCTGTGGATTGCCTTGCTTGAGATTACCGTATTGTTCAGCCACCCAGAAAACTTCATTCTTATTGGCTTCTTCACCCTGCTGGATATTCAGAAAAAGAAAGCATTTACCAGGTTGCATGCAATGATGGTGGTTATTATTATTGCCTGTGGAATATTTAAGTATCTCACCCTTGATAGTTACGAAGGCGCAAAAGTTGGCTGGGATGTTGGCTTCAACTACCTGAAACAAATAAATGGAAGCTGGCTTGGCAGCATTGGTCTTTTACTCATTCACTATTACTGGGTATTACTGCTACTGATCTTCCTCACATGTATCAATTACATCATTACTAAACAATATTTCAGAGGGGTAATTGTATTTTTCACTTTTGTTGCAATGATTGCATTGGTTAATTCAGTAGAAGCAAATAATGTCTACTCACTTTATGGTTCTGTAATGTACCTGCCTATTGTAAGTATCGCAGTAGTTCCATTTTTCTACGACACTTTCAGACCTATGAAGGATAAAACAAAAACAATTGCGTTTGTCTTATTTGTATTAGTTATCGGTTATCGGTTTTACAAACAACCTAAAGCAATAAGTTCATGGACTGCAAGGGTAGGACAACTTGAGCGGATTATAAGTGCAAGTGATAAAGAACAAGGAAGTAAGTTTATGGTTGATTCAAAAAAATACGCGAAGTATTATTCAAAAATAGAATGGTCGTACCCTATGGAAACCCTTCTGCTTTCAGCAGAAAGGGGTAACGGTATGGCCCGTTCAATTATTACGGACGAGGATAATTCACAAATGAAATCAACCGCAATCTTTTCAGATACGTCAATTGTGGTTTGGAGGCAATTTGATATAAAACACACGAAAGACCTGAACCCGAAATATTTCCGTTTGCAAAGCGGGGTCTACAAACCATTAGACTTTAAAGAGTAACTTTTACCTGGTAAAGTCCGTTTCGTAAACTGTTGTGTTCCCAACCTCATCACTTACCACCAAACGCAGGTGGTGAGGCCCTTTGGCAACATGGTCGTCGAAAGTATAATAAATCCAATTTTTCTTTGAATCGCTTTCCATCAAAATCCATTTACCGTCAATCGTTCCTTTGAAGTATCCGACACCCGAAAGGTTATCTGTAACATCAAATGCCATCACAGTATCCTTGCTCATATCTTTATCTTTAAAAACATTTACAGGTTTAATTACCGGGCGATATAGGTCAATTGCAATCATGAATTTGCCAAATATCCGGGGATGCGTTACTAAGTATCCATTATCCCATTTGCCGCCTACGCTCACTTTTGACTTGCCTTCCAATCGCACTATTACAGCCTTTTTAAGAAGTGAATCGGGTAAATAGGGGTTTGGCTTCAACATGAGTGTATAGTTCGCCGATAAAGGAGTATTCGCATCTTGTATATGGTATACCGGAGAAATTGCAGTATTGCTACTAGTAGTGTCGAGGCTATATCTGAAATGCATATTATTGAACAATGCCCCGGCCGGAATTTGTATTTTCATTCCTCCTGATGAATAGGAGAATGGCTTATCCCAACTGGCAACGGCCAGGAATTTGGCGGTGTCTTTGTAAACCTTAGCCTTTTTTATGTCTCCCTGTATGGTGAATGCAAGCGTAGAAGTATTGCCATTAAAATCGCTTATAAAATATTCCATTGTGTGATTTTTCTTTGTCCTGCAATAAATACGTCCTTTGTTCACCAGTTTTTTATAGATTCTCAGTTTATCATTATCCTGAAGAAAACTGTACTCTAAGGTATCAATCCGATTATGCATTGCCGCATAATCAATGTGCCCGTTAATAAAGTGAATTGTTGAAAAATCCAACACATTCATACGGGTATAATAAATAGTGTCGCCATTATCCTTCAACACTTTTATGTATGGCCCATTGCGGTTTTCAATGCTATCAGCCATATCAAAACAACTTATGGCAATACCAATACTGCCGTATGCATTAATATTACTATCAGCGGCAAGAAGGTAGCGGTTATTTACCTTCTCTGCTTTAATGTAAAGGGCTTCATGTTTGTTATTAATTGTACTGGAATCATTTAACGGATAAAGCGCTATCCCTTTAATTTTTGGGGCAAGATTATCTACCACTTTATAGCCCGCAAGTAACGGATTAATCGGGTCATCATTCCTTGCATTTCGTATTTCGAAATGCAAATGCGGGCCGTCAGCACCGCCAGAACTGCCGCTGAATGCAATGGTGTCTCCTTGTTCCACATTAAACTGTCCGGCCGCAAGGGCTATATCCTGTGTATATTTCTCATCGGCATATTGTTTACTCTTTACATAGTTGGTAATTTTACGGTTGAACTTGCTAAGGTGCCCGTATAAAGATATGTATCCATTGGGATGTGTAATGTATAAAGCATTTCCATAACCGTAAGGCGATACAACAATGCGCGAAACGTAACCAGAGGCAACTGCATGAACAACCAGTCCTTCCCTACCTTCCGTGCGCATGTCAATTCCTGTGTGGTAATGGTCGCTGCGTATTTCTCCGAATGTGCCGGCAAGAGTAACCGGAATATCGAGCGGGTTTATAAAATAGTTTTTGGGAAGGGAGTCTTGTGCATTGCTATTAATGGCTAAAAGAAGAGCTATTGCGAAAAGCAATCTGTTTGCTCCACTAAAAAAAAACAAACACGGAACAGAAAAATATTTTTTCGTATTAAAGGAATACATCTATTTGAAAATTGGGATATTGATTTATTTTTGCACAAAATTATTAATGTCCCACTCACCTATTCCACTGAGTTATGAACACTAAAAACATTATTGCGCTTTCGCTCACTTTTTGCATTACCACTGCTGCATTTTCTCAAGCTGATAAAAAAATCATAGCAAAAAAAGATTCAGTAAAAAAGGATACTTCCTGGGAAGTCGGAGGGATTATAAACATTGCGTTTACCCAGATAAGCCTGACAAACTGGGCTGCCGGAGGGCAAAACTCGATAGGGTTATCTTCCATTGCATCGATGCATGCCAACTACAAAAAAAACAAAATTAGCTGGCTGAACAGTATTGATATGGGGTATGGATTTCAACGATTGGATAACACTCCGCTACAAAAAACAACCGATAAAATTGAAGCTACCACTAACATTGGGTATCATGTTTTCGACCACACTATTGCAGGGTTGCTCTTAAACTTTAAATCGCAGTTTGCGCCGGGATACCAGTCAACCACTGAAGATATTTTACTTTCCAAATTTATGGCTCCGGGATACGCAACAATAGCTGCAGGATTGACTTATAACCCTAATAAAAATTTATCCATATTTCTTTCTCCAGCAACGCTTAAATACACGTTCGTAGAAAACCAGATGCTGGCAGATGCAGGTGATTATGGCGTTACCCCAGCCGTTTATGATACTGCGGGCCACAAAATTCAGGATGGTAAACAAATCCTGGTACAAGCAGGGGCTTATTTTAAAGGAAACTATTCGGCAACAGTTTGCAAAGGAATTACGTTAACAACAAACCTTGAACTGTTCTCCAATTACATTAAAGACCCTCAAAACATAGTTGTTGACTGGACCAACCTTATCCAATTTAAAGTGAATAAATGGATATCAGTTACCATCAATACCGAATTGATTTACGATAACAACATAATGGTTCCTATCTACAATACAATAAATAACGTTCCGGTTCTTGTAGGAAAAGGCCCGCGTACGCAATTTAAAGAAGTATCAGGGTTGGGATTAGCTTATAACTTGTAAATCTACAATCCGAATTCCCGTATTATCCCCAGTTGGATAATATAGTTTTTCACGTTTATAACATTGCCGGATACACGGCTTCCATCCTGATAGCTGACAGCATCAGCAGGAGAAATACTATGTACATAAAAAGTCACCTTTTCATGGTAATAAAACACATAGTTATAATATGCCCCCACGTAAAAATCCCACTTTGAGCCTCTATACATGAACTCAGCTCCGGGAGCGACAGAGAAAATATCGTTCACATATTTCACATTTTTAATGCTTGTTCCTACATTAACCCCATCAACAATAAACCCAAGTTGGGTAGTATCGAAATAATCGCCATAACTATAAGTCAGATATTGGTAATACACATTCATTGAAAAATTCAAACGCGTAGTTCCTTTTGCATTAAGTGGAATATAATAGCCAGCACCGGTACCTATATTCCAATTCCATACATTGTGAATATACCCTACCGAGGCGTTAAAAAAATTAAGGGTTAAATGCTTTCCAAGGTTCTCCTCAAGCCCTAATCCGATATTATAAAAGTTATTTATTCCACGTACATCCATATCATGGTGAAGGGTGGCAGAATAACCTAAAGGATTGTTCGATACATAATGAAACTGCAAATCCTGGTTCAGGCTAGTTGCACCCCAGTCTGCTGCAAAAATCTTTACTCCTACAAAATTTTTAAACATGCCGTGCTCTCCTGTGTCGGCTACAAAAGCATCCTGGGAAAATCCTTTAACGGAAAATAAAAGCAAAACAAGCACCAGCCATAAGCACTTTTTTGAACTTCGCATCTTTTCTTTTATACCATTTAATTTCATCAGCACTTTTATAAATCTTCGGCAAGATACGCCTTTGCCCTGTTACGCAAATTATAATCAAGCGACATACTTTCGGCATACGCACCAGTTGTACGAATTGCCAAAATATCGCCACGTTTGGTTTCCGGCAAATCCACAGCCTTGCCAAAACAATCGGAAGATTCGCATATAGGGCCGGTTACATCATACTTTAATGACTCTTTTCTTTTAGCCCCGGTAAGGTTTTCCATTTTGTGGTATGATTGATATAAAGCCGGGCGCAATAACTCAGTCATTCCTGCGTCAAGAATTATAAAGTTTGTCTGGACTCCTTTCTTCACAAATAAAACTTTTGAGATAAGTGAACCGCACTGTGCTACGATTGCCCTTCCAGGCTCAAGGTGCAGCTTTTGATTAGGTTCTGTTTTCAGGAACTTCCTGAACAGGCTGAAATAATTTTCAAAATCGGGCACAGGGCTTTTATCAGGATGATAATAATCAACACCAAGACCGCCACCCAAATTAATATTCTCAACAAATACATTACGGTTAGCAAACCAGACCAGCATGTCATTTACCTTTAAACAGAGGTTTTTGAAGACCGTTAAGTCAGTTATCTGCGAACCAATGTGAAAATGTAATCCGATTAGATTTAAAAACTTCGATTTATGAATTGTTTTCAGCGTTTCTTCCAACTCCCATGCATTAATCCCGAATTTATTTTCTTCAAGTCCTGTTGTGATATAGTGATGGGTATGTGCATTAACATTAGGGTTTATGCGCAATGCTACACGTGCTTTTTTGTTTTCACTTTTCGCAATCTCATTAATTACTTTCAGTTCATCAATCGATTCACAGTTAAAACAAAATATGTTCTTCTTAATCGCAAACCGGATTTCCGAATCTGATTTGCCAACCCCTGCAAAAACAATTTTATCAGCCTTAAACCCGCACTCCGAAGCACGTTTTACTTCATTGCCACTAACACAATCGGCACCAAAACCGGCATCCTTTATTAGTTTTAAAATCTGCTTGTTCGCATTTGCCTTAAGTGCATAGTGCAATTCAATATCATATTTTTTTGCAGCCCTTTGCGCAGAATCTAACGTCTGTCGTAAAAGTTTCGTATCGTAATAATAGAAAGGGGTTTCAATCCCGTTAAACTTCTTAAGCAATGATGCGTTGAACATAAATGATTATCTTTTTATTTTAAATAATCCTTCATTCAAAGACAGCAGGGCATCATTTTTGTGCTCAGAGCTAACAAGAATAGATATATTGTTTTTACTTCCGCCATACGAAATCATCCGGATAGGAACATCTTTCAGCGACTCAAAAATTTGTACCGCATACCCATGTTTATCTGCCAGAAAGTCGCCAACAATGCATATTATAACCTGGTTCAACTCTACATCCACAGTTCCGTAAGTTTCCAATTCCTTAATTATATCGTCAATATGGCTATTGTCATCAATGGTAAGAGAAACGGCTACCTCCGAAGTCGTAATCATATCGATTGGTGTTTTATACCTTTCAAATACCTCAAACACACTTTTAAGAAACCCATACGCCATCAACATTCGCGTCGACTTTATTTTAATAACAGTTATCTTACCTTTTGCCGCAACTGCTTTTATTGAATCGCCCGAAGCATTCCTGCTTATAAGCGTTCCTTTTGCTTCAGGCTGCATTGTATTGAGCAACCTTACAGGCACATTTCTTTTTTTAGCTGGGCGTATACAATAGGGGTGCAATATTTTCGCACCGAAATAGGCCAACTCAGCAGCTTCATCAAACGAAAGTTCCGCTATTGGAAAGGTTTTGGGAACAATGCGAGGGTCGTTATTATGCATACCGTCAATGTCTGTCCATATTTGAATTTCGGATGCATTTATGGTAGCCCCAACTAGCGAAGCAGTATAGTCACTGCCGCCTCTTTTCAGATTGTCCACTTGTCCGAATGGGTTGCGGCAAATGTATCCTTGCGTAATAAACAACTCACTATTCGGATGCTTTGCCAACTCCCTTTTCAAATGCTCTTCAATATACGCAAGGTCGGGTTCGCCATCTTTGTCAATACGCATGAAATTGAGCGCCGGCAATAATATAGAAGGTATTTTTTGTTCTTCGAGATAAAAGTGAAACAAGGCGGTTGATAGTAATTCACCTTCTGCAAGAATCGTTTTTTCTTCATTATGGGTGAACATATCCATTGTAAAGGACCTGAGTAAATTAAAATGTTCAAAAATCAACTCCTTTCCCTTGCTTTTATAATCATCCGATTTAAAAAGTTTTTCAACTGTATCCCTGTATTTCGGTTCCAGTTCTTTAATTAATCGAAATGCCTCATTCAGGTTATGTGCAAAAAGGGCATTGGTAATTTTCACCAATTGGTCAGTTGTACCTGACATGGCTGATAGGACAACAATTTTTTTTCCGGGATAATCCACAATTTTGGCAACAGACTTCATACGCTCTGCCGACCCAACTGATGTCCCTCCAAATTTTAAAACCTGCATGAATAAATAATTAAAGGCTACAAAAGTAAGAAATAGCTTAAGTTATTTGTGTACGATTTTTGTAAGCAGTTTTGAAAACACAGGGTTTCCGCTATGCGTTATTTTTCCGGTTTTATACATGGTTGTAATAGTAGGTTTGTGTTGCATGTACAAACTGTCGCATGGTTCCCGGTAGGTCATAATTATGGCAGAATAGGTTGTATAGTCCTTACTTATTGATTCAGTATCCTTGCAATCCTCCAAACATTCATCTCCGCCACATTCTCCCGCAGTTAAATCATTACTGCTTATTATGTCGCCAGTTTTAGAATAGGTTGTCAGGACTGGATAGTATATTGAGGCTGGGGCAAGCCAAATAACGTGGTAGCAGTTTTCAGTATCCGAAAGCACAATAAAGCACTTTGCTTCTTTATACATGCTTCGTTCCATAAATTTAGTATCCATGAATAGTGCATTGCCTGGGTCAGACAGGAAATCCGGAAAATCCTCATATCCTTTCCCATTAATACTTCCATTATCGGCCAGATTCACTGGTGGTGTTATCACAATAAAATTCTTAAGAAACCTTTGAAAAGCCATTTCTTTTGAATCTGGCATTGTGTCGGTACTTCCGGCTTGCACCTCAATTTCCTTCAAATCTGAAAATTGTGGCTTGCCGGTGTGCGATAGGATTCCTGTTTTATAGTTAACAGTTATTCTTGGTTTGCCCGCAATTGGGCGGTTGTAATCATCACAAGGCTCATAAAAATTTGTGTCAGCAGCATAAAAGGTATAATCTTTTTTTAGCACAATTGTTTCGCTGCAATGAAAACAAGGGTCAGGACCGCATCCACCCACACCTAACCAGTCCTCACTGATTTCTTCGCCTTGTTTGGTGAATGTTACAAGGCATGGTGCATAGGAAGAAGCAACAGGAGCCAACCAGATTAAATGAACTAAATTATCAGTATCTGGGAGAAAGCCGTAGCATTTTACATAGTTAAATTGGTCTAATTTCCTGAATATAGAATCGAGGAATATAGTATCACCCGGTAGGGTAATAATGTCTTTAAATGTGCCTCCGAGATTTTCATCAAAATCAACATTCTGTGCTACACGCATTGGAAGATTGATTACCTTAAACTTCTTAACGTAATTGCTAAACGCTGCTTTTTGCAAGTCTGCCTTTGACGGATTGTTACTTGAATTACATGAGAAGAAAAAAACAACCACCAAGGCCGCTAAGTATTTCATTGGTATATTTGGGCATAAATTTAATTGATTCCATGCAACTCAACACAATAATAGATAGTTTTCACGCACTTGGAGAAGAATTACGTAATTTTCTTGATGGAGAAGCCAATGGGAAGGAGCAATGGGAGAATTCATTATTGCTGGCCGAGCAGGAGAACCCATGGTTTACCCAGGCAAATATCAGGCTTGCATTAAGGGGAATATTGTCATGGTTAAATAGAGATGCATTAAATAAATGGCTCTCGGCATATCAGAAATTGGGTGAAGAGAACAAGAGCCCTAAAACTATTGGAGTAGTAATGGCAGGTAATATTCCATTGGTAGGCTTTCATGATTTTTTTTGTGTATTAATCAGTGGCAACATACTTCATGCCAAACTTTCCAGTTCTGATTCAAGACTTCTTCCATTCATTGCCAATAAGCTAATAGCGATTGAACCTCAATTGAAAGATAGAATTCAGTTTGTTGATAAACTCAATAGACCACTTGACGCAGTTATTGCAACAGGGAGCAATAACACAGCCCGCCATTTTGAATATTACTTCCGGAATGTACCCCACATTATCCGTAGAAACCGCAATGGTATTGCCGTATTAGACGGCACCGAAACCCAAGAAGAACTTTTTGAACTTGGGAAGGATATTTTCAGCTATTTCGGGCTCGGTTGCCGGAATGTTTCCAAGCTTTATGTACCGGCCAATTATAACTTCAACCACTTTTTTGAAGCTATTGAACCTTATAAAGAGGTTATCAACCATAACAAATATCATTCCAATTATGTGTATAACCGCACCATTTATTTAATGGATGGAAAAGTATTTACAGATAATGGTTTCCTTGCAGTCATTAATAATACCCACCTCTCCTCTCCCATTGCAGTGCTTAATTTCGAAGAGTATGAAAGCATTGAAAAGATTGGTGATAAGTTACTGGAAATCCGCGACACCATACAATGTATTGCCGTTTCAAAAAGCGTAAAGGCAAAACTAACCAACGCCGACTTGCCATTTGTTGGGATCGGTGAAACCCAGCTTCCTTCATTATCCGACTATGCCGATGGTGTTGATGTTATTAAATTCTTACTGGATGTTTAATCTGATAACCGGCATCTTTCCAAATCATTTATAGTTCGTATCTTCGTCGCAAATCGCTTACAAACTTTTATTCAGTTGTGAAAAGAGGAAATAAGGAATTACTTAAGATTTTTGCTTCAGTAGTATTAGCTGTACTCTTCAACTGTAGCGATACATCCGCAACTTCACCTCTGTTATCGAATAACCCTTCCAATATATTCCTATCCGAAGATTACGGACCGGTTAAACCTGCCCAGCATATTGCCGCTTGCATGAATTTCGGGGAAACAACTTATGGGCATATTACCCTTGGTTTACGAGCAGGACTCTGTACTCTTTTTGATCCATTTCCCGCAATTGGATATGGCTTTGGTGCTGACATGCGAATACGGCTTTCAAAACATTGGGAACTGGAACCTTATACCGATTATTTTACAACCAGCATTTTGGGCAAAGGATACAGGCACCAAATAATTTTCGGGGGTAATATGCTTTATATATGGATTGAAAGGCCTTTCATACCGGGGCGGCTAACGCCGTTTCTTTTAGGCGGACTTAGTTATGATAATAATGATATCCGTTCCGCTGCGTATTATTCAGGTGAGTTTCAAAACTGGAGTCCATGGCTCAATTTAGGTTTTGGTGAACATTATTATTTTAATAAGCGGCTTGACTTGACGCTGGAGTTATTTTATTCTCTTCCACTGGCCACGCATCCAATATCATATTTAACCCCTGTTCCCAAAGGTGAAATATTGAATGTTAAAGATGTTGGAGGATTTCATCCGGGAGGCCTTTTTTTAATCCTGAGTTTAAATTATACCTTCGGAAATATTTGATCTTCGGCTGAGATTCATTGTGGACGAATTAATTCGCATTTCCTAAGCAACCCGATTTTAGTAAGTTTGTAGAAAACTATGCATTCCAGTTCAGAAACAACCCAAGTAGCCAACCTCTATCAGTCCATGACGAATAGTGTATTGGTTATGGGTATTGTAAACATTACTCCAGATTCATTTTACGATGGGGGAAAATATTTTTCACATCAGGAGGCTATTGCACAATTAGAAAAACTTATTGCCGAAGGGGCTGATATTATTGACTTAGGTGCAGCATCTAGCAAGCCCGGGGCAGAAAATATCGGAGCAGATGCAGAACTGGAAAGGCTGATACCGGTATTAGAATATTTAGTAAACAAGCATAAAAATATACCAGCTTCAATTGACACCTACCATTCTAAAGTAGCCCGCGAAACTGTAAAAAGAGGTGCATCTTTCATAAATGATATTTCCGGAGGAAGCCTGGACCCTGAAATGTTCAAAACCATTGGAGACTTAAAAGTGCCTTATGTTTTAATGCATATTCAGGGAACGCCAAAAACCATGCAGATTGAGCCCCATTACACAAATGTAGTGGATGAAGTTTTTGAATATTTCTCAACGAGAATAAAGGAATTAATGCATGCCGGTTCAGAACAGATTATTCTGGACCCCGGGTTTGGGTTTGGAAAAACTCTTGAACATAACTTCGCTTTACTTAAAAACCTTGAAAGGTTTAAAAGCCTTGGATTTCCAATAATGGCAGGGATTTCACGTAAATCAATGATAAATAAAGTACTGAAAACAAAACCTGAAAACGCACTTACCGGTACCATTACACTCAATACAATTGCACTGTTGAATGGTGCCAACATCTTGCGCGTGCACGACGTTAAAGAAGCAAAACAGGTTGTTGCATTGGTTCAAAAAGTTAAAAGTTCTTAAAGAAAGGACTTATATAATGCTCCGATAACTTACATTCATTAACTTTATGAACTTTACAAACTTCATGTACCTTTAACTATTACATGCTAACCCTATTTATAACATTCCGTTTTATCGATGCAGTAGACATTCTGCTGGTTGCGGTTTTGTTGTATGAACTTTATAACCTTGTAAAAGGAACCACTGCAATCAATATCCTTACAGGAATGGTGCTCCTGTATGTTATCTGGCTTATTGTGAAAGCCCTTAACATGACTTTATTCAGCAGCATTTTAGGGGGATTTATAAATGCAGGTATTATTGCAATCATCATCGTATTTCAGCAGGAATTAAGGAGATTCTTATTATTAATTGGCAAGACGGAATTCTTCAACCGCAGAAACTTCACCAAAAACTTCCTTATGCTTCAGATGAGTGATAAAAAGCCTTTGGATGTGCATCCATTGATTAAAGCCTGCCGCAATATGAGTGAAAAAAAGACTGGTGCATTAATTGTAATCGCACACGATTCTGACCTTTCCTTTTATAGTCAAACGGGTGATATTATCGATTCGAATATTACGGAATCTATATTGGAAAGCATTTTTTATAAAAACAGCCCATTGCACGATGGGGCTATAATTATTGAGAATAATAAAATTCATGCAGTACGCTGTGTTTTGCCAAGTACCGAAAAATCAGAATTCCCCGTTCACCTTGGGATGAGGCACCGTGCCGCTGTTGGAATATCAGAAAAATCTGATGCCATGGCCATTGTTGTTTCCGAACAAACAGGCTCCATTTCGCTTGCCCATAACGGTGAACTAGAATACGATTTGTCTCCCGAAAAACTAGCCAACCTGATCCAGGAAAAATCAGGTTGATAATAAGTAATACGAATGGCAGTTTTCAGAAAGAATGCTTCTTTCATACTCTTAACACTTTTATTTAGTGTAGCGGCTTTTGCACAGGATACCTCTGTAAAACCAGTGCCGATTCAGGAATATCGACGGTATACGCCCCAGCCTGTTTTGCCTGAATTTCCGGGGGGCAAAGACTCGATGGCCATATTCATTAAAAATAATTTGCGATATCCAAAGAAAGCCCGTAAGCACCACATTTCGGGAATTATTCAGGTGAATTTTACCGTTTCAACCGATGGAACCCTTAAAAATGCAACAGTTTTTAAATCACTTGGCTATGGATGTGATGAGGAAGCATTAAGAATTGTACATTTGATGCCCAAATGGATACCCGGGCGTAAAGGCAGGGACCCCATGGAACTGGATTATCATATAAATATACCCTTCGGAAAACAAAAACAAACAACAAAAAACTCTAAAAAATGAAAAACATTTCGATTGCACTGAACGCTGTCCTTTTAGTATTGGTAATAATTCTTTTTGTAATGGTCAATAATTTGAAAAAAAGTATTGGACAAGATTCAGGAAATTCAGGCAATGGTAGTTCAGTAGGCAAAAACAAACCCCTGCGCATTGCTTATGTTGATGCGGATTCAATAAACACCAATTATTTATTAATGAAGGATATCAAGAACCAAATGCAGGCAAAAGAAGCAGAAATACAAAACGAATACGGAGTAAAGCAGAAAAAAGCGCAGGAGGAATATCAGGCATACATGACTAAAAAACAAGCTGGCAACATTTCCCAGATTGATGATGAAAAGACCCAGCGCGACTTACAGGCTAAGCAAGCTGAACTTGAAGGATTGCAACAACAGCGCGAGGAATTAATGAAGGACGCTCAGGACCAAACCCTCGAAATCCAGAAAAAAATTGAGAGATATATTGCCAACTACAACAAAAAAGCAGGTTTTGATTACGTATTATATTATGTGAATGTAGGTGGAATGGTTCTTTATGCTAATGACAGCCTGGATATTACAAAACCAATTGTTGGCGGGCTTAATCAAGACTATAAAGACAGCGTTCAAAAAGCTGCAAGCCCTAAGCACTAGCAGTGCCTCCGGAAAATACATTGTAGAGTAAAACTCCTCCGCATACGATTAATGCAATCCCCATTATATAGTGGATTAGCAGCATCAAATTATGGGTTAATATTTTCCTTATCCTGTTTGCAATTAATGCTTTTACAAGGTCAAGAAAAAGTATCATCCCAAGGGTGCCGGCAAAAAACTCAAGCACTTCGGTGCGTTGTGTATACACATGATGCACGTTGGCCATCACGCCAATCCACATGAACAAAACCATGGGGTTCAGAAGGTTTAAAGCGAATCCCTTAGCAAGCATCAAAGGCAGTTTTTTGTTTTGGTTAAGCTTTGCGGCCATTTCTAGCCCCTTCTTTTCATCTTTTTCATCTTCATGCTTTTGAAGTAGTGTGAAAATTCCAAATGCAAATAATATGATACTGCCACCAATTCCTTCATATATTTTAACCTTTGGATTACTAAGGAATTGCTCTGCACCAAGGTATGCGAGGAATACAAAAAATGCATCGCTGATAGCAATCCCCAAAGCCATTGCTGCTGCCTGCCGAAACCCATTTTTAATACTTGTTTGAATTAAAGCAAACAGGGCAGGCCCGATGAAAATCACCGACATCGAAAATCCTAAAACTCCACCCTTTATTATAGTTGTAAACATGTATTTTGGTTTGCCTCTTTGGGTCTAAAAATACGATTTTTAATAACTTCGTAACTTTACATCTTAAAATATAAAAAAAATGTCAGCAAAAAAAAGTAACAAGTCGCAAACTCCCCTTTTTGGAAAAGGTACAGGAGTAGCTATAGTAACTCCATTTTTAAAAGATGGAAACGTTGACTTTAAATCTCTCGAAAAAATTGTTAACCACCTGATTAAAGGCAAGGTGGAGTATATAGTAGCCATGGGTACTACCGGAGAATCGGTTACCCTTCGTAAGGACGAAAAGGCGGCAGTTACCAAACATATTATCAAAGTATCGGCAGGAAGGGTGCCTATAGTGCTAGGTATAGGTGGCAATAATACAGCAGAGGTGGTTCATTCACTCGACTCCACTGACTTAGCAGGAATAACAGCCATTCTTTCAGTTTGCCCGTATTACAATCGCCCAAATCAAGAAGGTTTATACCAGCATTTTAAAGCGGTAGCAGAAGCATCGCCCCTACCGGTAATTCTTTATAATGTTCCTGGCCGCACGAGTTGCAACCTTTCCGATGAAACTACTTTGCGTTTGGCTAAGGATTTCAATAATATTATTGGAATTAAGGAAGCTTCCGGGAACATGATACAGATTATGAACATTATTAAAAACAAGCCAAAAAACTTTTTAGTTATTTCAGGCGATGACCAGATTACACTTCCCATTATTGCCTGTGGCGGAGACGGAGTAATATCAGTAGTGGCAAATGCCTACCCGAAGGATTTTTCAGAAATGACCCGCCAGGCGTTGGCAGGCAACTTTGTTGAAGCGCGCAAACTACACTACAAACTTATTTCCATTACCAATTTACTTTTCGCTGACGGCAGCCCTGCCGGGGTTAAAGCTGCTTTGGAAATAATGAAATTGTGTTCGGCTTATGTAAGGCTGCCACTAGTCAATATCAATAAAAGCGTTCAATCAACTCTGGCTAATCAAATGAAAAATTACCGGTAGTTTAATTATCGATTTGCAATGGCTCACCAGCACGAACATAATTATCACGATCATAACCACCATCATCATGCAGTTCCTTCCGGTGAGCTGAACTCCGCTTTTATAATCGGTATTATTCTCAACTTCACCTTTGTAATTATTGAGGTGGTTGTAGGTATCGTAAACAATTCCCTATCTCTGCTCTCCGATGCCGGGCATAACCTTGCAGACGTTGGTACTTTAGCCTTATCACTTCTGGCTTTCCGCATGATGAAAATAAAATCGAATGAGCGGTTTACCTATGGGTATAAAAAGACTTCGGTGTTTGTAGCGCTTATTAATTCAGTTGTACTGCTGGTTTCCATAGGAGCAATCGTTTTTGAAGCATTTCAACGCCTGTATAAGCCCGAGCCTACTCAAGGTTCCACCATTGCAATTGTTGCCGGAATCGGCATCATTATAAATGGAGTATCGGCCTTGTTGTTTATGCGCAATAAGGAAAAAGATTTGAATATTAAAAGTGCATACCTCCATTTGCTTTCGGATGCAGCAGTTTCATTCGGGTTAGTGATTGGTGGTATCATTATTATCTATACCGGATGGTATATTATAGACAGTATTTTGAGCCTAGTAATAGCGGGAGTGATTCTCGCCAGCACCTGGAACTTACTAAGGGATAGCCTCAGACTTTCATTAGATGCGGTACCAACCGGAATAAGCATCGAAAACATCCGGAATATGGCATTAAAAATTAAAGGCGTAAAAGATTTACACCATATTCATATTTGGGCCATAAGCACTAACGAAAACGCCCTGACCGCTCATCTTGTTTTACCTGAAGGGACAACCAATGCTGAGGAAGCAGAAATAAAACACATACTGAAACACGAACTGGAGCATAACAACATTCATCACATCACACTCGAATCGGAACATGCCGGAGAGGCATGTAAAGAAGAAAAGTGCTGAACCCCGAAAATAAAAAATCCCCCTGATTTTTCAATCAGGAGGATTTACCAGATTAACTTTATTATCCTTATGCTGCGGTAAATTCAACGTTGCATTTTATTTCCACATCATTGCTGAGCGCAATGGTTGGAAAATTTCCTCCAAAATTGAAATCAGCACGTTTAACCTCTCCTGTAATCTTAAATCCTGCAATGGTAGTAGCCGGGTTCATAGGATGTTGTACCACATTCCCTTTTACATCCAGGTTAACATTTTTGGTAACCCCGTTAAAAGTTAAATCGCCGTTTAAGACATATTTTTTATCGGCAACTTTTACAAATGACTTGCTTTTAAAAGTCAGTTGCGGGTTCTTTTCAGCATGAAAGAAATCGGCTTGCTTTAAATGGTTATCGCGCATTTCATTAGCAGTATCAATGCTGTTTACTTCAGCGGTTAATTCAATTTCTGCCCCGGTGAAATCTTCACTTGGTGCATTTAATTTAATGTCGAAGTTCTTGAAAGAACCTTCAATTTCAGATACCAGCATGTGGGTAATACCAAATCCGATTTTTGCATGAGCTTTGTCTAAAGTCCAAACTTTAGCGGTTGTTGTTTTTTCTGTTGTGTCCATTTTTGTTTTTGTTGTTGTTAAATTATTTAAAAAAATATTCAAATTAAATGAGAGTTATTGGGTATTAAATATCTAGAATACAAAGTTTGTAAAGAGACCTATTTAAAGTATTACATTCAGATTGAAAAAACTTACATCTATTACACTTTGCAGTTATTTTAACACCCTGTGTTCTTTACCTTAATTTCCTTTCGCTGCATCAATACTAACAGGGCCTGCACCGAAATAGGTAATCATTAAAGCACCTCCGATCAAGCCAATGTTTTTCATAAAGAGGGACATTGCCATTTGGGCTTGCATTGGGTCAGTAACTGTCCAGAACTTATGCATGGTGAAGGTCACAGGAACCAGGAACAGGACGATAAGCCATGCACCCAATTTAGCTTTATACCCAAGAATTATGCTTAATGCGCCTAATGTCGCAACAATTCCTGAAATAACTACGAGAGCCATTGGTGCAGGCAAGCCAGCCGAAGCTGCATATGCTGCTGTGCCTGATGCACCTGCTAAGTGGCCCATAAGCCCTGACATCAGGAAAATAAGTGAGAAAAGGATTCTGCCGATAAGAGGAACAAATTTCATAGTCTTTAGTTTTAATTGGTTTGTGGGTGCAAAGATATCCTATAGTTAGTATACAAAAGTTACCACTATACTTTTATATACCGGTATACTTAAAGATACTACCTATCTTATTTGGAAAATTCCTACCTTTGCGATGTGGAATTAATACCCGTAATATGGCTACAACAATAGAAAAGGAAATAAAAGAGAAGAAGAAAAAGGGTGCTACAGGCCTTGAACAGCATAGCGAATGCAAGAAAAACCTTCTTCCGGTTAAAGATGCATTAGACATTTTAAGCGGTAAATGGAAACTTCCTATTATTGTGGCTCTAACCTTTGATAACAAGCGTTTCAAGGAAATGCAAAGGGAAATAGAGGGTATAACCCCTAAGATGTTATCGAAGGAATTAAAAGAACTGGAAATAAACCAACTCGTTAAACGTACTGTTTACGATACCCTGCCTGTTACCGTGGAATATGCACTTACGCCCTATGGCAAATCGCTGCATAAGGTAATTGAAGAATTAAGAACCTGGGGTATCCAACACAGAAAAAGATTACTTTCGAAAAACTAAATCTATTATATATGAAAGCTATTTATACTAAAAATTGTCCTGAACCTATTGGCCCATATAGCCAGGCTGTGCAGGCGGGTAACTTTGTATTTGTATCGGGACAAGTGGGTAAAGACCCTGTGAGCGGCGCTATGAAAACCGAAAACATTAAAGCGGAAGCTACCCAGGTTATGACCAATATTAAGAACATATTGGAAACCGCAGGGTTAAAAATGTCGAACATTGTTAAGACAACCATCTTCCTCAGCAACATGGACGATTTCGCCCAGGTGAATGAGGTGTATGGCTCTTATTTTACGGGTAATTTTCCCGCACGAGAAACCGTTCAGGTATCACGCTTACCGCTCAATGCTAACATTGAGGTTTCAGTGACTGCTACAATAGAATAGTTGGAGCCCGACTGGCATTTATTAAAACCCCTTTATGGGTTTGGGCGTACAACTAAAAATCCCTTCTGCTCCAAGCCTTGTATGCTTCTTTCTGAGAGGGAGTTGCATCTTTTTTCTTTACTACAAAGAAGGATGGGAGGAACTCTTTTCCTTCCACCGGTTTTACATTGGTGTACCTTCTGAAACTTTGTGATACCAGGCTTAATCTAACTTGTTCCTGGCCATAATAGCTGCACCAATCGTGGAAGTTACCTTTTAAGGAATGTCCGTTTACTAAATCAATTTCGTCGTTTACGCAGATACCTGCCTGCTCAGCCGGTGACGCAGGTACTACGGCGGTCACTTTATATTTACCATCATCCTCCACTACTTTCATTCCCCAAAAACGCTCTGAATGCTTTTTAGATGGGGCAGTTTGCATCATTAGGCCGATATAATCCAATGCCGCTACTAATGGAACGTCAAGGTCTGCGGCTTTGTTTACGTAGTTATCGAATATGTATTTGCAGGATTGTCCTGCCGTTTTTTCAATGATGCTCCAATAGTCAGATTCACTGTAAGGCTTACCCTGCTTGGCAAAATCGTGGTAGAGTGTGCGCATTACATCATCCAGCGACTTAGCATTGTTGGTATGACTTCTAATAAATGTATCGACAATAAAGGCCAGCAGCGCACCTTCGGTATAGATAGATACTTTGCGGTAAGGAGCTCCTTGTATGTAACCATCTAACCAGGTATCGAAAGATGAATCGGCTACACCAAGGTTAAATCTGCCATAGTTATCAAAGTGCTTTTGAATTTGCTGTTGAACTGCTTTCAGGTAGTCAAATTCAGAAAAGACGCCTGACCTAAGCAGAAGGTAATCGCCATAATAATCGGTAACACCTTCGTAAACGTACCCTAGACGGGAATAATTTTCTTTGGTGTAATCATACGGAAACATCTCGACAGGCCGAATAGTCTTAATATTCCAGCAATGGAAAAACTCGTGGCACGATACCCCAAGGAAGTTATTGAAGGGATCGTACTTCATTAAATTGTAGGACGGACCGATAGCAATGACGGTCGAGCCGAGGTGCTCTACGCCATGATGAAACTTGTAGGGCAAAGCCTGATAAATGAAATGATATTCATCTACCGGGCAGCCGTCCATCATTTGGATTTGCTCACTAACAAAGGTGCGGAAGTGCATTTTTACTTTCAACCATTCCGGTTTCACCTCCCCTTGGAACCAGATATGAACCTTCAATTTGCCGAGCACTTCAATCGATTCTACTTGCAGCGTTGGGCTTGCTATTAAAGGGCTGTCGGCCAGTTCATCGTAATTGGAGGCTGAAAGGGTATGTAATATATGGGTTTCGGTCTTTACCGGTGTACCCATTTTCATGGAACAAGCTATGCGGTAGCCTTCCGGGAGCAGCATCTCCATAGATACAGGCTCGTTGCGGAGTTCAGGCACATACATGCAGCAGTTAACCGGGTTCATATAGAGTTGGCGGTCGTCGAGATAAGTTGAGCCTGCATTCAGGTCGGCGGCATAGTAGTTGTAAAACACATGCATCTCGCTGCAGTTGGCTGTTTCCACCTCCCACAGGTCTTTGGTTATTTTTTTGAATTGCAGCGCTTCACCTTTTTCATTTATGGCTTTCCAATTGCGCACATTGCCTGCAAAATTACTGAGTTCATAACGGCCGGGCCTCCATGCGGGGCACTGTACCTGGGTTTTGGCGCCAATTACTTTAATAACTATTTCAATATCTATAAAATGATTGTGATGCGGAGCGTAGGAAACGATGTATTTCATCAATTACGAATTAGGAATTACGAATTCCAAAAATAAGTAACCTAGCTATGAGATATAAGCTATCAGATATAAGCTATGAACATTGGGATGTTAAATTATACAATTATGAATCAGAAATTGGTGGCGATTTAGCAGGGAAAAAGGGGCAAAATAACAACGAAAATAACAATGAACTAACAACGGATAACAACGCAAATAACAACGAATTATCAATGCAATAACAATTAGGGTGAAAAAATAGAATATTGATTATCTGATATTTACATGAATATTCGTTGTTAATAACAACGATTAACAATAAAAAAACGAGCACAATTATCCCAACTTTTACTTGCCGGAATGTTGTTTTGTTTTTCATAAAGTAAAGATACTACATGAAAAAGTATTTTTATAAAAGTCATTGACCTGTCGGATGCCCGACTTGCAATTATTTATGAACAGTGGTATTTGACAGTGAAAAACTAAATCCATTTTACCACTAAGGACACAAAGAAAATACACACTAAGTTTCTCAAAGGTGAGAGTGCTTTTTCAAAATAACAATGATAACAATGAAAAAAAGACACTAATTAGTGGGACCGAATTAGTGGCTAATAATGCCTTTTATATAAGAGGAGTTTAGCCAATAACACATTTTCTTTTCCATTGTACCAGCAGGCGTCTCCATTAAATCCCTACTATTAATACCTTTAGGCCTAACATGGCAAATCATGTTATCCGAAATCTTAATAAAGTGCTTAAAATCATTCTTAGCAATCTTTTTCTTAGTATCAACCCAATATTTATGTGCAACCTCAAGATCTTTGACTGGCATTGTCCAGAACATGACTTTTTTCAATCTAGCTTGTCTTTTTGCGTCTTTTTGAAATATCACAAAGAAGAATCTCTTGGTTAGGGTATTTAACCAATATGAATCCTCCCAAGTTTCATTAACTATTTCTTTATATTTAATCTGTGCAAAAGACATGCTTTCTTTTAAAGCATCAGAATATTCAATACGGATTGTTTTCATTTCTATTTCAGCCTTCTCGAATTCTTCAATTTTCTCCTTCTTAATACCCAATATTGCTTTTGCTATCAAATAAAACCTGCTTTTCGAAACTGATTTAGGTAATTTTAGTTTTTTAATAATCTCACTCTCTGACATACCATAATATGGAGCAAAACGCTTTTGAACTAACTCTTCAAATGATTCATCCGTTTTGTATTCTTTTAAATCTTTTACTATTGGTTCCGCCGGAAGACTTTTTCTAATAATGAAATTAAGATATTTCGACTTTAATGAGAATGCTCTCTGCATTGCCAATTCTGAAGAAAATGGCTGTTTTCTTAAAGACGATTTATTTGCACCTTTGGTACATGCACCTAAATATAGCGTATCCCCTTCTGATATTTCATGTGCTTTGCCAGCCTTTATTTTTGTTATTATTTTCACCCAATCATCTTCAATAATTTTCAGGTCAGTAGATGGGAACTCCCAAAGCTTAATAATCTTAAAAATAAAATCCAAATCTTCGATGCCCTGTTGATGCAAAAAGAACATCAGCAACAATAGTTTATTCTTTATCCAAAAACTACTTGTTTTAAACGTTTTACTATATTCTTCCTCATAATTAATGATATTAAATACAAGTCTTTCCTTTGAGGTTAGACCTTTTGTTGTCCTTTTTAAAGGGCTGGTCTTTAATTCTACTCCTGCTTCTACAAAGTCAGGTCCAGATCCAGAATTTGGCTTATACTGAAAATAAAGGTCCTCAAGAGCCTGCCCTAGTTTACCTTTGCCAAAATATGTCTGTTTGATATGTGAACCTAGTACTTCTCTAATAGATTTATTAAGAAGCCTCTTAGCATATGATTCTATTGATTTTGAATCTTTCTTATTGTAAGGTAAATTAAGTTCTGCCATTTCAATTAAATTCTATTTGATAATGACCTTCCAATTTTCTCAATTATACCTATTACAAGTGCGTTCCCCATCATGAAGGCTCTTTTATTATCAGATAATCCTGCAGTATGCTCATCAGGGAACATATTTAAACGTTCAAGTTCTAAAGGCATCAGGCGCCTTAGTCTTCCATCTCTCGTTCTGATAACATGTTTAAAACGTGATGGTGATGATCCACCTTCCCCTGTAATAATTGTTCTCGATGGCTTATCTAGTGGGTCAGGGAATACCATGGAACCTTCGCTGTAATTATAGTTGAAACCTCCTGCCTTATTAGTACGGACCTCATTCTTTGCACCTTTCAAATAACTCCACTTATCCAAACTATCTTCATCTATATAATAATCATTTGGCACTTTTCCATTCAATAAAATAAACTGCCCAAGAGTTTCGTAAGGTCCTTGATAATCCGGCAATGTCTTTATAGTGTGAATAATTCCATCAATCATAATACCAGTATTTTCAAAAGGGCTGTCAGAGCCTTCCTTATTGAATTTTCCACTTACCTCAGAAACATTCTTCTCAATAGTGAATGGCAGTTTTAACAGTTGGAGTTCTGGCGTTTTAACCGGAAAAGCCTCAGCAATAGGGCCATTTTCCAGTATCCAATCAAATGGTGATTTTAATTTATTGATTTGTTTGTAGATAGCAGATGAATTGTGGTAAGCAAGAAAGAAAACTCTTCTCCTTCTCTGAGGCATTCCATAATCCGCAGCATTGATTACTCTCCATTCAACAATATATCCAAGATTTGAAAGTGAAGCAAGCATAACGGCAAAATCCCTTCCCCTTTGTTTTGAAGGAGATTTTAATAATCTATCTACATTCTCTAAAAATAGATATTTCGGTTTCTTCTTTTTCTCATCAAGTATTCGATGTATTTCCCACCATAATACTCCCTTTTTTCCGTGCAACCCTTTAGCATTTTTCAATGTAGTTGCAACAGAATAATCCTGACATGGAAATCCTCCAACAAGCATATCAAAGTCAGGAATCTCATTTATAGCCACTGCAGCAATATCTTTATTAGAGTGTCCTTCGAATCCGAAATGCTTCACATAAATTTCGGAAGCATCTTGTCTTTTTGTAGATGGTTCCCATTGATTGCTCCACACAATTTTATAATTCTTTGCCGCTCTTTCCAAGCCAATTCGAAAACCACCAACGCCAGCAAATAGTTCAATTACTTTTATGTTATTGCTTTTCGGAGTTGCTATCATGCAATTATTATTATTACCTTAAAATTGTATACTTCAAAATTACGAAAACTTTCTAACCTCATTTCTAAACTTCACTAAACATTTTTTTTCGTTATTGGTATCGTAATGCATTCTGCTTCTTCTGCTACCCCTACCCCTCCGGCGGAGGGGATTTAGCCATTTCTGAGGGCAGTCCCCCCCGGGGCCGCCCTCATTATGACTGGTTTACCAACATGGACATATTGGCTAACCTCTGACAGAAACTAAGAAAGAAACCTGCGAATTTTTCTTATTTCATAAAATAAAAACATCAACGATGCAAAGGAACTAATAATTTTAGTTATATTTGCCTACAAATTGTAGATATATGTCTAAGATAGCAAAAAACATCCGCCACCTGAGGGATTTAAAGAACCTCACACAACAAGAACTGGCTAATAAACTGAACGTTACGAAGGCCCGCATTGGTTCGTACGAAGAAAGCCGCAGTGAACCATCAGCCGAAATGCTGATAAAGTTCTCCAACTATTTCCACATCGCTATTGATGCCTTGCTGCGTGGAGACCTTACCAAAACCAACCTGGACGGGCTTATGAAGATAGGCAACAACCGCCTGCTCTTCCCGGTAATACTGAATGAGGAGAACAACGAGGAGATAGAACTTATCTCGATGAAAGCCTCAGCCGGATACCTGAATGGCTACGCCGACCCGGAATATGTGGAGCGGCTGCAACGCATTAAACTTCCATTTCTGCCGGCAGGCAAACACCGTGCCTTCCCTATTAAAGGCGACTCGATGCCTCCACTGCGCGATGGCAGCTTTGTGGTATGCAAGTATGTAGAGTCCTATAGCGATATAAAAGATGGGGCTACTTATGTGCTCCTCACCAAATCGGAGGGGATAGTATATAAGCGGCTCTTTAAGCATCCTAAAAAGAAGGATTTGCTTACCCTCGTGTCCGACAACAAAACCTACCAGCCCTATGAAGTAAAAGCCGCCGATATACTGGAGGTGTGGGAATATGTTTGTTCGCTTAATATAGGAGCCTATAAAGAGGAAGAACTGAACTACACCAGCATTATGAATATGCTGAAAGGTTTGCAGGTGGAAATGAAATCGATAGGGCAAGGGAAATAGGATATTCCGATGTAGTGCATGCGTGAGGGATAGTAGCGGAAAGCCCTGATGCTGACGGTCAGGGTGAAACCCGCACCGGAAGCAAAGGCTTGCAGCGGATAGCCCGACCCTTGCAAAGCTTGGGGCACGCCCTAAAAAAAATTACTATTTTCGCACTTCAATACAATATATATGACATACGACTTGATAGTAATAGGTAGCGGCCCGGGCGGATATGTAGCTGCTATAAGAGCATCGCAACTGGGAATGAAGGTAGCAATTGTGGAACGCTCGGAGTTGGGGGGTATTTGCCTCAACTGGGGATGTATTCCTACCAAGGCCCTCCTGAAGAGCGCACAGGTATTTGAATATTTGAAACATGCAGCCGACTACGGCATAAAGGTTAATGGCGGCGAAGCTGACTTTGGCGCTGTGGTAAAACGCAGCCGTGGCGTAGCCGATGGTATGAGCAAGGGGGTTCAGTTTTTGATGCGCAAAAATAAAATTGAAGTCATTAAAGGAACAGGAAAACTGAAAGCCGGAAAAAAAGTTGCTGTTACTGCCGATGGAAAAACTACCGACTACGAAGCCAAGAATATTATTGTCGCAGTTGGAGCCCGTTCCCGCGAACTACCTAACCTGAAAATTGATGGAAAGAAAATTATTGGTTACCGCGAAGCTATGGTGCTGCCAACACTTCCAAAATCGATGGTGATAGTAGGCTCGGGAGCTATTGGCTCGGAGTTTGCATACTTTTATGCTACTATGGGTACCAAGGTAACCCTGGTGGAGATGCTACCAAACATTGTTCCGGTGGAGGATGAAGAAGTATCGAAAACATTAATGAAATCATTTGCCAAATTAGGTATAGATGTAAGGCTGGAAGCGGCTGTTCAGAGTGTGGATATTAGCGGTGCAGGTTGCAAAGTAAAAATAAAAGATGCCAAAGCAGAAACCGTGGTAGACTGCGATGTGGTTCTATCGGCTGTGGGTATTGCATCTAACCTCGAAAACATTGGCCTGGAAGATTTGGGCGTTATTACCGACAAAGGAAAAATTGTTGTAAATGGATACTACCAAACCAACATACCGGGCATTCATGCCATTGGTGATTGCGTTCCCGGACAAGCATTGGCTCACGTTGCAAGTGCCGAAGGAATTATTTGCGTAGAAAAAATGGCAGGGCAAAATCCGGAGCCGCTCAACTACAACAACATTCCGGGATGTACCTATTGCCAACCGGAAATTGCATCAGTTGGATTTACTGAAAAGGCTGCCAAGGCTGCCGGATATGAATTAAAGATTGGAAAATTCCCATTCTCAGCATCGGGTAAAGCAAGTGCTGCCGGTGCAAAAGATGGTTTTGTGAAACTGATTTTTGATGCGAAGTATGGTGAGCTTTTAGGGGCACACATGATAGGAATGAATGTTACCGAAATGATTGCCGAATGCGTGGTAGCCCGCAAATTGGAAACCACCGGACATGAAATAATCAAAGCGGTACACCCCCACCCTACTATGAGTGAAGCTATTATGGAAGCCGCAGCTGCTGCTTATGGAGAGGTAATACATTTATAAAATGAAAACGAAGTCGAAAATATTTTTATCTTTCATACTTCTATTTTCGATTGCATCGATTAATGGATATGGTCAGACTGCAGCACTCTATAAAAAGGCTGTAGAACTACGTCAACAAGGGAAATTTCATGATGCGCTGGCTATTTTCAGATTATTATTAAGTAAAGATTCCAACAATACGGCATACCTCGACTATGTTGCGGTACTAACATGCAAATCACTGCATGATGATACCAAACCTGATAATCCTCCAATCGATGCATATAAGCACATGGAGTATCTTGCTAAAAAATCTTTAAAACTGGACTCAAACAATGCTGAATCGCACTATGCGTATGCCTTTTCAATTGCTGTGATAAGTGAATATGCAAACAAAAAACAGCAAATTGCCATTGCAGGTATCATGAAAAAGGAATTGGATAAAACGATTAAATTAAGTCCGCACCATGCCGGGGCATATCACCTGCTAGGGCGCTGGTTTGATAAACTGGCCGGATTTAATTCAGTTGAAAAATTGGCTGTGAAGGTTCTTTATGGTACATCTCTGCCAGAAGGAACTTATGCACAAGCAGCAGCATCTTACGAAAAAGCGGTTCTCTACGAACCTGACTATATTCTTCATCAATACGAACTGGCGGCAGTTTATCATGAAATGAAAAAGGATGCCGATGCAAAAGTATGGCTGCAAAATGCAATTGATGCCAAATATTCCGGGGACGATTCAGAGCAAGTGAAAAACAGTTGTAAGAAACTGCTGGCTAAGATAAATAATTAGAAAAATTACCGGTTCTTCATTACCTCACTGATGTCGTGCATCAGTTTTTCGGCGAGGTTGTCGGCGGTAGTGCGGGAAGCGCCTTCAGCAATAATACGGATAATAGGTTCGGTATTTGAACGGCGAAGGTGAATCCAGTCTTTATCGAATTCCAATTTTATTCCATCGCGGGTATCGACAATATATTTTTTGTATTTGTCCTTGATACCTATTAAAACCTTATCCACATTAAGGTCTGGGGACAGCTCAATTTTATTTTTTGAAATATGATAGTTCGGATATTGAGAACGAAGCATTGAACAACTCTTGCCAAATTTTGCAAGATGAGTCAGGAATAAAGCAATACCCACAAGCGCATCACGACCGTAGTGCAGGTCAGGGTAAATTATTCCGCCATTACCTTCTCCGCCAATTACAGCGTTATTCTTTTTCATCGCTTCCACTACATTCACCTCACCAACAGCGGATGGGAAATATTCACCACCGGCTTTAAGTGTAACATCTTTAAGTGCACGTGTAGACGACAGATTGGAAACTGTATTCCCTTTTTTATTTTTCAGGATATAATCTGCAACAGCAACAAGGGTATATTCTTCGCCGAACATTTCTCCATCTTCGCAAACAAGCGCCAGTCTGTCTACATCCGGATCAACAGCAATACCCAGGTGGGCATTTTTGCGTTCCACGGTTTTGGACAACTCGGTTAAGTTTTCCGGCAGCGGTTCAGCTTCATGTTTAAAATCTCCGGTAGGTTCACAGAAAATTGGAATGATTTCTTCTACACCTAATTGCTTTAATAAGGTAGGAACAATTATTCCACCAACAGAATTTACCGCATCTAAAACAACTCTGAATTTCTTTGCCTTGATAGCTTTTACATCTACCAATGGCAGATTCAGAATAAGGTCAATATGTTTTTGAAGATAGGAATCATCCAGTTTTATTTCTCCAAGTGAGTTCACATTTGCAAATTCAAACTGGCCTATTCGAGATATATTAAGTACATCTTTTCCTTCAGCTTCAGAAATAAATTCTCCTTTGGAATTAAGGAGTTTAAGTGCATTCCAATTTTTAGGATTGTGGCTGGCAGTAATAATAATTCCGCCATCCGCATTTTCACCGGTAACAGCTAATTCAACTGTGGGTGTTGACGAAAGGCCTAAATCGGTTACATCAATGCCTAATCCCTGAAGAGTTCCGACAATAATGTTCCGCACAAATAATCCCGACATGCGGGCATCACGTCCAATAACAACACGTGGCTTCTTTTTGGTCTTGTCTTTCTGGTTTCTTTTCACCCAGGTTCCATACCCTGCCGTAAACTTTACAATTTCGGTTGGGGACAAACCACCATCACCATTGCTGCCAATGGTGCCTCTGATACCGGAAATAGATTTAATAAGAGTCACAGGTTTTTTAATTCGGGACGCAAATGTAAAATTTTTGGTTAGACTGTGGCATAGCAAATTCCATCTCTGAAAAATATTTATAATTATTCCCGTACTTTTACATTTAATTTCCCGACAATCTATATTTTATGGCTTCATTCTATCCTATTCATAGCACAGAAAGAAAAATTTCAACTGAAATTATTGAATGCATAAACTCTTTACCAACAAAGGGAAAACGTTATGCAGCCTTTGATTTGGACAACACCTTATTGATTGGTGATATCGGCGAAACTGTTTTTGCATTGCTGGTTAAAAAGAAACTAATCAAAGGGTTTGGATGGCAAGACTATATCAATCTCGTCGAAAGTGACAAGCTAAAAGCATACAAGCTTATTATTGATTTAATGGCAGGTTTACCACTTACGAAGCTTGAGGAAGTAACGAATGAAGTGATTGCATATAAATCGCTCTCTATTAGCATTGAAGGCTGTAAACTTCAAGTCCCAAAACCGAATCCACTGATGAAATCTGTTTTAGGTTTATTAAGAAATAAGGGATTACGCATATATATAGTAACTGCAAGCAATGAAGTTTCTGCACGGATTATCTGCAAAAAATACTTCAATATTCCACCATCTGATATTATTGGTGCACAGGTTGCAAGGAATAAAAAAGAGATTATTAAAATTGGCAAAAAAGAATTTCCTTTTGGAGAGGGGAAAGTAACTATACTTAAAAAGAGATTCAAAACAAAACCTTTAGTTACCGGAGGAGACAGCCCCGGAGATAGGTTTTTGCTCAATTATACCCAAAAAAGCGGAATACAATTCTGGTTAGGGAAGGATGAATATCATAGTACTTAAAGACTATAACTTTTTCAAATACCTTTCGTAAAAGATATAAGCAAGAATAAAACTGTTGATAAAGATTGAAAAATAGTAAGGATGCTTAATCTTAATTTTTCTTAGTTTCGAATTGCCTTAGTTCTTAAAAAGTTCCATTATTCTGCGCATGAAGAAAATTACTCTACTTGCATTTCTTATCTCTCCTGCAATAGCATTCGCGCAAATTGATTTTGGCGGACCTACCGCTACTGCCAGAGGAGGCTCTGTAACAGCCACTGCGCAAGATTGGGAAGCAATAGGTATCAACCCTGCCAACCTTGGCTGGAATAGTAATCACGGATTCAGTTTAAGCGTTGCTAACATTGGGCTCAACCTCGAGGATCAGGCGGTTACAATTAATGAAGTTAAAAGTACTCAGTTTGATTCTCTTACTCCTCAGCAACGACAACAGGCATATAATGCTATGACAACTCCCGGAGGATTAAATGCTGCCGTTTCTGCTAATTTCTTTTCATTTTCCATTCATAATAATAAATGGGGCGGTTTGGCTATTAGTTTAACAGACCATGCTTACGCACACGCCTATTTTAGCCCGAATTCAGCAAAAATTATTACCGACCTGGTCGACATAAAAGATACAATTCCCCTTAAAAATGCAATCCTAAAAGATTCTACGCTTTTAAAAAAAACACCTGCCCAATTACTTGATGGAACAAATATGGGAGGATATCATTACCGTGAGTTGAATATTAATTATGGGCATAAACTATTCACAATTTATGTAAAAAGCACGGTGAAAGGCGGAGCTTCATTTGAAAATTCTGAGTATTTCAATTACCAGACTAAAAAAGCAGAAGCTCTTTCAAACCCTATAGAAATATTTGGAGGCTTTGGCATTAAACCAATATGGGGTCTTGGCCAATTCAGTTCAATTTTTCAGGGAACTCAGAATATTGAGGAAGGTACATATATATATAACAGTACTTACCTGAATAATTTTCCTAAAAATATGTTCCAGGCTAATGGCCGCGGACTTGGAATCGATCTTGGTTTAAGTGCCAGTTATAAGAAATGGAAACTAGGGATGTCGGTAACCGATATTGGCCATATAAAATGGCAAAACATAGATTTTACACCTACCACAATAAAGTTCCCTACAAACTATGACAGCCTTAGAAATTACATTCAAAATAATGCAAAAATTTTAAATTATTTTTACAACCAGAGCCCGGGGCCTGATTACACCAACCAATTGCCGACTAAGTTCAGGTTAGGATTAAGCTATCAATTAACAAAAGGAATTGGGTTTTCATCCGATTTTGTTGCCCCATTAAATAGTGTTCCCGGAAATCTTTTAAAGCCCTATATAGCAGCCTGCACACAAATAAATGTATTCCATTACATTGAACTGAATGTAGGAATTGCAACTGAATCACAATTCAACTATGTTGTTCCTGTAGGTGTATTTGTAAACTTTATTGGTGGCTTTGATTTTTATGTAGGCACTAATGATGCTACAGCCTTTTTAAATAATTATAGTGGCCACGTGTTATCAGCAGCTGCCGGAATTAGAATATGCGGATTTTAAGATAGTGAAATGAAAAGCAAAACAATACTCATATTATCCTTATTTATTTCTGCGAGTGCAATTATTGGTCAAACCAAGTCTGCGACAAAAGCACCTGCAAATAAGACTTCCTCTGTAAAAAAATCCGGAGCCCATGACACTGTAAAAACAATTCAGGTATCGCCTGACCAAAGTTCAAAAATCAGTTTCAATAATGGCTTAAATGATTTTGCAAAAGGTAATTACCCCTATGCGCTTGCTAATTTTAACCAGGCAATAAACGGCAACCCGAAATTTGAACCTGCTTATTTGGGCCGTGGCAATACACGCCTCCGTCAAAAGGATTATAAAGGAGCATCCGAAGATTATAGCATGGCGTTAAAGCTTGATTCGAACGATGAAAAAGCCTGGTACGGATATGGGCAGGCACAAACATCATTGGGAAATAATGATCATGCAATTTCTGCGTTCAGGCATGTGGTTAAGAGAAACTCGAACAATGGAGATGCCTGGTATTGCCTTGGTGAATTGCTTGCTAAAACCGGGAATTACAAAGATGCCCAAGCCGATTTTTCATTGGCTATTTCTTCTAAAGCTAGCTTTACTGAAGCCTATAACGACAGGGGTGTTTGCAATTACGAATTAGGAAATTATAAAGCAGCCGCTGACGATTACAGGCAAGCAATTACATTTTCAAAAACTCCTGAGGCATATAATAATCTTGGAAACGCCGAATACAAAAGCGGTGACAATGATGGGGCTATTGGTGCTTTCACTGAAGCTATCATGTTAAAACCTCAATTTCCGGATGCATATAATAACAGAGGTACAGTTTACCTTGATAAGAAAAGTTACCCAGATGCAATAAATGATTTTAACAAAGCAATTTCGATGGACTCCGCAAATGCTTATGCTTATTGCAACAGGGCATTAGTTGAATATAAAATGAATGATTATATTAAAGCAAAAGCAGATTGTGATAAGGCCATTCAACTGAATCCGCAATACGGCAATGCCTACCTGAACCGTGGAATAATAGAAGAAATGATGCGCAATGCAAAGGATGCATGCGCCGATTGGCAAAAGGCTGCATTATATGGAGTGGCTAAGGCAAATGATTATATTACTGATTGCAAATAAGGATATGAGGTATAAATTTCATAAAGCATTTAAGGTTAATAAAGTTGGAAGACTGCTTTTAACTCTGTGCTTTTTATGCTTTGCTACCCTTGGCTGGGGACAGGGCAAGGAATTTATTAAGAAGAACTTTAAAGAGAACCGGAAAGGCTTTAAAAAAGCAATGGATTCCATAAAGAAAGGAGATATCTATTATGCAATGGGGCCTCATTATTACAGGTATGCTATTTCTTATTATATAAGTGCAGAAAAATTTAATCCGGATAATGCTATGCTGAATTACAAAATCGGCAAGTGCATGATTTATTCTTCAATGAAGGGTCAGGCATCTATTTATCTTGGAAAAGCAATTAAACTGAACCCGATTGTTGCAAACGATGCGCATTATTATATGGGTAGAGCTTTGCATTTATCCCAGCACTGGGATAGTGCCAAAGGAGAATATAATACTTACTTACAATCTTTAACTCCGGAACAAACAGAAGCCATTGCGGATGTAAGAAGGAAAATTACTGAATGCGATAATGGCAAGGCATTAAGCCAGAGTCCTGTGAGGGTATTTATTGACAATCTTGGAATGTCCGTTAACACTAAATACCCCGAGTATCGTCCGCTTATCAGTGCAGATGAATCGGAGTTGGTTTACACATCAAGAATGCCTGCCACTTCAAAAGCCAAGGTTGATGAAAAAGATGGAGAAACTTATGAAGATGTTTTTGTGTCGTATAATAAGAATGGAGTTTGGAGTACCTCTGTAAGTCTTGGTGCTCCGGTTGATACGAAATCGCATGATGCCACTGTCGGGCTTTCTGCAGATGGACAAACCTTATATATATATCGCACAAATCAGGGTGGCGATATCTACCAAACCCATTTTGCAAATAATGTTTGGAGCCAGCCCGTAAGGATGAATGAAAAAATAAATTCAGTAGGAAAAGAATCTGCAATAACTGTTTCGGCAGATGGAAAGGTATTTTATTTTGTGAGCGACAGGGCCGGAGGATATGGAATGGGTGATATTTATAAAATTATTTCCGATGGAAACGGAGGTTGGAGTGAACCGCAAAACCTTGGCCCGACAATTAACACCCAGTATGATGAAACTGGAGTATTTCTGTCACCCGATGGAAACACGCTTTACTTTAGTTCAACCGGGCATAACACCATGGGTGGATATGATATTTTTAAAACCACTTTAGTTAACGGACAATGGTCGGCACCGGAAAACTTAGGCTTCCCGATAAATACACCTGATGATGATGTATTCTTTGTTATGCCTTCGAATAAGAAACATGGATATTACTCCTCTGCCCAAATGGGCGGTAATGGCGATATGGACATCTTCATGATTACTTTTCTTGGACCTGAAAAACCTGTGGCAATAAGCAATTCCCCTGGCCTTTTAGCCGGAACTGCCAATATTCCGGATGTTATGATGTCAAGCGCTGTTACAGTTGCAACAGGTAATAAAGCTTTGTTGCGTGGTATAGTTGTAGATTCAGAAACACACAAGCCATTGCTAGCAACGATTGAATTAACTGACAACAAGAAAAACAAAGTAATTGCTGATTTTTCAACGGACAGCACAGGGAAATATGTAGTTTCACTTTCATCGGGCATCAATTATGGAATAGCTGTTAAAGCCGATAATTATTTGTTCTATTCTGCTAATATTGACCTTACGGATTCATCACACTATCGCGAAATAGAAAAGAACATTGCCCTGCAACCATTAAATGTGGGAAGCCATATAGCTTTGCGAAATATTTTCTTCGACTTTAATAAATCCACTTTGCGTAAGGAATCAAATCCTGAGTTGCAAAGGGTAATTGATTTGCTTAAGAAATATCCAAAAATGACAATTGAATTATCGGGTTATACTGATAATAAAGGGACACAGGCGTATAACTTAAAATTGTCAGCAGCCCGTGCAAAATCCGTTGTAACATACCTAAAAACACACGGTATTGATGCTAAACGCTTAACCTCTAAAGGGTATGGCTCAGACAATCCGGTTGCAACTAATGCAACAGATGACGGAAGACAACAAAACCGCCGCACAGAGTTTAAGATTACTGGGAAATAATAGGATTAAATTTTATAGCCACTTTTCTTCCTTATACCAGGAAATGGTTTCCGCTATTCCTTTTTCAAGGTTGTATTGGGGGACAAAAGCAATATCATTAATGAGTGGCTCTGTATCGCAAGTCCAGTTAAGTTGATTCATTTCATCCACCTTCTCCCTATTTAAGCCAGGAGTGTCCCCTCTCATTTTATAAATCCCCTCCATAGTAATTGCAACAATTTTTAAAACGGTTGGTGAGAGGTTAATCTTAAATGTCTTTTTATGCATGATTGTCTTGATATGCTCTGCAAAAACTTTATTAGAGTGAACATCACCATCGGAAACGAAATAAGCCTTATTTTTATTTTCAGAAATTGTTAGATCAATAATAGCTCTTACAAGATCTTTCACATATATAAATGTCAGCCTTTGTTTTTCATTTTTAATAGCAGGTTGAAGACCCTTATTAACTGCTTTAAAAACCGCAAAAATCTCCTTCTCTTTTGGGCCATAAACTGCAGTTGGCCTTACTATAATCCATGGAACTAAATTTTGCGAAGTAACTATTTTCTCAGCCAAAAACTTGCTTCTGCCATAATTGGTAACAGGTGCCGGCTTGTCCGAATTTTTTACAGGTTCAAATGTTTTTGGGTCACCCGGCCCATAAGCTGCAAGGCTGCTTATGTAAATAAACTTTGGAATATGCTTCAACGATGATTTTATAGCCTCCAAAAAATTAGAAGTAAACCTCGTATTTATGGTAATATAATCATTCGGGTTTTTAGCTTTGGTAATACCCGCATTATGAATGATATATTCAATGCCTCCGCTTTCCATTTCAATTTTTTTCAATGTATCGGAGACTTTTTCTTTCGAGGAAAAGTCAAATTCAACAATATGAATACCCTGAAAATCTAAATATTTTAAGCTGCTTCCGGTGCGTATACCTGCATAAACATTCATATTTCGGCCTACAGCCTCCCCTACCAGAAAACTACCAATAAATCCGCTTGAACCTGTTATAAGTATAACAGGGGGTTTCATGATATTGCCTTGGAATACATCCTGTAAGTTTTATAAACCTTGCCATTCAAGGCTTGCAATGCACGATTCATAGGAATATTATTCTCAAGAATCCACGATGCATCTGCAAATTTATATTGCTTTCTCCGGGCAGTTTCAACACTTTTTGAATAAAGAATTGCGTCTATTCCCATACGCCTGTATTTCTCAACTACACCAAGCGTTATAACCCTCCCCTGCTTGATTTGACTTTTATAGTAAAGCAACTTCAATATTCCTGTTGGCAACAACCGCCCACGGCTTATTTTTTTCAAGGCAATATTAATGTCAGGCAAGAATAAAGAGAACCCTATTGGTTTTCCATCATGCTCTGCAATAAGAGCAAAATCAGGGTCAAGAATCATTTTCATATCCTTCGCCATATAGTCAAACTCCTCATCTGTCATTGGAACAAAGCCCCAGTTTTTCTCCCATGCACTGTTATATATTTCCTTAACCTTTGCTACTTCCGATTTGAACTCTTTCATGTTCATCGTACGAATCACAATCCCCCTTTTATTCAACCTTTCTTCAAGGTTTATTGCAGATTGTGCAGTTGTGATATTCGCCACTTCCAGTTTATAGGCAAGAAGGTCCATTTCTTTTTTAAACCCATACTGCTCTACCAAATTGGAGTAATATGGCTTATTATAGGTAAGCATAACAATTGGTGGTGTATCAAATCCATCAATCAACAGTCCGCAGGTTTCATTGGTAGAAAAATTTGCAGGCCCCACAACTGCTTCCAGTTTTTCATTTTTCATCCATTTTTCGGCAGTCTCAAATAATTTTCCGGAAACTTCCGGATTATTTACAGAATCAAAAAAGCCAAAAAAGCCCTCCTTTTTTCCGGTATACTTAATGTGATTATTATTCCGTATTGCGGCAATCCGTCCAACCGTCTTACCATCTTCTTTTGCGAGAAAACAGGTGAGTGATGAATGCTTAAAAAAAGGATGAGTACCTTTTAAAAGGTCTCGCTGAGCGATAAATAATTCAGGAACATAGCAACGGTCACCATTATATAAATCGTGTGGAAAATCTATAAATGAGGCAAGCTGAGCCTTATTTTCCACGGGAATTACTTCAATCATCATCTTGCAGTTTCAAGTTGTTTTTCCAATACTCCGAGTTCTTTGCCAACATGAATAATCTTTGTTACGGCAAAATCAATTTCTTCCTTTGTATGTGTTGCCATTAGCGAAAACCTTAACAATGTATTTCCGCTTTTTACAGCAGGAGATACAACAGGATTTACAAATACTCCTTCATTAGCCAGCATTTTTGTAAAAAGAAATGTCAATTCATTATCGCGTATATATATAGGAATGATAGGTGTTTCAGTTCCTCCTATATCGAATCCGGCATCGGTTAATTTCTTTTTTGCATACCGGGTATTATCCCATAGTTTATTTATCCTTTCAGGCTCGCTTTTAATTATCCGCAATGCGGCCAAAGCGCTTGCAGCAGATGATGGAGGTATACTTGCACTGAAAATTAGTGACCGTGAATGATGCTTCAAATAATTTATAACACTATGCGACGAAGCAATAAATCCTCCCAACGATGCAAGCGATTTACTAAACGTTCCCATTATTATATCCACTTCATTTTCCAACCCGAAGTGAGAAGCTGTGCCTCTTCCATTCATACCAATAACACCAAGCGCATGGGCATCATCGGTCATAATGGAGGCCCCATATTTTTTAGCCAGTTTAACTATTCCGGGCAGATTGGCAATATCTCCTTCCATACTGAATACCCCATCAGTTATAATTAGTTTAATACCCGGCTCATGTTCCAAACGCTTTAATACATGTTCAAGGGAACCCATACTATTATGTGAATATTTTAAAACCTCACCGTAAGTGAGCCTGCACCCGTCAATAATTGAAGCATGAACACATTCATCAATAATAACATAATCATGCCTGCCCATTAGCGCGGATGCAACACCCAGGTTTGCCTGAAAACCGGTGCTGAAAACAAGTGCCTCTTCTTTACCAATAAATCCGGCAATTTCCCTTTCAAGTTCAGCATGTAAATCTAAATTCCCATTCAAAAAACGGGAACCTGCACAACCTGTTCCGTATTTATTTACTGCCTTTATTGCGGCATCTTTTACCTTGGGATGGTTAGTTAATCCCATATAACTATTTGAACCAAACATTAACAATTTCTTACCATCCATTGTTACAACAGTGTCCTGTTCCGATTGAATCTCTCGAAAATAGGGATAAAGGCCTGCTTTTTTGATATCCTGAGGCAGGGTATATTGTGCTGCTTTCTTATGTATTGTATTCATAGTTGCAATTAATTAGCAGGGCATTTTGTGTTTGATTCCCCCGCCCATCATTATGATTTTTACAAAAGTATTTCCTGCACTACCCTACAGGATGATGGCCATCAACCCGGCTGATTGATATTAATCAGCCATGTCAAGTTTACGTTATGTTTATTTTATATATTTTATTTTTATTTGCTTTATCTATATTTCAAATACCATGATTTATATTAGTTAATTTATGTGATTTTTATCATGTTTCCAACCCACAAATGAATGTCTCTTTGTGCAATGATGGAATAATACAATCATCTGAAATGAACAAACTATTAGTTATTACCGGAAATGAAGTTGCCGAAGTAAGTATCCGCACCTTACCTCAATTAGAAGGATACGAAATATTTTCAGCAAATTCCGGGATGAAGGGTATAGAAATTGCAAAAAAAGAAAAACCTTCATTCATTATTTGCGACCTTACCTTACCTGATATTGATGGCTATGGCATAAGCAATATGCTCAGCAAAAATACAGTTACCGGAAACATCCCATTTCTTCTTTTAAATCTTTCGGAAGAATCTAAATCCGGGAACAACCATTTCAATTTATTGGTTCCGGCTATCAAAGGTTCTGAACAACTAGTAAACTCTACTACTAAAGACGCCTTATCCAATAAAATTGAAAATAAAGAAAATTTCCATAACCTCGATAATCTTTTGCAACTTTTAAATAGTACAAACCCCGATAAAATAGCGAATGGCTTAACAACAGGCTACCGAACCCGTGGTTTCAATAAACGTGAAAATGTATATTTTGAAGGAGATATTCCGAATATGGTTTACCTCGTAAAAAAAGGCAAGATTAAAACCGTTAAACTTGGCCCTGAAGGGAAAGAATTTATAGTTGGGATTTATGAAAAAGGAGAATTTTTCGGGTACATTGCAGTGCTTGAAGACAGCACCTATCCGGATACAGCAGTAGCAGCAGAAGAGTCAGAAGTTTTATTAATTCCGAAGGATGATTTTCTTACACTGATAAATTCAGACCAGCAATTGGGCAGGCATTTCATAAAACTACTGGCTAACGACATCAGCGATATTGAAGAGCGCCTGATGACACTGGCATTTAATTCAGTTCGCGCAAGGGTTGCAGGTGCCTTACTACAATTGAAAAAGAAACACAATTCTAAAAAAGATACCGCCACTTGTACATTACATGTTTCAAGGGATGATTTGGCGGGCCTTATAGGAACCACTACTGAATCACTCATCCGCACCCTTACTGATTTCAAGCATGAAAATATTGTGGATACGGACATTGGGGAAATAAAAATTCTGGATACAAAATCACTGGAAAAAATTAGACGATTATCATAAAAAAATAAATACCGTGCAATTTAAAACCATCATTGAGCCTTTTAAAATAAAGGTTATAGAGCCAATCCGGATAACAACCGAAGAGGAAAGAATAAAATACCTGGAAGAGGCTTCGTACAACCTTTTCAGTTTAAAATCCGATCAGGTATTAATTGATTTCCTTACAGACAGCGGGACTTCAGCCATGAGTGACAACCAGTGGGCAGGATTAATGCTCGGGGATGAATCGTACGCGGGCTCAAAAAGCTGGGACCGTATGAAAGAGTCCATTCATGCACTCACCGGTTATCCGTTCATTTTCCCTACTCACCAGGGCAGAGCAGCGGAGCGTATTGTATATGGAAAACTAGGAGCTAAAGGGAAAGTCTTTATAAGCAACACACATTTTGATACTACCCGTGCAAATATTGAAGTAACGGGTGCTGAAGCTTTTGACATACCTATACCTGAAGCTAAAGAAACCAGTGTGCTGCACCCTTTCAAGGGTAATATGGATATTGAAAAACTGGAAAGCCTTATAACTAAACATGGAAAAGAAAATATAGGGGCCGTTATTCTTACGGTTACAAACAATAGCAGTGGCGGGCAACCTGTTAGTATGGATAATGCAAAACAGATAAGCAAGATATGCAAGAAGAATGGCGTGGTGTTTATTCTTGACTGTTGCCGGATTGCAGAGAATTCTTATTTCATCAAACATCGTGAGGATGGTTTTGAAAACACTACGTATTTTGAAATTGCTCAGCAAATGTTTTCGTTGGCTGATGGATGCATTATGAGTGCTAAAAAAGATGCCATTGTAAACATGGGTGGCTTCTTTGCTTTTAAGGATAAAGATTTTGCCGACAAATGCAGGGAAACATTGATTATTACAGAGGGTTATATTACTTATGGCGGCTTATCCGGCAGGGATATGGAAACCATTGCAACAGGTTTGCATGAGGTTTTTGACCCAGACTATCTTCATTACAGAATAAGCAGTACAGCCTACCTTGGTAAAAAATTGCATGAAATGGGAGTGCCGGTTATGTTGCCGATTGGCGGGCATGCTGTATATGTAGATGCAAAAAAACTTTACTCCCACATACCTCCTGAGTCATACCCTGGGCAGGCTTTAGCCTGTGACTTGTATATTAAGGGCGGCATTCGCTCGTGTGAAATTGGTTCTGTAATGTCTGGACATAATGATGCTGAAGGAAATTTTGTATGCGCACCTATGGAACTTGTCCGTTTAGCTATTCCACGAAGGGTTTATACACAAAGCCACGTTGAATATGTAATTGAAGTATTTGAAAAAATATTGGAGGAGCACGAAAAAGCAACAGGATTAGAAATTATTGAGGCACCTAGATTCCTAAGGCATTTTACTGCCAAGTTCAGAAAACTGCCTGTGTTAACCGAAGTTTAAGATTCAACTATGATTCCCCCAGAGTCAAAAGATACACATCCAGGATTCTCAAAAAAACTTAAAATAGCTTTAGTATCTGTCATCATCGCACTATTTACCGGATATACTATTTGGATAGACGGAAGTAATAATGGAATACAAAATCCACATATTTTAACCGGGTCGGCAGCAGAAGGGAAATTATTGTTTCAAAAGTATAACTGCCAGGCTTGTCATCAACTTTATGGGTTAGGCGGGTACATGGGCCCGGACCTGACCAATGTTTACTCTGCTAAAGGCAAAGGGCCATTATATATGACGGCATTTTTACAAAATGGAACTAATCGAATGCCAAATTTCCATTTAAGTCATGCAGATATTTCATCCCTTATTTCCTATTTGGCAACTGTTGACTCTACTAATGGCTCAGCACTTCGAAACTATAAAATTTCATGGTATGGATCAATTGAATTTACCGCCCCGGGTAAATAAAACCGCACTGTGCTTTATTTTGCTGGGCTTATTAAGTTTGCTAGGCGGGGCATTATTTGGATGCGTTGCTGCCATCCAATTTGTTTATCCTGATTTTGCAAAATTTTTACCATTTTTCAAAAACCGCCCCTTGCATGTTTCGTTAGTCATATCATGGATATTCCTTAGTTCTATTGGAGGAATTTACTATTATCTACCTAATTCCATTAAAGGGGTTTGGCACACTTTTAAAATGCAAAAAGCACATCTCATTTTATTTTTTGTTACAGGAATATGCATTCTTATATGTTATATTATAGGAGTTTTTGGCGGTAGGGAATATTGGGAATATCCTCCTGTTTTTTCCATCTTTATTATTCTTACGTGGATAATATTTGCAATAAATTTCTTCCTTTCCATAAAAAATCATCAAGGTCGATGGCCTGTATATATTTGGATGTGGGCTACAGGGGTCATATTTTTCATTATCACTTTCAGTGAATCAAATTTATGGTTGTTGCCGGCTATCAGAAACGACCCCATAAGAGACATTACAATCCAATGGAAAGCATATGGCTCGTTAATTGGTTCATGGAATATGCTGGTTTATGGAACAGGTATTTTTTTAATGGAGCGCATTTCGGGCAATACGAATTTGGCACGCTCTAAAAGTGCATTCCTGTTGTATCTTCTTGGATTGGTGAATTTACTTTTCGGTTGGGCACACCATATTTATGTAGTTCCCATTAGTCCTGTAATTCGCGATATATCTTATGCGGTAAGTATGAGCGAATGGATTCTTTTATTCAGGATAATTTACAATTGGAGAAAGACAGTTGACAAATCACGGAAACATCTTTGGTCATTTTCATTTCGTTTTATTCTCTCTTCCGATGTCTGGATTTTTCTGAATATTATTCTCGCCCTGCTCATTTCCATTCCTGCCATCAATGTTTACACGCACGGAACGCACATTACCGTTGCTCATGCAATGGGCAGCACCATTGGAATTAACACCATGATATTACTCGCATCTTGTTTTTATATTGTTAATGAATCTTCGCCGAACAAGGTTAATAAAAGCAGATTAGAACTTTCGGGCTGGTTCATCTTGAATATATCATTACTATTTTTCTGGCTGACGCTAATTATTGCAGGAATAAAAAAGGGGGTACTAACCACTCAGGGTATTTCCTTCGCAGAAATAATGGAAGCCATTTCTCCTTACTTGAAGGTATTCGCTTTCACAGGCATTGGGATTTTTATCGGATTATCTCTCTTACTTGTTCCCTTAAGTATAAGACTATTCAGAACAATAATCACGAGCCAGGCAAGTCTTTCTGTTTGATTTATATCATATCTCCAAATAGACTTTTATCAGCTAATGTCTTTAACCTACTTAATAAGTTTGCCATCTTATTATTTACCACTCAAAATGTTAGAACTTAAGGAAGCCCCGACATTATATCAGGAAATCCAACATCTGAAAAAAGAGAAAAATGCGGTAATACTGGCACACTATTACATGCCCCCCGAATTACAACTTATTGCTGATAAGGGTGGGGTAGCTGATTTTATTGGTGATTCGCTGGGATTAAGTGTGGAAGCTACAAAGGTAAAAGAGCAGAATATTATTTTTTGCGGGGTGCGTTTTATGGCAGAAACCGCCAAAATTCTAAGCCCTGAGAAGAATGTTTTTATTCCCGATAATGATGCCGGGTGTTCGTTGGCATCCAGTATAACAGCCCAAGATGTAAAAAATTTAAAACAAAAATACCCGGGTGTGCCTGTAATTGCATACGTAAACACTTATGCAACAACTAAGGCAGAATGTGATATATGCTGCACTTCAAGGAATGCCCTGAACATTGCACGCTCATTCGATTCAGACACACTGATATTTATTCCTGATGTACACATGGGAAGAAATCTTCAAAAAAAAATAACAGCGGAAACAGGAAAAAAACTCATACTGTGGAATGGTGTGTGTGAAGTACATGAACAATTTTCGGAAATGTCGATGAAGGCATTCAAAGAAATTTATCCGAATGCTGAATTTCTATTGCATTGGGAAGTACCTCAGGAGGCTGTTTCAGCATCGTTGGATGAAAGAAAAGGTGTGTTGGGAAGCACCAATGACATACTTAAGTATGTTGGTGAAAGCAAATCAAAACAATTCATTCTTGCCTCGGAATGTGACTTGGGTGCAACATTGAAGGGTATGTATCCAAATAAAGAATTCATCACACCATGCATCAAGTGTCCTCAAATGAAAAAGATAAATCTGGAAAATCTTCTTCAAACGCTTGAATCAATCGGAACCGAAAAGGCAAGTAAATATGAAATATGCCTTGATGCGGACACTATTCGCCGGGCTTCAGTTCCTATTAAAAGAATGCTCAAGTTTGTGTGAAAAAAATATCTGCTGACATAGTTGTTATTGGTAGCGGCATTGCCGGGTTATACTATGCTTTAAAATGTGCTGAATTTTCAAATGTTTTAATTCTCACAAAGGGAAAGATTGGTGAATCAAACACCATGTTTGCCCAAGGAGGCATTGCCGCTGCCTTTGGAGATAATGACTCAATTGAATCTCACAGGCAGGATACACTAGTCACCGGCGACGGACTCTGCAATGAAGCTACCGTAAATCTTGTGGTTTCCAAAGCGAAACAATGCATACTTGATCTGGAAAAAGAAAGGGTGCATTTCGATAAGATTAAGAACGGCAGTTTTGATTTACATAAAGAGGGAGGACATTCCCACCCAAGGGTAGTACATACATTGGATGCAACTGGTAAAGAGGTAGAGAATTCGTTGGCGCGTTCAATACTTTCAAATAAAAAAATAACCGTTTTAGAGGATTATTTTGTGGTTGATTTATTAATAACCGAAAATTGCTGCAAAGGCGCATTGGCACTCAATAAGGAAACCGGAGAGTTTGTCGGGATTCATTCAAAAATTGTGATGCTTGCAACAGGCGGCGCAGGGCAGGTTTACTACCTAAATACAAATCCGGCCATAGCAACAGGGGATGGTTATGCCGTTGCTTCGCGGGCAGGTGCTGAATTGATGAATATGGAATTCGTACAGTTCCACCCCACTGTATTGTACCCACCTACTAATGATACTTTTTTAATTACCGAAGCTTTACGTGGATTTGGTGCAGAGTTAAAGAACAGCAGAGGTGAAACGTTCATGGAAAAATATCATCCTATGAAGTCACTTGCGCCGAGGGATATTGTATCCAGAGCAATTTTCAATGAAATGGATAAAAGCAAGGGTAATTGTGTTTACCTTGATTTACGAGGGTTTGACAAGAATGAATTAACAAAACACTTTCCAACTATATTGGCAACACTTAGAGATAGAGGAATAGATTGTACAAAACAAGTGGTGCCCGTTATACCGGCAGCGCATTATATGTGCGGAGGAGTGGCAGTAAATCTAAATGGAGAAACAACCGTGGAAAATCTATTTGCCTGTGGAGAGGTTGCCTGTACAGGGTTACATGGTGCAAACAGGCTTGCCAGCAACTCACTTTTGGAAGGATTGGTTTTTGCAGAGCAAGCGGCAATTAGAACACTGCAAAAATTAAATACAGTTCAATTAATAGAAGAATCATTGCCATACAGTAATCATAAATTGTCAAAATTTGTGGATCCGGAACTTCAGAACGACAAACAGTTTTTACAAAAATTAATGTGGGAGAATGCTGGTGTTGTCAGGAATTCAGAAAGGCTTGAAGAGTGCATTGATACATTAACAGAAATGCAAAGCAATTTAAATTTCAAATTACAGGCCGAAGGAATAAATATCACTTCTATGGAACTTCTGAATATGATTGAAACATCTCTGATGATTACTAGCGCTGCATTGCAAAGGGAAGAAAGCAGGGGTTGTCATTACAGGGAAGATTTTCCGGTTAAGTCATCTAACATTTCATTATCTTTCAAGAAGGCACCGGTTCTCTATGTTAACTAGTTCACTTATACGTATCCGGCATTTGCCGTCCCCCACCTTGCTGTTGCGATTCTCCATAACAAGGGAAAATTAGTTTTTCAAATTTCTCAGTTAGAGCTTCTCTTTCCTCATTTTTCTTCGTCCTCCTTTTATCCTGCATTTGAAATTGCATATAGTCAACCTCCTTTGCCATATCATCTTTCTGGCTTTGATTGCCTAACCCTCCTAATTTGTTATTCAATTCATTCATACTTATTTCTTGCAAGTCAATTGTGTAAGCTTTAGCTCCAACATCATCCATTGAATAATAGTACACATGCTTACCTTTATACGCAACACATTCCATTTTATAAGCAAACAACTCATCAAGCCGCTCTCTAAATACTCCGTTTGTATCTTCAAGGCGCATAAAACTGTTTAATTTGTTTGGCAAGAGGTATACAAAAACATTATCATAATTTTTGTAATTATTAATAGAAACACTAAAAGGCAGATACCTTATTATTGCTTTTTTACCATTTCTTGGTGAAGTATAATCCAATGTAGTGCGTTCCCTTGTCGATTCCCAAACAAACTGATCAATATTATTCCAACCTGTAGCATTGACTAAAACTGCATAACCACTTCCTTCAGGTATACCAACTGAATCCGGGTCGCCAACCTGCCTGCACGCCTCTTTCAAGTTAATTTCATATTCTTTACCCATCATTTTATATTCCCTATTTGCATCAGTGTCACTTTTAACCATTGCAATTGAATCGAGTTTATATTGCTTCTCTCCGAATGCTTGTTGGGCTTTAATTGTAGCTTCTGTAAAGAGCCTTGATTTATTATCATAATATACTTTTAGCTTTTCCATCATTTTCGATTTCACAGCTATTTTTCCATCTCCTCTTGCAGCAAAAGAAAGGAATACCGTTTTCAAATCTCCATACAATTGTCGTGCGGCAAGGGAATCTATATAGGAAAGATTTTTATCCAGATTATTCACATACAAATCAAGGATAGCTTCATTTTCTGTTTTATGGATATAAGGCATACGCGCTTCAAATTCCCGTGTAGAAATAATCGTGTTTTGGAATTCATCACTCCAAATGGCTTTTATTTTTGCGGGATTGATGCCACATAATAAAGAAGCAACAGTATCTTTGGAATAGTAATGAACATAAATTGTTGTATCAGATCTCAGGGCTTGCTGCTGCCTTCCACCTTGGCCTCTACCTCCAAACAACCCCGCAAACGAATAATACAAACTATCTGTATACTTTTTATTTTTCACATCTTTTCCCCAGTACGCTAAAGAATCTAAATAAAGAGGAGGATAAAAATTGAGGGTATGAATATTTACAGGAACCAAATTATGCACCAGCGGTTTTGGATTCATCCAATCAATAGTTCCGTTAGGCATGCGCTTACCCTGGAACACCTGCATACCACTCTTAACTGTATCGGATGGCACATGCACATATATTCCGTTGTTCGGATTTATCCTCAGTGATTTTCCATCTTTCCTGCTATTTATATAAAACATTCCGGCAGTCTCCAATAAGTTGCCACCGGATTTAGTTGACAAACCTGCTTTCATCATTGAGGCTGGGTCAAGTGCCTCTTTAACCTCCAAATCAATAGGACCAGTTACCGGATTTCCATTTTCATCTAAAAAACAATTAGCCGGAACGGCAAGCACCATTCCTCCACGTGTTTGTATCACCGTATCCTGATTAGTGTTGAGAGAGAAAATTTGTCCGGGCAAATATTTATCCGCATCACTCCATTGCTTTGTTCCCTGTTCATTTAAGTCAGGCAAGCGCTGCATATAGCTATTGGATGATGCCTTATGATTTGTGGTATAAAATAAAACCGCTGTAGATACTGCAATAATACCCGTGCCCAAACTCCCCCATTTCAGGAAATTTTTGCCACTCATATATTTAGTGTATGCTTTCGTAATTTTTTGTTTCATGGCGGTGCGCTCAATTCCATTCATAATATCCTGCTGAAGTTTTACTTCCTTCTGTAGCTTGGAATCATTCTGAAGGCGCTTTTCGAATTCTGTTTTTTCGGCAGCATTCATTTCACCTTTCAGGTATTTCTCTATTGTTTCAATTAATTCAAGTTCTGGACGCATGGTAATCTATTTTAAAATTATTAGTTAATCTTGTTGAACTTCCTCTAGTTTCTTTTTAGCTGCTTCAAGACATTTGTATTTTTGATTTTTGGCCGTATTCTCAGAATTGTAGCCCATCTTCAAAGCAATATCTTTTAGCTTCATTGTTCCGGAATAAAACAGGAGCAATAACTCCCTACACCTCTCCCCCAACTCCGAAACTATTTTCTCGGCCACTTTTATTTTGTTCTCTTTTTCTATTATTTCCTCTAACCCATTTAAATCAACAGCATCAATCTCTTCATTAAACTCCACTGATTGGAGCTTGCTATTCTTCTTTAACTGATCCTTCCATAAGTACCTGCAAATACTATACAAGTAAGTACTGAGTTTAGCAGTCAATTTAAAATCCCCCTCCATTATTTTCTTATGAAGTATAATCAATGCATCCTGGTAAATGTCTTGTGCATCTTCGGGTCTTCCACCTTTGGAAATAACCATCTTTTTTATGGGATTGAAATATTTATACAATGCCAGAAAAGCTTTATCATCCTTGCCGGTTAGTATTAATTCTATAATCTGTGTATCGGTCATGTTGGGCTGTTTTAAACGTTAATGGTAAAAAATTAAAAAGGTCACCTAAAGGGAGATAAAAAATTGTCAGGTTAAATATAAAGATTGCATGAATATACCGAAACGAGTATATTTTCAAGCATAAAAAAGCCCCCTCATTTTGCAATGAGAGGGCTTACCTTTTTACTTAAATTCTATTTAACAAGATTCACTTTTCCTGTATAGGAGTGGTTATTTCCTTGTGTGTCGGTTACATTTATCAGATATACATAGGTGTCTTCCTGACAAATCATGGAGCCATTTTTAACCGTACCATCCCATCCGTTGGTTATATCTGTTGAATGGAAAAGTTGCATTCCCCAACGGTCGAAAATATACATTTCGTAGGTCTTAATATTATAATAAGAACCCTTCGGCATAAATACATCATTTATTCCATCTCCGTTAGGTGAGAAACCATCAGGTATGTAGAATGTAAATTGCGGATTTACCACAAAGCAACTCTTAATGCTATCTACACAACCATGAACATCCATTACAACCAATGTTGGGCAGAAAGTACCGGTATCGCTATAGGTAAATTCCGGATTCCTCAATGAACTGGTTGATTTGCCTTGGCCAAACATCCAATACCAATCGGTTATCTGGAATTTATCAGTACTCAGGTCAGTAAACTGAACCGTAGGGCTCAGAATATTTATTGGCTGAGGCGAGTATGTGAAGTTCGCATTTGGCAAAGGATATACGGTTACAAGATTCAGTACCTTAAGCGTACTGCTACAACCACTATCTGAAGTAACGGTTAATGTTACAGAAATGGTGCCTGTGTCTTTATAGCAGTAAATAGGGCTTTGTGAATGCACTGTATCACCATTTCCAAGACCCCAGCTCCATTGATAAATTCCACCTGAAGTAATGGTTGTTAAATCTCTGAACTGAACACATAATGGAACACAACCTGAAACCACATCCGAACTAAAGGAAACCTTTGGTAATGGATCAACATAAATAGGAATAGTTACGGTCTGCATTGCAGAACGGCATCCATCAGTCAATTCAACAATTACCGTTGAGTCCTTTGTTGGTGTAAACGTAACCGTTTGGGTAGTTTGATTACTTGGCAACCATACATAATTGTAAGCGCCATCACCTCCGGAGCCTGCGGCAAATAATGTTATTGAACCACCTGGACAAGTCGATGCTTTTCCTGTAACAACAAGTGCTAATGGTGCATTTACAAACACTGTAACCATTGCTTTATTAATACAACCATTTGCATCAGTTACAGTAACCGTATATGTAGTTGTAGAAAGCGGATATGTAGTGGTAGTGTCATTTGTGCCTCCAGCCGGAGCCCATGCGAAGGTATATGGGCCGGTACCTCCGGAAGCAGTTGCACTTAATGCAGCAGGAGCTCCGGAGCATACACTCTGAGGCCCGCTTGCATTAAGAATTAATCTTGTAGGTTCGGTAATTGTTGCAGACGCTGTGGCTGTACAACCATTTGCATCGGTAACGGTAACCGTATATGTTCCACTAGTAAGATTTGTTGCGTTCGGGGTTGTCTGACCATTACTCCATAAATACTTATAAGCAGTAGTGCCACCCGTGGTAGTAGAAGTTATAGTTCCGTTATTACCTCCAAAACAACTTATGTTAGTAGAAGTCACAGACGCTGTAAGCACCGTTGGCTGTGTTATTGTTGTGATTGCCGTTGCGGTACATCCGTTTGCATCTGTAACAATTACTGAATATGTGCCAGCGCTTAATCCGCTACCAACAGCATTTGTACCTCCATTCGGAGTCCACACATAAGAATATCCAGCAGTACCGCCTGCGGCAGTTACTGTTGAAGTTCCATTACTTGAACCAAAACAAGTAACATTGGTTTGAGCGCTAATTGTAGCTGTCAATACCGGCGGCTCAGTTATTAAAGCAGTGGCAGTTGCGGTACATCCATTATTGTCAGTAACCGTTATAGTATATGTTCCGGCAGTCATACCAGTACCTGTGGCATTCGTTCCACCATTAGGAGTCCATAAATAGGTATAAGGATTTGTGCCGCCCGCAGCAGTTGCCGTGACACTTCCATTATTACCACCATTACATGAAACATACGATACAACCGCCGTAGTAACTGTTAAAGCACTTAGGGGCTGGCCAATAGTGACACCACTTGTTGCAGTACATCCGTTATTATCGGTTACTGTTATCGTGTAATTTCCTGCAGTAAGATTTGTGCCAGTTGCATTCGTTCCACCCGATGGCGACCATAAGTAAGTATATGGAGCAGTACCACCTGCTGCCTGGCAGGTAGCCGATCCGTTATTTCCGCCAAAACAACTTACGTTTGTTGTGGCAGTAATGCTTACAGTTAGAAGCGGTGGTTCAGTAATTATTATGGAGGCTGTAGTAGAGCATCCGTTATTATCGGTTACTGTTACCACATAGAAGCCAGCACCCATTCCTGTTCCGGTTGCGTTTGTACCGCCTGCTGGATTCCATGAATAGGTATAAACAGGAGTGCCACCAGTAACAGTCACTGTAGCTGTACCATTGCTTCCTCCATTACAACTTACGTTTGTTGAAGAAGTAATATTTGCGGTAAGTACTACCGGCTGGGTAATGGTTACACTTGTAGTTGCAGTACAACCGTTAGCATCCGTAACAGTCACTGTATAGGTTCCGGCAGACAAGCCAGTTCCTGTAGCTCCTGTTCCACCTGTAGGCACCCAATTATAGGAATATCCCGGCGTACCGCCACCGGCTGTCACTGTTGCGGTTCCAGTACCACCATTACATAACACATTTGTTTGTGCCGTTATTACCGCAGTAAGAAGCGGTGGTTCTGTTATGGTTACAGAGGTAGTCGCAGTACAACCATTCAAATCTGTTACGGTTACAGTATATGTTCCAGCTGAAAATCCGGTTCCTGTTACGCCTGTTCCGCCTATAGGTGTCCAATTATATGTATACCCTGGCGTCCCGCCTCCGGCAGTAACGGTTGCTGTTCCATTATTTCCGCCATTGCATAGCACATCTGTTTGACCTGTAATATTAGCAGTTAAAAGCGGTGGTTCAGTAATTGTTACTGTAGCTGTAGTAACGCAACCGACATTATCTGTTACAGTTACTGTATAATTACCCGCAGATAATCCTGTAGCTGTAGCAATAGTACTTCCTGAAGGATTCCACAAATATGTATATGGTGCTGCACCTCCTGCTGCTGTTACAGTTGCTGTTCCATCCGCACCGCCGTTACAGGTAACTCCGGTACTTCCGGTTATTGTTGCTGTAACTGCAGGTGGTTGAGTAACGGTAACACTTGCTGTTGTTGTACAACCATTATTATCTGTTACAGTTACAGTATATGTTCCTGCTGAAATACCTGTTGCAGTTGCATTTGTTTGACCTGAAGGATTCCATAAATAGGTATAGGCTGGAGTTCCACCCAATGGTGTAACTGTTGCCGTTCCATTATTCAGATTACATGACGCAGGCGTAAAGCTTGTCGTAGTTGTTATAGGATTTGGTTGTGTTATAGTTGCTGCTGCCGTGGCAGTACATCCGTTGGCATCAGTTACTGTAACCGTATATGTTCCGGCAGATAGTCCGGTTCCGGTAGCACCTGTTCCTCCGGTTGGAACCCAATTATAAGTATAGCCAGGTGTGCCGCCTCCGGCTGTTACTGTTGCAGTTCCATTGCCTCCATTACACAATACATTGGTCTGGGCTGTAATATTCGCAGTGAGTAAAGGTGGTTCTGTAATAGTAACGCTTGCTGTCGCCGTACATCCATTTGCATCTGTTACTGTTACTGTATAAGTACCGGCCGATAACCCTGTTCCTGTTCCGCCTGTTCCGCCCGTTGGCACCCAATTATATGTATAACCCGGTGTGCCACCTCCGGCTGTAACCGTAGCTGTTCCATTATTTCCTCCGTTACATAATACATCGGTTTGGGCGGTTATATTGGCAGTAACAGGTAATGGCTGGGTAATAGTTACACTTGCGGTTGCAGTACATCCGTTATTATCCGTTACAGTAACAGTATAACTACCGGCAGTTAAACCTGTGGCAGTTGCATTAGTTTGGCCTGAAGGATTCCATAAATAAGTATACGGAGCAGACCCACCGGCCGCTGTAACTGTTGCAGTGGCATTATTTCCACCGCTACACAACACATTTGTTTGTGCAGTAATTGTGGCAGTAACATTTCCAGGTGTCGTAACAACCGCTGTAGATGTTTGTGTACATCCATTTGCATCAGTCACCGTTATGGTATATGTTCCAACACTTAAACCAGTAGCAGTTGCATTAGTACTTCCGCCTGGGTTCCATGAATAGGTATATGCAGGTGTGCCACCCAATGCTGTAACTGTAGCAGTTCCATTCGGGTTTCCGCAAGTTGCAGGGGTGGTAGTTGTAGTTAAAGTTATTGGGGTAGGTTGCGTTATTGTTGCTGTGGCTGTAGCAGTACATCCATTTGCATCAGTAACAGTAACCGTATATGTTCCGGCGGATAATCCTGTTCCTGTAGCTCCTGTACCACCTGTTGGAACCCAATTATAGGTATAACCCGGTGTTCCGCCACCGGCAGTAACGGTTGCTGTTCCATTGCCTCCGTTGCACAACACATTTGTTTGTGCTGTAATAACTGCTGTAAGCAAAGGTGGTTGTGTTATTGTTACGCTGGCAGTTGCAGTACATCCATTTGCATCAGTAACAGTAACAGTATAGGTTCCGGCTGATAATCCTGTTCCTGTTGCACCTGTTCCGCCAGTTGGCACCCAATTATAAGTGTACCCCGGCGTTCCACCGCCTGCCGTTACAGTTGCGGTTGCATTGTTACCACCATTACATAAAACATTTGTATGGGCCGTGACATTCGCCACTACCGGGTTCGGCTGAGTTATTGTTACGCTTGTAGTTGCGGTACATCCATTTGCATCTGTTACCGTTACAGTATATGTTCCAGCAGAAAGCCCTGTTCCTGTTGCTCCTGTACCACCTGTAGGCACCCAATTATAGGTATAACCGGGTGTTCCTCCACCTGCGGTAACCGTTGCAGTACCAGTATTTCCACCGTTACATAAAACTCCGGTTTGGGCTGTAATATTTGCCGTAACCAGAGGAGGTTGAGTTATTGTTACAGTGGCTGTTCCATTGCAACCATTTTTATCTGTTACGGTAACCGTATAAGTACCTGCACAAAGTGCAGTTGCTATTGCGTTTGTTCCACCGGTAGGTGTCCACGCATAAGTGAAAGGAGCAACACCACCTACTATAGTTGTTGTTGCAACTCCATTACAATTTCCATTACAAAGTTCATTTGTTGTAGCAGTTGCATTAACTGTCAAACTGGTTGAAGTAAGAATTACTGAAGCTGTTTGCTGACTTCCGCAAGCATCGGTTACTGTTATAGTGTAAGTACCTGCACAAAGCGCAGATGCAGTTGCATTCGTTCCACCTGTGGGTGTCCAGGCATAAGTATAAGGTGCACTACCACCAGTGGCTGTAACAGTAATACTACCGTTGCAATTTCCGCAGGTAGGTTGAATAACTGTTGTAGATATTGATAAAGGAATACATCCGCCAACAGGGGTAATAATAACAACGCCATTACCTGTTTGAAAGCCCTGTGTTTGGGTAACCCCTGTAAGGGTGCCTTGCCAGTTACTTCCACCGCCACCGCTTCCGCCCGACCATGTACCGGGGCATCCGCCTGTAGTACAATTAACACCTGTGGCACCAATTAAAGTTCCACCTGCACCACCCTGACAGCCGGGAGCACTTCCTGCCTGGTTATTGCCCGGAGCAAATCCGCCCCAGCCACCAAAACCAAGTCCGCCTGCACTTCCTGCCTGACCTCCAAAAATAGAACAACCGGGGCTAAGGCCTCCGGCACCACCTGCTACCTGACTACCGCCAACACCCGGCAAACCACTATATCCGCCGCCGCCGCCGCCGCCATAATAACCGCCGCCGCCGCCGCCGCCGGCACCCGGACCGCAGCCAACCATACGGTTGCCACCTGTTCCGCCGCCACCGCCACCAACCACAAGCCTGTTTCCCAGACCATAAGGAGCCGAACGAATATCGGAAGCACCGCCGCCGCCGCCTGCATCAGCAGAAGGACAACGTGGAGAAGGAGCCCATTGAGCCTGGGCATCAGAAACGCCGGCATTGCCGCCGCCATTAAAACCTCCATTAGTATCTTTATTTCCTCCACCGCCAACATAAATTTGTAGAGTTTGACAAGGAACTACTGTCATTGTACCTTGAACACGACCGCCTAATCCCCCAAGATTTACCCCGTTGGCATTTATTTTTCCTTGTGCACCCCTAACATCTACAATTAACTGGGTAACACCACATGGCACAATATAAGTTTGAACTGCTCCGGTATAATTAAAAGTAACTTGTCCAAACACATAACAGTAACCTGAAAGCAGTAAAAACAAAAGGGTTAAATATTTTTTTTTCATTTGAAATTGTTTATTTTGAGGGGTGTAATTTTGAAAAAAGAAAAAATCAGAATTTGAATTAATGGATTATTATAAAATCGAATTTGGAAACCATAAATTCCTTATAATCCTCTTTAAGAATACCAAAATCGGTGAGTTTTAAAACAAGCTGAATGGTATTGTTTGCACAATCTCCCGCCAATGTTGCTTTGGCAGGTATGGTTACAGAATCCTGAACCGTAGTACTTGGAAGTTTACTGTTAGTCGTTGACATCACAAAGTCCTGCCAGCCTGCTTTTACAGTGTAGGCATTGTGGTTTGTCATGCTCAGCAAAATCACATCATTGTTGTTGCAGGTTGCCAGGGTATAATAAACCTCAACTCCATTCAGGGCATTAGTACCATCCGGTGAACCAAGGTATAGCCCTTGCCAGTTTACATTGGTCTGTGCCCTTGAAAGGCCAGAAATCAAAACAAATACGAGAACAAAAATCGAGTAATTAATTTTCATGCGTTTTCTCTTTAAAGTTTATATATTTTTCACTTACTGAATTTACTTGCAACTATATAACAAGTTTGCAGGGGTTTTATTATGTGCAAAGCTAAAAAAAAATGTTTATTTATATTGCCCGCCAATAAATGTTAACTATAATTTATTTTCAATCACCTATAGATTACTTGCTTTACTATCTGTTTATCAAAACTATAGATGAATTCAGTTAAGGTGTCAATTATAGCTCACCTTACGTTAAAAAAGTGTTAATAAATAATTCAATTTAAGCTTTTAAATACCTTGTTTAAAAACAGGTAAAAATTGCTTATTAAAAAAAGTTATTTAAAATCATTTTTCAATACCTCAAAATCAACTTAAAACTTGGGTATTTCCGACCCTAAAAATTGACAAAAAAGTGAAACAAAATTTACTATTTTTTGAAGTTGTATCCAAGGTTTCCTTTTAGTAAGGTGAGATTAACTATTTTTGACCCCCACATAGAAAATCATACATCAACAAAAAACCATGAAAAAACACCTGGTACCTATTACATCAGCTGCATTAGTTGCATTATTAATATCCTGCAACAACACCCCAAAAAAAGCAACAATTGCAGAAACAGATGCGCTTGTCTCAAATATTGATTCTACCGTTAAACCCCAGGACGATTTTTTCCTTTTTGCCAACGGGAAATGGTTTAAAAACCACCCTATTCCGAATAGCGAACAACAGAATGGATTGTGGCAACTTATTGGTGATACGATAAATGCCCAAATCCGCAACCTGTGCGAAACTTCAGCCAAACTTACAAATGCTGAACCTGGCAGTGCCAAACAAAAAATCGGTGATTTTTATTTCAGTGCAATGGATAGTTCAACACTTAATAAAAATGGTATTTCGGATGTGAAAGCTGATTTGGAAAAAATAGATGGAATAAAAGACATCAATGGAATTATACAAGAAGCTGCCTATATTCAAACTGTTTCAAGTTCTCCTTTATTTAGTTTTTATATTGGTCAAGATGATAAAATAAGCAGTAAAAATGTGGTGCGTATGGATCAGGGTGGATTAAGCCTTAATAACCGCAACTTCTATTTTGATATGGACGCCCGTGCTGTTATGATTCGTGAAAAATTTGTTCAGCATGTAAAAAACATGTTTGTAATAATGGGTTATGACGATGCTAAAGCTACCGCTGCAGCCACTAATATGATGAAGCTTGAAACGGCAATTGCAAAAACCTCAAGAAAAAGGGAAGATACAAGGGACCCGCTTAAAAACTACAACAAAGTTTCATTTAGCGAATTATGTGCTGAAACAAAATTTGATTGGCAACCATTCATGCAGGGTGTTGGATTAAATAAAGTAGATACTGTTGTAATTGGCCAGCCTGAGTTTTTAACCAACCTTACTGGCTACCTGCACTCATTTCCTTTGGATGATTGGAAAAACTACTTGAAGTTTCATTACATACATGGCTTATCCACTTACATGGATGATAAAACGTATACGGAAACCTTCAGCTTTTACAGTACTGTTTTGCGTGGAGTAAAAGAACCAAAACCAAGATGGAAGAGGGCTGTAAACCAAACCAATTCCTCACTGGGTGAATTAATAGGACAGGTATACGTAACAGATTATCTTCCAAAAGGGACCAAAGAAAAACTACTCCAAATTGGCAATGATATTAAAGGTGTGTATGCCAACCGCATTAAAAATTTGGACTGGATGAGCCCCTCAACTAAAGAAAAAGCATTGCATAAACTGAGTGTGATGATTATGAAGGTTGGATATCCTGACAAATGGAAAGATATGAGTTCACTGAAAGTTGACAGAACATCGTACGTTAAAAACGTGATGGCGGCAAACCGTTGGGAATTCAATTATATGATTGCAAAATATGGCAAGCCTGTTGACCGCACTGAATGGGATATGGAACCACAGACTTATAACGCATATTACAACCCCGGCAACAATGAAATAGTTGTTCCGGGTTGCAATATTATTATTCCCGGGTACGAACGCAAATTTGCAGATGATGCCCTACTCTATTCAGTAATTGGCGGCTCTACTTTCGGGCATGAAATGACACATGGATTTGATGACCAGGGCAGTAAATATGATGAATTCGGAAATCTTCACAACTGGTGGACTTCGGAAGACAGTGCAAAGTTTTATGCGAAAACAAAAATGATTATTAGTCAATTTGGTAGTTATGTTGTAGTGGATAGTTTGCATATTAACGGCTCATTAACCCAAGGCGAAAACATTGCCGACCTTGGTGGAATTATGTTTGGTTACGAGGCATTCAAAAACACCAACCAATATAAAAACAAGGAAATTATTGGAGGCTTAAATCCTGACCAGCGCTACTTTTTAGGATGGGCTTATGGCTGGATGATAAATGAGCGCCCCGAGGCTTTGGCAGACCAGGTTAGAAGCAATGAACATTCACCTGCAAAATTCAGGGTAATTGGTCCAATAACAGATATGCCCGAATTTTTCAGCACATTTAATATTAAGCCCGGAGATAAAATGTGGAGGGCTGAAAGCGAACGTGTAAGAATTTGGTAATCTACTTCCAGTTCTCTTTATTTATTTTCCGGAGAAAAAGTAACAGGATGAAGTTAACGTCTGACTCATCCTGTTACTAATTTATAAATATTAATTTGGGCCTTTTAACCTTAACCTTATAAAATCATGGAAACTCAGAACTATAAAAACCATCGCAAACTTAAACCGGAAACACCTTTCCATTATGCCTTGTACATTACGGTAATAAGCTTAACTATTTTAGCCTTTGCAGATTTATGCCGCTCTTTTTATTATTCAAATGGGAGGATAAATGCCATTCTTTTTACGTTGACAGGCATCTCCCTCTTTTTAACCTATCTCGTATACAGACCATTTGCATTAAAAGCACAAGACCGTGCAATAAGAGCTGAAGAAAATCTCCGCTACTTCGCCCTTACCGGAAAACTTCTCAACAAAACATTAACAATCAAACAAATAATTGCATTACGATTTGCCCCCGATGAAGAGTTTGTAGAACTGGTTGAACGGGCTGTAAATGAAAAACTAAGCAACGACGAAATAAAGAAAGCAATAAAAATCTGGAAAGAAGATACTTATCGGGTTTAGAATTTCGTTCAATTCATACCGTTCAGGATTAAGGTGGAACCATCAAAATAAATACATTTGCATTCGCATTTTTTTAACATATACTACTCAATTATAAGCCTTACTGAATCTCATCTTTATTCTCATACAACAAATCGATAAAAACTGCATTCATTAATTTCAAACAGCCTACCTAAGAGATTTTCCCCTAGTTAACTCAAAAAGCCCGAAATGAAAAAAAAGTATTCAACCTTACTCGCATTATTACTTGGTAGTTTTGGAGCAGCAATTGCTCAAAACACAATTACATTCAATTACACAGGTGCAATGCAAACATGGATTGTACCACCTTGCGTAACCCAAATAACTGTAACCGTTGACGCAGGTGCCGGCGGCATTGGTGGCGAAACATCTAATACCACACAGGATATTGGCGGACTTGGCGGCGAAGTAATTGGTGTATTACCAGTTGTAAGCGGAACTACACTTAATATTTTTGTTGGCGGTCAGGGCGCACCTGGCACTTCAGGCGGTGGCGGACTTGGCGGATGGAATGGCGGCGGTGATGCACAGGCAGGATATTCAGGCCCTCCTTGGGCATACTTTGGTGGCGGCGGTGGCGGCGCATCTGATATAAGAATTGGTGGCGTTGCTCTTGCAAACCGTGTTGTTGTTGCAGGTGGCGGCGGCGGTGCCGGATTTAATTATTTTGCTTGTTGTAATTATGATCAGGGCGGTTTAGGTGGCGGCCTTACAGGTGGTTGCGGCTGGTCGGGCAATGCAATATGCACAGGTGGTTCAGGAACAGGCGGTAGTCAGGTAGCTGGCGGCATAGGAGGAACATGGGGCGGATATTGTACAGCACCCAACGGAACTTTAGGAATAGGCAGTACCGATTGTATTTCTGCAATTGGAAACTCCGGCGGCGGTGGCGGCGGCGGTTACTATGGCGGCGGCGCAGGTTGCTGGTCAGGTGGCGGCGGCGGCAGCAGTTATGTTGGAGGGTTAACAACCGTAACAAGCAATGCAACAGGAGTTGTAACTGCAAATGGATTAATCACCATACTATATACCGGCGGCGGCGCTCCTTTAACATTAACTAATGTTGCAGTGAACCCAACATGTGGCTTAAATAATGGAAGTGATACTGTTCATGCAACCGGAGGTTCGACACCTTATACCTATTTATGGAGCCCTTCAGGTGGAACTGATTCAATTGCTTCAGGACTTAGTGCAGGAACATACACATGTATGGTAACTGACCAATGTAGTGATACTGCTTATGCTACAATAACTCTTACTACTGTTACCCTTGGCGTAACTGCAAATGTAACTTCGAATGATTTATGCAATGGCGGATGCACAGGAATTGCAACTTCAACTATAGTTGGTGGAGTTCCTCCATATACTTATGCATGGACTCCTACAGGTGGAACCAATGCGAATGCCACTGCTTTATGTGCAGGAACATATACGATTACGGCTACAGACATTAACGCTTGCCAGGGTACTGCAACGGTAACCATTACACAGCCGGCTTTATTAACTACTACTACCACATTTACAAATGCACTATGTTTCGGTGGAAACTCGGGTACTGCAACTGCAGTTCCTGTGGGCGGTACACCAACTTACACTTATTCATGGTCTAATGGAAATACCAATGTAACTGCTACA
>CAIUPO010000064.1 GCA_903901055.1 uncultured Bacteroidota bacterium
CCGTCCGGACCGCATAAGTAAGAAAAGTCAGAAATAAAAGCCTTCGAATATTCGAAGGCTTTTTTATTGTTTGCATATTTGCCAAATCCCGTAGCTTTGTGATATATGCGTTTAAATGAAAAAATATCTCCCTCAAAGATATCAGGGCTATTGCTTTTAGCCCTGTTTATAGTTTTTATTCCATATATAGCTTTATGTTTTTATGCGCATCCTATCGCTGATGATTATACTTACAATCAAAGCTCTTCTTTCTGGAACGGGCAAATGCAGCTTTTTCTCCATTGGAACGGCCGTTATACTGCCAACTTTATGATTATGGCTAACCCAATACTTTCACATTCTCTAACAGGATACCGTTTCGCCGCTTTACTATTACTTGGGTTTATTCCAATTTCTATTTATTACCTGATTACTTCATTAGTTGATAGTGTTATAGCACCTTTAACTACTTTGTTCATTGTTTTACTCCTTGAGGCATTAATACTAAGTATGCTTCCATCTTTGCCGGAGGGCATCTATTGGTATCCGGGATCAATGACCTATATGTTTGGTTGCATTGTTGCCATGTTTTATATAGGTTCTTTAATTCGCTATTACAAACAAATATTCATAATTAATCGGAATATTCATTTTAGCTTGTGTGTTTTTCTTTTGGCATTATCTGTGGGTTTTAATGAGGTTCAAATGATACTCTTCGTATTCGGGCATGTCCTTTTATGGGTAAATATAAAAAGAGAGAAAAGGCCAGAATCAACTGCATTATTCATGCTTATCTTATGCATACTGTTTTCATTAATTATGTTCTTTTCTCCCGGAAATAGTGGCAGGTCGAGTTGTTTTTCCACCAATCATCAACTTGTGAAATCATTATTTATGACCTGCCTTCAAATGCCCCGCTTCTTTTTTAGCTGGGTTTCTTATGCTCCTTTGTTAATAGCGAGTATTCTGTTCGCTCCAATTAGTTTTAAACTATCTAAACGCTCATTCTTATTTAAGCGAATGGGGGAGTTCAAGCCTTTATTCCTATTTTCCCTTTTATGGGTAATTTTATTTCTGTGTATTTTCCCGGCCTACTGGAGTACTGGTATTCTTGGGCAACACAGGACTTTGAATACGGCTTGTTTTTATTTTATTTTAGTATGGTTTTTATTCCTTCATGCTGTTTATTCCAAAAATAATATGGCTGAGAAAGTAACAATTGTCTTAAAAAGCAAAGTTCAAATTAGCCTGACCTTATTACTTATTGGAACTCTTTTATTTTCGGGAAACAGCGGCAATGCACTAATGGAGTTGACTACTGGAAAAATTGCAGCATTTGATGAGGAAATGAATAATAGATATAGGATTATTTACGAAGCCCAGAAAAGCGGTGTGAAAACGGTTACCCTGCAAGCGTTACAAAACAAGCCAACGAGCCTTTTTGTATTGGATTTACAGCCAGGCTGCAATCATTGGATAAACCAGCAAGAGGCTCAGTTTTATGGGTTAGAAAAAATTTGTTGTGATTCGATAATCAATACTAAAGACCGGTAGACCCGGTTATTTCATCTTAACACGCTTAACCATATAAGGTAATAATACTTGGCGGAAGCCATCCTTTATATTAGCTTCAACCAAATCAATACGATATTGGCGGCAACGAAGCATAAGTTCCTTTCTGTAGGCCTTCATAGATGCAATGTAATTCTCACGAACCTCTGATGGATGAACTTTAACTTCTTCACCGTTTTCCATATCAATAAAGCGATATGGGCGGTTTTCAAATTCGAAATCTTCCTCTGTTTCTTTTTCTGTTACATGGAATAAAATTACCTCATGCATATTGTGCCTGAGGTGCTGCAATGCAGAGAATATTTCATTTTCCTTACCTTGCCTTGAGTCGAACATATCACTGAAAATAATAACAAGTGAGCGTTTATGAATGTTCTCGGCAATGTGGTGTAAAGCCTCTACAGTTGAAGTTTTTTTGCTGTCCTCGGGGATATATTTTATCATTAATTCCTCCAATTCAGAGTACAGCAACTTCTTGTGCATGTAAGTCGACTTGGCTGGAGTATGCACATCAATGTTATCAGTGAAAATAGTTAATCCTACAGCGTCCCTTTGCTTACGCAGCAACTCAATTAGAGCGGCAGCGCACTGTATGGAAAAGGTAATTTTATTGAGACCGTGCTCAGGAAAATACATTGACGAAGAGGCATCTATAACAATCTGGCAACGCAGATTGGTTTCTTCTTCATATCTTTTAGTGTAAAGTCTTTCGGTTTTGCCAAATAATTTCCAGTCGATGTGACGTGTTGATTCACCCGTATTATAAGTACGGTGTTCAGCAAATTCTACCGAAAAACCATGAAAAGGGCTTTTATGCAAACCTGTTATAAACCCTTCTACTACCTGTTTTGCAAGTAACTCAAGAAGCGAAATATCTTTAAAATCTTCCGGTTTTAACGGTACAGGCAAGTGATTTAAATTTTGAATGATGAATTTTGAATTCAACATTCAAAATTCAAAATTATGTTATTAAAGCTGGCTTTTAAGTTTACCTTCTAACACAGATTTTGGAACTGCGCCAACTTGTTTATCTACAATCTTTCCGCCTTTAAAGAAAAGGATGGTTGGTATATTCCGGATTCCGAATTCCATGGATACTTCCGGGTTGTTATCAACATCCACTTTACCTACCACTGCTTTACCTTCGTATTCTTTTGATATTTCTTCTACAAAAGGGCCTACCATTCGGCATGGTCCACACCATTCAGCCCAAAAATCAAGCATTACAGGTTTATCTGAATTAAGTACTAATTCTTTAAAGTTCGCGTCGGTTATTTCGATTGCCATATATTAAAATTTAAGAGTACAAAGTTATTAAAAAGAGACATCATATTGAAGTAAAAACTATGATTTACTCCACAAGATTTGAACGTTCATTGTTCACAAATACCTTAACTTGGAATATACATGGCAGACCATCAGAACATATACCTGTAGCGCCTTTTTTTAAAGGTGCTGCTTCCGCTTCCCGATCCGCCATCGGCTCCCCCGCTACCAACGCCTGCTTTCGAACCAAAGCCGCTGCCCTTATCAAAGCTGTAAACAATTGAAATTTCGTGAGAGCCTGAAGTGAACTTACCAATTTGGGTTGTAATATAGTCATACGAATAACAGATTTGAAGGCTGTTATGAGATATAATACCAGCCTCAATTGCAACTGCATCATTAAGCCTTAATGAGATTCCTGCAATAAAGTTTTGCTGGATATAGCATTTCAAATCATACGAAAGAAACAATGGGGCACCTCCTGTAACATTCACCATCAGGCTGTTTTGCCAGGTTAAGCTTTCATTATTTCCATATATATATCCTAAATAGGCATAAAAATGAGATAACAGCTGCAATGCGCCTGCGTGAGAAGTGTCGGCAGGGAAGCCGTATGTTTTGTAAAAATTCTCTGAGGTTGCAACCAAATTTATTGCACTAAGGCCGAACCTCCACTTATCATTATATAAGTAAGCTCCTGCACTTGCGTCAGGTGCCCACACGCTTGACTGAACGGCCCTGTCTATTGCAGGGTCGAGAGTTTGATTAGTTGTGATTTTACTTCCGTCGACAGAATAGTTAATCATTGAAAATGCAATACCTCCCGAAAAAGTGAGGTCGGTAAAATGCAACTGGGCAGCGGCACAAATGGTGTAGTTATTCCTTTTCGTGAACCCTGTTGCATCCTGATAGATGTAGGCCCCTGCACCAAACTTATTCTGAACGGAATAATTCATGCTAAAGGTTTCTGTAACCGGAGCTTGCGGAAAACCAACCCATTGGTTCCTATAGTCCAGCCTTATATCGTAAGTTCTTTTAGTTCCTGCAATGGCTGGATTGTAAAGTAGTTCGTTTGCTACAAACTGCGTATTAAAAGGCAATTGCTGGGCATCGGAAATAATACCATTAAATAGCAGAAAGAGAAATAAAAGATTTTTTATATTTCTCATTCTATTCGTATAATGGTTACGGAGCCCCGGTATATTTTACCTGTATTTGTATTCAATATGTAGTAGTAGGTGGCTGCAGGCAATACAGCATCGTTGTTTTTACCATCCCATTGGTTAACATAGCCATGCGTATAATAAACCTGCTTCCCATACCTGTTATAAATATAGAGGTCGTTATTAGGATAGTGGAATATATTTCCAATATACCAGTAGTCGTTTATACCATCGCCATTCGGGGTGAACGTATTGTAAAAAACCAGGTCGGTATCTTCCTTTATTATCACTTCAACTGAGTCGTACCCCGCACAGCCATTTCCGTCATAACCTGCTACGTAATAAGTATAAGTCTGTTCAACTTCCACTTCAGGGTCTGATGTAGTAGGGTTAAACATCAGATTCGCCGGCCACCATTGGTATTTAAATCCTCCGCTTGCCTGAAGATTCGTGTTTTGCCCTTGTGTAAGATAGACGGGGGACGTAGTGCTTATTATGGGCCCATAAGGGGTAAGTGTCACAGTAGATGAATTATGACATCCTGTAGTAGGGTCAGTTACCGTCATTGAATAAGTAGTAGTTGTAATCGGCTCGGCAGAAGGGTGGGGGCAATCAGAACAACTTAATGAATCGGCAGGCATCCATACATATTTGCCCGACTTAGGGCTGTAAGAGGAACCTAATAATACCGGTTTTCCTCCACAGAAACTTTGGGTTGTCCCTGCATTACAGTAATAAACAGAATCGACATAAATAACTACTGAATCGGTTGCTGTATTGCCCGAGAAATCAGTTACAATAAGATAAAGTTTTTCAACCGGAGAAATCATGGATATCCTTGGATTGGCGAAGGTGCTATTGTTCATTCCAATCGTTGGGGTCCATGCATAGGTATAAGGTGCAACACCACCCGAAGCAGTAGGTCCTCCTCCTAATGTGGCACTGTCGCCAAGGTGACAAATTGTTTGGTCGGAGCCTGCATAAATTACAAGGCTGGATAATGGATTTTTGGAATGACTTTTAGGCCTGCTGAAGGTAGTAAGCGGAAGAGCTGTGAATAGAATAAATAAAAATTGCAGTTTGTAGAGAAACTTCATGCGCACCATCTTAATGATGGAAGCAAATTTAACCAACCCCAATATGGGAGTGGATGATTTAGAACAGTATTTATGAACAGTAAATAGAGACTATCTTTTATGCAACTTTTCGTCAGAAACGGTTAGTTTCTTACGGCCGCGTCTTCTCCTTGCTGAAAGCACTCTTCTGCCATTGGCGGTGGACATTCTTTCGCGAAACCCATGTTTGTTGCGTCTTTTACGGGTGGATGGCTGGTACGTTCTCTTCATGATTCTTTAAATGGAGGCGCAAAGATATTATCTTTTTCAATACAAACAATTTTCGACCCAAAAATATTACACGAATACTGGTTTAATCCTACCTTTGCAACTCTTTTTTAAGAAACATCTATGGCAAGAGGGCAGGAAGCCCCTGAAGACCTTTCGGGCAAAGCAGGAGACAAAGATAAGAAGAACAAGAGCATAACGAAAGAATCGTTTAAACGTGCTTTGCGTGTTTTGCGGTTTTTCAAGCCCTACAGATGGTGGTATTTTCTCGGATTCGTTTTTTTAGTTCTTACCGGAGCTACCGTATTATATTTTCCATGGAAACTGGGCGACCTTATAAATAACCCTACAACAGGTTCACTCTTGTTATTATTTGGGGTATTTTTTGTGCAGGCAATATTTTCATTTTTCAGGGTTATTTTGTTCGCTTATGTTACAGAAAATAGCTTAGCAGCCTTGCGTCAGACCGCTTATGCAAGGTTAGTGAGGTTACCAATGGACTTCTTTTCTCAACGAAGGACGGGTGAACTTACCAGTCGAATTTCTACAGACGTAACTATGTTACAGGAAATGTTCTCGACAACCCTAGCAGAGTTTTTAAGGCAGGTTATTATGATTGTTGGTGGTATTGCTTTCCTTGCAATTATTTCCATCAAATTAATGCTTGTTATGCTTGCCATTGTACCTGTGGTAATGATTGTAGCGGTTTTCTTTGGCCGTTATATTCGGCGTTTCTCGCGTAAAACCCAGGATATGATTGCTACTTCAAATACGATAGTTGAAGAAACCATGCAAGGAATTGCCACTGTTAAGGCATTTACCAATGAAAATTACGAAACCCAGCGCCATAAAAAAAGCACGCTCGATATTATTAAGCAAGCTATCAAGGGTGGAATAGCCCGTGGCGGATTTATTGCATTTATTACGCTATGCATGTTTGGGGCAATTGTTACCGTATTATGGAAAGGCGCTGTAATGGTTCATAATAATGAAGGGCTAAGTTATGGCGATATGACCAAGTTCCTGATGTATTCAATGTTTGTGGGTATATCATTTGCAGGAGTAGTAGAACTTTATTCTTCTATGCAAAAAGCGATTGGGGCAACAGAAAGGCTGATGGATATTCTGGATGAACCAATTGAAGAAATTGTACTTGGTAAAGATGAATCAATACCTGCCAACCTAAAAATAGAAGGAAATATCCATTTTAAAGATGTTCATTTTAATTATCCTTCACGGAAGGAATTTAATGTTTTGAACGGTATAACTTTCGATATTAATAAAGGTGAAACTATTGCTATTGTTGGCCCAAGCGGGGCTGGTAAAACCACCATGACCCAATTGCTATTGCGGTTTTACGATCCAACAACAGGCTATATCAGTATTGATGATAAGAACATTAAGGACTATCCGCTTTCGGTTCTTCGCGCCCAAATGGCACTTGTTCCGCAGGATGTAATTCTGTTTGGTGGTACTATTAAAGAAAACATTCTTTATGGTAAACACGGCGCCTCAGAGGAAGAAATTTTTGAAGCTGCCCGTAAAGCCAACGCACATGACTTTATTATGAGTTTCCCTAAGAAATATGAAACAATGGTAGGGGAGAGGGGTATTTCACTTTCGGGCGGGCAAAGGCAACGCATTGCTATTGCCAGAGCTGTATTGAGGAATCCTGCAATTCTTATTTTGGATGAAGCAACCAGTTCTCTCGATTCTGAATCTGAACGACTAGTGCAGGAAGCTTTAGATAAGCTTATGGAAGGAAGAACATCTTTTGTAATTGCCCACCGCTTATCTACCATACGTAAGGCAGATAAAATATTAGTCCTTGAAAAGGGAGTATTGAAAGAAATTGGCACACACGAACAATTGATGCAAATACCTGATGGGCTTTACCGCAGCCTTAGTAAATTACAGTTCGAGTTGGATTAATTAGTTAAGATATTCTCATTCAATATATTTATTACTTTAGCTATTTATAATAATACTCCATGGCTGAACCAATACTTACAAGTTCCTATAAGTTTGAAACCACTACTGCCGGGTTTACCGCTAATAATGAACTTTACACTAAAATTCTATTTGTAAAGAAAACGATTCCTCTTTCAGATATCAGTAGTATTGTACTCAAAGAGTCTTCTATTAATGACAAGCTACAGTTAAGGATTAAGATTAACAAAAATGGAAAAGAGAGACTGATTCTTGTCGTGCAATTCGACCGGACCTCTGATGAGGGCAAACTTTTCCTGGAAGAGCTGAAAAAGAAAGTCCCTTCACAATTTGTTTGGGAGAATAAAATTGAGGAAGAAGAACCTGTATCACTAAGTACATCCGGGAAACACACGTATCCGCTTCAGTTTTGGTGGTTCAGAACAAAGAGCCTTGCAGGGAATTCAAGGGGTGTACAGATTTTTGTTAATTATGGAACATTTTGCGTTTTGGTGTTCCCCATTCCACTTCTGATATATGTAATAGCGGCAGGCTGCCATCAAATAACCACTACCAATGAGGGTATTACCATTAAAAAACTCTTTGGCAGTTTTTACAGTTGGGATGATATAAGCAGTATTGAGGTAACGCGCTATAATATTAATATTACAAGTTATGGAATAAAAACCCGTGAGGCGTTCCTCTTATCATGTGAACTAATTAGCAAGCAAGGGAAGAACAAGAAGTTTATTATCCGCACTAAAGAAGGTAAATCCTTTGTAAAAGAAATGGTGGCAAGGAAAAAGATGTCTCCTGAAATAGAAAAAATATTTATCTAAATCTAAATAGAATTTAGTTCAGTTCTTTGCCGGGAGTTAAGCCGGCCATTTTTACATATTCTTCCGCCTGTTTTTGGGTCATTCCGGCTGTTGCCTTCTTTACATTTTCCTTAAAGGCTTTCAGGCTTTCTTCGCGGGTCATTTGCGCCCTTGAATAGCTCCCAAAGTACCAGCTTCCGGAAATAATCAGAAGGAGATATGAAAGGGCGGCGACATAATGCAAAGGTTTCATCATTCAGATGGCTTATACCTTGGTGGAACGGGACCTCTTATTGTTTCTTTTCTTTATTATCCTTTGAAGGCTGTTGCTTTTGTTCTTTTGGCAATTGCCTTGTTTGTTTAGGTGTCTGTTGCTGTCTTTGAGTAGGTTTTTGCTGTTGGGCAGGGCGCTGCTGTTGTTGTACCGCAGGGCGCTGTTGCTGTGCTGGCTGTTGTTGCACGGCAGGACGTTGTTGCTGTGCTGGCTGTTGTTGCTGAACAGGAGCTTGCTGCTGCTGAACAGGAGGGCGTTGTTGTTGCTGCTGTTGAGCAGGAGGTTGTTGTTGCATAACCGGAGGGCGTTGTTGTTGCTGCTGTTGTTGAGCAGGAGGTTGTTGTTGCATAACCGGAGGGCGTTGTTGTTGCTGCTGTTGAGCAGGAGGTTGCTGCTGCATAACCGGAGGACGTTGTTGTTGCTGCTGTTGAGCAGGAGGTTGCTGCTGCATAACCGGAGGACGTTGTTGCTGTTGTTGTTGGGCAGGAGGTTGCTGTTGCTGAACAGGAGGGCGTTGTTGCTGCTGTTGTTGAGCAGGAGGTTGTTGTTGAGCAGGTTTTTGCACAACAACCGGTTTGAATGGCTCAACCCGAGGTTGATTAGGTTGGGTAAGCACAGTACGCTGAGTTACAGGAGTTACTTCTGTTTTTTGAAATACTTTTGGTGGAGCTGGGCGTTGCACTTCATCTTTGGTAGGTTGTTGAACAGCAGGGCGGTAAATTGAAACTTGGTTTCCATTTACACCACCTCTTTCAGGGGTGTTAGACTGAACTAAAGCCACAGGTCTTACTTGTACTCCGCCCGATTTTTCCACTTCGGCTCTTTGCGGACCACCATAATATGTATTATGAGTGCTGTTATCGTAATAGGTATTGCTTACTACAGTAGATCTATTATAATATGTGGTATACGTCGTACGTGGTTCGTAATAGTTATAAACGTTTACATTAGTAATGTAGGCTGACCTTACAAACACATATCTTTCAGGAGGGCAGCTATACGATTCGTATCCCCCTTCAACATAGTTAGGGCCTAATGGACACCATCCGTAATAACCATCGCATCTTCTCCAGTTTACCCACGCAGGAGCCCATTCGTAACCGGGAATCCAGTACCATCCAAAGGCACCGTCAAATGCCCATCTTCCATAGTGGAAAGCGCACCATCCCCAGTTATAATCGGAAACCCAGGTCCATCCAATATCGGTAAGAACCCAGTGGCCATTTGTGCCATAAGGCTGAAAGTTAGTGCCTGCAGAAGGAATCCATACGTAACCATATTCCGGTGTACTTATCCATTGTCCGTAAGGGCTTAGTTCATTGTAAAATGTTTGGTAGCTAACAGTAACCGGTTCCGGTTGTTGTTGCTGTACGTAGGTAGGCGCTGGTTGTTGCTGCTGCACGTATGTAGGCGCAGGCTGTTGCACCGGTGCAGGTTCGGTATATGCTGCAGGTGGTGGTGGCGGTGGAGCTTGTGTATAAACAGTAGGAGGAGGCGGCGGCGAACTTTCTACGTATGTTGGACCAAGGCATGATTGTGTAAGAAGTGTTACACCGGCTGCTACTACAAATAATTTCAGGGAGTTTGTTTTCATCGTTTTTAATTTACGCCTCAAAAGTAGATAATATTAATGAACTATTTATGAAGATTAGTAACACCCGGGTTAAAAGTTATTCATCCGTGCCTGTTGTCTGGGCATCGGCAACATTGAATACATATACATCTGGAAAGTTAACAAGATGAAGCGGATTGAAATTCAGGGTTGTTCTTTCCGCTTTGGGATTTGTGAAGTAGTTTCTCTTTTGGTTTCCCGATTTTAAATCAACCTTACAAATAGTAATTGAAAGATTTTTTCCTTCTTTGTCGAACTTATATTCTTTTAAATTGTTAGCATCCTCGTTCAGTTTTTTCGGAGATAAGGATGCATTCTTGATATTATCACAAAACATTACAGTTGCTGAATCTCCTTGAATTGTTACACCGTAAGATTTGTTTACAACACCACCTGAAAATCCTTTTTTGGGAATTATTGTCATCCATTCCGGTTTTAATGTCTGGGAATTTAATTTTGCAAAAACAAGGTCTTTGTAATAATAAACATAGTAGTTATATTCATGCGATATATTAATGGTTGGCCCTGAATTAATATTGTGTCCACCATTAAATCCTGTAGAGCCCCCGCATGACATTTTTTCAATCCTTTCAAGTGAAATAATAATATCATTGGCAGGAGTAATACCTATATAGTTTATTCTAAGATAAGGATTAAGATCTCTCCTCGACGTGCTTTCACTCATCATTTTTGCTTCAAATTCATCCGTGAATTCAGTGGTTGCCTGGGCAAGGATTTTGCCGGATTTTGCATCAATACGTATACCGTAAACACCGCCTGTTAACTGGTTTTTATTGCCATCAACCAAATATTTTCCACAGATTACCGGATTAGCAGCGTTATCAATTCCCATTCTAAAGGAGGTGATTTTCTCTCCGGTGTCAAGGTATAGTGGCGTTTCAAATGATATGTTTCCTGTGAAATTATAATATAAAAAAACGTAATCTATATTGTGTTTATTAATTGAATCATTAACACTTGCAAGCATGGCTATTTCATTACCATCCTTAGAAAAAACCTGTACTATGGTAAAGTCGGAATTACTAAAAGAGGGCATTATATCTTTTTTCCATTTTATGGTAAGGTTAGCATCTATGCACATAGTGTGAATAACAGGGCTGCTTGAACTTACATAATACATGATAAGTGAACTCCCATCTTTCGACACTTCAAATTTCAGGCTTATTTCCCCTTCTATCTGAGGGTTAATTTCTGCCAATGTCAGTTTTTTGCCGTCCTTCAGACTTCCATCATCTGAATTTAACAGCATGGCATAAGCGGTTCTGCTATCATTACTTATTGCTATAACAATAACACCTTGTTTAAGGCTATAAGCGTTATCAATAATCAATGATTTCCCTTTGCCGCCTTCCTCTTCTGTTCCTTCAATTTTCTTTTCATAAATCTTTTTCATCGAAGGCATATCATACCGTTCAACCCAAAAATTTAAAGTGCTCCATGTAAACGTACCATTTGTCTGTTTAAATAAAAAAACACTTTTGTTTGAATTGCCAGCCATGTCACTAACCACAATTTGTGAGTCTTGTGGACTACTCATGACCCATTGCGTGTTTTGTGATGAAGCATTGAGAAAAGCCATTGACAAGCCAAAAAGTAATAAATAGTTAATATTTTTCATAATGAAAATATTAATAGAACATTATACTCTAACTTATAAGAAGTTTATTGCAATGTCAAAACTCCTCCCTGATCGGTTTTATGATCTCCCCGATAAACAAAAATAGTACTCGGCAAAGCAATCAATGTTGTAGCATTAAATACCAATTTGCTTTCATCTTCCTTGTAATTGGTTAGGTATTTTCGTTCTACATCCCCTGTGCCCAAATCCACTGTTGATAGGGTCATGTAAAGGTATTTACCATTATCATCCAGGTTGGCGGTTTTTATTTTACCCGCATCTTCTTTAAATATTTTGGGGTCCATATCAGCATTTTTGCGGTTATCACAGAAGGCTACATAAATGGTTTTTCCTTTAATAGTGATACCATACGAGGCCCTTAAAATTGAAACGGTTGTTTGCCGTTTAGGAATGATAGAGGTCCAATCTATATTACATGTTTTGCCATTTAGTTTCACTAAAATAACATCATTATATTGATAAACTGTATAGCTGGTTGTATGCGATGTATATCCTCCAGTAAATGGGGAACCTCCGCCTGCATAACCAGGATTAATCATACTAGGGTTATAATTATAGGATGTTGATGAACCTTGAGAGACCGTGTTTCTTTCAGATGCAATTACAATACTGTTATCATCAGTCATATAGATTTCATTTACCTGCAGGTCTTCAATGCCTTTTCCCTGGTCGGCAAGTCTTTCGCTTTCAAAATTGGTTAGAAAATCCTTCGTGAATGCGGTGGTAGCTGAGGCCAAAATTTTACCGGAAGTAGCCTCAATCCTGAAGCCAAAAGTGCCAAAAAGACCGAATCTTTTAGGGTTTTTGTACATACCTGCTGCAACAGGGTTTCCTTCTGAATCCATATCAAATTTAATTCCTGCCATAATTTTATCCTCCCCTATATCCATTTTAGTTTCAAACTTTGAATCGGTTTTATGATTGTAATAAAGGGTTACATAATGCTCCTTTTTTTCTTTCCCGCTTTCCGTTACATTTACTAAAAGCCCGACTTCATTACCGGCGAGTGAACATACTTGCTCAATATCATAATCGTTATTACTGAAAGATGGAGTAATATTTTTATTCCATTTCACATTTAAACCTGCATCAAACGCCATAATGTGAATTACAGGACTTTTGGTGCTAACGTAATATCCAATTAGCGTATTCCCATCTTTCGAAATTTCAAAATGAAAGTCTGCCTGCTCTTTATTCTTGGGGTCCATTTCGGCCAGTGTGACCTTTTTACTATCGAGCAATGAGCCGTCCTCGGTTCTGTATTGCATGGCATAAATGGCGGTATTGTCATGATTAGTGGCAGTAACAATAACTCCCTGATTAAGGCAAAACATGCGGTCGATATGAAGCAGTTTTCCTTTATCGCTTCCGTCATCAGTGCCCCATAACTCTTTTGTATAAACCTTTTTCATATCCGGAAGGTCATATCTGTCAATAAAAATTTTAGGGGAAGAAAAAATACCCAAAGACCTTTTAATAAGGAAAACACTTTGCGAAGTATATCCTGCAACTTCGCTTACCTGTTGCTTGCAATCATTTTGGTATTCATCGGCCCATTTTACCGATTGAGAATTAGCTTTAACAAACAGGAAGGAGAGGCTTCCAAGTAAAAAGTATTTTGCAATTTTCATAAGTTGGGGGTTAGGTGGTTTTTATTGAAGTTGCTTTAAGGATGTGTCAAAAATAAAGGAATTTTCAGAACGTCGTTACAGAACTGGCAACTATTCACTTATTTATCATTTTTGAACTTCTATCCTTACCACATCTTTTAATTTAATTGGCTTGAACCTCCATTCTACAAAATGAGATTTACTTCCTGTAATAGTGCTGTCTTTTATTTCGAGTGTATTGAAATAAAAGGTGACATGCGAACTATCGGTTTTAGTGATTCTTACGCCGGTGTGGTCTGTTAATGGAATTGTAACAGGATGCCCATCCTGGTCATATACTTTTACTTCTTTCAAATCTGTGCCTTCAGCAACACCCGGAAAGAACCCGTACATGAGCCCTGAAAGAGCACCTGGAATGGCTCCCGGAGGGGTGAAAAAAGATGGTGGTTTTTTATCTTCATGCTTGGCTGAAGCAAACTGTTCTAACAAATCTTTACGGCTGAGGTGGTAGGTTTGGCAACCTGAAAGAAACATAGCGGTTATAAAAAATGGTAGGATTTTTTTCAATTGTAGGTGTTTCATAGTGGAAGGTCTTTCCGTGCGTGTTGTAAAGGATTAATTTAGTTTTACCCAATACAAAACCTTAGAAGTGTTTGGAACAAGCCTTCCATTATTATCCAGAACATTTACAAGTATTCCTGCATAGGTAATTCTTGATTCGAAATTAAATGTGCTTTTATGGAATGCAATTTCTTCCTTTAGTTCCAGGCCTGATAATGACCACTCACCAATTTCCTGTTTCATAGTCCTGAATTTTCCATCGTGGCTCATTAGCGTATCAATCGCAGCACCATACTCTTTTATATCTTTCGCAGGTATCAGGTCTCCTATTTTATCCTCGCCTGAACAGGCATACACCTGCAATTGGCCTTTGCTGGCAGATTCCCAAATCCATTCAACCAGTTTTTTATTGAAAGTGGTTTTGATTTGAGTAGGATATAAAAGAAATGAACTTGAGGATATACCATTTACAGTGTATTTTGATGCACTATCCATACTTACCCAATGTTCTTCGGTTCTTAGTTTAGGGCCCTGTCCTGAATCAATTATTGGCATAAGCACGTTTCGTCCCCAGGCAATATTTGAACTCAATTGAGATTGCTCAGTTCCGAGCGTATCAATTGCTCTGTTTGAAAATTTAAAGGCTGCAAGGGATAATAAAGCGCTTCCTGAGTTTGGCATTCCTCGGGCAAGCAAACTGAGATCTGTGATTGTTGATTTTAAACTTCCCGCTTTTGTATCATAAAGCCATTCATGATTAAATGTAATTCCTTTCATACAAATAAAAACATCAGGTATAACTGTCGCTTTTGTATGATCGTCATTCCATACGCTGTCGTTAAAGGTCATTAGCTTTTCATTTTGATTCAACTGAATATCGGGTGATAGGCCGGTAACAGGATTCATAGCATATACCGGATGGTTTTTTGAATGTGCTGAATCGTAAAACATTCGTATCAGGTCTTTAAATTTCCCATTCTGTTCGGTTATTTTAAAATTGTATATTTCTATATTTTCAAGTTCCTGCCCATCTCTTAATTCCCTCCAATTGGGTTTCTCTGTGGTTAGGCAGTAGGAAAGATTTGCTTTCCATATAATATCATCACTCTTTGTAGTAGTAGTAGCTTCCTGCTTCTGTGGCTGGTTGCAGCCAATCAATAAAGTGCAACAAATACCTGCGGAAATTAGCCATGTGTTAAACTTCATAGTAAATAATTTAGAAGGTTGTAGGAACAGGAATCTTTTACAATTATAGCAAAAATTATTGATACGGAAGATATGAAATATATTATATCGAAAATAAAATTGTGTATACAAAAAATGCATGAAATAATAATGAATTAATAATAGATAATAATGA
>CAIUPO010000065.1 GCA_903901055.1 uncultured Bacteroidota bacterium
CGGCGGGCTTCGCCCGCCGCAACACCTCTATTATTACTCAAATTATCTTTGTCATTCCAATAGGAACTAAGTGAACTGAGGAATATTGGTTATTAGTTAGGAAAGAGCTCACCCCTACCCTCTCCTATGAGGAGAGGGAAAAGACATTACAGATTAAACACTCTTGAAATAGAGAACCCTAATTTAAACCCGCCTCTGGTCCAGTTGTCGCGGGTGTTGGGTATGATGTTATTTTCGTCGAGGAAAGATGTATTGGTGAAATTAATTTCAAAAACGTGTCCGCCGGTTTCTACTTCGTAGCCTACCGAGATGGGGAAATTATAAGGAGTATTTGTATTATTCATGCGGTATTGCGACAGGATGTAATATCCATCAAACACCAGGCTGGAATGCTTGTTAAACATAATCCTTGCCCCTCCCCCAACAAAAGGAATGTTATTCATATCCTTTGCACCATTGTTTAAATTGGTTGCTGTAAGTAGATAGTTGCGGTGCTGCATACCACCCAATAATTCTACTGAGACATGATTGCCAAAACGGCGGTCAATCATCAGTTCTCCGAAATAGGAAAGCCTGTCGATATTTATTTGCGTCTGGTCAGGGTCTGCCCCGCTATATAAGGTTGTAGTTAGTTCGGGAGTAAAGCCTGCATCGCCATAAACGGCCATAGAAATAGGCATTTTAGCAGTTTGTGTAAGCAGTTTATACTTACCATCCAAATCTATTAATTCCTGTTGCTTGCTACGCGAAATTCCAACCTGAAAATTCTTGGTAATTCCGAACTGAAAGCCCATTAATATGTCGGAAGCTATGTCAAATCCGCCTAATGTGTGTATGCCTCCACCGCTTGCTCCGCCTACATTACCGAACCTGTGCAAAATAAAAAATTCCATTACACCCGGGTCAACGGTTTTGGTGGTTTGTATATTTATTAGTCTTGTATCCTTCCAGGTAGAAGGAGTCTGTTTAGGCTTGTTGTCTGTTGTATCAACCAGTTTAAGAAGATCGACCTGGGCGGAAGAGAAAAATGAAAAATGAAAAATGAAAAGTAAAAAACAACAAAGGGCTTTGATCGATTTCATATCCTGATTTTTGACTTTATTATTTAGCTTTATATGGTTTCATAGATGCCCTGAACGTTATGGCAACCTGTTCAGCAACATTGCTACCAAGTATCGAAGGTACCTTAATGTTATAATCTGCCATCTTTAAATCGAATTTAGCCGTAAGCTTTATTGAATTACCTTGTACGGTAACGGTTCCCGGAATTGTAATGGTTTTAACAACCCCATGCATATTCATTTTGCCGGTTACGGTTACATTGTTCGTACCATCTTTTGTGTAATTAATTTTTTCGTTTACATTGCCCCTGAAGATAGTATTCGGATACTTGTCGCTCTCCATATAATCTTCATTAAAGTGCTCCTGCATAAGTTTCTTCTTGAATTCAAAATCAACATTAGGTATGCTGATATCAATTTCACCGTTATCAGTGCTCATAATGGGTTTGCAAATAGTATTTACTGCTGCAATATCTTCAATAGAAGTAGCAGAGAAGAAACTTACCGAACATGAATCGGCAACAAAAATCTGGGCTTGCGATTTAGCAAGAAAGCCTATTGATGCTATTAGAAATACCGCTAATTTTTTCATGATGCTTGTTTGTTAAATTATTGCGGACATCCTCGGTTAATCCATGCTTTGAATTTGGCTAAAATACAAGGATCGCCCCAGCCTGGTTGAGCTACTTTAGGCATTGCATTTGGGGTTCCCTGAAATATGGTGCTATAGAGCCATCCGTTTTGATAGTTTGCATAAATAGTTGGAAACCTTGTATAATCATACCCGCTGATAGAGCCCGGAGAATGGCATGAAGTGAGGCCGCTTCCGCACTGAACATCAATAATGGCTTTCATGGTATTGGTACCCGAACTGTATGTAAGGTTTGTGGTATCGCAACTATTGGAAATAACAACAGGTGTTACAGGGGGCGTAGCCTGCTTGTTTTCACAGGAATTAATAATAATAACTGCGAATAAAATACTAAGGCCAACTAATACTTTGGTTTTCATAATGAAATAATATACAAATATAGTACTACTCTACGATAATGCGTTGAACGGTAGATTGACCGTCGGCAATAAGTTGAATAAGGTAAAGACCGGGTTTAATAGCCGATGGAAGCATTAAATTTTGGGTATGTTCACCTTCAGTTACAGTATTATTTTCAAGATTAGAAATCAGTCGCCCATCTATACCATACAGATTGACGGTTAACTCGGTTGATTGTTTCAGGTTATAGGTTATATTCACCTTATCCTTCGCAGGATTCGGGAAGATGCTTAATTGCAATGGGTTTTCTTCAATTGTAGCTACTCCCAACCCTGTAGGCCATTCACTTATAACAATATGATGCACATTCCAGCTATCTCCACTGCTATTGCCGTCGCCATTTACTGCATTTAACACCGACCAGAATGAAACAGTACCTGTACCCGATACAGGAGCTTTCCAATTAATTGTTTCACTGTAAATAGTTCCGTTTCCTCCGGTGCCTGATGTTGGAGATAATTGAGTACCTTGCTCTACAACGCCTACAACATAGTAAGTAGATTGGGGTGCTGCATAATGCGTATTGGTTGGGAAGGCTGCCACAAATGAGCCGGCATTTACCGGGGTTGTTTGTGATGTAGAACCTTTAATACATCCTAATTGAAAACCGAAATAAGGCAAATTACCTCCTGTGTTGTTGGTTCCGGTAATTTTTATGGTATATGACTTTCCTCCCACATAATGGGTGGTTGGAACACCGGCTGAATCGAATTCAAGGGTTAATGCAACTCCGGCATTAGCTCCGCTGGAGTGGCATGTGCATCCGGTAGGATTACCAAGTCCCGATTCGGCACCTGTGCAATCATAGCCACCATATTGTGCTGCCCCTTCTTTGTATCCTGTTATAATCATATAGCAACTCATTGCTCCGGCTAACATTACTACGAATCGTTTTTTACTTTTAATCTTAAACATGTATATTTATTTTATGGGTTTTTTTAAGAAGATGCCAAACCTACTTAAAAAGCATATATACAGTTAGTGATTTTGGTCATTTTTTGGGGTTTTCCTAATAATATCGGTTAATTAGTCAAAAATTAAACTCAAAAACAGCCATAAATCAGCTTTTCCAAAATGGGAGAAGACAATTTTAAACCGCTTTCAACTAAATAGACGGGAATTTTATGAAATGGTTGGGTGAGGAATTTTAATTATTCGAAAATAACCTTTTGAATAGCACTTTGGCCATTCGTTACCAGTTGGATAAAATAAACTCCTGGCTTTGTTCCGTAAGGCAGCGTTAAAGATTGAATATGATTTCCGGCTTCTGTAGTAGCATTTGAAAAATTACATATTCTTCTGCCATCTGTTCCAAACATAAATATATCAACATTAGCGGTGCAAGTTAATTTATAGGAAATATTTACTATTTGTCGGGCCGGATTAGGGAATACCGAAAGAGATGTGCTTTCATTTTGTAATGTATTTATTCCGGCTGTTTTATTCTGATGCACCACCAAATTTGCCTTATAAATTCTTCCTGTTGCCTTTTTGTCGGAAGCGCCACAGTTGAATGCCCCATAAAATATTACCGAATCAATTCCTACCGAAGGTGCCTTCCATTGAAATACCCAAACCATCGAGTCAGCAGTGGTGGTAGCATATCCGTTTACAGTTTGCTCGATATATTTTGCTCCTACAATTTGTGTAGTGGAACTGGTATTTATCAACGTTCCGAGCGCTGCTCCTATTATGCTTTGGGGTGAAATTTGAAAACCAAAATTATTAAATCCTCCTCCTTTAATTGCTTTTGCAGTAATGGTATAAACCGAATCGGGCCAATAGCCTGAGATTGGCACATTGGACGAGATCCATGGCATTACTCCCTGCAGTGCATACGCATCATGGCAACCGCTGGCATTACAGGTTTTGCCATCTGCCGGAGAACCTGTGTATCCCGCAGGTGGTCCATACGAATATGCATTTGTGTTGCTGTTACCGGTAAAATATAATAGTCCGCCAACAATACTTGTCATTATGATAAAGGCAATTTTCTTTTTCATAGAATAAAATTCTCTGGGTTTATTTTATCTATAAAACTATCTACCTTTTGCTACGCGGGTCTTGACGATTATCACTTTTGGCAAGCCTTAACAAAATGGTAAAGGAAATAATTTAATTACTTAATATGGCAGCACAGCTACTGTCATCATAAATTTTATAACCGATGCCTTCTCCCTTCCGGTAATTTACAGCCTTAACTTACAAAATACATATCCACTTCGCCTTTGTTCTTGGCTTGTATTTTGCCACGGTGAATGCATTTAAAATCATTTTTTACCAACTCATAAGTGCTGCCTGAAATATTTACTTTCCCGGGTTCGCCGCTACTCTCCATACGCGATGCAAGGTTTACTGTATCGCCCCAAATATCGTAAGCGAATTTTTTTGTACCTACAATTCCAGCAACAACAGAACCCGTATTAATTCCGGCCCTGATTTCAAAAACGGGTTTGCCTTCCTTTAATCGCTGTTGTTTGTGCGCTTCCATAAAAATAACAATCTCCAACGCTGCATTCACAACATCTTTCGCATGTGTTTTGTTTGGAATTGGCAAGCCTCCGGCTGCCATGTAACTGTCGCCAATGGTTTTTATTTTTTCAATATTGTATTTGTTGATGATATTATCGAACCCTTTAAAGCAGTAGTCAATTTCAGCAACCAATTCTTTGGCTGAAAGATTTTCGGCGATAGTTGTAAAGCCTTTAAAATCGGTAAACATTACAGTAACATCATCAAATGCTTTGGCATCAGCACTACCCTTTTCTTTTAATTCTTCTGCAACTTCTTCGGGCAGAATATTCAGCAAGAGTTCATCGCTGCGCTTCTTCTCGCGGTTCACAATTTTCAAACTTCTGAAAATGGTTATGGCAAGAATAATTACTAATAACAATCCACCCAAAACCGAATAAATAATAATGCGTTGTTTCTTAAGTTCTGCATCATGCCTCGTCTTTTCAACTGCCCTCTCTCTTTCAAAGCCAAATGTCATTTGCTCACTGAGCATCTTTTTTGAATTTTCATCACTCGTTATACTGTCTTTAAATAGCACGTATGATTTATAGTCTCCGTATGCCGAATTATACTCTCCTGTTGAACTATCTAATCTCGACAACTCGAGGTAAGTGTCCTCCTCAATATCTTTTGCGCCCAACTCTTTGGCCATTTTCAGGCCTTTCTCAAGCCATTCTTTCGACAAATCATATTTCTTTTGCTTATCATAAATGATTCCTATATTCGTATAAATTGCGCTTACATTTATTGAATTCCCAATCTCTTGTGCTATAGCCAGGCCAATTGAATCATTCCTTAAGGCTTCAGCATAATTACCCTGATTAAAATATACACTTGCAATATTTATATAGTTGTCGCCCATTCCTTCCCGGTTGCCTATTTCTTTATTTATCTGAAGGCTCAGTTCCTGATTTTTCAAAGCATTTGGATAATCGTTTAACCCGAAATAAACGAGGCCCATGTTCCCGTACGCACTTGCAATTCCCTGCCTATTTTTGTTTGCAATTTGATACTTTAGGCTGATGCTATCATTCTTCAGCGCTTCTTTATGATCGCCGATTGCCTCATAGGCAACACCAGTGTTCGCATAAATAGCTCCCAGCCTTTCCTTATTACCTAATTCTTCAGCCAATTTCAAGGCTAATAAATAATTTCTCAACGCTTCCGGATTATTTCCCTGAATTTGATAGATCAATCCAATGCTGTTATATGCGCCGCAGATTCCGAACTTATAGCCAATATCTGTATCTATTTTTAGGCAAGCAAGCTGGTTTTTCATTGCTTCGGTGTAATTTCCCTCATAATAATTCACATAGCCAATAATCTTATAGGCCCCCGCTGTTCCCTTTTTAAATCCTATTTTATCGGATAATTGCAACGCTATTTTAGCCAATGAATCGGATTTAGTAAAATTTCCTTTTAAACAAATGGTCCATGCCAGATCATTCAAAATATTTACATGAGTACTGTCATCACCGGCCGTTTTCAACAAAGCAATAAGAGAGTCCTCCTTTGATTTGAATTTTTGGGAAGATCCCAAAATTGGGCCAAAACAAAGGAAAGCAAGAAGAATTTTAATTCGGATATTTCTCATAGGATTCGTAAATATAATATTTATTTAACAAAATACATATCCACTTCACCTTTATTCTTGGCTTGTATTTTGCCTCGGTATGTGCAGGTAAAATCATTTTTTACCAACTCATAAGTGCTGCCTGAAATATTAATCTTTCCAGGCTCTCCGCTGCTTTCCATGCGCGATGCAAGGTTAACTGTGTCTCCCCAAATATCATAAGCGAATTTCTTTACACCTACTATTCCTGCAACAACAGGGCCTGTGTTAATTCCAATTCGTATTTCAAAAACAGGTTTGCCTTCTTTAATTCGTTGTTGCTTGTGGGTTTCGATAAAATGCAGAATTTCCAGAGCGGCATTCACCACATCTTTTGGGTGTGTTTCGTTTGCCATTGGCAAACCTCCGGCTGCCATATAACTGTCGCCAATGGTCTTAATTTTTTCTATTCCGTATTTGTGAATGATGTTGTCGAATTCCTGAAAAATGGAATGCAAATCTGCTACCAATTCAGCCGGGGAAAGTTTTTCGGAAATTTTTGTAAAATCTTTAAAATCGGTAAACATTACAGTTACGGTGGAAAAGCTTTTTGCTTTTGCTTCTCCTGTCGCCTTCAGTTCTTCCGCCGTTTCGGCAGGAAGGATATTCAATAATAAGTCGTCGCTTTTTTTCTTTTCCGAAACTAATTCAGATGTTCGTTCTGTAACAGTTTGTTCCAGTTCTTTCTGGCGCTGCCTGAGGGCTGCAGTTCTCCACCTGAAAATTAAATACAACAGCGTTAGTATGCTTAAAGCGTATAATAAATAAGCCCACCATGTCCGGTACCAGGGTGGTAGCACTTTAAAAGTATATGTTATAGGTTCGCTCCAAATGCCAAAAGGGCTTTGGGCTTTAAGTTTAAAGATATAAGTTCCTTCAAAAATATTACCAAAATTAGCACTGCTTGCTTTGGTTATGGGGCTCCAATCTTTATCATACCCTTCCAGGATATATTGATAATTCACAAGATTGGGACGATCCGTTTCAATGGCATTAAAATTGAATGTGATGTGATTGTCTTTGTAGGGAAGAACCAGATTTTGTGGTAATGGATAATAGGAAGTTATGCTATCAAATTTTATCTCTTCGTATTTATGGCGGATACTATCTCTTATGGCAAGCGTTAATATTTTACCGTACGTCATGGTCTCTTGCTGCGCTGAAATAATTGAATCTTTCGTTGCAAGGGTGAACATTGATTTAGCTTCTTTTCTGTTAGCACCATTCAACAAATACCAGCATACAGATTCCTCATTTATTTGAATACCCTTTATTACCACTGTAGGTGGATTGGGGTTACGATTCACTGCCGGCGGGTCAAAACGCACAAGCGCTGTTTTATCACTTGCGGTTCCTATCCAAACTATTCCTTTACTGTCGCAGATCATTGCACCATTATTGCTGCCTCCGTTCACATAGGGAACAGGGTAACCTGTTTTGGAATTGAATATTTCAAATACCGGTTTGTAGTTTTCCAGTTGTGAATTGCTCAAGTTATTCGGGGCGGGGATATTTGCCTGTGAATTATTCCCTGTTTGTTTTGACGTGAAATATTTAAGAACGGCCATACCAGTATTGGTTCCTACAACTATTTCCTCTTGCTTATCCATCACAACACTTGTTACGCCATCATCGGGCAAACCCTGTTCTTTACCATACTTAATAAAGGATTTTCCATCGTACCTAATTACCCCGTCTTCAGCTCCAATCCATAAATTTCCCGAACTATCTTCAAGAATACTGAAAATACCTCTATTTCCCAAGCCGGTCGCAGTTGTATAATTGGTAAAGGATTTTCCGTTGTAGCAACTCAATCCTCTATTGGTACCAAACCATAGATTTCCCTTTTTGTCTTTGTGTATGCAACATACTCCGTCGGATGGCAGCCCCTGTTCTGCCTTATAATTGGTAAAGGTTTTCCCATTGTAGCAACTCAATCCTACATCGGTTCCAATCCAAATATTGCCGCTATTATCTTCCACCATGCTTAAAACAATATTGCTTATAAGCCCTTGTTCTGCTCTGTAATTGGTAAAGGATTTTCCGTCATAAAAACTGATCCCGTCATATTCTGTTCCGAACCATAGATTACCCTTTTTATCTTCGAGCATGCATAAAACGGTGTTGTTTGCCAACCCTTGCGCAATGGTATAATTGGTAAAGGTTTTCCCATTGAAGCAGCTCATACCGCCAATGGTTCCTACCCACAAATTTCCTTTTGAATCTTCAAAAATGCTTGCCACTTGATTATTGCACAGCCCTTGCATAGTTGTGTAATTGGTAAAGGCATTCCCGTTATAACAGTCTGCTCCTCCACCCAAGGTACTAATCCACAAGTTTCCCGTTTTATCCATCAACATGCTCCATATATCATTATTTGCCAACCCCTGCTCCGTAGTATAGTTAGTAAAGGTTTTCCCGTCAAAGCAGCTCACCCCTCCTCCCAAGGTACTAAACCAAATATTCCCTGTTTTATCTTCCAGGATGCTCCATACCACATTATTCGATAATCCTTGTTCGGTATTGTAATTCGTAAAAGTCTTTCCGTCGAATTTACTCACCCCGCTTCCATAAGTAGCTATCCAAATATTTCCGTTTTTATCTTCAATCATACCCCTTACACTGTTTCGCGCCAGTCCTTGGGTTGTAGTATAGTTGGTATACGATTTTCCATCATAGCAACTTATACCGCCACCCATAGTTCCAAACCATATTTTCCCCGCTTTATCTTCCAGGATACTGAACACCGTATTATTTGGAAGACCTTGCTCTTTTGTATAATTGGTAAATGATTTTCCATTGTATTTGCTAACACCACCGCCATACGTTCCGAACCAAACATTTCCTGATTTATCAACATAAATGCACCTAACATCATTATTCGCTAATCCTTGTTTGGTAGAAAAACTCGTAAAAGATTTCCCGTCATATCGGCTCACCCCCGATCCATCCGTTCCTATCCATATATTTCCGTTTTTATCTGCAGCGATGCAATAAATATCATTATCGCATAGTCCTTGCAGGGTTGTATAATTGCTAAATGATTTTCCATCGTAACGGCTCAAACCTCCACCGCCAATTCCGAACCAGATATTACCTAAATGGTCAATGCAGGAACAATGAATAACATCAAATGGAAGCCCATTGTCGGTTGTAAAATTTTGCATGTGTGCAAAAAAACCGGCGGGCTTGATTTCAGGTGGTAATAACATCCGAGTCCTCTCGCCTACGGCGGTTTTTACTTTATACTCTTTTGCTTTGTCGGATATGGTAAATGTTTGTGGTTTAGGGCATGTATCTGCCAAAACTATCCTCGGGGGCTTAATACTGTCATGCGGCTTTACATGAGTTTTTACATCCACAATTCTTTGCACAGTAGTATCCTTGTATTTGACATTCACATTGTGCCTGCAGGAAACAACAGTTACCAAAAGAATAAATAAAAGGAATTGCAGGGGAAATTTTTTCAAAACAAATTTTATAAAGCGTTCTGTGGAACAAATGTAAGAATTGGATTAGAACGGGCACTATATACCCGTCACGCTTCGCCTCCCCTACCCTACTCACTTCTATCCAAAATATAATTTATATTTGTTGAATGAAGGGGATTTTGATTTTGATGATGGCGGTTCTTATTAACCTTGCAGCTATAGGTCAGCAGAATAATATATCTGGAAGTGCAGGAGTATCTTTTCAATATCACATTAATTATGAATCTGGCTTTCTTTATGGTCGGGATATTAGAACAACAATGGAAAAAAAAGACCATAAAAAGATGCTTGGCTACATTAAAATTGCTTCTGAATTTTATTATGCCTCTAAAACTTTATTTGTTGGGCCAAAATTATCATTCGAAGGTGCTTGGAGGTCTTTGGGTGCAAGGATAAGCGCAATCGATTATGTTGGAGATAAAGAGCATGATTACAGGATTACCCCTGAATTTGGCTTTTCACAATTGTATTTAGCCAGAGGAAAGGGTTACCTAAATATATTCTATGGTAATAATATTCCTATTGGTAGTAGTAGAATTTATGATGTTCCGCGAAACAGAATTACAATTTGCTACAATTGTTGGCTTGTAGTTCGTCGATTCCATAAATAAGCCGTTTTATGCCGTTATTTTTGACCCCTCCCCTACCCCTTTCCATCCAAAATATAATTTATATTTGTTGAATGAAGGGGATTTTGATTTTTATAGTGGTGGGTTTATTTGGAATTGCAGCTATTCTGAGAATTTTTTTTAATTCAATCCGAAAGTTGACTTTTAAAATTGCTGAAACAGAAGTTACTCTTCAAAATGAAAAAAATGGAGTGAGGCTTGCCACAGTCAATGGTGACAACTTATTCTTACAAAACCAAACCATAAAAGAAACAAAGGAAGCTATTGAGAAGAACTACATTATCGTAAATAATCATTTTACCGAAAAGGCTGTTGGTAAAATTGATTCGATTGATGTTGAAATTGTATCGTTAAAAATAGTTTTTTATTATCTGCACATGTATAACAAATGGCGTACAATGTATATAAAAGAGAAAAACAGAGACCTGACATTTATCGATAAAGACATTACACACCCAGCAACTCATGACATTATTATTCGGTATTTTAAAACCAAATACCCTGACGGGTACTCAAAAATATGTGAAGTTCTCCTTGAGATGTCACCGGATAAATTCAGAGACTATGAGAAGGAAAGACAAGCATTTTATGCTATGTGGTAACTCTTTTGAATTTGCCGTTTTATGCCTTTATTTTTGAAAATTGCAGGGGTTCAAAATTTTGAACCCTACCCTATTATCGCACACCGTATTATTGCGATGCTGAAACAAGTTCAGCATGACTGAGCGCGTTTCCGAGCGTTATTTTCAAAAGCACTACCTTTGCAGCCCTTTTGTAAAAAACGGTTATGAAAATCTTAAATCTCATATCCTAAATCTTAAAGTGTTTTGTTCAAAGAATATGATGTAATAGTAGTAGGTGCCGGCCACGCAGGATGCGAGGCGGCAGCGGCAGCAGCGAATTTAGGTTCGTCGGTGTTGCTAATTACTATGGACATGACGAAGATTGCGCAGATGTCATGTAACCCTGCAATGGGCGGCATTGCCAAAGGGCAAATAGTACGCGAGATTGATGCACTCGGCGGATATTCAGGAATTGTGAGCGATAAAACTGCCATACAATTCCGTATGCTCAATCGCTCGAAAGGCCCTGCTATGTGGAGCCCACGCACACAAAACGACCGGGCATTATTCACATTGGAGTGGAGAAAATTATTGGAAAATACACCTAACCTGGATTTTTTCCAGGACATGGTAAAGGATATAATCGTTAAGAATGACAAGGTTTGTGGCGTTGTTACAGGCTTGGGAATAGAAATAAAATGCAAGTCTGTTGTATTAACTAACGGCACTTTTTTAAACGGTATCATTCACATTGGTGAAAAGCAATTTGGTGGTGGTAGGGCAGGGGAGAGGGCTGCAACCGGAATTACGGAAAAGCTTTTGCAGCTTGGTTTCCAAAGCGGACGTATGAAAACAGGAACACCTCCGCGTATTGATGGACGCTCCATAGATTACTCGAAGCTTGAGGAGCAAAAGGGAGATGAGAATCCTGAAAAATTTTCATACCTGCAAGAAATAAAACCGCTGCAAAAACAACGCAGTTGTTACATGGCCTATACAAGTGATAAAGTCCATGAGATATTAAAAACCGGTTTTGAGAAGTCTCCGATGTTTGCCGGAAGGATTCAGGGAGTAGGTCCGAGGTATTGTCCTTCGATTGAAGACAAGATAAATCGCTTTGCCGATAAAACTCGTCATCAACTTTTTGTGGAGCCCGAAGGTTGGGATACAGTCGAAGTTTACCTCAATGGGTTCTCAACCTCCCTTCCCGAAGACGTCCAAGATGCCGCTTTGAAGTCAATTATTGGATTAGAGCACGTTAAAATGTTCCGGCCGGGGTACGCAATAGAATATGATTACTTCCCACCCGATCAGCTCTCTAATACGCTGGAAACGCGTCGTGTTCAAAACCTCTATTTTGCGGGCCAGATTAACGGTACAACGGGCTATGAAGAAGCTGCTTGTCAGGGAATTATGGCAGGTATTAATGCACACTTAAAGGTCAATAATAAGCCTCCTTTTGTACTTTCCCGCTCTCAAGCTTACATCGGAGTGCTGATAGATGATCTCATCACAAAAGGTACTGAAGAACCATATCGCATGTTTACCTCAAGGGCAGAATTCCGGATTTTGCTCCGCCAGGATAATGCCGATATTCGTCTAACTCCTATGAGTCACGAATTAGGTTTGGCATCTAAAGAACGATTTGATAGGGTAAATGAAAAGATAAAAAAGAGTAAAGAGCTTACGAAATATTTTAAAGAAATAACGGTAACCCCTGAGGAAATAAATCCATATTTAACCGGAATTGGTTCTATGGAAATTGACCAAAAGGTGAAGGCTTATTCCATTTTATCAAGGCCCGATGTTAGTATAAATGGATTAGCAACAGTATCTGAAAACATAAAATCTCACCTTGAAACTTACGATTTTGAAACCATTGAGGAAGCCGAAATTCAAATGAAATATACCGGCTATATCATAAAGGAACAAGAGACGGCCGACAAAGCTTTACGCCTCGAGGATTTAATTCTCCATGATAATTTAGATTATCATAAACTCAAATCTCTATCTATAGAAGCCAGAGAAAAACTTACTAAACACCGCCCAAAAACATTAGGTCAGGCATCACGGATAAGCGGAGTTAATCCTTCTGATATATCGATATTGATGGTGCACATAGGCAGGTAGGGAACGGTTTGAAACCGTTCCCTACAATAACATTGTTCCACGTGGAACATTATAAATAAATACTATGCAAGAAATAATAAATATGCTCGAACTACTCCTGGTAGACACAGCCAATAGAGAGCGGCTGGTAAGGGATTTTCAAAAAAGAATTGGTAATAACCTGTTCACGGCCTCAGAAGCTGCTACTAAGATATATGACGACCTAGCATATACCATGGAGAATTATGAACCAGATGAAGAAGTTAGAAGCGAAGACCCTTCCTTATTTGGGGATGATAGGTTAATTAAAGAGGTTGAGAAGGCCTTAAATAAGCTTAAGAAGGCGAAGTGAGGTTATTGTTTCACGTGGAACATTCATTTTCCGAATCTTGCTTTAATTCTATTGATAACAAGATACACTTCATAATCACCACCTACCACCGTGTAAACATTTTCGTTATGGCTGAATATTAAATGTTTTGAATTAAAAAAAATGGGGCCTAATTTGTATTGGGTGGTCTTAGAAGGAGGGCACATTCCGTCATAAGCCATGCAATGTAACTCGTCTTCAGCCAATTTTGATTTTATTGTATCTTGAAATCTCCACTCCATTGCAAAGGCCTTGACCCTTGTTTTATTAATTAAGCCTGAAAAGAAATAACCTATTCCGCCTTTCATATGTTGATAAAATGCAGGGTGATATTTTTGATGCTGAGGTGTTTCTCTCATCATAGTAAAGAAAATATCCTTGTCCGTATCAGTAACAAAAAAAGAATACCTCCCTTCCTTGAAAAATCTTTTCGGATTGATAGCTGATATATAATATGCATAATATCTAATCCCTACAGTATCAGATGAAGCGCCTATTGAATCTAAAAATTGGGCAATATTATAAAAGTATTTACTCGGAACTTTGAAAGTGTCCGCAGCAATTCTTTTAGTTATAGTATCCTTCTTAATACTTAAATGCTGCGAGATTTTGACAGAGTCCCGCACAATTAGCACAGCCGCTTTTTTGTTTGGAGAATTACATCCAAACAACAAAACCAATAATATTATTGGAACTAGTTTCATATTGTTCCACGTGAAACAATTATCCTTTTAGCGCATGTTCTACCCAAGCTTTTCCCCATTCAGCTTTTTCATTCTCGGACCACAATTCCGGGTAAAAAATAATTCGTTGAAAACGGGGAGGAAGAAACTTCTGCCAGTTTGTACCCCCTGTAGCTGCAATAATTTCAGGATCGCCTTGGAGGTAACGCACAGCAGATTTATAATGCTGCAGGCACCAATTCACATTAATATTGGAATCAAGATCACGCATTAATTGTATCAATTCAGGATCCTTTCTATCAGCATCCGATAACTCCCTGTATTTAGCATACACATTTCCTTTTGCACATTTTTCTGCAAGACCTAAAAACAAGGATGTATACTTCTCTTCAAATTGATTTAAGGTTAGTGTTTTCCTTCCTGTTGCTAATTCAGTTGCTCCTGTTTTCCAATAAATGTGTTCGTACATTTCTTTGGCAGAAAGCTTGCTAACATTTGGGTTTTTAGCCGCGTAGTCCTTCTGAATAAGATTTACCAAGTCAGTAGAGTAAAGTTCAATCATCCTGTACTGCGCAGACTGGAATCCACTGGCAGGTAATAAGGCCATCCTAAACTTAAGGAATTGATCTTTTTCCATACCATCTATCATGATACCGTATGTGGTATTCAGTCCGTCAAAATAGTGAACAATACGCTTAACCTTTTGAATTAAG
>CAIUPO010000066.1 GCA_903901055.1 uncultured Bacteroidota bacterium
CTAGTTGCAAATAATAACAATACTTCTTCCCCGACAGGAAATAACACTCCGGGAAATAATCAAGTAAACACTACCAATACCGGAAATCAAAATCCTCTAGTTGCAAATAATAACAATACTTCTCAAACAGCAGGAAATAATAATCCGGGAAATAACCAAGTAAACACTACCAATACCGGAAATCAAAATCCTCAAGTTGCAAATAGTAATAATACTTCTTCCCCGACAGGAAATAATAATCCGGGAAATAACCAAGTAAGCACTACTAATAGCGGGAATCAAAATCCTCAGGTTGCAAATAATAATAATACTTCACAACCTACAGGAAATAATAATCCGGGAAATAACCAGATAAGCAATACCACTAGCGGGAATCAAAATCCTCAAGTTACAAATGGTAACAATACTTCTCAACCTACAGGCAACAATTTAACAGGCAATAGTCAAGTACCTGTAAGTACAAGTGGAAATCAAAACTCTCCTGCTTCAAATAGTAATAATTCTTCATCATCAGGAGGCAATAATACATCAAGCAATAACCAAGGAAATAATGGTAATGGAGGAAACCAAAATCCTACTGTTACAAATAATACGCTCGTAAATGGGAATAGTAATTCTCAACGCAATATTGATACTACCTCGGGCAATCAAAATATTCAACAGGGAAATAATTCTTCAGGTTCCAATAACGGAATCGGGAATAACAATTCTCCCTCAACAACAACTTCAACGCAGGGAAATAATTCTTCATCAGGAAATAAAATTGCAGCAGGTAACAGAAATAATAACACAACTGGTAACAACCCGAATTCTGCAGGTAGCAATTTAAATACATCCGCACCTACTAAAGGCACTGATCTGAATAAGCCCAATAATAATGGTGGAACTAAAAATCCAAATGTTGCCGGAAATTCTTCCCGTGATAATTCGATTGCAACCACTTCAAGTGCAAATCCTGCTAAAAATAATAATTCTTCAAATTCCGGTAACGCCCGGACTTCACAAGGGAATTCTAAAGAAAATAATACTCTAATTGCCAGTGGTAATTCAACTAACGGCCAAAATCCGGGTGATACAAACAAAAAAAATAATCCTTCCGACAGTTCAATTCTTACTGTTCCGGTTAATTCAGTACCTGCCTCATTTGGTTATAAAAAATCTACTACACCACATGATGCTTTGCTCGATTCACTTGCAAATGCTGTTCCAAAGCCTAAAAACTCAGATAGCCGTTCATCAAAGAAAAATAAAAACCAGGAAGCAATTTCAATCACCACTGTTCAGTACTCAGATACTACTGCCGCAGAATTAAATTTGAAATCACAAAATTATTTTACTGCTGCAAGCTCACTCGTTGAACTTGCTGAAAAAACCAGGAGCAAGGCTCAAAGTGAAAAAGACAAAAATAAATCTCAGGTACTATATAACAAAGCAGATTCATTAGACGACCTGATTTTCCAATTAAATTTAAAAGGAGATGAAACACTAGCAGAAGCTAATTACCGGCAATATTATACAAATTTAAATCAGATTGTAAGCATCGATATTAAAGCTGAAAAAAGCCAGCAATTTAAACTTACAACAGCTAAAAGGATGCTTAAAGACGCCGACAACAGTTATAGAAGGTCGGTATCGGAAAGAGACAGGGCTAATAGTGCAAGGGTTCTTGCGAATAAGCACACCTATATCAAATCGGCCAGACAAGACCTTGCGACTGCAATTTTAAGACAACAAAGTGCGGTATATTTATTTTTTCAGGTAGACTCTGATCAGGCTGGAAGCACTATGGGCAGGTCTAATTCCGACAGCAGTACACATTTCACCTATTCAAGTTTCATGAAGTCAAAGTCAAGAAAAGGTGCTAAACCTGCTACTTCATTTATAGCATCTACCCCTACTTCACCGTCCAATAATACTTCGGAAAATTCCACCACACCGGTTGTTGCTGCAAATTCAAAAAAGCCGAATAAGCCTAATTCCACCACAACACAACCCGAAGGTAATAATACTTCTCCCGATAATCCGGCCCCTGTTGCAGAAACAAAAAGAGCGGGCGGGCGTGGCTCTACCGGAAAGAAGAAGAAGAAGGGTAATGCCGAAAATACAAGTGTTGCAACCAACAACACAGCACCACCTGCAACCAATGTCTCTACTGCTAATGTTGAAACTGCAAACCTGTCTGCAACTGATAATGTATTTGAAGAAGTACGTAAATCGCCGTATTCAGCTTCAAACCCTATTCCGATAGATCCTCAATTGCCAATGGGATTAATTTTTAAAGTGCAGGTGGGCGCATTCAAAAATGCTATTCCACAGAATTTATTCCAGGGATTTCAACCTATCATTGGGTTAACTGCACCGGAAGGATACATCCGTTATTCGGCCGGACTTTTTAGGGCATTCGATAAGGCAAAAGATGCATTAGGTAAAATTCGCGGACTCGGTTATCCTGATGCATTTCTTATTGCATTTTTCGATGGAAAACGCATTACGATTGCTGAAGCCCTTAAAAGGCTTGGCATTGAAGCTCCGCCACCGGTTGCTTCTGCCAATGGAGATAATGGAAACAATACAACTAATCCAACTTCAACAACCAATGTAAACTCCACAACAACTACCAATGATGGTACAAATGCGCGCAAAGGCAGGCACAGAAGAAGAAAGAAAAAAGGAAACACGACAAATAATAATACTGCGGTAGCAAATAATACTTTTTCTTCAGAGGGAAATCAACCGGGCACTAACGTAACTTCTTCGGGAGATAACAAGGTTGTTGTAATTGGAAAGAATACTATTACACCAACTAAAAAAGCGTTGATTGATGAACGCAGAAGGGCTCAAAAAAATATTAAGGATACCATACCTCCAAATTCAAAATCTATAAAGGATGTAAAAGGGTTGGTTTATACGGTGCAGGTGGGCTCATTCCCGAAACATAAGGATTTTACCAGGCTAAAGAAATTAAAGCAGCTTTACACCTCAACAGATGAGAATGGAGCCATAAAATATAACTGTGGAACATACAGCAGTATGGAAGAGGCTAAAGCCGCAAAAGATATTATTCTTGAAAATTCTTCGGCAAAAGATGCATTTATTGCAGCCTATGTAAATGGTAAGCGGATAAGCCTAACGAAAGCATCGGAATTATTAAAGCAGGGAACCGAATCTACCGACGCTTCTAACTCTGCAAATACAAACCCGGGTAATGCTTCAAATACCACTAGTAATAACGGAACTGAAACAGATAATACCAATGCCTCTAAGACAAATACAACCACAGGCAACAATGGCAATAACACGGAACTTGAGAATGGGTCGTTTGAAGAGGCAAGCAAAACTAAAGTTGTGTACACGGTTCAGATAGCCTCATTCACCGGGGAATTACCTATTGATATTGCAAATAAAATATTGCTTTATGGCGATGAAGGAATTGAACCACATAGTGAAAAACATGGTGTTACTTCGTATTATGCCGGAAAATATGCCAACTATGAATCGGCCAATACACTTCAGCAAAAACTTTACAACGAAGGATTTAAACAAGCGGTTATTGTTGCCTATTACCATGGCAAGAAAATTTCGTTGCAGGAAGCCCAGACCCTAAACAACAAATAGCCCCGATATATTCAATATTGAATATATTTGCCCCAATTTTGCAGCTATGAAAGGAGCCGAAACAAAAAGACAAGTTTACAAGCTTATGCTTTCCAATGATGACATACATACATTCGAGTATGTTATTGACACCCTTGTGGAAGTATGCGGACATACCCACGAACAAGCTGAACAATGCGCCTATCTTGTACATTTAACGGGGAAATGCGATGTGAAACGCGGAAGCCTGAAAGAACTCACCACAGTTCTTACTGCATTATCGAAGTGGGAATTAACAGCTTCAATAGAAAGATAATATGCTCCCTATCCAAAAATTATTTGCCTCTGATGAGCGCGTGTTCAATGTGAACCTGACCGGAATAACACATGAAGAAAGTTTGCTTGAATTGCACAATTGTAATTCTATTAACTGGATTGTGGGCCATCTGGCTTTAACACGAAACTCCATTCTGTCTGCTTTGGGGTTAGAACCTATTGCCGGGGAGGAAATGAAACCTATTTATGCCCGGGGAGTTGTGGGTGCCGATATGACAAAAGCAATTCATTTGGACACATTAAAAAAATTGTATGTAGATTCGCAGCCGCTAATAATGGAAGGCCTGCTAAATTTAAAGGACGAAGCAATCCTGGAACAGGTTACTTTTCTTGGGTTTCACGAGGCTTACCATATAGGGCAGATTGGCATAATTCGAAAATTGCTTGGCAAAGAAGGAGCAATTAAGTAAAATATTGGTCCCGTAGCTTAACTGGATAGAGTACCTGACTACGGATCAGGAAGTTGGGGGTTCGAATCCCTCCGGGACCACA